>DASZXS010000060.1:0-33695 GCA_035545735.1 Bryobacteraceae bacterium | reverse complement strand
CTTTCCCTTACACTCTCCGCGTGGTGAGCGACATCCTGGAATCGAACGGATCGAGTTCGATGGCGACGGTGTGCGGCGCGACCATGGCTCTGATGGACGCGGGCGTTCCGATTGCGACGCCGATCGCCGGCATCGCGATGGGTCTGGTGAAGGAAGGCGACAAGTACGCCATCCTGACCGATATCGCGGGCGCCGAAGATCACTACGGCGACATGGATTTCAAGGTTGCTGGATCACGGACCGGCATCACCGGTCTGCAGATGGATATCAAGGTGCCGAACGTCACCGTTTCCATCATGCGCGAAGCCCTGGAGCAGGCCCGGAAAGCCCGGCTGTTCATTCTGGACAAGATGGTGGCGGTCCTGGCCGAGCCTCGCAAGGAGATGTCGAAGTACGCGCCCCGCATCTTCACTCTGCAGATTCCGGTGGACAAGATCCGCGAACTGATCGGACCGGGCGGCAAGATGATTCGCAGTATTGTAGACGAGACGGGCTGCAAGATCGACGTTTCCGACGACGGCACGGTGAACATTTACGCCACGGACGGAATTGCGGCGGAGAAGGCGATCCAGCGGGTCACCGACATCGGCGCGGTTGCCGAAGTGGGCAAGACCTACCTGGGCAAGGTGGTGCGGCTGGCGGAATTCGGCGCGTTTGTCGAGATCTTCCCCGGCACCGACGGATTGCTGCACATCAGCGAGATTTCCGAGAACCGCATTAAGAACGTGCGGGACGAGTTGAAGGAAGGCGACCAGATCCTGGTGAAGGTACTGGCGCTCGAAGGCAACAAGATCAAGCTGAGCCGTAAAGCGATCCTAAAAGAACAGCGGGAAAAACTCGCCGCCACCGCCAAGAAGTAACGTGCGAATTTAATTCGACACCCAAAAGGGCCGGACGCGCGGAGCGTCCGGCTTTTTTACGTTTACGCCATGCCGGCCAGAACGCCGTGCATATAGGAAAACGAGCGCGCCATGCCGAATAGCGGATCGTCTCCGTTGATCTCGTACTCCAGATTCACGTAGGCCTTGTAGTTCAGCTTTTCCAGCTCGCGAAAAATTCCGGGTATGGGGAGGATTCCGTCACCGACGTCGCAAAGCGTGGACTCATCGCCGTAGACCTTCATGTCCTTGATGTGCATGTCGAGCAACCGCGGGCCCGATGCGCGAATAGCCTTCAGGACATCCACTCCCGCCTGCGCCGTATGGCCCACGTCCACACAGACGCCACAGCGCGGGTCCATGTTCTTGAGGAGTTTAAGAGCGTCGAGCGGCGAGGGAAATTTATCCTTCGGTCCGTGATTGTGGACGGCGATCTTGATGTCGTACTCCTTCACGTATTTCTCCATCATCGGCAGCGTCTCGGGTGTGGGCGCGCACACGATCAGGGGCATTCCAGCAAGCTTGGCGTATTCAAACTTGGCGCGGATGTCCGCTTCATCGGCCTTGGGGAAGGCGATATTGCCGCCGCCGACGATAGTGAGTCCCGCGTCTTCAAACTCCTTGCGGGCGGCGCGAATTTCATCCGGGGTGGACTCGAGAGGAAGGTGGAACGATTTGATATTGACGTACTTTTCGCCCAGGCGCTGAATCATCTTGATGGCTTCCGACCGCGGGAACTTGCGAAGCGAGTAGGAAGCAACCCCAAGATGAAAGCCGGGCTGCGCCGATCGGGCAGCGGACGCATTTACCGCGCCAAGCGCGAACGCCGCGCCGCCGGCCGCGCCAAGGAAGGATCTCCGGTTGACTTGCATTCGACGATTATACTGTTTCGGTGGTTCGCCACCGAAGGCGCGCTTCGAGTGATAAGATTCCGAACAGGCGCAAAATTCCGGGTGCGCATTTTCTAATCGGGAGTTATCTCAGGAAACTAAAAACATGGATATCGGGCGTAGAGTTTTTCTTTCGACAGCGGCAGCCGCGCTGCCGGTACTGGCTTCTCCGGCGGGCGCGAACAAAAGCGGCCGCCCGCGCCTGGGCGTAATCGTCGATGCGAGCACGCCGGACGCCGTCGAAAAGGCGATGCAGAAGGTAAAGGGATTCGGGCTCGCATCCTGCCAGGCAAGCGTCGGGGCGGTGCCCTCTCTGTCCGTCGCCGGCCCGTTGAAAGCGGCCATGAAGAAGTACGGAGTGGAAGTAACCGCCGCGATGACGCTGGGGCCGGGCCATATCGAATGGAATTTCTACGGTGGGCCGCTGACTTGCGGCCTGGTGCCCCGGGAAATGCGCGCCGCAAGAATCGACGCGCTGCAGAAAGCCTCCGACCTGGCGCAAGAGTGCGGTATCAAAGCGGTGCACACGCACTGCGGATTTATTCCGGAAGATCCCAATGAGCCCCTGTACAGCGAAGTAGTGGAAGCAATCCGGACGGTAGGACGTCATTGCGGCGGAAACGGACAGATCTTCCTTATGGAAACCGGACAGGAGAGTCCGGTCACGCTGCTGCGCGCGATCACCGACACCGGACTCGATAACGTCAAGGTGAACCTGGACGTGGCGAACCTGATTCTTTATGGAAAGGGCGAGCCTGTGGGAGCGCTGGACGTGATCGGCAAGCATGTCCGGGGCATGCACGCCAAGGACGGAATGTACCCCACCGGTCCCAGGGAATTGGGCAAGGAAGTCGCCATCGGGAAGGGCCGGGTGAACTTTCCGGAGGTGTTCCGCCGGCTGAAAGAGCTGAACTACGAAGGTCCGGTCACGATCGAACGGGAAATCAGCGGTCCGCAGCAGCTCGCCGACATACAGGCTTCAAAGCATTTTCTGCAAGGGCTCATCGATAAGAACTACGGTCCGGCGTAGATCGCTGGCATATGAAAATCGCCGTAATTGGAGGCTCTGGGCATATCGGAACTTACTTGGTTCCGCGCCTGGTTCGGTGCGGCCACGAAGTGACCGTGGTAAGCCGGGGTTTGCGGAGCCCTTATACGCCCGACCCGGCTTGGGAGAAGGTAACGTTCGCCACGCTCGATCGTAAGGCGACGGAGCCATCGGGAACCTTCGGCGCAAAGATACGGGATTTGCGGGCCGAGGTCGTGATCGACCTGACTTGCTTTACGCCGGAAAGCGCCCGGCAGCTTGTGGACGCCTTGCGGGGGACCCTGCGGCTCTTTTTGCACTGCGGAACGATCTGGGTGCATGGGTATAGCACCGTTGTCCCCGCAACGGAGGACCTGCCGCGAAAGCCGTTCTGCGAGTACGGCAAGCGGAAAGCGGCGATCGAGCAGTTCCTGCTCGAAGAGGCGCAATCCGGGCGTTTTCCCGCGGCGATTCTCCACCCCGGCCATATCGTCGGCAAGGGCTGGGCGCCGCTCAATCCCGCCGGGCATTTTCACCCGCGCGTATTTTCGCAACTGGCCCAGGGTGAGGAGCTTTGTCTGCCGAACCTGGGCATGGAGACCGTACATCACGTGCACGCGGACGATGTAGCGCAGGCCTTTGAGCGCGCCGTGGAAATGCCGGAGCGCGCGATCGCCGAGAGCTTTCACGTGGTGTCCGAAAAGGCGCTCACACTCCGCGGCTACGCGGAGGCGATGTCTGCATGGTTCGGCCAAGCGCCGCGCCTGCGGTTTCTGCCCTGGGCCGAGTGGACGAATACCGTTAGCGAACGGGAAGCAGCCTACACCTGGGACCACATCGCTCATTCGCCCAACTGCAGCATAGAGAAGGCACGGACGAAGTTGGGCTATTCCCCGGGCTATACCTCGCTCGAGGCCGTACAGGAGTCTGTATCGGACAGCCGCCCGCTTTGATCCGTTCTTCGGCTACTGCCCCGCCGCGAGCCGCTTCAGCCGGCACGAAAGGACGAAGTTAGGCACGGTTACCAGCGCGTCAATGGTATTGCCCGAATCGGAGACAGCGACGTTCGCACTGAGGCTGGGCGCGGTTTGGCCGCCAACTGTTTGCGCCAGAAGGACGGACCCAGTGCAATTGCTGTTCACGGAGCCTGTCCCGGACAACGTAGCGCTGAGAATTTTTCCGCCAAGGGAGGCCGTTCCCGTTCCGGTGAACGTGCCACCGCTTGTAACATTCACGCTGGAAAGCACCTTGGTTGGAATGAGTGTCGCCGCGCCGACTATGGTGACGTAACCGTCGCAGGTCATCACATAGTCACCCGCCTGAGCGGCTGTGGAACATTGCTGGCCCAACAGACAACCCATAGACAATATCGCGGCAGAAACGAGAGTTACAGCAGCACGTAAGGACATGCCAGTCATCATGCGAGGAATCCCCCGCGAATATTCTGCGCGAGAGATGAATAATTGTCAAACCATTTTCGTAACAAGAACACCGGCTCCGGGCCCCACTCTCGAAAACTTACAATGAAGTTATCTTGAGCTCCACCTCGCAAAACGGTGCCGGCATTCTGGAGCGCGTGCTGCGAAATATCGCGCGCCATCGCATGCTGCCTGCCGGCGGGGAATCGGAAACCCGCGTCGGCGTCGCGGTGTCCGGAGGCGCCGATTCGGTGGGCCTGCTCGAAATTCTCACCGCGCTCGCCGGCGTACTACGCCTGCGGCTGTCGGTGATTCACCTCGACCACCAACTACGCGGCGAGGATTCCGATGCGGACGCCCGCTTTGTCTCGGCCCTGGCTGCGGCCCGCGGCCTTCCGTTGCACCTCCGGCGGGTTGACGTACGCGCGGCTGGCGGCAACCTGGAACAAGCGGCCCGCATGGCGCGATATTCGTTCTTTCACGAGTTGATCGCCTCGGGAGCCGTTGAGAAAGTCGCCACCGGACACACCCGGGACGACCAGGCGGAGACCGTGCTCTTTCGAATCCTTCGCGGCTGCGGGCTCACCGGCCTCTCGGGAATTCTGCCCATGACTGCCGGCGGCGTGATCCGCCCGCTGCTGACGCTCACCGGCGACGAACTTCGCGACCTTCTGCGGCAGCGGGGGATCGTGTGGCGGGAAGATGCGACGAACACCGATCTCAGCCTTGCCCGGAACCGGCTGCGCCGCGAAGTCATGCCCGCCCTGCGCAACGGCTTCAACCCCCGGTTGGACGAGGCCTTGGCGTCGCTCGCCGACCTCGCGCGCGAAGAAGAGCGGTATTGGGATTCGCAGGCGCCGGTTCCGGAAACGCGAAACGGGGTCATCGTGTTGAATACATTAGAATTGACGAGCATCGACCGAGCTTTGGCGCGCCGCCGTGTCCGGGCGGCGATCGGCGCGGTCAAGGGCGATCTGCTGCAAATCGAGATGGCCCACGTCGATCTGGTCATCGGAATGGCCCAGCTCGAAAAAGGGAGCGGACGCGCTCAGATTCCGGGCGTGGACGTTTTCCGGTCGTTCGATTGGGTCCGCCTGGCGCCTTATCGCTACGATAGCGGGCGCGAACGGAACTTCCGGGTGAGAGTAACGGTACCGGGACAGGCGCTGCTGCCGGAAGGTACCGCGCTCTCGCTGCACGTTTTAAATAAGGAAAGTGCGAAAACCGATTATGCTAGAGTGAAAATGGATTTGGATTGGCTGAAGATCCTTGGTTTGCGTAGTTTAGAGGGGGCGAGTTGGGAGATTCGAAATTGGCGGCCGGGTGATTGTTACCAGCCGGTTGGATATTCCGGGGATCAAAAATTGAAGCAGTTGTTCCAGGAACATCGAATTGCACTTTGGGAAAGACGCCACTGGCCCGTGTTCGTGTATGAGGACAGGATCCTGTGGGCACGCCGCTTTGGACCCGCCGCTGGCCTGGAAGCAACCTCGGAAAGTGAGCTAGTCCTGCGAATCTCCGAGGATTATGTTTCCGAACCATGAATCAGACAGTGCATAATTTACGTCTCATAAACAGGGAAGTTTTTGCGCCAGCGGAGCCAGGCCCCCAGCACGGGAGTAATTGAATGAATTCCAATGTGAAAACGGCAGTCTTGTGGGTGGTCATCATCATGGTGGTGGTGATGCTGTGGGCGGTGGTGCGGACCGGACGCTCGCATCCCGAGGCCCAGCCATCTTTTTCGGCGTTGATGGCCGACATCGACCAAGGGAAGGTGAAATCGGTCACAGTGACCGGAAATCAGGATGTCCACGGTGTCTACCGCGACGACAACCAGGAATTCCACACGATTATCCCGCCGAACTACCCGCAGGTGTACGACGAGATGAAGGCGAAGGGCGTGGAAGTGAAGGTGCAGAAGGAAAGCGCCGGGAACTGGGTCACGATCCTGATCAACGCCATCCCGTTCGTGCTGCTGCTCGGATTCTGGATCTTCATGATGCGCCAGATGCAGAGCGGAGGCAACAAAGCGCTCAGCTTTGGCAAGAGCCGGGCCCGTCTCCACTCCTCGCAGCAAAAGAAGGTGACATTCAAGGATGTCGCGGGCGTGGAGGAGGCAAAAGAGGAACTCCAGGAGATCATCGAGTTCCTCCGTGAGCCGCAGAAATTTCAGAAATTGGGAGGACGCATTCCCAAGGGTGTGCTTCTCATCGGCCCTCCCGGCACCGGGAAGACGTTGCTGGCCCGCGCAATCGCCGGCGAAGCCAATGTTCCGTTTTTCTCGATCTCCGGTTCCGATTTTGTCGAAATGTTCGTGGGAGTCGGCGCCAGTCGCGTACGCGACCTGTTTGAGCAGGGGAAAAAGAACGCCCCGTGCATCGTGTTTATCGATGAAATCGACGCGGTCGGCCGTCACCGTGGCGCCGGGCTCGGCGGTGGACACGATGAGCGAGAGCAGACTCTGAATCAATTGCTGGTCGAAATGGACGGCTTTGAGTCGAATGAAGGCGTGATTCTGGTCGCCGCGACCAACCGCCCCGATGTGCTCGACCCTGCGCTGCTGCGCCCCGGCCGCTTCGACCGGCGCGTCGTGGTGGACCGCCCGGACCTGAACGGCCGGGAAATGATCCTTCGCGTTCACACCAAGAAGATCCCCTTGGCCGACGATGTGGACCTCAAGGTACTCGCCCGCGGCACACCGGGATTCGCCGGAGCGGACCTCGCCAACCTGGTGAACGAGGCGGCGCTTCTGGCCGCGCGGCAGAACCGCAAGGTTGTCACCCAATACGATTTCGAAGTGGCGAAGGATAAGGTCATGATGGGCGCTGAGCGCAAATCGATGATCCTGACCGCCGAAGACAAGAAGATCACGGCATATCACGAAGCCGGGCACGCCCTGGTGGGCGCGTCGATTCCGGCTGCCGACCCGGTGCACAAAGTCACGATTATTCCTCGCGGAATGGCGCTGGGCTTGACCATGCAATTGCCGCTCGAAGATAAGGTCAACTACAACCGCGACTATCTGGAAGCGGAGCTGGCCATTCTGATGGGCGGACGCATCGCCGAGGAAATCTTCATTGGCCGCGTGACCACCGGCGCCAAGAGCGACATCGAGCGCGCCACCGACATGGCCCGCAAGATGGTCTGTGAATGGGGCATGAGCGAGCTCGGACCCATGAGTCTCGGCAAGAAGGACGAACAAATCTTTCTCGGACGCGAAATCGCCCAGCATCGCGATTACAGCGAAGCCACCGCAATCAAGATCGACGAGCAAGTGCGGAAACTGGTGGAAGGCGGCTATGCCCGCGCGCGCCAGATCATTGAGGAAAAGGCCGACGCTCTCCGGCGCATCGCCGAAGCGCTGCTGGAGCGTGAAGTGCTGGATGGTGAAGAAGTGCGCGCCCTGATCGCCGGCGATTCCCTCCCCGGCAAGCCCTCCGCCGGCGGACCGGAACCGCCCGCCCAACCGGTGGTGCGGCCCGAGCCTCCTAAGAGCGGCCTACCCGGACTTCTCGGCGGCGAGCGGCCACAACCCGCCTAGCGGAGGCCTGCCAGAGCGGCTAAACCCACGCGGTGCAGTCCTGCGCGGGCGGTAGCCATCGCACAACCCTAGTACCTCCCTCATCTTGCTCCGAGGAAACATTCCTGATAGTATTTTTGAGGATCGATCCATAGTGCTGGCTATGCCGGTGAGGAAATACTTTGCGCTTCGCTAATCTGCTGTTGATTGGAGTATTTGCGCTAGGAACGGCGTTTGCCGATAGCTTAACCACCGTGCCGGGCTCGTATACCGTTGGCATGGAGGACGGTGGAGCAGCGTCCGTGGAAGGTCAGGGCGATTTCAACGACATGATCTTCAGCCTGGTGGGTAGCGGACTTACCCTCAACTCGCTGACCGGCCAGTGGAATGCCGCCCCGAACTTGAGCACAACCGGAACACCCTTTTGGAACAACACCTCGGGTGACGGCGCTGGACAAGGCGTCGGCTATTGCATTTTTGGCGGCGGCGCTTGCACTCTGCCGGGTGGAACTCCTTCCAATGGCGGCTATCTTGGCGCAGGCGCGGGCGGCTCCGGACAGGTGACAGACGTTCTGTTCTCCTCCGGCGGCGGGGAAGTGACCGCGACGCTTCTGGCGAAGATCACGGCATGGGCCTCCACCGATACGATTGGCTGGTATGACCCCAACGACCCGAGTGGAACGTTGCACACGATCTTCTCGGGACCCATGACCACCTCCACAGTGATTACCTTCGACCCGTCGGCGACTTTTGGGCTTTGGACGATGGGCAGCGATGGAAGTGGTCCCGTGTACTACTCCAACACCAATGACATGGCCCACTTCGCCTTTTTCTCGTCGCTTGAAACCCCGGAGCCGGGATCGATTCTTTTGATGGGCCTGGGGATACTGCTGCTGGGAGTAGGCTTGGCCACCAAGCACTCCAGAAAAAGCACAGGCGATCCCGGTCAATAGCAGCGGAACCCGCTTTTCTTCTCCACCGCGGCCTCCATTCCATTCACAGAGCGAACGTCCGCAAGCTCAGGCCCGGTGGCCAGTCTCGCGGCTATCTGGTCGATCCGTTCGGCCGCTCCAGTCACATAGACCTCCACCCGGCCATCGGCCAGGTTGCGCGCATATCCGCTCAATCCCAGTTCGCGCGCGGCGCGCTCGACAAACCAGCGGTATCCCACGCCCTGGACCCGTCCCTCAACAAAAAATCTGCGGGCAGATGGTTGCACTAGACTGATAAGTATAGCCCAATGTCTTTTCCCGTTCATCGAATGCGGCGTTTGCGCGCCACCGCCTCTCTGCGCTCCCTCGTGCGCGAAACCCAACTCGACCCGCAGCAATTCATACTCCCCTTGTTTGCCTGTCCCGGTGAGGGGGTGCGGCGGGAAATCGGAGCGATGCCGGGCAATTTCCAGCTTTCGATCGACGAACTCGTCAAGGAATGCGAAGTGGTTCAGTCGCTGGGGATCGGCGGCATCATCCTGTTTGGAATTCCCGCCTCCAAGGACGAAACCGCGTCCGGCGCCTATGCCGGGGACGGGATCGTGCAGAACGCGGTCCGGGCCGTCAAACAGGCGCTTCCCGCCCTTCTCGTCATTACCGACGTCTGTAACTGCGAATACACCAGCCACGGCCACTGCGGCAAGGTATCGGGTGGAACGGTGGATAATGACGCGACGCTCGAATGGCTCTCGCGGACGGCTGTGTCGCACGCCCGCGCGGGTGCGGACATCGTCGCGCCGAGCGATATGATGGACGGCCGCATCGCGGCGATCCGGAGAGCGCTGGATGAAGAGAATTTCCAGGACACTCCCATCCTTTCCTACGCGGCCAAATTCGCCTCCGTTTTCTATGGCCCATTCCGCGAGGCGGCGGAGTCCACGCCGCAATTCGGCGACCGGCGCGGCTATCAGATGGACCCCGCCAACGGGCGCGAAGCGATGCGGGAAATTGAACTCGATCTCGAAGAGGGAGCCGACATGATTCTGATCAAGCCGGCCATGCCCTACCTCGACCTCATCCGCCAGGCGCGCGACCGCTTCGATGCCCCGATTGGCGCATATCAGGTGAGCGGCGAGTTCAGCATGATCGTCGCGGCGGCCAGGAACGGCTGGCTCGATCTCGAGCGCGCCATGCTGGAATCCCTGACCTCCATCCGGCGGGCGGGCGCGGGGATGATTCTGACCTATTTCGCCAAGGACGCCGCGCGCCTTTTATGACGCCGTGATGGTGGAAATGCCCATCTCCCGGTAGGGAGCCAGGATTTCCTGCGAGGCGTCACTGACCAGATGCGTAAGCGCCCGCACCGGCGCCACCAGATAAGGTAAAGCCGTTCCCAGTTTCTCGGATGAGACGAGCGCGGCCACTTCGGCGGAAGCTTCAATCATGGACCGCTTGATGAAAATCTCGTCCATCTCGGGCGTGCGAATTCCATACTCCGGATGGACGCTCCCCGCGCCCAAAAGGCACAGGTCCGCGCGAAAGCTCCGCAACTCATCCAAGGCCATGGAACCGATGGTCACCTGCGATTCCTTTAACACCTTTCCGCCCAGTTGAATTACCTCCAGGCAGGGATGCGCCGCAAGAGCCATCGCGAGAGGCAGGTTATTCGTCACAATGGTCGCCTCCAGATCCCTGGGCAGATACTGGGCGATCTGCTGGGTAGTAGTGCCTCCGTCTACCAGGATCAACTGTCCGTTCTGAAGAAGTCCGGCCGCGACGCGCGCAATTCGACGCTTCGCGTCCATCGACTGCTGGCGCCGCACCACGAAACTCGGCGACGACGGCGAACGCGGCAGCGCCCCGCCGTGAACCCGCATCAGCAGATGTTCCCGCGCCAAATCCCGCAGATCCCGACGGACGGTGTCCTCGGATACGCCGAGCAACCCGCTCAGTTCGCTCGCGACCACTTTTCCGCCGGTTCGCAGCGCTTCCAGGATGAAATTGTACCGCTCTTCCTTGAGCTGGAATCTACCCGTTTCTGCGGGTTTATGCGTGATGCTATTTGACATTGCCTGTTTTTGTCGATATTATCCTCTTTTGAGTTCTCGCACAACCCCATGACTGAATTGAAGGCGGTAATTTTCGACTACGGCAACGTCCTTTGCCACTCTCAGCAACCGGAGGATCTGGAAGCGCTCTCCGGAGCTTTTTCGCTGAGCCAGGCCCGCTTTGACGAACTTTACTGGCTCAAGCGGCTGCCGTACGACAAGTCCGAGATGACGCCACGTGAGTATTGGGACGATTTCTGTCACATGGCCGGCATCCCGGTGCTCGACGAAGGGACGTTCCGGCAAGTCATGGACTACGACAACCGGAGCTGGTCGCATCGAAACCCGAGCATGGTCGCCTGGGCCAAAGAGGTCCGGTCGCAGGGCATCAAGACCGCGGTGCTTTCGAACATGCCTTTGCCGCTCCGGGTGTATCTGGATGCGAACTATGCATGGCTCCATGACTTCGACTACCGGGTCTTCTCCTGCGACGTGAAGATGGCAAAACCGCAGCCGGAGATTTACGAACTGTGCCTGCGCGGCCTGGGGGTAGACGCCGCGCAAGCTCTCTTCCTCGATGACCGGCCGAACAACATCGCGGCGGCCCAAAGCCTCGGAATCCACGGACTGCTTTTCACCACGGCCGAGAGCGCCCGGGCAACGCTCGACGGACAATTCGCTCTACCCGCCCTGGCGGTATGATCCGCGCGGCGGCGGCCCGCCGCAGCGTCAACGCGATTTTCCTCTTACATGGCATCATCCTGGCGAACTGGTTGACCCGCATTCCCGCGGTGCAACACCGTTTCGGCCTCTCGATGGGCGCGCTCGGCGCCTATCTGCTGGCGACTTCCATCGGGGCTCTGTGCGGCATGCCGGTGGCGGCGCGGCTGGTCGGGATTTATGGCAGCGCGCGAATCGTGCGTATTTCCACGCTGCTGTTCTGCCTTTGGCTGCCGGCGCCCGGACTCCTCAACCATGCCTGGATGCTGGCGCCGGCTTTGTTCGTCTTTGGCTGGAACGCCGCGATGATGGAAGTCTCCATGAACACCCAGGCGGTCATCGTGGAACGGCACATGAACCGTCCGGTAATGACGACGTTTCACGCCTTGTTCAGCATCGGGGGGATGGTGGGATCGGGCATGGGCGGGGGCGCGGCGGCGCTGGGACTATCGCCGGCGGCGCATCTCTCGCTGGCAGCCCTCCTTCTGGTATTGCCCTGCCTGTTCGCCGTACGCGCGCTCCTGCCCGACGTTCCTGCGAAATCCAGTCCGGAACCGGTCCATTGGACGCGGCATGCCGGAGCGCTCTGGGCGCTGGGGGCGATTGCATTTTGCATTCTGATCGGCGAGGGTGCCATGGCCGATTGGACCACGGTGTATCTGAACGGCATTCCGGGCGTCACCGCCGGGGTCGCCGCGATCGGATATGCCGTCTTCTCGATTTGCATGGCGATCGGACGGCTCAGCGGCGATCATCTTCGCTCGCGATTCAGCGAAATAACGATCATTCGCTGTGGAGCATCCCTGGCCGCGGTGGGACTGGGCCTCGGCCTGGCGCTGGGAGGCCTGGCGGGCGGTCTCCTCGGCTTTGCGTGCGCCGGTTTTGGGTTCTCCTCAATCTTCCCCATTCTGACCATGCGGAGCGGCCAGGTTCCGGGCATCTCTCCGCAGGCAGGAATCGCGACGGTGACGGCGCTCGGGTATTCCGGTTTTCTTGCCGGTCCTCCCATCATCGGCTTTGCCGCTCAGATCAGTTCGCTGCGAATTGGTTTGGTCCTGATTCCGCTGTTGAGCGCGGCGGCGGCTCTGTTAAGCGGGAAGATCCCGGGCGTCGGGCGGGCGCAGGGTTCCATTCTAACGGCCGAAGCCGCCGGCTGATACAGTAGGCCTGGAGGCGAGAACAGACGGCGTGAGTGGAAACTTAGTGCGCGAGAGCCCATGGGGCGAGATTACCGTCGCGGACGGGCACGTCCACCTGCTATCGCACCGCTTGCTCTCCATGCTGGCCGGTCAGAAGCAGATCACCGCGCGGGAAGCCGCCGAAAAGTTGCAGTGGGCGGCTCCGCCGGAAGACCCGGCGCAACTCTCGGAAGTCTGGATCCGGGAACTCGACCGGCAGGGTGTGAGCCGCGCGGCGCTCATCGCGAGCGTGCCGGGAGACGAAGGGTCGGTGGTCTGCGCGGTTTCGCGCTTTCCCGAGCGGTTCCGAGGCTACATGATGGTGAACCCGCTGGCCGAGCGGGCGGCCGAAAATGCCGCCGGCGCGCTGGCGAGCGGACATATACACGGCCTTTGTTTCTTCCCCGCCATGCATCGCTATTCGATTCAGGACCCGCGGGCGGTGGCGCTGATTGAGTTGGCCGCCGCGCGCCCGGGAACAGTCGTTTTTGTGCATTGCGGCGTGCTAAGCGTCGGGTTCCGGAGCAAACTTGGTCTGCCCTGCCAGTTCGACCTGCGCTTTTCGAATCCGGTGGACCTTCACTCCGTGGCCCTCAGCTATCCGTCGGTGAAATTCGTGATTCCGCATTTTGGAGCGGGCATGTTCCGCGAAGCGCTTATGGTGGCGGACCTCTGCCCTAACGTCTTCCTCGACACGTCGAGCTCGAACCGATGGATGCGGTACGAAGGAAGCAATTACGATCTGCGCGAAGTCTTCCGGCGCGCCATCGAGATTGCCGGAGCGCGGCGGTTGATGTTTGGGACGGACTCGTCGTTCTTTCCACGCGGCTGGCAGGCGCCGGTCTTCGAAGCCCAGTCCAAGGCGCTCTACGAGCTTGGTGTTTCAGAACGGGACGCGCGGCGTATTTTCTCCGGAACCTTCGAGGAATTGTTCGCGAAGGGCGCCTGAGAGGAACCGTAGGCGCGCGTCACCTAATTGTTTGATCCGATTCGCCTGGAAGCCGGCCTCGCGCTTGCGTGCGCGAACGCCGGTGGATTTCATATCTCCTTTCCATCCCACGCCCAGGACGGCCGTATTGGCCGTGGGATTCCGCGAGGCAAAACGCGTTCGTGTTTTTCCCGATGGCTGGGGCGAGTCCGTTCGCCGCTTCAAGCCCGAAGTGCTGGCGGGTCCATGGGAGGATTTGCTCCGGCTCGCCGAGCAGTGGGACGAAGGGTGGACCACCCCGGCGCGTGGCATCGTGATCTTCAGTTTCGAAGGACAACCCGCTCCGGAAGCCGGCTTGCGCGATCTTTTGTGGGAGAGATTCGGACTCCCGCTGTTCGAACAATACCTCGACACGAATCTGGAATTGCTGGCAAGCGAGTGCGACGCCCACGAAGGATTGCATCTCGCATCGCGCGCTCTTCAGCGCCCGGGTTTTGCCCTTTGCACGAACGTCTGCCCCTGCGGAGGAACAACGCCGCGTCTGTGCCGGATTGAGGAGCGGGAGCACTCCCGAACGCACGCCGTGGCAATGGCTTCAGGCACGTAGCGCCTGCTATTCTAGTCAGGAGCAACTCCTCGCCCAAAGAAGCGAACGTGGCGGAACTGGCAGACGCACTGGATTTAGGTTCCAGCGGCCGCAAGGCCATGGGAGTTCGACCCTCCCCGTTCGCACCAGATTTTTAAGGAAAGTCCGCGCGCGACTTGGACACCAGTTTTCAAGATGCCTTCGCCGCAACCGCCAAGATCGATCCGCCGGCTCCGCCTACCAGTCCCGTCGCCAGTGCCGCCACCAGCCTGTGTTGCCCAGGTCCAACGCGTCCCAAGCCTGATCCAGCATCGCGCGATTGCCTTCAATCACGCCCTCCCGGCGGACCACCGGAGGCAGGTGAACCAGGGACGCGAAACGGTCAAACACCCGGCCGCGTTCTTCCCGCGGCACGCGGCTTAGCAGATGCCAGAGGCTGAGCGCGTCCTTCGGGCGGGCTTGGGCCAGTACGATGTCGAGCGCATTTCCCTGCCCCAGGCTCGCGAGCGCGCTCCGAAATTCCGGCGTGGCATCCAAAAAATACGGCACTCCCAGTCCGTGTGTACGGGCTGTCTGGCAGGCCGCGCCCTCCGGAATGAACGATTCGCGTCCCTGCGAATGCAGTGCAACCCATCCAGCCTCCACCGTTAACAAGCCGTTTCCGTCCGGATCGACATTCAGCGTGTAAACGCAGCCCAGATCGGTGGCGCGGGCCGAAGGCGTATCCACAACGAAGCGGGCGGGCGGCGCCCAGATGAGGGCATGAATAGAGCCGTGCTGGAGCGCCAGCACCTGACGCTCAGACGTCGCTGCTTCAATGCTCAGCCGCGATTTCGGAGCGAGCGTCAATTCGCCGACGAACTGGGACCGGATCGTAGCGCGCGAATGCGCATCGGTTTCGATCACCTGTCCGGGGTAAAGCCGGTTTGACACCGGCGCGCCGCTATCGACGCGAGGCGCGCCTTCCGATGAAGCGATTAGCCATGCCGGCTCGGCGGCATGGGAAGGACGGCGGCTTGCCGCAAGCCACAGGCAACCGGCGGCAATGGCCACGGCGGCGGCGGCAAGCGCCCAAGCCTTGACCGGCCTGGACCGCCTTCGAATCTCAATCGGAGGCCGCGGCCGGTAGGAAAGGGGCGCGAGCAGTTCCTCCAGTTTCACGATTTCGGGATCGGGCTCGCCCCGCCGTTCCCAAAGATATTCCTCGTTCATACGCTGACTCCCGGGACGGACAGCAATTCACGCAGCATCTTCATGCCGCGGCAGAGATTCACCCTCACGGAGTCGGATGTAAGTCCGGTCCGCGCGGCAATTTCAGGGCCCGTCATTCCTTCGACAAACCGCAGCGTCAAAGTCTCCGCGTAACACTCCGGCAGCCGGCGAATCGCCGCTAGCACGTCGAGCGCTTCCGGACGAATTTCACACGCCTCCAGCCGCTCCAGCTCGCCATCCGCCTTCCACTTGCGCTTCCGGTGAAACTCCCGGGCGCGATTTCGCGCAATCGACGCCAGCCACCCCGCAAACGCGCCAGCCTTACGCAACTCCGGCAGGCGCACCAGCGCGACAGTGAAAACATCCTGCATCAGGTCCTCGGCGTCGCAATAAGAAGCATGGGCGAGAAGGATACCGTGAATCGCGCGCGCGTACCGTTCATAGAGCATTCCGAATGCGGACCGGTCTCCACGCATGGCCTCGTGGACGAGAGCCGTTTCGGCGGATTCTTCCTGCACGGCGCGCGCGGCGGTCACGGCTGTTTTTACTACAAGCTACGCCTTTTTCGCGAGTAGCGCAGCAACCTCGGCTTCGTTGGGGGCGCGCTGGAAATACCTGGCGCTGGCGCGGTCGAACCCTTGCTGGTCCATGCGAACAACGAAACTGGTGGTGAGACCGTTATTCACCGCCACGACTTTCACCACCCAGGTCCCCGCCGCCGGCCACTCCCGCCGCAGAGCATACACGCCGGGCGAGGAGAGCGGGATCAAGGTCAGGGGCACGGACTGAGTTTTCCCGTCTACGATCCCTTCCGCGGTGGCCGCGATGACCGCCTTTTCAGGGTTGTGGCAGCCCGTCAGGCGCGCCACCAAAACGGCGTTCTTCGCGCGGGCCTCGGGACTCGCCGAAGGATTGCCGATTTCCAGCCAGAAACCGCCGGCGAATAACTGCGCCGCCAGCGGCAGACACAAAACCAGTTGAATCATTCGTTTCATCGAAATTCCTCCAAACGGGACATTTTTACCGTCGGGGAAAAGATGCCGTGGAAAGGGGAAGTGTTAACGGACTTCCACGGTAACTGTTTCGGTGGCTTGATGGCCGGCCGCATCGCTGGCCGCCAGTTTATACGTGGTCGTCTTCCGCGGAGTGACATTCAGGCAGCGGGCAACGGAAGGCCAGACCCCGTCCACCGGAGGTTCCACGCTCACCTTCGTGGCATTGGCCACGCCATAGCACATCAGGACCTGGTGGCCGCGGGCCACGACAGATGGGTTGACGTAGAAGTTCAGCACCTTGACGCTCGTGCCCAGTAGTTGTGCCGTCTGGCGGTCCGGCTCCGACTTTTTATATTCGATGGCTTCCCGGTAGTGCTTGTCTTCCTGCCATCGATTCCAGAAAAACCATCCGATATAGATTAAGGAAATCACTGCCGCCGCGGACGTATAGGGCAGCAACCGGCGAAGATTCATACTTTTAGGATCTTCGAAAAAGCACTTCCGTTTCGGGCTTCAACAGCACCCACAAACCATAAATGCCCAACGCAGTCCCAAAGGGTACGCTCAATAGCTCCAGCGCGGAGATGACGATGCAAAGAATGCGGGCCCAGGAGCGATAAGCGATCAGCCCAAATCCGGCGATGATTCCCGGAAGAGAAATGAGCAGAAGGACGAAAAAAATGGCTGAGCCGATGAGAGCCATGACGGGAAACGCCATGGTGCCATGCTCGGATTGATCGGCAAAGGCGGCGAATCCTCCGATGCCACCAAGCACCGCCAGCACACCCAGGCCGAGCACCACGGTGAGACCGCCCCACACGATATGGAGAATTCCCAGAATCTTCACATGAGATTGCATTCGCGCCTCCAAAATTGACTCATTATGTCATACGAGTGCGGCTCTCCCCGGGTTCCAGCCCTCCTGGCCCTCTATTTCTTATCGAAAACAATAGTCGAATTGCTGGAAAAACGCTGATAGTTCGAATAGCGGATCGTCAGCCGGATTCGCTGCGGCCCGGTGCGGAAGGCGAGCATGTCGTCTCCGTAGGTCATGGACGGAAACCAGTATCCGTCCACTTTCATGCGCGTGGTGCGAAAGGCCGGGAACAGATTGTCCGACTTCATGGTGCGAATCTCCGGAACGGCGCGGCCTTCGGAACGGACGATAGAAAACTGGTCCGGCTCAATCCAAATCAGCCCGTCGAACAAACGCTCTCCGTCGAGAATCTGGCGGGGTTTTATCCTTAGAACGTAGCAGCGGATACCGTCGACGTCCTCCTCACCCTGGAAGCGAGTCTCGTAGAAAAACGCCGACTCGGTGGTAAGCAGCATGGGCTGCACTTCGCGGATGTCCCGGAAGTCTTCCGGGGTGAGACGGATGTGATCGAGCGCCGACACCGGCTTTCCAATGAGCCTTTCCGTGCGCTCGCCGGTTGGAGAAAAGATGACGTCCCGAATCTCCTTGTATTCACCGGCGCGCAGTCCCCGCCGGTCGAAATCCTCCACCGTGACTACCTGCCGATACGCATAGTCGGATCGCATTCTGGCCGTCGCGCTCTCGCGTTCTTCCACTCTCCGCACCAGGCCCGGGGGAGCATCCTGTGCCGCGGCGGGCGGCGCGAGCAGGGATGCTACGATGAAGCCGATGCCAAGCGCGTCCAGAACAGGATGGAGGAGTTTTGTCTTAACGCTTTTGACCGTTTGGGTTGCAGCCTGCATCGCCGCCTTTCTCTTCTCTCAACAACAGCATATCCCCAACCGGATTACGGGGATGGTTCTGCCCGCCTTCCTGATTGAACTCGCGTTCTACCTGGCGCCGGGCTTTCCAGGACCGCGGCGTTTTCTCGAATCCGTTCAGCCAGCGGCTTTGCGCGCATCGCTGATCCTGGCAAGCGGACTGCTGCCCTATCTTGCCATGAGCGTCCGGCTGAGAACCTTTGCCTGCCAGGATTTCGCGCTTCTGGCGGCGCTCACCACCGCCGCAAGTTTTTGGTACGTGGCGGCGAAGCCTGGAACCATCGCCGACGTTCTGTTTCTTTCGGTGTCGGCGGCCGTCTTTTTGAGCCGCGTATTCAGGCACATTTACCCGGACCCCGCGGCGCATATGCAGCTCGCCACGCTCGGAAAGCTGGCTTGGATTCACGTCTGTATTTTCGCGGTGCTCACGGTGCGGGGGTGGAACGGCCCGTTCGGCTTCATTCCGAATCGAGCGGAATGGCGTGCCGGCGTCGAGAGTTTTCTGCTTTTCCTCCCCATTGGAGGACTCCTGGCGTTTCTGCTCCACGCCGTGCGGTTCAAAATGGTCTCGCCGGTTTGGAAGGTTCCCGTGGTGGCGGCCGGCGTGTTCTTTGGATTTCTATGGGTGGTGGCGCTAGCCGAGGAGTTTGTGTTTCGCGGCTTTCTGCAGGAACTGCTCGCGCGCGCCTGGAAGAGCAATCTCGCCGCCTTGATTGCAGCCTCGCTCCTGTTCGGCGCTGTACACCTTCCCTTCCGCTTTTTTCCGAATTGGCCTTGGGTAGCCGTTGCGACGGTACTGGGGTTCTGTTGCGGGATCGCCTACTGGCGAACCGGAAGCATGCGCGCCTCGATGGTGACACATGCACTGGTGGTGGCCACCTACCGCACGTTCTTCAACGGGTAGACTAACCCCGGCACCCTCCGAGGCGATTCCAGAGCGTTTCGCATGACGAATGACTCCACACAAAAAATGCTTTTACTCACGCTTTATCATGCTCCAGCGCATTTTTGCCGAAGCATAAATTCAACTTATTGAAATAATTTAGAAAATACTCTATGGCTGCGTGTGACCGCTAGTCCGGGGGCTGCAGTAATATACAAACCACGCTTCTATCGATATTATTCCTTGACATTTGGAAAAATCTCAATACGATAGTTCTATAATTACCTGACGGCTAGTACTTTTCGAGAGATATATTCCCGAAGAGTGGTCAGGAGAAGGACCAACAAGGATGGACTGGAAACGATCCGACACGATCGCTCTCGCCGCCGCTAACTGCGCGCACTGCCGGGGCCTCGGTCTTAGAGCTGGACGTCAAGAGAATACGCAGCCTTGCAATTGTGTTTTGCGGGCCATTTTCCGCGCTTGTTTTGCGCGGTTCCGCAGAATCGTAGAAAACGAAAGGAGCATGACCAGAATTTCACTGGAAGCGAACCCGAGCCGAGAGCGCAAATCGATGTGGGGCCGCAAGGACGAAGAATACGTCGCCGATTTCTGCCTGGTAAGCCGCCGGGCTCTTAATGAGAGTGAATATCGGATTTTCAAATATCATTTCTTGCTTGGCGCGGATTGGCGCTTATGCTGCAAAAAATTCAATATCGACCGGGGAAATTTCTTTCACGCCGTGTACCGGATTCAGCAGCGCCTCGGCAGGGTCTATCGCGACCTGGAACCCTATGGACTGTATCCTCTCGATGATTACTTCCGGGGCCCGGCCAAACGCGCGGCGCCACTGCCGGTCCGGAAGCAAAATGTCGTGCCGATTCGCCCACCGGCTTTGATTGCGGCGCACGAAAGACTGCACAGCAAATCAGCCTGACTTCATTCGGAAAGGTCTCCGTCTGGCGCCCACATGCGAAAAACGGGGATCTTTCTTCATTGCTGATAAAATTCTCCCTATGCGCTATCGATCGCTTCTGCCTCTGGGTCTCTTTGCCTTTTCCGCATTGGGGTACGGCCAGACGGTAAGTCTATTGAATGGAAAGGATCTCACCGGCTGGCAGGTGGTGGGAGACGGAATATGGAGCGTGATGTCGGATGGCACGCTGGCCGGACAACGAAATCATTTTGCCCCGAAGGCCGCGAAAGACCCCGACCAAAGCTGGCTCTATACGACGAAGGAGTTCGGCCAATTCGATTTGCACCTCGAATGGTGGCTGAACTACAGCGGGAACAGTGGAGTATCTATTCGCGACACATCGCGCGGCCGTTATTCGCAGGGCCCGGAGACTGATCCTAATCGTACGCCTTCCCATATCGGCTACGAGATTCAGATCAGCAACCACTATCCCGACCACTATCCCACGGGCAGTATCTATCATTTCGTGCAGGCGAAAACGGGTTACCAGGTTCCAAACGACTGGAACTCCTTTGATATCGAAAGCCGGACAGATTCCATCCGCGTGAAGCTCAACGGGCATTTGGTCGCGGAATATCCGGGCGATCCCAAGCGCAGCAAGACCGGGCCCATCGGGCTCCAGTTACACGACCGTAATGCAGTCGTTTTGTTCCGCAATATCCGTATCCGGGAAATTCATTGATTCATTAATGAAAAAAAACCCGTTTATTGCTGGATAGTCAGGTACGCATTCGGCTGCGACCGCTGTCCGTTGACTTCAGCCACCACTAATTGATCGCCGCTGCCGACATTCGGGACGATCACATTAATCTGATTCAGTCCCGCACCGACAACACCGGCAAATTTGACCTGGGCTTGGACGCCTCCGATCGTTACTTTGACGTCCGCCGCCAGCGGGACCGGCGCGGAAATGATCTGGCCGATCGCGGTTGCCGGGTTGGACGGTCCAAAACCGGTCCCGTAGAGCAGGATCGCTTCTCCCGGCTTGGCCGGAGTTGAGTGTCCGGGAAATAGAGCCGGACTACCCACGGGCGAAAAGTCCGCATGCTGCGCGGCCAGATATTTGCCGCCACCGGGAACGACGGTGAATAGTCCTGGCGCATAGGTCTGTATCGGGCTACTGGCGACCTGCGAGGCGCCGCCGCTGGTGGTGACGTTTACTTGCGCCGTTCCGCTCACTTCGCCGGACGGCACAAGCACATTGATTTGGGTGGGACTGATGTAGGAAACATAGGCTGGCTTGCCGTTGAAGGTTACCGATACACCGTCGAGCGTGGTCGGTAAATCCGTTGCCGAGCGCGGGGCGTAGGGGGAGCCTTCAAAATCGAATGCGTTCCACAACCTCTGGTCCGGGGCCAGGTTCGAGCCGAAGATGGCGACCCAACTGCCCGAGGAAATGGCCGGCTGGAAGCCTGCATCGCTGGAAATCCCGCCGTTGTTGATCGCCGGGGCCGCCGGCGAATTCGCGAACAGGGATGGCTGGGCGAAGTCAATGCGGGCGACCTTCAACTGAATATTGGCTGTGGAGGGAGTCCCATAATCAACCCCAATGGTGGCCGCCAGGGAGCGGCCGTCGGGACTGAACTCGCACGCCGCCACGATGGTGCGTTTTTGACCGGCGCCAATATATTCCGGAGCTGTTGAATCATTAAAAAAAGTGAGCTGTTCCTTGGCGGACCCATCCGTCTTCATCAGAAAATACTCCCGCTGCCGCGGCTGCGACGGCCAGTCGGCATTCGCGAAATCGAGAGGATATCTGGACGTGATGTCGCTCATGAAGACGACGTACTGTTTATTCGGCGAGACGCAATCATCTTCCTCCCACTGGGTGGGTGTATTCGTTAGATCCCTTGTTTCCCCGGACTTCGAATCGAGAACGTACTGATCCATCCCGTAGACGTCCTGCCCGCTCAGGTTGCCTGCGACGGTAAGATTGGTTTCATCCAGAAACGCCATGCCGGTGACATACGTCCCTTCAGGGGGCGAGAAAAGATCCGTCGCGCCTCCGAGCTGCGGGCTGCCGGCCGATTCGGAAAATGGTGCTTGTTCGATTCGCCAGGATCCCCACTTGCCTCCTTCGCCATATCGCTCCGTCCAGATCAATCGGGAACCGTCTAAGGAGAAGGCGGGATTCACGGCGCCGGCCGCCGGAATACCGTCTAGCAGGTTCTGCTTGATCGGAATGTCGGTCAACTGCCAGAAATTACCGCCGGCAAGATCCATCGCCCAAAGGTTGGAGAACAAGCCGACGCCAGGGTCCCCGTACCAACTGGCCTCATCACCGTAGTGATCCATGGACTCTGACACAAAAACGAGATATTTGCCGGATGGAGTAAACCGGGCATTTCCGTTGTTTCGCTGGGTGATACCGGGATTGCCGTCAGTCAAGCTTTGGACATTCCCGCCATTCGGGTCCATTAAATAAACGTCATAATAGCCGTCGGAGTTCTGGCGGTCGAAAACAATGAGCTTTCCGTCGGGGGACCACCTCGGGCGAGCGCCCGATTGCTGGAGCATGCTGACGCCGGCGACTCGCGGGTTCTTCCCCGGGCAGGGGTTGCCGCCGCAGAATTGGAAGTCTCCCGACGAGGTTTGGGCGCTCGCGAGCCGCGGGACAAGGGGAAATATCGCACAAATGGCGAGAGCGGCGCTCAGCCCTACTGGTGAGGCCCGGTGTCTTCGTTTAGTCATCGCTACTGATTGGAGGCTCCGCCGCCTAGCCGCGTTTCAAGAGAAATAAGAAGGAAAGGGCCGGGGGGCGCTCTATTGCACAGTAAAAGGGTTCTGCGAGGCTACCGAGCCGTTCTGGGTTGTGACGGTGATGGGGCCCGTCGCAGCACCCGGCGGAACAACCGCCACCAGGTAGTTGGCTCCGCGCGATGCGAACTGCGCCGGAACACCGCCGAAACTGACCCTTACCGGCGAAAGAAGATTGACGCCGCTAATTACGACTCCCGAGCCCACCGCGCCTCGGCCGGGGAAAAAAAACGAAACAATCGGCTGAGGCTTGGGCAGATTGAGATCGAGACTAAAGACCGCGCCCAACCCGGAAGAAGTCACCCCGTACAACTTTCCATCACTGCCCTGCATCAGCGACGCCGGGGCCAAGCCTTGGCTCAAGTTCGCGGCAAAGGTGAATACCGGCGCAATGGCTCCCCCGTTCAGTGGCAATCGGAAAACGATGCCATAAGGGGCCTCGCCGCCGCCAGGCACCGGGTTGAATGTGCTCGCACCGTAGATGTTGCCGTCCGAGGCCTGTATCAGGGACGTTGGCTGGCAGAGGCCTCCCGTCACCAGGTTGGTCAAGACGCCCGCGGGCGTCAGGCTGAAAATTGTCCCGGAACAGCCACCGCCCCAGGTGGTTCCATAGAAGTTTCCGTTCGTGGCGCGCAACAGGGCGCCTCCGGCCCGCCCCGCCGATTGCGGGAACGCAACGACCGGCGTGAGCGACCCGCCCGGCGTAATTTTATAGATCAGCGAGTCGCTATTTGAGGAATAGGGGGTATACGACACGCCATAGAAATTGCCGTCGGAATTTTGGACTACCGGCCCGATGGGAAAACCTTCCGTAGCCGGATCGAACTGATGGAGTACCGTGAAGCCGCCGCTGGGTCCGGCTTTGTAAAAGATACTCGTGCCATTGGCCTGCACACCGTAGAAGTTGAAATCGGCGGCTTCAATCAATGGAAACGCATAGTGCGTTCCGCTCGAAAAGGAAACGAGGGTCGTGAGGTTCCCGGCAAAATCGGAGCTAAATAGCGAGCCGGCGCCGTTCCCGCCTCCCCCCAGCGTCACGCCATACAGGAGCCCGGACACGCCTTGCACAAACTGTCCGACCGGATATCCCATATCCGTGGTGAAAGCCTTCACAATCTGACCGCCACCGCTGCCGTTTACCGCGAAGATGCCGCGCTGCGAGATGCCAAAGAAGATGCCCGGCGTCACCTCCGTCAGCTTGCCGGATGACTGGCCAACGAAATTGGCGGGAAGGGCATAGAGCACCTTGAACGTTTGACCGCCGGCGGGAACGAGCGCGGAAATTATGCACGCGGACCAGCACGCGAGAGTTCGAAATGAAGAACGAAGTAAGCCCTTCGAAGCGCGCAAAGAATGAACGCCCATCTTTCTCCTTAACACGGTTAGCTCGTTACTGTAAGACTCTTCTTGGTCCGCTGAATGGGGTGGCCATCTCGATCAGGACGACCTTCAACTCCACGTCCTGGCGGCGATCCCCCGTCCCCTGATCGACGCCCATGGTGCCCACCATATAGCGGCCATCCGGACTGAAGCCGCAGGCTGCCACCAGTACCCGGTGGCCAAGATATTCCGGCGCCGAGGAGTTGTTGAAGTAGGTGAGCTCCACCTTATTTCGCCCGTCGCGATCCATCATGTAATATTCGCGCGTTACCGGCTGCTTATTCCAATCCGCGGCATTGAAATTGAACTTATACCGGGAGTGCGTGTTGGTCATCCAGACGATTTTTCCGTTTGGAGCCACACAGGAATCCTCATCCCAATCCTGCGGCGTGTTGGTCAGATTTACATATTGGCCGGTCTTGAAATTATAGGAATACTGATCCATTCCGTATTCGTCCTGTCCGTCCAGGTTGCCCGCCACGAGAAGATCGCTGGGGCTGAGGAAACCCATCGCCGTTATATAGTTCCCGACCTTCGGCGTGATGAGCACATAGGTTCCGTCGAGTTGCGGACGGCCGCCCGCGGCGGAAAACCGCCCCGCCATGATGCGCCACAGGCCCCACTTTTTATGACCGCCTTCGGCATAGCGCTCCGTCCAAAGCAGCGCCCTGCCATCGGGCGAGAAGAGGGGATTTACGACGGCCACCGAGGGGACCCGGTCCAGAAGCCTCCGCTTGACTTCGACGTTCGTCAACTGCCAGAAGCGCCTGCCTTCCAGGTCCGTTGCCCAGAGATTGGAATACAACCCGACCCCGGGGTCTCCCAACGATTTGACGGCCTTCCCAAAGTGGCGCTCCTCTTCGGAGACGAACACGATATAACGTCCGGTTGGGTCAAAGCGCGCATTGCCGTTGTTTCTGTGGTTGACGCCCCGCTTGCCGGCGGTGATACTGCGAACCACGTTCCCCTCGAGATCGCTGACATAGACGTCGTAGAAGCCGTCTTTACCTTTACGGTCGAAGATGACAAATTTTCCATCGGGCGAGAACCGCGGCCGCGCCCCGGACTCCTGAAGAATAGTAATCGATTTGACCAGCTTGTTTTGGGCCGAAAAACGCCTGGCCGCTCCGGCAAGAGGGAGGCATGCCAGAATCCCGGCGGCGCAGTAAAACCGGCTGATCCACGGGTTCATTGTTGGTATAGGCTCTTCATCCGAAAGGTGCGGTACTCGCTACCGAGCGTGACCAAATCGTAAACCGCCGAACCGCTCGGGGTTATCTCCACATGGTTGGCGACCACCCAGGGCTCCACATAGTCGGCGGAGAAGAAGTAGTTCCCGTTGCTGAGAATTTGAGCGCTCCCATGACGATCCGAATAGACGCCCAGGTAGTCGTTTACCTGGAGGGTCGCGATGTGGTTTTCCTCATCCAACTGCCACACCTGCCCCCGGCTCATGCAGGAGGAGGTGACCGCACAGCGCGTATTGCCGTTGTCGAATACCGTAACCAGGTCCGAACCGGGCTGCCAATCCACGTCGTGCTGATGGCTGAACCAGGGATAGAGGTCGGCAATCCCGGCAAAAGTGAAATCACCCTGCCATCCCAGGCGCCAGATGACGTTGCCCGATCCCTGCCCGTCCTGATAATCGATCTTCACCACCCAGTCCTGATGACGCATGGAAACGATCAGGTTGTGATCGTCGGGAGAATAAGAAATGGAATTGCTATGCAGCCAGTCGACGGCGCTGAGCGACTGTGCCGGACACAAGGCGCCGTAGGAGATCGCACAGGTTTCTCCGAGCAGCGGGCCACGCGACTGATCCATATGATCGAATGAATTCCACGCCCAAACGACCTGAAAGTTCGGATCGAGAGCGATGATCATATCTCCCAGCGTGTCGGGCGGTCCCGTGTGTTCGAGCATCCCGATGAGGAGAGTCTGTCCGTTGGGAAACCGCACGGCCTCGTGATGGATCCCCTTCACCGTTTCATACCCGAGTTGAGCAAGCTGACGGTTAATGGTTGACATCATGGTCTGCCGAACCGCGTTCCCCGCCAAATCAATCTCCAAAAGCGTGTAGTCGGCTCCTCCGCAGCAAGAGGACAGACCGAGCATCGTACCCCCGTCCACTGGCCGCGTGATGTAGAAGAGCGCGGACGGCACTCCATACATTCCGTTGTAATACCATATGACACGGCCGAAGATGTCGGTGGCAACCGGCAGTGTCACCTTTACATTGGCGACATCCAACATCGAGTGGAGAACCACTCTCTCGGCGAGGCTGCTTTGCTGGGTTGCGGGAGTTGGCAGTTGAAACGTGGGCAGCGTTTGCGAAATCGCCCCCGTGGTAAAAAGAACGGGCGCGCTGGCGGTGGCCTGAGACCCGTTGTAGACCACGTGACGCATCTTATAGTTGGTGGCTGCCAGCATCCCGGCGATATAGAAGTTGGAACTGGCCGTCGCGGAGCAGGGTTTGGAGTTGGTGGATTGCCAGTTGGATTGGGTCGCGATCGCGAACTGCGCCACGATCGTCCCCGTGCCGCAGGGAGGTGCGCTGTACAATGCCACCAGGGGATTCGAGGTTGCAGTGACCACGGGAAACCCGGTCAGAGCGCGCGTGGTGATGGCAAAACCTTGCGTGGTGGTCAGGGTGGTGGAAGGCGATCCGGTAGCCTGCGCGACGACCCGGATCACGTACTGCCCTTCATCGATGGGAGTCCACGTGAAGGTGGGCGAGGACGAAAAATCCCGCACGATCGAGAACGCTCCGCCGGAAGGTTGGACGCTGAACTGATACCACATCGAACCGCTCGCCGATGCCGTCCATTTGATGGAAGTGCCCACCGGCTGGCTGGAGCCGATGCTCGGTGTTAAAGTCAGGCCCGGATCCGCAAAAGCGAGGCCGGCAGCAATGAAGAAGGTAGAAAAGACAGCCAGAGGCGCACGCACGAATATTACAACTCCCCTAATAAGCTGCTGAAAGAACCCTGAGAATCGTAGCAGAGAAACCCCTGGGGCTGTCAAGTAATAATGGTTCTGCGGTTGCCTCCGTAAGAAAGCCGGGCGGAACGGAATCTGCGCCAGTGGGAGCGAGCGGAAATGCGATCTGGCGGGCGGGCGGAACGTTCGACGCTTGTCGCGGCGTTGAGAAAAAGCCCTCTTTACGAGAGCCTCTTCTCACGCCGGCAGGTACTGTAATGGTCAGGCGGTGCGCTGGGACTCGGACTTGTCTCCGCTCAGGGCAGCCTGCGCAGCGGCCAGGCGGGCGATCGGCACCCGGTAGGGCGAGCAGGAGACGTAATTCATCCCCACCTGGTAGCAGAACTCCACCGAGCTCGGCTCACCGCCGTGCTCGCCACAGATGCCCACTTCCAGATCCGGCTTGGTCGCGCGCCCAAGCTGAATACCCGTTCGAATCACCTTCCCCACCCCGCCGCGGTCGATGGCCGCGAACGGATCGTTGGCAAAGATCTTCAGGTCTTCGTAACGCTTCGAGAACTTCGTGTAATCGTCGCGCGACATGCCGAGAGTCGTCTGGGTCAGGTCGTTTGTGCCGAAGCTGAAGAAATCGGCGTGACGGGCAATCTCGTCGGCGGTAACGGCGCCGCGCGGGATCTCAATCATGGTCCCGATGTAGTACTTCAGGTTCTTCAACCCCGCCGCCGCCAGGACTTCTCTGGCAACGCGATCGACGATCTCCTTCTGGAGTTCGAGTTCCTTTTCGAAGCCAACCAAAGGAATCATCACCTCAGGAATTACCTTGACGCCCTTCTTGGCAACCTGCACAACGGCCTCAAAGATCGCGCGCGCCTGCATTTCCGTGATCTCGGAGTGGATAATGCCGAGACGGCAACCGCGGAATCCGAGCATGGGGTTGAATTCGTGCAAATCCTCCACGCGCCGCAGCAGCGCGGGAAGGTGCTTTTTCAACTCGCCCACCGGAACGCCGTAGGTCTCGGAAAGCTTCTTCTTGGTCTTTGCATCCGCGAAAGGCAGGATGGCGACGTCCACCATCAGGTTCTCGCGCTTCGGCAGGAATTCATGGAGCGGCGGATCGAGCGTGCGGATCACCACCGGGTAGCCGTCCATCGCCTGGAAGAGCCCGGCGAAGTCTTTGCGCTGCATCGGTAACAGCTTCTGCAGCGCCTTCTTGCGGGTCTTTTCGTCTTCGGCAAGAATCATCGCCTGCACATGCGGGAGACGATCCTCGGCAAAGAACATGTGCTCGGTGCGGCAAAGCCCGATGCCCTCCGCGCCGAAAGCGCGCGCGGCCTTCGCATCGCGGGGAATGTCGGCATTGGCGCGGACGCCAAACTTTCCGCGGAACTCATCCGCCCAGCTCATGAATTTCGCAAAGACGCCCGACTTTGGATCGGGCTGGTTCGTTTTCGCCTGTCCGAGATAGACGTCGGCGGACGTGCCGTCGAAGGAAATCCAATCGCCTTCCTTCACTACGATCTGCTTGTCGCCGACTTTCACCGTGCAGCGCTTAGCCCGCTCGTCAATATGAATCGCGCCGGCGCCCACGACACAGGGGAGGCCCATACCGCGCGCCACCACGGCGGCGTGGCTCGACTTGCCGCCGACGGCGGTTAGAACGCCCTTGGCCACTTCCATGCCGTGAATGTCGTCCGGCGTGGTTTCCTTGCGGATCAGAATCACTGGACCATGCTTGGCCTGCTCCACGGCATCATCGGCGTGAAAAACCGCATGCCCGACGGCCGCTCCCGGAGAGGCCGCAATGCCGGTGGCGATCTTGGTCAGGCTCTTGAGCGATGCCGCATCGAACAAAGGATGCAGCAGTTGATCGAGCTGGTTCGGCGCCACGCGCAAAATCGCCTCGGACTTCTCGATCATGCCTTCTTCCACCAGTTCCACCGCCACGCGGACGGCCGCGGCGCCGGTGCGCTTACCGTTGCGCGTCTGAAGCATGTAGAGCTTGCCGTTTTCGATCGTGAACTCGAAATCCTGCATGTCGCGATAATGCTTTTCAAGGCTGGTTGTAATATCGCGGAGCTGGGCGTACGCTTCGGGCATCACTTTCTGCAGCTCGGAAATCGGCTGCGGAGTGCGGATGCCGGCGACCACATCTTCACCCTGCGCGTTTACCAGGAACTCGCCCCAGAACACCTTCTCGCCGGTGGATGGGTCGCGGGTGAAACCGACGCCGGTGGCCGATTCGTCGCCCATGTTGCCAAACACCATGGCCTGTACGTTCGCGGCGGTGCCGAGATTGTCGGGGATCTTCTCCATGCGGCGGTACGCGATGGCGTTCTTGCCCCACCAGGAACGAAATACGGCGTCGCGCGACATGGCGAGCTGCGTCCAGGCATCCTGCGGAAATGGCTTGCCGGTTTCCTTCTGCACCAGTTTTTTGTAATCGACGATGATCGCCTTCAGATCGTCGGCGGTCAAGTCGGTATCGAGCTTGGTCTTCGCCTTGTGCTTGCGCGCGTCGAAGATTTCGTCGAACTTGGACATCTCGATATCGAGCGCCACTTCGCCGAACATCTGAATGAAGCGGCGGTAGCAATCGTAGGCGAAACGCGGATTGCCGCTCAACTCGGCGAGACCTTCCACGGTCTTGTCGTTCAGCCCGAGGTTGAGAATGGTGTTCATCATTCCGGGCATGGAGAACTTCGCGCCGGAGCGGACGCTCAGCAACAGCGGGTTCTTCGCGTCCCCGAGCTTCTTGCCGATCTGCGACTCCAGCTTCGCGAGCGCTTCGCGGACTTCATCCTCAATATCCTTGGGGACTTTGTTCTTATTTTCGAAGTAGAGATTGCAAACTTCGGTGGAGATTGTAAATCCCGGAGGCACGGGCAATCCGGCGCGGCTCATTTCCGCGAGGCCCGCCCCTTTGCCGCCAAGGACGTCTTTCATCTTCCCGTCGCCATCGGCGGACCCGCCGCCGAAAGAGTAAACATATTTTTTGCTCATGGTCTTTTGATTCCTGAATTAAGCCTTGTCCGTGACAATCTCTGAGAAGTCAGCGATCGTAGAGAATTCTGTCAGAAGGTTACTTAACAATGTTAGCCGATTGGTCCGCACACGCGGGTCCGGCGCGTTCACAAGCACTTTGTCGAAAAAGAGATCGATGGCCGGGCGGAGCGATGCAATGGCGCGCAGAGCCTGAGGGTAGTCGCTCTTTCGCGCATCCGCTTTCACGCGCTCAAACTCTCCGGCCAATTCCGTTTCCGGTCCGGACTCAAGCAGCGCCGGGTCGGCGCTTCCGGCCGGGGAAATGCCGGCTTGCCGCAAGATATTCTGAATCCGCTTAAAGCTGGCGGCCAGAGGCTCGAAATTCTCAGTCGGGCGAACCTCGCGCAACGCCGCGAGGCGCTTCTCGACATCCGGCAAGTCCTGCCAGCCGGCCGCAAGCACCGCGTTGACCTCGTCGTACTTGTACCCGCGGACTTCGCGAAAGTAGTATTTCACGCGATCGGCCAGAAAGTCCCGCAGCGGCCCGCTTTCCTGCAGGGCGACGCCCAGCGAGCCTTCGGCGAGAATGCGCACCACCCCTTGCGCCGCACGCCGGAGCGCAAAAGGGTCCTTCGATCCGCTCGGGATCAGGCCCACCCGAAAGCATTCCCGCAACGTGTCCAGCTTGTCCGCCAGCGCCATCACCTGCCCCTGCGCCGTGGACGGAATCGCCTGCTCCATGCTCACAGGGCGGTAATGCTCATAGACGGCCCTCCAAACAACCTCGGGCTCGCCCTGTGCGCGCGCGTAAAGTCCACCGACCACTCCCTGCAGGTCGGTGAACTCCTTCACCATGTCGGTGGTCAGGTCGCACTTTGACAACAGCGCGGCTCTTTGTGCATGTTCATCGCCGCCGAGTTCGCGGGTTAGCCTTACGACACGCTGCGTCTTGTCGTAGTAAGACCCGAGCTTGGCTTGAAAAGTGACACTCTTCAGATCCTCCAGGCGGTCTTCGAGCCTGCGGGCCAGATCGTGCTCCCAAAAAAACGAGGCATCGTTGAAGCGCGCCCGCAACACGCGCTCGTTCCCATGCCGGACCAGTCCGTCCGGATCGCCGGCGGCATTCATGACGGCGGCGAACTTCGGGGCGAGGCCGCCTCCTTCATCCTCCACGGAAAAATACTTCTGGTGATGCCGCATCACCATGCTTAGCACTTCGCGCGGGAGCCGCAGATATTCGGGATCGAAACTCCCGAGAATTGGTGTGGGCAACTCGGTGATATAGACGAGCGTTTCGAGAAGCGCCGCATCAGGCTGCACTCCCCAGCCGGCAATGGCGGTCTCGATTCGTTTCCGCCTCCTGGCTGCGCTCACGACCACGCCGCGATCTTCGAGCCGCTGCTCAAAGGTCTCAATCGTCACCGGGACCGGGTCGCCGCCGAAGGAGCGATGGCCGAACGTGAAGCTGCCCGAAGAAACCCCGGCAATCTCGAAATGGACTACTCGATCGTCGAAGAGAGCAACCAGCCAGCGGATCGGGCGGATGAACCGCACGCCGTTTTTCCCGGTCCAGTACATGGTCTTCGGCCACTGGATTTTGAGAACCAGATCCGGCAGCGCGGATCCCAGAATCTCCGCCGCCTCCCGGCCCTTCTGCTTCTTCAGAAAACTGAAGTATTCACCCTTCGCGGTGGAGTGCACTCCGAGCGCGTCCGGCGTGGTTCCCATCTTCCTGGCGAAGCCCCCGGCCGCGCCCGCGCCGGCCGATTTTGGGGGCCCGAGCAATAACTCCTCGGAATCCGCTTGCCGCTCCACCAGTTCGTCCGCCCACAAAACCAGCCGCCGCGGCGTCGCTTCTACCCGCGTTACCTTCCCGCCCAGGCCGTTCTGGTCCAGCAGCGTCTGAAAGTGATCCTGCAACTGATTCAGCGCGGGAACAATCATCCAGTCCGGAATCTCTTCGCAACCGATCTCAAGAAGGAACCTGCTCACGCCGCCACCTCGGCATTCTGATCGATCCACAGATGCGCGACGCCCACCGCCAGTTTGCGCACGCGCGCGATCACCGCGACGCGCTCCGTGACACGGATCGCTCCGCGGGAATCAAGCAGGTTGAACAGATGAGAGCACTTCAAAACCTGGTCGTAGGCCGGCAGCACGGGAAAGCGCTGTTTGTCGGGGTAATCCTCGTAGCAATCGATAAGACGCCGCGCCTCGGCTTCATGCAGTTCGAATAGCTTCCAAAGCGCCGTTACATCCGCCATTTCGAAGTTGTAAACCGAGAACTGCCGCTCATCCTTCAGCCGCACATCGCCGTAGCGGAACCCCGGAGTCCATACGATGTCGTAAACGCTCTCCACGCCCTGGAGGAACGCGACCAGGCGCTCCAAGCCGTATGTGATCTCGGCGGGCACGAGTTCCAGATCCACGCCGCCGCACTGCTGAAAGTAGGTGAACTGGGTGATCTCCAACCCGTCGAGCATCACCTGCCAGCCCACGCCCCAGGCCCCGAGCGTCGGCGATTCCCAGTTGTCTTCCTCGAACTTGATGTCATGCTTGCTCAGGTCGATGCCAATTTCGCTCAACGAGCCAAGGTATTGGTCGATGATATCGGCGGGAGAAGGCTTCAGGATCACCTGCAACTGCTGGTGTTTGTAGAGGCGGTTCGGATTCTCGCCATAGCGCCCGTCGGCGGGGCGGCGGCTCGGCTGCACGTACGCCACACGATACGGCGCCGGACCCAAAACGCGCAGAAATGTTTCGGGACACATGGTGCCCGCGCCCACTTCCACGTCATATGGTTCCTGAATGATGCAGCCTTTCCTATCCCAATACGCCTTCAAACGGAATAGGGTCTGCTGGAAAGAATGTGCGTCACTCATAAGGATTCAAGGATAGAAACGGTCAGCAACTTTCTCTCGATGTGCTCTTCCATGCGGCGGTTGAGAAAGCGGCGCAGGTCCGCGCCCATCTCTTTTTGCCATGTGCGCGCTTCCAATTGAGAAATGGGGGTGACCAGCATTTCCTCCGCGATTTGACGCGAAGGCTCGCTCACCCGAAGTTCGGGGAGAAATCCCGCGAGACGGACCGACCAGAGGCCGAAATAGTTCGCCGCGGCCCAGATGCTGCCGCCGGCGCGGAGAAATTCCAGAACCGAGAGCGTCAAACGGAAATGGCGCTCGTTGGCTTCGCCTGGAGGAAGGAGCTGTTCGGAGATTTCCGCAATGTAGTCGAGCGCGATGCAAGCCTCATAGTTCGCGGCGAGCGCGAACGGAGAGTTCATCAACTCGCAGGAGTTCAAGTTCACCAGTTCCCGGTTTTCCCGTTGATAGTAAGAAATCGCGACGTGCGCCAAGCGCTCCAGCCCCGCGCCAAACCCGCCTTTGGGACGCCGCGCACGCTTGGCGATCCCACGCAACTTTCCCTGATCGCGTGTAAAGAAGCTGACCACGAGATCAGCCTCCCGGAACGGATAAGTACGAAGGACGAAGCTTTCGCTCACGCGGGCCGACATTCAAGCGGAAGCGCTAATTGTTCAGATTATCACAAGGTTTGGCGTACGCGCGTCCGGCCGCAAATACGGTACGCTGTCAGCATGCTCGGGCAGGCCAGCGGAGGCGCGTTAAACGAACTGGTGGTGCTGACCCTCGACGGAACGGCGAGACCGGTCCGCCTGGAGGGAGAGCGCATGGCGCTCGGGCGTTCGAG
>DASZXS010000059.1:0-144145 GCA_035545735.1 Bryobacteraceae bacterium | reverse complement strand
GCGGGAGGCCGCTCGCAAGGCGCGTGACCTTACCCGCCGCACGGGGGCGCTCGAGTCCGGCGGTCTGCCGGGCAAGCTGGCCGATTGCCAGGAAAAAGATCCGGAGCGCTGCGAACTGTTCCTGGTAGAGGGTGAATCCGCCGGCGGCACGGCCAAAACGGGCCGCGACCGCCGCTACCAGGCTATTCTTCCGCTGAAGGGAAAAATTCTTAACGTCGAAAAAGCGCGCTATGACAAGATGCTGGCGCACGACGAAATTCGTTCGATGATCACCGCGATCGGCACCGGGATCGGCTCCCAGGATTTCGATCCCGCAAAGCTGCGCTACCACAAGATCATCATCATGACCGACGCCGACGTGGATGGCTCGCACATTCGCACCCTGCTGCTGACATTCTTCTTCCGGCATATGCAGGAGCTGATCAAGCGAGGCAACGTCTTTGTCGCACAGCCGCCGCTCTACCGGATCAAGAAGGGCAAGAGCGAAAAGTACATCAAAGACGACAAGGAATTCACGCGCGAAATTCTGCGCCGGGCCACGGAGAATCTGACGGTGGAAACCGGCTCGGACCCGGCGGCAAAGCTGGAAGGCGCGGAGCTGAGAAACTTTCTCATGCTCCTCGATGAGCTGAGCCAGATCTATCGCCGCGCCGAGCGCCGCATGCGCGACGCGCGGATTGTCGAGATTGTCGGCAACACCGCGTTTCACATCGATACGAAGGCCGAATTTCAGGAAGAGGCCAACATCCGGGCGGTTCTCGACGCGGTTCTCGCTGAGAAAATCGAAGCCCGGTTGATTCAGGACGAGGAGCACACCGCGTGGAGCGTGGCCTATAAAGACCCCACCAACGCCGAACGCTTCATCAACGTGGAGATGGCCGCGCAGCCCGAATACCGGCGTCTGCGGACGGTTGCCCGGCAGGCGGCCAAGCTCAACCACCCGCCGTTTACAGTGATCAAGGACGGCGTACGCGACGTCAAAGCGACCTGGCGCGAACTGCTGGAGCACGTGAAGAGTGAAGGCACCCGCGAGGTGAACATCCAGCGTTACAAGGGTCTCGGCGAAATGAACCCCGCCCAGCTTTGGGAAACCACGATGGACGCCGAACGCCGGACGCTCCTCCAGGTGGACCTGCAGGACATGGCGGAGACCGAAGCGATATTCTCCACGCTCATGGGCGAAGACGTGGAAGGCCGCCGGAAATTCATCGAAGAAAACGCGCTGGACGTCCGGAATCTCGACATATAACGAGATCGGAAGTTACACATACACGCGTTTCACTCGAGCGCTGATGCCGCACAACACGCTATACGAAATGGTCCCCGCCAACCGGGCCATCTGCTGGGCGTCGATGCTGAGAGAACCCTCCGAGCCCAGGAGTGTCACTGCGTCCCCCGGCTTCAAGTGAGGCGCGTGGGTTAGATCTATCGTTGTGAGATCCATGGATACGGCCCCAAGAATTGGGGCAAACCTGCCTCCTGCGATCACCTTCCCCTTGTTCGACAACCGGTGCGGAATTCCGTCGGCGTAGCCGGCCGCCAGAATCCCGATGCGCATCGCCTGGGGCGCGCGAAACATTCCTCCGTAACCCACCTTCGCGCCCTCGGGAATATCCTTTACGGCCAGCAGCGCCGCCTTCCATACCAGCGCCGGGCGTACATCGACCTGCCGGGCCGGGGCCGCTCCTCGCGATACCGGTGAAACATAACCGTATATAGCGTGGCCTGGACGGACCATTTTCTGCCAGGTCTCGCGCCTTCCGTAAGCGACGGGAATGCCGCTTGCCATGTGGATGTACTTCGGCGCGATGTCCAGGCTTTCCAATCCGCTCTTCACGGCGAGGAAGGTTTGGGTCTGCTCTTCGGTTTGCCCGCCGGCGTAATCGGCAGCCGAAGCAAAATGCGTCATCAAACCCTCGATTCGCGCATGGGAGCAGCGCTTTAATACCGGCGCAATATCGGCAGCGCCGGCCCGCGTTCCCAGGCGTCCCATGCCGCTATCGATCTTCAGGTGGAAATCGGCCGGGATATCGCGCTTTCGGGCTTCGAGGTCAAACGCAGATACGTCGTCGAGCGAATGAATCACCGGAGTGAGATGATAATCGAACAAGGCGTCCCGTTCAGCGGGGAGAAAATCCGCCATCACCAGAATCCGCGCCTGAATGTCCGCCTGGCGCAATTGGACGCCCTCTTCTACGCTGCTGACCGCAAGCCAGCGCGCTCCGGCGTCCATGAGCGTGCGGGACACCTCGATCGCGCCATGGCGATAGGCGTCCGCTTTTACCACCGGCATGACCTCGACGCCGGGGCCCGTCAGGGCTCGAATGGATTCGAAGTTTGACCGGATGCGGCTGAGCGAAACCTCCACCCAGGACCGATAAGGAGCGCCGTTCATAGTCCATGTTACCCGCGGGCGAGTTTCGATAAAAGCTCCTCGTACCGGTCGGTCACCGCGTCCCAGCTATACCGCTCGGACACGCGCTGCCTCGCGAGAACGCTCAGGCGCGCCCGGTCTTCCGCGCTCATGTTCAGGGCTTCGCGCATCTTGTCCGCCAGAGTGTCATGCGTGAACGGTATGCCGCAACCACCCGCCACCTCGCGGTTTTCTTCCGTGTCCAAAAAAAGCGTCACCGCGCCGCGGCCCATGGCCTCAATGAGCGCGGGGTGCGTGCCGCCGACCTCGGTGGCATGGATGTAAGCGAAGGAGTGCGATTGAAGCTCATGATAGCCGCTCCCATAGATCGCCCCCGGCATCACCACGCGCGGATTGGCGGTCTCACGCACCCGCGCGATGTAGCCCGCCGCGTAGGGCGCATCTCCCACCAGGGCAAGCTTGAGATCGGTTGAGATCCTCTCGAAGGCCTCCCGCACCAAGAGGGGATTGTTCTCGGGCTCCAGCCGGCTCACGTAAAGAAAATATCTCCCGGGCTCCAGTCCGAGCCGCGTCAGCGTTTCGGTTCCCTCCACGGTGCCGGTGTCCGCGCCGTAGGCAATAAACTCCGACCTCTTGCCGTAGCGCCTGAGGTAATATTCCTCGATCACCCGGGCGTCGGTGACGATGCAATTCGGAAGCCAGGTCGCCAGGCGTTCGGAAATCAAATACCAGGCGCGCGCCGCCGCGTTCCACTTCTTTCGTTTTCGCTCCAGGCCGTCTACGTTCAGCGCTACGGGGATCCCCGTCATCCTGGGCACCAGGGTGAACACGGCGTTGGCGGCATTGCAGTAGAGTGCGGCGTCGCAGCCGTGGAAGAGGAGATGAAGGGTGGAGAAGAAGGTATGCGCGAGCGTGTCCAGATACTTGTGCCGCAGCGTGGGTGCATACCGGAGCGAAACGCCGCGATAGAGGATGGATTCCGGGCGGTTGCGGCAATAGACAGACACCTGGTGGCCGCGCGCCGCGAGGCGGACGCTTAGTTCCTCGGCGAAGGTCTCAAAACCGCCATATCGCGCCGGAATTCCGCGCGTTCCGAGAATCGCGAAGCGGCTCAATGTCGGGTAGCTCAGCCGCGCGCGGCCTTGGAGCGGGACAGAACCCGGGCGGGCGTTTTCGGCGCGGGACGGCTTACCGGCCGGTAGGAGAACCAGCTTGCGATATAGCCATCTTTCACCCGCTTGTGCTTCATGATCTCCCGCCGCTTGGCGGCGACGCGCTTCCAGTTTCGCGCGATATACCAAAACGCCTTAAGCGAGCTTTGTTCCCGGATCAGGCAGCAGCCGAGGACCACCAGATCGCGCGCCGTGATGGAGAACCAGTTCTGCCGGTAAACATCGCCGCTCATATTTTTGATGCGCATGAGGAAGCGGTTCTTCACCGAGTGCATATTGATCTCGGAGGGGAGCGCCCGGCGGTTGCCGGGAAGAACGTTCCGCACATGGTAGCCGCGCGCGTGGGGGGTGTAAATACAGCGCCAGCCCATCAGTTGTGCGCGCCACGCCACATCGGCGTCTTCGCGGTATACAAAGAAATCGGAGTCGAAAAATTCGCCGTCGAGCGCGATGTCGTCGATCATCTGGCGGCGGTACAACGCGGCGGCTGCCGTGGCGCCGAACACGTACTCGTGGTTCAGATAATGGCCGTTGTCAACCTCCTGGCTGCCGCGGTCCAGGTGCCGCAGCATGGGGGTGAAATAAATCCCGGTGGAATCCACCAGCGGTTTCTCGGGGAGATCGAAGTTCGAGAGGATCGTCAACAGCTTGCCGCACACCGTGCCTACTTTCGGATCGATCTGCCCGTCGTCCACCAGGGCCTGAATGAAGTTCGGCAGCAGCAGAACATCGGGATTGAGCGTTAAGACCCACTCGCCGTTCGAGAGACCGATGGCTTGATTTTGCGCGGCGGCGAATCCGATGTTCTCGTCGTTATACACGATGTGGCATCGGTCTTCAAACTGCTCCAAAATGTCGATGGTGCCGTCGGTGGATGCATTGTCGATGACGATAATTTCTTTAGCAGGGTATTTCTGCGCCAGAACCGATTCCAGACACCGTTTAATGAACCGGCCGCTGTTGTACGTCACGATCGTGACGGAAACCCTATCGTTATAAGACATGCAGGTGGCTTCTGTTTCCTCGTCTCTGTTGCTCAAATTGTCCCAACTCTGCCGCTTCGCGATTAATCAGCGCTGCTGACCGCCTTCCACCGTGCCTGAAAACACAGATTGGACGCCGAGCCGGTACACTTTCGCGTACACCGCAACCGGCCTTATGCTCCGCCTCCGGGCTGTAAAAATAAGCGCCCGAAACACGGAGCCGACTGCTACGGCTACTCCTACCCCCCGCCGGCCGGGCGGCCGGAAGTGCTTGGACGCATACTTTAGCAGGCTAACATACCAAGCGACCACGTGGCATTCCCAAGGCATCCTCTGCACACTGTCGCCTCCGGCATGCCTCGCTGTAACTATCGGTAAATAGTAGATCATCGCGCCGGTTTGACTGGCGCGGCGGCAAAAATCGACGTCCTCGAACCACACCGGCCGGAAGCGTTCGTCGAACCCGCCCAACTGCCGCCACAGGGCGCGGCGGAAAGCCAGAAATGCCCCAGCCGGTTGTTCCACTTCTCCCTCTTTATCCCAGTTCCGGCCAACATATCTGTACCGGCGGTTCACGGAGTTCCCCGGAAAAAGGCGGTTCCATCCCAATGCTTCGAGAGCGAGAGTCATGGAGGAAGGAAAACGCCGGATCGAAAAGCCGGATTGATCCCGGCCGTCCTCACCCAACAGGCGGCCCGTGGCAATTCCGCAGCCTTTCACATCGATCGCCTCCACCAGGGGGTCCACGGACGAGAGCAATTCGACGTCGGGGTTCAGCAATAAAATGACATCTTCCGGAGCCTCCGCCACCGCCTGGTTCACCGCGGCCGCGAAGCCCCGATTCTCGGTATTTTCGATCAATCGCACGTTCGGAAGTCTTAATTCCTTCACTCTCAGGCCCGTTCCGTCGGACGAGAAGTTGTCAACCACAGTGACGGCCAGATCCCGGCAGGACTTTAAGCAGCGGGCCACCACGCCGGCCGAGTTATAAGTGACAACGACGACCCGCAGCGTCATTTCATCGGTCCGCGCCGTACCCCGTTAAAGCAAAATACAACCTCCAATACCGGGTCCATCCGAACTGCCGGTGTAACTGCGCGATGAAGGCGTCTCCCTCCCGGAGAATCCCGTCGATGTCCGGTGCTCCGCCAGGGACTGCCTTGGCTACTTTTCCGTAATCGCGAATCCCTTCCCATTTCCCGCGAATCCACGCTCCCAACCCCGCATGCCGCAATGCCGCCGCGCCCCACATGCTTTGCCCCACCAGAACGTGCCAACCGTGACGCCGCCACCAGCCGCGCGGATAATGCTTGGCGATAAGAAAAACCTGATTTCGCGCCATCCGCCTTACCGTTTCTCCGTGCCAGCGTCCCAGCGTTGCGCTTCCCCTGTGGAAGGCCACGGCCTCCGGAACATAAACCCCGGCGAAGCCGAAGCGCGCGCAACGGATGCCGAAGTCGATATCCTCCAAATAAGATTCGAACGTCTCATCGAGCGGGCCTACGCGCTCGAAAAGCTCTTTCCGGAATAGCGCCGCTGTAAAAGGAGCCATCCGAATTTTCCGGCCCTCGTTCCAAAATGGCCCATCCTCCATTCCATGTCCACAACGGCATGCGCATCCGCTGCGTGCCAGTTCATCAAACGCGCCGTCGATCCGCGACCGGTTGGTTGAATCGAGCAGCTTTCCGCTGGCGAACCAGGCGTCTCCCAGGCCGGCGGTCATCTTTTGCAGCCAGTCGGTTTCGGGCTCGACATCGTTATTCAGGATTACAACCAGTTCGCTCTTGCACATCGCCACACCGCGATTCACCGCCTGGGCGAAACCGGCGTTTTGCTCCATCCGGACCACCGTGGCGCCCATCCGTCCAGCCAGCTCCGCCGAGTCGTCCTCGCCCCCGTCGTCCACCACCACGACTTCCGCGGGTTGCAAGGTCTGCAGCGCGAGCTGCTCCAGCAGCGTCTTCAGCAATTCCCGCCGGTTCCACGTGGGGATTACGACCGAAACGCTTGTGCTGGACATTCGATTACTAGAAATGAAGAGGGATCAGGTGCGGAGGCGGGTTCTTGATTATCATAACATCCCCGCCCGGGAGCCGCAGCAATTCACGCCGCACTTTATTAGGGAAAGGTTACAACCGCGACTTCAAGACCGGTGAGCGTGAGCTGTGCGGAGGCCAGTCGCTTGACCGCCGGATGAGATGAAGCTGTAGCTTGGCTTACATATTCTACGGTGGCGCCGCTTACACCGAGTGTAATCTCAGCGGGGTGGTCGCGCATATTTACAAGTAGCACCTCCCGCTTTCCATTTCGCGTCTGGTAGGCCTGCGCGTAGACAGAGGGACGATTCAAGCTCGCCTGAACAATCTTGTCCCCCGGCCCAAAGTGGTTCTTCAGGAGTTCGAGGACCCGGAAACGGGCGTTTCCTTTCCCGGTGTTCCAATCGACCATGCTTACGCTGGGGTATTGAGTCGGGTAGCCGACGAGCTGGGATTCGCCGGCGACGTCGATGCCCAGCGAGGACAGCCTTCCGAACAGGTACGCGTACATCGCTCCCGAGAGATTCCAGTAGGAATTCGGAATGGGTTTGGTCACGTGGCCCGGCTCGCCTTGCTTCCCATCGTCGGCCGAAATGGAGCCGATCTCGTCGATGGTCGTGCGCGTGGATGGAGAGAGACGCTGGCGAATGGCGTCGATATACCGCACGGTATCGATAAAATGGTCCGCTTGGCGGAAGAAGGTAAACTGCTGGATCTCCGGTGTTTCGTCGGCGCCGGGGGTGGCGTAGAAGTGATACGAGATCATGTCGATCGGTATGCCCGGCTTGTGATTCTTCCGATCGAGAAAATATTCGAACATACGCGGGTTGACGGAGGGCGCGGCGAGCGCGAGCGCGACGAATTTCATGTTGGGAGCAACTTTGCGAATCGCCTGAACAATGGCGTCGTAGCGCGCGGTGTATTGCTCCGGCGTCGTGTCGTGTTCGAAATCAGCTTCGTTTAATACTTCCCAATATTCGATGTGGAAGTGATGCCCCGATTCATGCCGTTTGCCAAGCTCGTCCGTGAAGCCGCCCTGGGTGTACCAGCTCACCAGCCGCGCGTAGTAATCTCCCAACTCTTTCAGAGAGGGATCACGGAGTTCGGTTCCCTGCTGATACTTCCACGTCGGCTCGTCCGGGTTTTTGGGATACGGGACAGGCTGCGGCGTCTTGAACATCCACTGGGGGATGATGCTGAAGTTAAGAATGACGCTGTGACCGCTGGTCGCATTCAGAAAATCGACGGTCATCGGGTCGATCAGCGAGAAATCCCAGAAAGTTTTGTCCCTGGTGGGCGCCTCCAATTCAGCCACACCCAGTTTGGGATAAGGGAGCCACGGCACATAACGCACGTAATCCGCGCCTAGCTGTTTCAGTTCGGCAAAAGCCCGGTCGTGTATCGCGGATCCGCGCCGGAGCGGAGGATTCACCACTACCTGCAGTGTCGGAGTCGTCTTTGACTGGCGAACTACTTTCGACCATTCGATCTTCAAGCTGCCCGGCTGCGCCAGCGCACCAAGCGCCAACGCGCACGGGAGGAATACCACCAAAATCAACCGTCGCATCTCTACTCCACAATCGCTATCGGAATCCGCAACAACTCCGACAGCTTCTTGAATTTTTCCAATTGGTGGCCCACGCCCAGGGCGCAATGATGCGTCGGCCCTTCGGCGCACCACCGGTTTACGAATTCCGCGGGCGGCCGCCCGAAACGGAGCCGCGAGTTGGTGTTGCCGATGCGCAGAATCGGACCAGGCAGCGACTCGCCTTCGGCGCCGGTCATCTTGAGCGTCCCATCCGCCGTCTGCGTGACGCCGAGCACGGTGATGGGCCCGGTCTTTACGCTGAATTCCACCGAGACGCCATGCCCGGCTTTCCCGTGATAGAGCCCGAGATTCCGAAGCACGGGCTGACCGTCGCTGATCGCGATGTGCCCCGGGCCGTCATGCCCCATGAGCACGAAGCCGTCGCGGAAGTCCATGGCGTAGAACTCGGTGTAGGAGCCTCCCGCGTCGAAGCGGTCCATCATCAGCATTGCGAGGCACGTCTTGAGGTCGCCCTCGCCGCTGGTGGGAATCCCTCCGGCGGTCAGGAGCGAGTTTCCCAGTATGACGCCGGCCGCGAGCCGTTCGTAGGGGTTGCCGTCCAGGCCGCGATAATAATAGGTCAGCCCGTCGAGATCGAAATCGGCGACAAGGTGATCAAGCCCCACCGAGACGCGCGCCGCCCATTCGAGATTCCGTTCGTCGATGCCCTCTTCCAATCGAAAGACAGCGGCGGCCCGTTCGCGCCGCGCCCGGATTTCAGCGGCCGTCGCCTGATCGACGCGCTTCTGCAGGTCGCACATCTCCAGCACTTCGATATGCGCGCCGGTCTGTGCCTGCACCATGGTGAAGTCGGAATACATGTCGAGCATGCCCGGATAGGTATGCCCGAGGAAGCCGATGCGGCTGTCTCTCAGCCCGCGCGCGACCGAAGCCGCGCGGCACCAATCCTCGATTTCACGCCATGCCGCGGGATCGTCGTGAAGCGTGCCGGATACGACGTGAAACGGAATGCGTGCGCGGGCCAGCGCGTTCGAAATCTCCGGAACGCAGCACACGGAACAGTTGGCGAGCCACTCGGCGGTATCGGCGCGCGCATAGTCGAGTGCCGGCGAGGGCTGAAGATTCAAAACCAGCACGGGCGCCTTGGCCCGCTGCAGCGCCGGAAGAACCTGCGAAGACGTCGCATAGGTTCCGGCGTAGCAGAGGATGAGATCGGCGGCCTCCCGCGCGAAACCGCTGCCCGCTTCGGCGGCCGCCGCGGCGGTATCCACTAACCCGGCGGACACGACGGAAACGCCGAACGAGGAAAGCCTCCGCTCGATCGTGGCCTGATATCCGGCTAACCGTTCTCTCAGACCGGGAAACTGCGGCCAGTATGCCGCGAGGCCGATCCCGAACACTCCCGCTGTGGCCGCGACGGACTTCCGCCGCGGCGCACCCGTCTCTAGAATTGCAGCCGTAAGCCCACCTGAAGTTTCCGGCTGGCGATCAGGGTGCCGCCGATCTGGCCAAAAGTCGGACTTCCCACCGAAAGGTCCGGCACGCCGAACTGCGTGTGATTGAAGATGTTAAACGCCTCCAGACGAAGCTGTGTCAGGTAGCGCTCCCGGAACAGAACGTTCTTGAACAGACTCATGTCCCAGTTCGCGATGCCGGGTACTTCGATGGTGTTGCGTCCCGCATTCCCCTGCACGTGGAGCGCCGGGAAGGCGAAGGCCGCGGAATTCACATATTGGTAAGGCAGGCTCCTGCCGGCGGTGTAATCGCCGATGATGTTGGGCCGCGAACTCGCGAACGCGCCGAGATTCAACCAGTCGGTGTTCAGGCCCACGGTCTTGAATTGCCCGGCCGAAAATGTAGTGATGCCGTTTAGCTGCCAGCCCCCGATGATCTTGTCAAGCGCTCCGTTCGCATTGCCGAACAGGGCTTTGCCCTTCCCGAAGGGCAGCTCCCAAAGGTAGCTGAACACCAGGCGCTGCGGAACATCGAAGGTTGAATGACCCTTGTCCCATTGCTTGAAGTCCGCGGAAGTGGCGGAGAACTCATCGGTGCCTCCGAGATCCAGCGCCTTTTGGAAGGTATAGGACGCCAGTAGATACAGCCCGTTGTGAAAGCGCTTTTCGAGCCTCGCCGTCAGGGCCTGATAGCTTGACCAGCCGCCGTTGTAGGTCAACAACACGAAGCCGTAATTCGGGAACGGCACTCGCTGCGAAATCGGAACGGTGCCGGTGGGATCGATGGACGCGATGTTCAGATTACGGCGTTGCGGCAGTTTCTGGCCGGTGCTTCCGTTGTAGCCGATCTCCACGACGTAATCGTTCCCCAGGGAATGCTGGATGTCCATCGTCCATTGGGATATGTAAGGAGTACGGCTCAAGCGGTCGAAGCTAAAGGGGTTCAGATTCGCGGACGCGGAGAACGGCGGCAGCATGTTCGCCATCGACAAGGTGGGCTTGGTAGGGTCGCCGTTGATCGTTTGGGGCTGATAGAACGGCGGTCCGATCACCTGGAACTGCTCCTCGTTGAAATTGTCGGTTGCATAGTAAATGCCTGCTCCGCCGCGGATGACTGTGCGCGGGAGGAAGGACGGCCGGTAGGCGAAACCGAGGCGAGGGGCGAAGTTGTTGTAGTCCGGATCGACAATGCCGTTCCGGACTCCATGTCCGGCGGTAACCACTTGCCCGATGTCGGGATCGAAGTACAGGCTTCGCTGATTGGCTTCCGCGGGCGACGCGGCAAATTCGTATCTTAGTCCGGCGTTGATGGTCAGCGACGGCAGCACATGCCAGTCGTCTTGTATGTAGCCGGACCAGAACGTGGTGGAGAGGTTTTGCGCGGAATTTCCGAGCGCGCCGCTGGCCTGATATGGAATGCCGAGGAGGAAGTCTCCAATCCCCAGCCCCTGTGCGCCGGTATAGCGGCCATCGAAAGAGAACGACGGGTTCCCGCTGAAATCGGTGATCTGGAAGTATTTTTCGTAGATAATCTGAAATCCGACGCCGATGTTATGCTTGCCGTGCGAAATGCTCAGATTGTCCGACCATTGGTAGTTTTCGTCTTCGGCGCCGATCGCTTCCGAAAGCGAACCCACCCCGCTGAACCCCGAGAAGTTGAAATCCGGAACGCCGAAATCAAGCGGTTCGCGCGACGTGTTCTTGAGGCCGAAGACTTCCGAGGCGTAGTCTTTTCCATTCGACCCCTCGGAGAGGCGGAAGGTCTGGCTGTTGTTGTAACCGAAACGGAATTCATTCAGGATGGTGGGCGAAATGATGCGGTTGTAGGTGAACGTCCACAACTGATCCGACATCGGGAACACGTCGCCGCCGAGGAATTGCAGCGACGGCTGCAGCAGCGACTCATCCGAATGGGAGAAGGTTCCATAGATGAGATCCTTCTCAGTGATCTGCTGGTCGAGCCGCACGTTGTACTGGTCCCAGTCGCTTCTTGTTTTCAGCGTTCCGACGGTGTTGAACGCCGGAAACGCCGCGGACCCCGGCGCCGTCGCCACGTTCGGGCGGGGCATGAACTGGATCGCTGTTTGCGTGATCGGATCCAGGCGCTCCTTCGGAATTTGGTTGCCGGGGAAAGGAAGCCCGCTGAGCGGATCGATAATATTCACGCACTTTACCGAGCTGGGGTTCGACTGGCAAAATCCCGAGCTGGTAGGGTAGAGGCCCGTACCCGCGCTGTCGTCCGCAAGATCGCCGCCAAGCTGGCCGATCGACGGATAGGTAGCGGTGCCGGTGTTGCCTTCGCGCTGCCGGAAGCCCTCATAGTTAAACAGGAAGAACGTTTTGTTCCGTCCGTTGTAGATCTTGGGAATCCAGACAGGACCGCTGAGGGTGGCGCCAAAGTTGTTTTGAGAGAAAGGAGGAAGATCCTGGCCCGCGCGGTTGGAGAAGTAATTGTTCGCGTCCATATTGCGGTTCCGCAATAGCTCGAAAACCGCCATGTGGAGATCGTTACCGCCAGGCTTAATGGTGGTGTTGACCACCGCCGCGCTTCTTCCAAATTCCGCGTCGAACGTGCTGTGCTGCACGCGAAACTCCTGGATGGCGTCAACGGACGGACGAATGCCGGCGTTTCCGAAGCGTGGGTTGCGTGTTTCGATTCCATTCACCAGGTAGCTTACGTCGCTCTCCCGCAAGCCGGAGATCGAGAGCGTGGTGTCCTCCCGTCCGGTCCAGGAGGTCGCCGGAGAGACGCCCGTGCCGATGGGAGTTGCGCCCGTGGCCAGTTGCGCCAGTTGGATAAAGTTTCTCCCGTTCAAGGGCAGTTCGGTGATCGGTTTGGAATCCACCACCTGGCCCACCGAAGCGCTTTCGGCATTCAGCATGGTTGCGCCGCTGGCGGAAACGGTTACGGTTTCATTGACTGCGCCGATCGTGAGCTTCACATCGACGCGAGAGCGCTGGCCCAGCCGGATCAGAACATTGTCGAGTTGCGCCGCCTCGAAACCTGTCGCGGTGACGCGGAGGCCGTAGGTGCCCGGCTTCAACTGGCTATAAAGATAGGTTCCGCTGCCGCTGGTGACGGCGCCTACTCCGATGTTGGTGCTTGGATCCGTGAGTTCGAGCTTCGCTCCAGGGACGACGGCTCCGTTGGGATCGGTAACGCTGACCAGAAGGTCTCCGGTGATCGCCTGAGCGTTGAGAGTGAAAGCCGCCGCGAAGAACGCAGCGCAAATATAGAGAAGTTGGTAAGTGCGTTTCAAAGCCCGTTGCTCCCTTTGGGCGAATGTTATTGCAACACTGCTTCCGGACCCAAGACCGGATTAGAGCAAACGGAGAATATCGCATGGCAAAACCGGAATTGGCGCGTCTAATTGATTCGAATTGGGCGAAGGATATGATAATTAACGGGAACGCAATTTCCATGCGGATTGGAGAAAGGAGGCGAATATGTCATTCGAGGTTTCAGCGACTGAAACCACAACGGATCGCTCGGGAAAGCCTGCTCCTTTAGCGAATGGCTATGCAATCGACGCCGTGCTCCGCGCCTGCGATGTTTTGGAAGCATTCCGGTCCGAAGGGGAGATTCTGCACCTTTCCGAAATCATCGAGCGGACTGGCCTTACGAAAGCCCGCGCTTTTCGCCTTATAAAAACGTTGCAAAGCCGTGGTTTAATCCGGCGGAATTGTCCCAGGGGCTATTCACTAGGGATTCGTCCGCTGAACCGGCGCGGATATCGCCTGGGATATGCCGCGCAGAGCACGGAATTTGCATTCTCGCGGGAGGTTACGAACAGCATTCAGCGCGTAAGCCGGCGCGAAGGAGTAGAGCTGGTTGTTCTCGACAATCAATACAACTCGAAGATGGCCCTGCGCAACGCGGACATCCTGATTCGCGAGCGTGTCGATCTGGTGATGGAGTTTCAGACCGATGGGCGAGTCGCGCCGGCGATTGCGTCTAAATTCGGGGCGTTGAACATCCCGCTGATCGCCATTGAAATTCCACATCCGGGCGCAATTTATTACGGGGCCAATAATTATGAGGCGGGTTTAATCGGCGGCCGGTATCTGGGCCTGTGGGCGAAGCAAACCTGGAGAGGAGCGGTGGACCGGGTGCTGCTGCTCGAATTATCGAAGGCCGGTCCGTTGCCGCGGGCTCGCATCACGGGCATGCTCGACGGGATTCGGGAGGTGCTGCCCGCTTTTCACGATTCTCAAGTCTCCGTTTTGAATGGAAATGGCCAATTCGAAACCAGCCTGGACGCCGTACGCCGGTTTCTACGGATGAACCGGCGCCAGCGCACTCTGGTGGGCGCTGTCAACGATCCGAGCGCGATTGGAGCGCTGCGCGCTTTTGAAGAGGCCGGACGTATGGAAGACTGCGCCGTGATGGGACAGAATGCGTCGGCCGAAGGCAGAGCGGAATTGCGGCGCTCGCATAGCCGTCTGGTAGGCTCGGTGGCATACTTCCCGGAACGCTACGGCGACGAGTTGATTCCGCTGGCCTGCGATATTCTCAACCACAGGAACGTGTCGCGGGCGACGTTCGTGGGGCACCGGCTGATTACGCCTCGGAACGTAGACCATTTCTATCCGAACGATGTCCTTGTTCCTACCGGCGCCGATGGCTTGTAGAGAAAAGCTATCGCGAAAACCGCTTCCGCACCAGGAAGAAGAGATTGTGAAAGCCATCGCGCCAGGGGTTGAGCTTGATCTCGCCCAGCCGCGATGAATATTGAATGGAGATCTCCGCGAAGCGCACGCGCGAGCTCTTGAGCGCCTCGATCTTGATCTCTTCGGAAAAAGCCATTCCATCGGATTCGAGCTTCATGCCGTCGAGGATGGAGCGCCGGAACACCCACATCCCGGACTGCGAATCGCGCACCCAGCGGAAGTAGAGCAGCGACATCGCCAGCGAGAGCACCCAATTCCCAAACTTGTGTTTGAAGCTCATGGCCTGCCGGTCGCGCACCGGAAAACGCGAAGCGTTCAGAAAATCGATTTCCAGGTGCAGAAAGGCTTCGATCAGGTAGGAGATGGCATCCGGCGGATAGCTATGGTCGCCGTCCAGCGTGACGATCAAATCCCCCTCGGCGAACGAAAACCCTTTCTTGTAGCTTCGCCCGTAGCCGCGGACGGGCTCGCGGATGACGCGCGCGCCCAGCGAGCGGGCCACGTCCGAAGTACGGTCGGTGGATCCGTTATCGACTACGATCACCTGGTCCACGAACTCCGGCATCCGGCGCAGCACTTGCTCGATTCCCTGCTCCTCGTTGAGGCACGGAATGATCACGGTGATGCTGTGTGATTTGTACACCTTCTTCAGTAAACGCGAAGGACGACCCTGGCGGCAAGCTATCATGGGGAAATGAAGCAGTTCCTTCCGCTCGCGAGCCTCCTCGCCGTTGCCACGGTGGCGTTTGGCGCCTCGCACGAACCGGTGAACCCCGCTCTTCTTCAGGTGAAGAAGGTGTACCTGCTCCCGATGGGCAGCGGCCTCGATCAGTTTCTTGCCAGCCATCTGACACAGCTTGGAGTGTTCGACGTCGTCACCGATCCAAAGAAGGCGGACGCCGTGTTTACGGAGCGTCTTGGGGCGGCGTTCGAGCGGCGCATGGACGATTTTTACGCGCCAAAACCTCCGGCGCCACCCCCCGAAGCGAAAGACAAAAATAGCGACAAAGAGCCCAGCGCGGCGGACAAAGCGGAAGCCGACCGCCTATCGGCCAACAGTACGGCGGTTCAGATGCCGACATTCGGGCGAAATCGCGGGACGCTGTTCCTGGTCGACAGGAACACGCGCAGCGTAATCTGGTCTACTTACGAACACCCGAAGGACACCCGGCCGAAGACGTTGGATAGCACCGGGCAGCGCATCGCACGCAAGCTGCAAACCGATCTGAATCCGCAACGGAAGACCGAGAGCCGCTAGCAGGCAGTCAGAGTTTCCGCTTGGCGCGCAGTACCTGGCGGTAGCTTTCCGCGAGACGGGCGGTCATTACCGCCATATTCTTGTTTGTCTCCACTTCGGCGCGCGCGCGAACGGCAAGCTCCGCGGCTTTCTCCCGGAACATGAGCAGCTCAACGACTTTTTCGGCAAATGCTTCCGGTTTGTCCGCCAGGGCGCAGAGTTCGCCGTCGCGCCCCGCGAGTCCTTCCGCCCCCAGGCTCGTCGAGACGACGGGGATTCCGGCCGCAAATGCTTCCAGCAGCTTCACCCGCATCCCCGATCCGCTGAGGATCGGACAGACGAACACGGCGTAGCGGTTCAGTGGCTCGCGGACATCTTCCACGAATCCGCGCAGCTCGATCGCCTCGTGGAAAGGCAGGGAATGGCGTGCGGGGGGTTCGGATCCCACCACCACCAGGCGAGCCCGCGGGCGTTTCTCGAGAATCCGCGGCAGCACCTCGCGCGTGAACCATTGCAAACCTTCCTGATTCGGGACATGGCGAAAGCTACCGAGGAACAGCATCGTATCCGGCTCGCGTCCGTCCGGCTGAAACGAATAGCTGGCGGTGTCGATGCCGGCGCGTAAATCGTCGTCGATTTTGCCTTTGAGCTCCGGCGCGAACTGAAGAAGGTACGCGGCGTTCGCGCCGCTGCAAACTTGAATGCGATCCACCTTCCGCAGCATCGGCAGCTCGAAGCGAAGAGCGCGGAGGTACTCGTACCGCGCTTTCACCCGCTTCATCGCTCCTCCGATGTACGGCAGGGCGCGCGCGATGGATTGAAAGTAGACGTCGTGTTCGAAGAGAACGCACGCCATTCTGTCGAAAGCCGGCGCGTACTGGCCGAGCGTTGTGTACTCGAGCTGCAGAACGTCCACACGATTCAGGTAGAGCTGCCGGTGCAGCAGCCATTCGGTTTCGCGATGACGAAATTCGCGTACGCTATTCGGTTGGAGCGAAGCGATATCCTTCCGCTTGTTCTCCGGCCGCAGTATGCACAAAGAGGAGGCGGCGATGCGGTCGAGTTCGCGGTGCGGTTCATACTCCGATTCATATTCGAGCAAGATGAATAGGTGAAGCTCGCAGAGATTCGCCAGCTCCCGCACCGTCTGATACATGAAGACGGCGCCTCCATGGGTGGGAGGGTAGATCGGATAGGGCGAGAAGAATAGAACACGCAATGTTTCCGGATCCGTTTCCGGGGCTTCGAACCGGTCGCGGAAATAGCCGCCCAGCGGGCGCCGGAAAGCCTCCGTGTCGGAAACCAGCGAGAGAGAGCGCGCGCGGCGGCGCGCCGAAAGAGCGCCGGGAAGCTGGCGCACCGCTTTCCAGAGGCCGGACAGATTCGGCCGGTCCGCCGAGTCGCCGAAAATCGCACTGAAGATTACGCCTCCGGCGGTCGAAAGAAAATGCGGACCCAGCTTCCGCCATTCGTGTATGTTCTTCCAGGTGAAGAGCAGGAAATTCTTTTTCAGAACGCCCTGAATATAGGCGTCGCTGAAACGCTTGCCGATGGTGCCGCGGTGCTCGTGATACACGACGCTGCGGGGCTGGTAGAGGACTTTCCATCCGCGCTTCCACGCCATGTAACCGAGGTCGGTGTCTTCGAGATAGAAGGGCTGAAAGATTTCATCGAAGCCGCCGAGTTCGAGGAACTTCTCACGATGAAAGGCGCACGAACCGCCGCCCCCGTAGAAGCAAGGAAAAAGGGTGACGATGTCCGGGTCTTCCCGATGTCCCACGCGAAGGCCTCCGTGCTCCCACCAGCCTTGCGCGAGTCCGGTTTCCTCGCGGCGCTTCGATGGGTCGCTGAAAAAAATCTGGCACGATACAGCGAAGACTTTTTCGTCGGTAAAGGCTTCGAGCAGGGGAGCGAGAAAACCGGGCTCGACGCGCATGTCGGAATTGAGAAGCACGGCGACATCGTTGCGGGCGGCGTGGATGCCGGCGTTCGAGCCGCCGCCGAAGCCGAGATTTTCACCGAGGGCGAGTACCCGCACGCGGGGGAAGTTTTCGCGGACGAATTCGACGCTGCCGTCGGTGGATCCGTTATCGACTACGATGATCTCGTTAGCGGAGTTGCCGGCGGACGCCTCGATTACCGAAGGAAGGTATTTGGCGAGAAGATCGCGTCCGTTCCAATTCGGAATCACGATGCTCGCCGCGGCAGTGGATGGTACGCTCGACGACGGCATGCGGCGCCGCCTGGAGACCGCGGCGGCGAGGTCCGCGGCGGCTACGGCAAAAGCCGCGATCAACGTCATCGCGGGCGCCAGTAACAGCGCGGCCAGAGCGCGAGCGATTCGCCAGATGAGCTGCCAAAAGTGCCTCAAGGTTTTCTAGAGCCGCTCGATTTCGGGCCCGACGCGGAGCCCGCGCCCCAGCTTCACCCATCGCGACTCGCGAACCATCGCCAGTTGTTGTTCCAAGCGCTGACGCTTGGCGGATTCGGTTTGCGCCCAGCGGCTCCGCTCATCGATGGTGTTCTGCCGTTCGTCGAGCAAGCGCACGCACTCCTCCAGTTGCCGGCGGTGCTCCGCGATCTCGGCGGTGAGGCTCAACGCCCAGGCATTTTTCTCTTCGTTTTCCGCCTGGAGAGTGGCGACAATCTCCCGCGTGCGGTTCAGCTCGCGGTCCAATTGCTGCGCCCAGCGATTGTGATCCTCGAGTTCGGCGGCCACGCGTGTGTGATTTTCGCGCGCCTCGGCGACCTGGCGCAGGAGCGACTGCACATGGCGCTCGCGTTCCTTCAAAATGTTGGCGGCCTTCGGAACGAAGACAAACGCGCGCTCGGCGGCCTGGCGGTCCTTGGCGCAGACGGCCAGAAAGAAATGCGCGTCTGAAGAATCACCGCCGCCGCTGTCAATACGAGCTTCGGCGGGCCAGAAACTCTTCGCCGGATGGAAGGCGATTGCCTCAGTGCGATTCTGCAACAGCAAGGTGACGCTTGGAAAGCCGGCGCCGAGTTCGTCGACGAATTCCCGGGCTTCAAATTCGTGCTCGTGGTAAGGATTCGGGCCGGCCTCTTCGCGGGTTTCCTTGTAGTATTCGCGATTTGGCGTGGAAACCAGACAAAAGCCTCCGGGTGCGGTCACCCTGGAGCATTCGGCGATCAGCGCCCGGTAGTCCTTCAGATGTTCGATGACCTCGAACGCGGTGACTAAATCGAAGGCGCCATTGCGAAAAGGAAGATGTGTGCAGGAACCGGCCGTGAAGCGGAGATTGGGGAGCGGATAGGAGGCCTGCGCCCGCGCGATCGCTTCCGGCGAAATATCAATGCCCGTCACCGCGGCGGCATCGAGAGAGAGTTCCGCCGCGCCGTAGCCCACTCCGCAACCGGCGTCGAGGACACGCTGTCCGGCGGCGAAGCGGCGCGCGAAGGCGTATCGCGCGAAGTGTTCGGCCCAGAGATCGTCGTTCACCTGGCCCGGAATGACGCGCTCCCCGGTGAACTGTGATTGCGGCGGAGCGGGATCAGCCAAGAGGAGTCTCCGCAAGACGCGGCTCGCCGGCTGGTTGTTTGTAGGTCAGCCGCTCATTCAGAGCCACGCGGCACGGCAGGTGAATGTGTCCGTAGACTTCGGCCGCGCCACGCCCCATCTGAATGGCGATGGCGTTGTCGATCCAATCGCACATGGCGTAGTCGCTGAGAGTTCCATCGGCAATGGCCGGTGAGAAAGAAAAGGAGGACGGATATAGTTCTGGCAATTCCAAATGAAAATCAACCGTGTGAAGATCGCCGGGGGACATCGGCGGGAGGTGGGTGTCCTCGCGCAGAGTGTTGGTGCCCGCGAAGTCCTGGCCCATGTGATTCCGCATCATGAAGCCGACCACCGGCGCTTCGATATTTTCCAGTGCGCGGACACTGATGCGGAGCACGATTTCCGAGAGCGGGCGGAGTTGCGGCAACGGCCGTCCGGCGTGGTCCAGGATTGCGATGCCGATAATCCGGGCCCGGCCGTCGCCGAAGCGATGATCGACGTTCGGGATGTCGTCGATGAATTCGGGAGCCTGGAAGACATCCCGAGTGGCGGCGGCGAGCGCTTCGCCGGCAGCGGGCTCTCCACGATGCTCGCGATACACGGAGTCCTTTTCGAGCATCGCGGCCAGATATTTCGTGACGACGCTCTCGGTGTCGCCGATTTCGCAAATGCGGCCGCCATCGAGCCACATGGCGCGATCGCCGATGGCCTTGACGTCGGCCGTGGCATGCGAAACGAAAATGATGGTGACGCCGCTCGCGCGAAGCTCATGGATTTTGCGCATGCAGCGCTGCCGGAAATAGACGTCGCCTACGGCGAGAGCTTCATCGACGAGGAGGATTTCCGGATCGACGTGGATGGCCACGGCGAACGCCAGACGTACGAGCATTCCGCTGGAATAGGTCTTCACCGGTTGATCGATGAAGCTGCCGATCTCGGCGAATTGTTCGATGAGGGGATACTTGGCGTCGATTTGGGCGCGGTTGAGGCCGAGGATCGCCGCGTTCAGATAGACGTTGTTGCGGCCGGTAAATTCGGGGTTGAAGCCGGAGCCAAGCTCCAATAGCGCGGCCACCCGCCCGCGAACCTGCGCCGTACCGGAGTTCGGTTGGAGAATGCCGGCGACAATCTGGAGGAGAGTGCTTTTCCCCGAGCCGTTCTGCCCGAGAATGCAGAACGTCTCACCGCGCTCGATGGTGAAGCTGACGTCGCGCAGAGCCCAGAAATCCTCGTGAAAGGAAACACGCCCCAGGGCAAGGATTTCCTTCAACCGCTGAACCGGGGAGCGGTAAATAGGATACGCCTTCGAGATGTTCCGGAATTCAACGACCGGGAGAGACACTAAATCGAATCTACGAAATGAAAAATCGAGCTGTCAAATCAGCGGAAAAAGGGAATCAGGGCGGCCGCTGGCCCCCGCTCAAATTTCCCTGCCCGGTGTTCGCAACAGCTTAGGCGCTGTCTGCCTGTGAGAGCGAAAGCTTCACTGGATGGAGAGCCGCAGCGAAATGCCAAGTCGAGAAGGCTGGTAGCCGCCCTGAAAGCTATCGATGGCGATAAGCAACCTACTCTTTCTGGGCCACGGGCCGGTACACGGAGAAGGAAATGCTGAATGTTCTACCCCGCAGCCCAACATTAAGTTACCCTAATGGCGGGTCGCTGTCAACAGCGATGATGCGCCGTACGTGGCGTTCGGTTGACAGGTGTCCCTGGCAGCCGATACGCTGAAGTTGGTCCGCCGGTGTAGCTCAGGTGGTTAGAGCGACGGTCTCATAATCCGTAGGTCGCAGGTTCGACTCCTGCCGCCGGCACCAATCCTCACGCTCCCGCCTCTTCGCGGACGATCAAGCTGTAAATCCGATCCAGATCTTCCTGAGAATAGTATTCAATTTCCACGCGGCCACGCTGCTCGTTGCTCTCGACAATGCGGACTCTGGTTCCCAGGGCCTCCTGGAGGGCGAGCGCGGCGGCCTTGACATTGGGATCTTGGGGCTTGGGTTCCGCGGTAGCCTTTGGGGAAGTAAGGTGGCTTACAGTACGTTCCACCTGGCGAACGGAATGGCCCTGAGCGACAGCCCGATTTGCCAGTTCAATTTGGTCGTCGGCGGTGGGGAGGCCGAGTAGCGCGCGGGCGTGCCCCATCGAAAGCCGTCTCTCTGCCAGAAGAATCTGCACCTCGGGGGGTAGGCGCAGCAAACGAAGAGTGTTCGTGATTGTGCTCCGTTCCTTACCGGTCCTGCGGGCGATTTCCTCGTGGCTCAACTGAAGCTGCTGGGCCAGGCGTTCGAAGGCTTCGGCGGTTTCGATCGGATTGAGGTCTTCGCGCTGAATATTCTCGATGAGGGCGACCTCCAGAAGACGATCATCCGTCAGGTCCTGCACCACAGCAGGGACATTTGCCAAGCCGGCCAAGCGCGCGGCGCGAAGGCGGCGTTCGCCTGCAACGAGTTCATATCCGGAGGCCTTACGGCGGACGATCAGCGGCTGGATAATGCCATTGGAACGAATGGAGTCGGCGAGTTCCTGTAAATGCGCCTGGTCGAAAACAGCGCGCGGCTGAAGTGGGTTGGGAACAATCTGGTCGACGGGGATGGACAGGGGCCCGCCATCCAACGGTGCGGCGGCCGATTCCGGTTCGGGTTCGCGGGGTGTTGTCGCCGGCCTTGGCGGTAAGAGAGCGGAGAGACCCTTACCGAGGGCTTTTCGGGGATTATCGTGTGGCTTTCTGGATGGAGGTTTGCTCATGGGCGAGGATTTCTTTTGCGAGTTGAATGTAGCTTTCCGCTCCGCGGGAGCGAACGTCATAGGTGATGATGGGTTTGCCGTAGCTAGGTGCCTCGGCGAGACGGATGCTGCGAGGAATGACGGTCTGAAAGACCTCGCTCCCGAAGAACTCGCGCAGATCTGCGGCAACCTGGCGGGTGAGGTTCATGCGCTCGTCGTACATCGTAAGGAGGACGCCTTCGACGCGGAGGGAGGTGTCGAAGGATTCTCGGACGCGCTCCACGGTGTCGAGAAGCTGAGAAATGCCTTCGAGGGCGAAGAACTCGCACTGGATTGGGATAAGGAGGCTATCGGCGGCCACCAGGGAATTGAGGGTAAGTAAATCCAATGCTGGCGGACAGTCGATTATGATGAAGCGGTACCGGTCGCGGAGTGTGGCCAACTGGTCACGGAGCCGAAACTCGCGGCGATCCTGGTCGATGAGTTCGAGATTGGCGGCAACGAGATTCTTGTCGGCGGGCAAAAGGTGAAGACCGTCGAACCCGGTTGGCTGCACGGCTTCGAGCGCAGGAGTGCGGGCAATCAGTACGTCATAAAGAGTTGCATTTTCAGTATCTTTTGTAATTCCTAGGCCGGTGGTGGCATTGCCTTGCGGGTCAGAATCTACCAGTAGCACTGGGAGATCGTTAGCCGCGAGCGATGCGGCTAGGTTGATGGCAGTGGTGGTTTTGCCCACTCCGCCCTTTTGGTTGGCTATAGCGATCGTTTTTCCCACTGGTTTGTGGTCCTACGGAGTTCCGTCCAACCAAAATAGCAGGTTTCGCGGGGAGTATCGGCGGCGGGGCCTGATGGGAATGGGGGAGAAGGATCGAGGAGGAGAAGGCGGCGTGGGGATCGCGCGGGGATGGGGCCGGGTTCACCGCAGGCGCGCCGGTTAGGAAACAGAACGGAACGGTGGATTCCGGAATGGCATGTTCCACGTGGAACGTCCTCTTTGCGTGAAATTTTGCGCGGAATGCGGCATTGCTTCCTCGTACGGCCGGACGCGTATAGCGGGACCGGTATACGCAGAGCCGTAACTGACGGACTGTCCAGTTTCGGAAAACTATAACCGGACGCGCGCAACGTTCCACGTGGAACATTTTCGGACCGGCTCGCCGGCCGCGTTGCGCTCCACGGCGTCAGGGGCGCGCTGCGATCCTGATCCTCACCGGCGCCTATGGTTCTACAGAACGAAACGCTCCAAAAACCGCCACGGACTCTACGCCCCACGGAATCACCGAGCGCTTCGACCAAACCATGCGAGCGTCCCGCTCCACCTCAGCCGCGCCCTGTGTGCTCAGCAGCAGACCGACCCTTTTGGATAATTTCGGAACCACCGCCAGGACGTCTGCAGCCCGGACTGCCCTCGAAACAACCCAGTCCGCCGGCCCATCGACTCGATCGAGTCTTTCGCAAACCACCCGAACGTTGGAGATGCCCCGCGTCGCTTCGCGCAAAAAAACCGCCTTTCGGGCATCGCTCTCCACCAAACTCACCTTCCAGCCCGGGCTATAGATGGCAACGGGAATGCCCGGAAATCCTCCTCCGGACCCCGCATCCACCACCGAAATCGACGGGTCAGCCCCTGACCGGTCCACGTCAGCGGCGAGAAGGCTAGCAAAATAGAGGCATTCGCAGTAGTGCCGTGCAATCGATTCCCTCAGCGAGCGAATGGAAGTGAGGTTAATCTTTTGATTCCAGCGGGTTAGAAGCTGGTAATGCCCCTCAAGCAGGCTGATTTGCTCTGCGGAGAGCGGTATTCGGATGTCCGCCGTCGCCAGTTCAGCCAAAAGCAGCCCTTGAAAATCGTTCATGCCGGCGGGCGATGCAGGCTCAAATACACGTCGAGGACGGCCACGGCCGCGGGGGTTACGCCGGGAATGCGGGCGGCCTGTCCAAGCGTCTCGGGCTGAACGCGAGAAAGCTTCTGGCGAATTTCCGTCGATAGCCCTGGAATATTCCCGTATCCGAAGCCGCTGGGAATGATGCGCCCCTCCGACGCGTGCAGCCGTTCAATCTGGCGTGTCTGCTGCGAAATATAGCCGGCATACTTGGCCTCCGTCTCAACGGTCGTGAGAACCGCAGGAGAGGGCTCTTCGCCGAGGCAGGCCGAAAGCCAGTCGCGCAACATCGCGATCTTGGCTTCCGGACGCCGCAACCAAACCATCAGCAGCGGCCGGTCGTCCCCCGAAAGCCCCAGTCCCGGTGCGCCGCTGGCGTTGGGGCGGGTCTCCTCGAGCAATTTCCGGATCCGGCTCTTTTGTCCTTGTTTCTTTTGATACTCCCGCCACCGGTCATCGGAGACAAGCCCAAGTTCGCGCCCCGCCGGGGTTAGCCGCTCGTCCGCATTGTCGATGCGCAAGTGAAGCCGGAATTCCGCACGGGACGTAAACATGCGATACGGCTCGTCCGCCCCTTTATTGATCAAGTCGTCGATCAGAATCCCGATATAACCTTCCGTTCGCCTCACCCGCAGGGGAGCGGCTCCCTGAATCGCCCTTGCGGCATTGATGCCAGCCACCAAACCCTGGCATGCCGCCTCCTCGTAGCCGGACGTGCCGTTGATCTGGCCCGCCAGGAACAGGCCGGGAATCGACTTCACTTCCAGGCGATGGTCGAGCTCGCGCGGATCGATGGCGTCGTACTCGATCGCGTAGCCGGGACGGATCATCTCGGCGTTCTCCAGCCCAGGAATCGAAGCGACCATCGCCTCCTGCACATCCACCGGCATGCTGGTCGACATCCCGTTCACGTAAATCTCGTTGGTATCGAGTCCTTCCGGCTCCAGAAAGATCTGGTGCCGCGGCTTGTCCGGGAATTTTACGATCTTGTCTTCGATCGAAGGGCAGTATCTCGGCCCGACACCTTCAATTTGCCCGCTGTAGAGCGGCGACCGCGAGATGCTCTCTTGCAGAATCCGCCGGGTTGCCTCTGTAGTGTAAGATAAATAACACTGAATCTGTGGCCGATCGATCTTCCGCGTCAGAAATGAAAATGGAGTGGGCTCGGCGTCCCCGGCCTGCGGTTCGAACTTGCCCCAGTCGATGGTTCGGCCATCGAGACGGGGCGGCGTCCCGGTCTTCAACCGTGTCCATCCAAGGCCGAGTGTCCGGAGAAAATCGCCCAGCAGATTGGACGGCGCTTCGCCGTTCCTGCCGCAACTATATTTCTTTTCACCGACATGCGCGAGCCCGTTCAGGAAGGTACCGGTGGTGACGATGACGGCCTGCGCCTGAACGGTCCGTCCGTCCCGAAGCAGCACCCCCGTCACTCGCCGTACAGGACCCTCCGGGGAGAGGGTAACTTCCGCCACCTCCGCCTGTAGAATTCGAAGGTTCCGCTCGCGTTCCAGCACTTCGCGCATGCGGATGCGGTATTCCTTTTTGTCGCACTGGGCGCGGGGTGACCAGACCGCCGGGCCGCGGCTCGTGTTTAGCAGACGGAACTGAATACCGGCCGCATCGGTCACTTCGCCCATCACGCCGCCTAACGCGTCGATTTCGCGGACCAAGTGGCCTTTGGCGATACCTCCGATCGCGGGGTTGCACGACATCTGGGCGATCAGGTCCAGGTTCATGGTGACCATCGCGGTGCGCAAGCCCATTCGCGCGCAGGCCCGCGCGGCCTCGCAGCCGGCGTGGCCCGCTCCGACCACGATCACCTCATAAGCGGCTGGCTTTCCCATCTCTCTTCATTCTACGGATACACTAATAATTTCGCCCTGGAGGAGTCTCACCCCTGCGTATTCTAATCCTTGGTTCCGGCGGCCGCGAGCACGCCATTGCCTGGAAGCTAAGCCAGACGCCGGACGTCCAATTGTTTGCCTGTCCCGGAAATCCGGGGATGGCGGAGATTTGCGCCTCCGCGGCCGGAGATCCGCTCGCCTACGCGGAACATATTGGCGCGGATCTGACGGTCGTCGGTCCGGAAGCCCCGTTGGCGCAGGGGATCGTCGATCGTTTCCGCAGTGCGGGCAAGCTGATCGTTGGACCGGTCCAGGCCGCCGCCCGTCTCGAAGCGAGTAAGTCCTACGCGAAAGAGATTATGCAGCGCGCCGGAGTGCCGACAGCCAAATCCATTACGGCGGCGAGTGTGCAGGACGCGCTCGGCGCGCTAAAACATTTTCCCCTCCCGGTGGTTTTGAAGGCCGACGGCCTGGCGGCCGGTAAAGGCGTGGTCATTGCGCATACCCGCGAAGAGGCGGAGTCCGCCGCGCGGCAGTTGCTCCAACTCGCCCCTCCCCTGGTGATCGAGGAATTCCTCGATGGGGAAGAAGTCAGCTTCATTGTGCTCAGCGACGGCCGGCGCAGCCTCGCCTTCGATGCGACGCAGGACCACAAGGCGGTTCACGATGGCGACAGAGGACCGAACACCGGCGGGATGGGCGCGTACTGTGACGGCCGCATTCTCGATCGGGCCGAAAAAGAGCGGGTCATGGATACCATCATCGAACCGGTCATCGCGACGATGCGGGCTTCCGGCACGCCGTTTACGGGTTTTCTCTACGCGGGCTTGATGATGACCGCCGCCGGCGCGCGCGTACTCGAATTCAACGCGCGGCTGGGGGACCCGGAAACACAGGTGCTAATGCACCGGATGGAGGGAGACTTCGCCGCACCCCTACTCGCGGCCGCCGGGGGTGATTTGGGAGCATCCGCGTTCTCCTGGCACGGCGACCCTTCGGTCTGTGTTGTGCTGGCCGCGAGTGGATATCCGGGCGACGTGCGAAGCGGCGACCTGATTACCGGCATTGAAGAAGCGCCGGCAACCATTTTCCAGGCGGGAACGCGCCGCACGGCCCGCGGACTCGAAACCTCCGGCGGGCGGGTGCTCGGAGTGACGGCATCGGGAAACGATCTCGAAACCGCCATTCGGAACGCCTATGCCGCGGCCGAAAAAATCCGCTTCGACGGGATGCATTACCGGAAGGACATCGGAGCGAAAGGCCTCAAGCGCTGGCGCGCGTGAGGCCCCCACGGACGCCCGTTAGAATTTCAAACGCAGCGCGAACTGGAAAATCCGAGGATCGAAGGCCTGATTGATCGACATGAAAGTCGGCCCCAGGGTGTTCACCGGATTGTACAGATTCACGCGATTGAAAGTGTTGAAGAGGTCAGCGCGAAACTGAATTCCCAGCCGCTCCACGGGATAGAAGGTCTTCTCGAGCGACAGGTCCGTGCTGGCGAACCCCGGTCCGAAGAACATATTTCGGCCCGAGTTTCCAAAAGTGCCCAGCGCATTCGGAGCGAAAGCGGCGGGATTGAGATACTGGTCGATCCGTGCTCCCCGGTTCCTGCTCCCAGACAGATAGGGATCCGCAACCAGGTCGGCGCGGTCGGAACCTACGCCCGAATAGGCGTTGTCGGATCCGCTGTAGACCGAAAACGGCTCGCCCGAACGTAGGGTCAGAATCCCGGATAGCTGCCAACCTCCGAGGATGGCATGAGCGAGGCGGCCGTTCGATCGGTACGGAATATCCCACAGCCCGGAGAGATTGAAGATGTGGGTCTGATCGAAATCCGAAACGCCACGATCGAAGGCACGGTTGAAGGGATCGGTGACGGTTTGCCCGGTTTGCTTGTTGTAGGAGCTTGTGTCGATCGACTTGGCGAAGGTGTAGTTACCCAGAATGGTGAAGCCCTTCTGGAAACGCCGCTCCATCGTAATTTGTAGGGCGTTATAGTTCGAGTTATCGCCCGGCTCCACCAGCGTCATCTGGCTGAAATAGGGATATAACGGCCGCCGCTGATCGGTATTCGAGCTGGTGGCCCCCGGAGAGTAGATGGCCGCGTTGCCTTCCCGCAGACTGGCCAGATGCGTTCCTTTGGAACCAGCGTAGGCCACCCTGACCACAAAGTCCGCGGGCAGTTTCCGCTCCAGCGTCAGGTTCCAGCTCTGCAATTGGGCATTCTTCAACCCGGTGGTGAACATGTAGGCAACATCGGGGAGGACGAAGGGCGTATTCTTGGGCGGATTCACGCTACCGGGGAACGGATTTGTCGTCCCCGCCCAAGGCGTAGTCAGGCTGTTTGCCTCGTTTCCATTGACGATGACAACGGTCCCGAATGGCGCCTGGTCCGCCTGCGAGTTCGTCGAAATCGTGTTCGGATGATCGTAGTAGATACCGTAGCCGCCGCGGATGGCGGTGGAACCGTCGCCGAAGACATCCCACCCGAATCCAACGCGAGGACCCAGGTTGGCCCACGACCGGGCGTATCCTCCGACAGGCACTCCGGGATCGCCTACATAAAGAATTCCCGGAGGCGCGTTGGGGTAGCGCTGCGACTGCTGTCCGGGATAGTAGGAGGCGAGTTTGCCGTTCAGGTCCGTGAACGGGAAGAAGGGGTCCCAGCGCAAGCCGAGGTCCAGGGTAAAGCGAGGAGTCAGACGGATGGTGTCCTGGGCAAAGAGCGACAAGATGTTGAACCGGGTGTTCTTGTATTCGCCCACGCCCTGCTCCAGGCTGTAGAACTTGCCGATCATAAAGTCGGCAAGCGCATTGGTCGTGAAGGGCGCCGATCCATCGAAGGTGAAGTAGCCGTTGGTCCGGTAGTCGTTGTTAATGTCCCCGAGGCCATTGCTGTATTCGACGCCCATGCTGATCTGATGTTTCCCTTTGGTCCAGCGGGCGGTGTCGTTGAAGCCGATCTCCTGCCGGAAGAATGTGTTCGTGTCGCTGGTGTCGAGCAAAAAATAGCCGTTCACCTGGAGATAGATCTCCGGCATCGAGTCGTTGTACATCTGCGAGCCCAGCGCGGCAAGCCCTTTGTCGGGATAGATCGGCGTGTTCGTGTTATTGGTCCGGTTGAAGGAAAACGTCGCGGAATTTACCAGCGTCGGGCTGATCGTGTACGTATCGCCCGCCACTACCGTGGTATTGCGCCACACCGCCCCCGGCTTGGTGGAGAAATAGTTTCCGGGAGCGAGAAACGCTGCCTGGTTCGCCGCGGAGGTGTAGAACCGCCCCATCAAGCGGTGGCGATCCGAAAAATTGTGGTCGATGCGCACCATGTACTGGTCGTCATCGAGAGCGTTCGGAACGGCATAGGAAATGGTATCCGCTCCAGCCGCGGGCGCCGGAATGTAGCTGTTCAGCACAGCCGCCGTGATCGGATTGATATCGGAAGCCGGTATTTTGTTGTTTGGATACGGAGCTCCGCCGTTAAAAGGGTCGTTGATCGGCTGCCCCAGGCCGGAAAAGTCCCCGGCGCGCTGCTCGTTCGTCGGGACGGCCTGATCCACTTTGCTCGGCGCCTGCCGCGTCCGTGTTCCCTGGTAGGAGAAAAAGAAGAACGTCTTGTCGCGTCCATCGTAGAGCTTCGGAATATAGACCGGACCGCCCACGGTGGCCCCAAATTGATTCCGCTTCAGCCCATCGCCTTCGCCGGGGGTGAAGAAATTGGAGGCGTTGAGGTCGGTATTGCGGAGGTATTCGAACGCCGAGCCATGCAGCTCATTCGTGCCGGAGCGTGTCACGGCGTTCACGATGGCGCCTACGTTGCGCCCGAATTCCGCGCTGAACGTGTTGGTTTGCACGCTGAATTCCTGCAGGGCGTCGGGATTTGGCATCGGGTTGGGCGCATTGCTGTAGTGATCGTTATTCTGCGCGCCGTCGAGGATATAGTTGGTCGTGTTGGCGCGTCCGCCGTTCACGGCCACGGGCATAACGCCGGGATAGGTGGTGTCGGAGGTCACGTTCGAATTCTGATTGTCGGGTTGAACCCCCGCGACCAACTGCATCAGTTGCGTCGGATTGCGCCCGTTCAAAGGCAGATTTTCGATCCGCTGTTGATCCACGACGTTTTTCAGGGTGATCGAGTTCGTGTCGACGGTTTCGGCTTGCGCCGACACATCCACCGTCTGGGCGACATCGCCGACCTGAAGGTTAATATCGATGCGAATCGCCTCGTTCACCTGAACGCGCAGATTGTTCGCGACGAATTTCTTAAAGCCCGCCGGCTCCACGGTGAGCGTGTAGTTGCCGACGGGCAGTTCGCGCAAGAAATAGGCCCCCGTGGTGTCGGTGGTGGCGCGGTAGGCGGCATTTGTTCCGTTGTTGGTAACGGTCACCTGGATTCCGGCGGCGACCGCCCCCGATTGGTCCTTCACCACGCCATTTATCGATCCGTTTACATCCGCGGCGCGGCCCGGGCACACGAAGGCTAAGAGCGCAAGAAATAGTGTACAAAGACTCCATTTTTTGCCCATAAGCGGTACTCCTCTAGGATTAGATTGTTAAGGACTGGTGTTGCAGGGCCACTCTAACACAAGCCGAAACGGTTATCAATGCTTTTGAAATACCGTTTCCTATGTGAAACAGGAGGCGAACCAGCCGCTACCGGGTTCAGGCGCCGCGCAGTTGCAGAGCGATCGCGGCTGCTGCATCGCGGATAGCAGTTACAAGGCGACCCGGATTGTTGAAGCGCATTTTCGGGGTCGAAACACTAATGGCGGCGATGGCCAGGTCATTCTTACCCAGGATGGGCGCGCTTATGCAGCAGCCGCCCAGCGTGGTCTCTTCCATATCCCTGGCGTAACCTTGAGCCCGCACCAGCTCAAACTCCTTGATGAGGGCCACTTCGTCCACCAGGGTATTGGGGGTAAAGCGCACCAAACCAAAGGAACGCGCCAACTTATCCCGGCGGGAGTCTTCCTGGAACGCGGCAATGCACTTGCCAAGCGAACTCGCGTGCGGCGGGATAAGTCCCCCGACCTCGTTTCCCATACTGACCCGGTGCGGACTGTCAATCACCGCGATCACTTCGATATGGTTTTCGAAGAGAAACGCCAGGCTAACCGTCTCGCGGAACTCCTGGCTCAACTGCCGCATCATCGGGCGCGCGGCTTCCGCAACCTGGGTGGAGAGTTGATTCGCCATGGCGGCGGCGGCATGCGCCAGGGTGAAGCGTTCGTTGTCGGCGCGCTGCAGGTAACCCGCCACTTCCAGCGTGCGAAGGATCCGAAACGCGGAGCTTTTCGGGAGACGCATCTGCCGCGTCACATCGGTCAGCGCCAGCGGTCGGGTACTTTGCTGAAACAGCTCCAACACCCGCAGCGCGTTTCCGATGGCGCGCGAGAAATAACGGTCGGGACTGGCCGCACCCTTCGCCGACGGCGGCGTGTCCTCAGAAATGCGATCCATTATGTGGGCCTCATAGTGTGCGATGATGTCCGCCAATGCCTTCCGGAAGCCTGAATGAGACGTTTGCCAGCCAAACGCTGGACCCTCTCCTTTCGTGGATGAATCCTCCCCCGCGGTGGCGAATCGACGGCGGCAGATCCCGGCTGGTCGTCGAGCCCGGTCCTCAAACCGACTTCTGGCAGCGTACTCATTACGGCTTTCAAAATGTGAACGGACACGTTCTCCATGCGGAAATTGAAAGCGATTCCATAATCTGCTCGCAGACTCAATCCTACCCTGTTCACCAGTACGATCAAGCGGGGTTGATGATCTGGTTTTCCGAGGACTGCTGGCTGAAGACGTCGGTGGAGTTTGAGAACGAAAGCCTGAGTCTGCTTGGCGCGGTGGTCACCAACGCCGGTTTTTCGGACTGGTCGATGCAGGAATTCGTCCCCGCGGATGGAGCATTCTCCTACTGTTTGCGAATTACGCGCACCGCTAACGACTTCGCCGTGGAGCACGCAGCGTCTCCCGGCGGACCGTGGAAGTTGATTCGACTGGCCCACCTTTCCCCTCTCCATCATCTGCCATGCCGGGCCGGCTTGTACGCCTGTAGCCCCAAAGAGGCCGGATTTCGGGCTGAATTCGATTTTCTGACGATCGAACCGTGCCGTTAGAGTAGCAGTATACTATCCTGAACGACGAAGCGCCCTCGGTTTCATATTAGAAACCCGGTTTTACTTTTATTGACGCAAGCGCTTCGCTGTGATAGATTGAACCGACACTTAAATCAAAATCATGTCCTACCCTGTATCCGGCGTTCTCGCCGCACTTATTACACCTATCGACGATCGCGGCCGTGTAGACCTGAATGCCTTTGAACGAGTCATTGAGTTTGTTCTCGAGCGTGGAGTCGAAGGAGTCGTCGTTGGAGGAGGCACCGCCGAGTACCCGCATTTTGCGCTCGACGACCGGGCGGCGCTTGCCGAGCACGCAATGAACCGCGTTGACGGGCGCGGCAAAGTAGTCGCGGCGGTGGGAACGTCCTCTATTCATTCGACCCTGCAGCTGGCACGCCGGGCCGCCGGCGCCGGCTGCGACGCTCTGCTGATTCCCATGCCGTATTTCTTCCGCTATCAGCAACAGGATCTCGAGGCGTTCTGCCAGGAGGTTTGCGCCTCCGTCTCCACTCCGTGCTTCCTCTACAACCTTCCTTCGTTCACGAACCCTCTGGATGTGGACACGGCGGTGCGGTTGTTGAAAACCGCGCCGAATCTGGTGGGCATGAAGGACAGCAGCGGACAGAAAGCAAGCCTGGAACCGCTGGCGCGCGCACGCGGCAACGGCGGCTTCTCGCTCTTTGTCGGCGATGACAGCCTGCTTCTGGACGCGCTGCGCGCCGGCTGGGATGGAGTCGTTTCGGGAATCGCATGTTTTGCGCCGGAGCTGATTGCGGGGGTTTACCGGAGTCATCGCGAGGGCAACGCCGGGCAAGCGGCCGCATATCAGGCCGAGCTTGACGCCATCATCGAACAAATCGTAAAGCTGCCGATTCCGTGGGGCGTCCGGGAAGGGCTGGCCGCCCGGGGTATCGAGAACGGACCGATGCATGTTCCGCCATCGGCGGAGCGCAGGGAGCAGATGGCGGGGATGCGAACCTGGTTGGGGAAGTGGGCGGAAGGAAAGAACCTGAAGCTAGACGGTGTCTGGTCGCTGTAAATGAAAGTAATAGGGGTGATTCCGGCGCGCTACCAATCCTCGCGGTTGGCGGGGAAGCCGCTTGCCGATATTCATGGCAGGCCGATGATCCAGCTTGTTTACGAGGCTGCGAAGCGGGCGGAGACGCTCGCTTCGGTGGTGGTCGCAACCGATGACGAGCGCATCCGCGACGCCGTACGGGGGTTCGGAGGGGAAGCGGCCATGACCAGTTCCGGGCACGCCAGCGGAACGGACCGCGTAGCGGAAGTGGCCGAGGGGAGCGGCGCCGGCATTATCGTTAACATCCAGGGCGATGAGCCGCTTATCGATCCGCGGATGATCGACGAATGCGTCGGCGCATTACGCGCGAGCGGCGGAGCCGGTCTTTCCACCCTGGTGAAGCCGATCGGCGAGGGCGCCTTCGAGGACCGCGCGGTAGTCAAAGTGGTCCGCGACCTTCGGGGGCGGGCCCTCTATTTTTCGCGCTCCCTGATTCCCTTCCCGCGTCATCGGGGTCCGGAGTTCGTGGTGTTCGAGCACGTCGGGCTCTACGCCTACACGAGCGAATGTCTCTTCCGCCTTTCGCGCCTGCCGCAGACGCCCCTCGAAAGAATCGAAGGATTGGAACAATTGCGGGCGCTCGAAAACGGAATACCGATTCAGACGGTGGAAACCCGGTGCACGGGTGAGCTGGTCTCCGTGGATACTCAGGAAGACCTGGAGCGGGTGCGTGAAATTCTCGCGGGAGGGGTGAGCGCGTGAAACCGAGCGCGCAGGAACTGCAGGCGATGCGGGACTCGCTCTCGCCGCGTTCGCAGGAGCACCTCGAACGGGCAATCCGGCGGATTGTCGAGGTCAAGCGGCGTGGCGGGAAGGTGGCGGCCGTCACCGGAAGCGGTCCGAATATCCATGAAGGCGTCACAACGCAGATTGCTGAACTAATCGACAAGGGGCTGATCGACGGCGTAATCACCAGCTCCGCGGTGGTCGCGCATGAAATGGGCGGCACGCTAGACCGCGTGAAGCGCATCCGCGTGGACCACGATGGCGGCCTTCCCGTTCCCGCCACGCTTCTCCCGCGCGGAGGGATCTTCGAGATCACGATTTTGTCCGACCGGCAGCGCGCGGAAATGGAACGCGAGCTGGCCGACGGCTGGGAACTGTACGACCGGATGGCCGCACGCGAAGGCAGCATCGTCATCAAAGCGGCCGGCAACATGGCCTGGCCCATGGGACTGCGCACCGAGCGCCTGGCGCGGGAAATCCGCGACGCCGCCAGCCAGTACGGCGTGTCGCTGGAGCTTTTGGCCGGCCTGGGGTCGAGCCCTCACACCATGATCGGAGCGGGCGCGAGAAAGAACGTACCGGTGTTGGTTTCGATTCCCCAACTGGTGGGCGGCGGAGCGGTGGGACTGGCGATCGGCGATGCGATTTCTCTATCACGCCGCGCCCGCGAGATCGCGGAATTACTCGGAAGCGCCGATGTGATCATCGAGTCGGCCATTGCTCTGTCGCAGGAAATCCACGACGGGCCTTTTGAAACGTACACCGGGCATGGTATCTGGGCGGCTTGGGATCACATGCCGACGTACAGCCTGGACGGCCGGACTTTGATTCGCATCGATCTTGACAGCAACCTGGAACGGGCCTGGGAACTCGAGCGCTCCGGCGCGGAAGTTCAGGAGGCGGTCAATCAGGGGTTGCCGAAGACCAAGCGCACGGGTATTCCGTTTCGTATGGAAATGTCGGGCTTCGCGCGGTTGGAGAGCAGCATTCCGGTGACCGGCGATATCGGCTCGGTGTGGCCGCTGATTGCCTCGGCGTTGGAGGAGCAGCTCGACGTGAAGCTCGACTTCGTCTCCGCTCCGCAGGAATCCGGGCATGGAAAGCGGGTGCGGAACTGGATCGCCGATGAAGTGCGTTACCTGGACCGCCTGGAGATGTTTAAGGAAGCCGGGCGCCGCTTCTCGAAGCGCGCGCCGTCGGCATAGCCGCCGAAATCCCACGCCATGAATCCTACTCACAAAAATTACAAGTGGTTCGTGGTGGGGATGCTTTGGTGGATCGCGTTCTTCAACTACGCCGACCGCCAGGCGGTGTATTCGGTTTTCCCGCTGCTCGCGAACGAGTTTCATCTCACGGACCCGCAGCTCGGAATGCTGGGGTCGGCGTTCGCGTGGGTGTACGGTATCACGGCGCCGTTCGCGGGCAGCATCGTGGACCGCGTCCGGCGCAAGACCGCCATTCTGACCGGCCTCCAGATCTGGAGCCTGGTGTGCATGGCGACCGCTCTCTCGCGAAATTTTGTGCAGCTTCTGCTATTTCGCGGAGCGGAGGGATTAGGCGAGACGGTCTACTTTCCCGCGTCGATGTCGCTGGTGAGCGACTACCACGGGAAAGCCACACGCTCGCGCGCGATGGGCACCCATCAGACCAGCGTCTATGTCGGCATCATCGCCGGCGGCTACCTCTCGGGCTTGATCGCCGAACGCCTCGGGTGGCGCTCCTCTTTTCTGATTTTCGGCGGATGCGGCGTGCTGCTGGGGCTGGCGCTCCGCAAGTTTCTTTTTGAGCCTGCGCGGGGCGCGGCGGACCTGGCCGACCTGGGGGCGGGAGAGAATGCGCCTCCGGTGGCGCGGAAGATGTCCATCCCCGACTTCTGGAGGCTGATCCGGGGCAATCCCACCGTGCTGCTCTGCATGGTCGCGTTCATGTGCGAGAACTTCACGGCGATGGTGCTGTTCACCTGGATGCCCACGTTTCTCTACCGCAAATTTCATTTGAGCCTGGCGATCGCCGCTCTTACCGCAACGTTGTATATCCAGATCACCAGCATGCTGGGTTCGCCGCTGGGAGGATGGCTCGCCGACAGTTTTCGGAAGCGCATGCCGGGCGGGCGCATCCTGGTCCAGGCGATCGGCATTTTTTTCGAGGCTCCCTTCGCGATCATCTGCGCTCTGACCGGATCCATGCACTGGCTGATCGCGAGCCTGCTTCTTTGGGGAATTTTCAAAGGATTCTATGAGGCCAACATCTTCGCCTCGGTGTTCGACGTAATCCGGCCGGAAGCGCGCGGCACCGCGACGGGTTTCATGAACATGATGGGCTGGCTGGCCGGGGGAGGCTCCGCGCCGGTGGTGGTTGGTTTCCTGGCGGAATGGTATGGCCTGGGCAATGCGATCGCCATCACCGCTTCCGCATATGTAATTGCCAGCATTTTGTTGCTGACGGCCGCACTCGGTTTTGCGCGGCGGGACACGGCGCGGATGCAGGCATCGCTCGCCGCGGAAGCCGCGGCTGCGGCGTCCTAGGCGGCAGGTTCCGGAGGTTGGTTCGATGAATCGTTTGTCCTTATTGTTTCTATTGTTGACAGCGGGCGCCGGAGCGGCGCTGGCGCAAGGCGGCTTGATGGCCGGTCAAAGAGCCGGAACAGTCAGTCTGATGTCTCCGGAAGGTCTGGCCGTGGAGATGAATAATTATGGGGAGCGCGGCGCCACCGCGGTGCTGTTTCTCTCCACTCGCGATGAAGGAACGCGCGCGCAGGCGCAGGCCATCGTGGAGTTGAACCACGAGCATCACCGGCATCACCGGGTGCTTTTTGTCGGCATCTTTCCGGACCCGGCTCAGAGCCCGAAGGAAATTCGCGCCTTCTGCCAGGCGCACGGATTTAATTTCCCGGTTTACCTGGATCCCGGTCTGAAAGCGGCGAGAAAATTCGGCGCTCGCGTCACTCCGGAAGCGTTCCTGCTCGGCAAGGACGGGGCGCTGCTGTACCGGGGTTCGGAGAAAGGCTTGACGGCGGCGCTGGCGGCATTCGAAGCGGGCTCGGCGATGCCTCCATCCGAAATGAAGGTGGAGGGAACGGAAATCGGAAAGCGCCTCCCTCCGCGCGCGATCACCGATCCTTACGGCTCCATCGAATTTTCCTCCGAACTGATTTTCGAAAAGATCCCCGGTTATCCGGTCCATCACTGCTCGAGCATTACAGAGACGCCAAACGGCGACCTGCTGGTGAGCTGGTACGGCGGCAGCTATGAATCCTCCGACGATCAGGTTCTCTTTCTCTCGCGCCGCCGGAAGGGAGAGCGTACCTGGTCGCGGCCGGAAATCGTTGTGAGCAATCCGGGAAAACCTCCCGGGAACGCCATCCTGTTCACCGACAAAGCGGGTAAAGTGTGGCTGCTGTGGGGACGAATGGATGGCACGCAGCCGATGATGCGCGGGACGGGGTGGGACCATTGCCAGCTTTTCTATCGCACCTCCGCCGATAACGGGAAGACTTGGGCGAAGGACCGTCCTTTCTTTCAGGACACGATGGGGTGGCTGCCGCGTAACCTGACCATTTTCGGCGCGGACGGATCGTTGATTGTTCCCATCAGCGATGAGCTGAACGGGCACGGGGTGGACCTCTCTTTTTTCGTTTCAACCAAGGACAACGGAAAAACCTGGACGCGCAGCGGCATCATGCGCGGGGGAGAGCAGCCGACCATCATTCAGCGCGCGGACGGCACGCTGGTGGCGTACCTGCGTGTGCGGCCCAACATCGTGGCGGCGGAATCCAAGGACGGCGGGAAGAGCTGGTCCACCCCGAAGCCAACCCAGTGGAAGAATCCCGATGCGGGGATTTCCATGCGGCGGCTCAAGAACGGTCACGTATTACTGGTGTTCAACAACCAGGACAACTCGCGTAGCCCTTTGCACATCGCGCGATCGACCGATGAGGCGCGGACCTGGGAGAAGCCGCTGGAGCTCGAAACCAATCCGGGCGAGTACTCCTATCCGTCCGTCCTCCAGACCAGCGACGGGAAGATTCACATCATTTACACCTTCCGCCGCTATTCGATTAAGCACGTCGAACTCAATGAAGACTGGCTGACGCGGATGGAACGGCCGGACTAGCCTGCCAAGCTAATGCGCCGCCAGAAGCAGGGCGAGAACGCGGCCGTCGGAATGGAAGGACCCTCCGGTGGCGGTTCGAGCTTCGCGAAGTGGGTTCGGCGGCTGGAGGAACGCCGCTCTAGAGACCAGCCCCGTCGCGTAGAGGCTCTCGCCCACAAATTTACGTTCCAGATCCACGTCGGGGTCGATCTTATGCGTCACTCCGCCGTTCCGGTTGTCTTTGTCGAACCCGATATCGTGCGTCGCCGCGCCCACCCAGAGAGTCTGGCCGTCCACTTCGAATGGCGCCTTCCAGACGCGCAAATGATGGCGCTGTGCGACCACCGCGAAAGGTTCGGCGTGGGCCAGTCCATAATCTTGCGGGCGGCCGAAAAGATATAGTTCGCTCATCGGCAGTTCCACGTACGATTCCTTGGTGAGGGTGGCGATGAGGCCGTGGATGATCGCATCGTTCCGGCTCCGGTCCACCTTCACCCATCCCGCCGCGCCGAATGCCTTGATCATGGCGTCTTCCGAACCGAGGATCAGAAAATTCACCATGTCCCCGGGATTGCCATCGATATCCCCAACCCGGGGCGGAATTTTGCCCAGGGCCGCCGCGTCGATGCCCGAAAACGATTTTTCGACCGGTAGTTTATCGAAAGCGATGGCATCCGCGGTTGGTTTGCCGGCGTCCAGGACCTCGATCTTCACCGTGAAGCTTCCCTCGCCCTTCTCGCCGGCCGGCTGATTCACGCCGAGGAAGAGACGCCCACCAGACGCGGCGTTAATTTCGCGACTCGCCCCGATCAGGAAGGGTTGGGAGTAGTCGGCGCTGCCAAGCCGTCCCAATAGCGCCCCCCGCCCGGACGAATTGTCGGGGAGGACTCGCAGTAAATCCTTCCATCCACGGGGCAGGCCGTCGGCACTCGCCGGCTGAGCTTGAGGGTATTGGATGGTTCCGGTGGCTGTCACCCGCAGGCGGCTTCCGGCGCCGGCGTCAAGACCGGTGTCAACCCAAGCTCCGGAGGCGTCCACCGCGACCGTCTTGGTGAAGCCCTTTGCCGCGGGCGTCTCCCCGAACAGGGACGGCCCCAGACAGACACACACCACCAAGCACCATGCGCTGGCACGCGGCATACCGAATAACATTTTAGAGTAAAGCCGGGCGCAAGGAAGGTTTCTACTGGGTGATCGCCGACCGCGTACGGAACTCGTGCCGTTCAATCGCGACAGCAGTCTCTTTGTTTTCCGAGCGGATCACCCGCCCTTGCAGAACCAGGCGAAGTAGTGTTTTGCCATCCAGAAGAAACGGCCAGTCCATGGACAATTCGACTCGCGCTCCTACGCGTAGAACGTGCTGCGAGGTCAGAAGGATTCCCTTCCCTCCAATGTTTTTCGTGACGCCGTACCCTCGAACACAATCGCTTCTCCGCCCCATTTCGCGATATTGCACGTCCAACTGGATGGGGAAGCGCGCCGCGGTGCGGCGGTCCGGCATCTTTACGGGAGTTTGAGCGGCCATGGAACGACCCTCAACCTCTGTGATCTGCATGTTCTTCTCCTCCGAGCGAACGAAATTGATCCCTTAATGTCTAAAGCCGCTGACATGCTAATGTACGTAGACAAAAAAGGAAATATGTTGGTCACGACCTAGTTTTTTTTTAAAATCTCTGCCAATTTTCTAAATTATTGCATGCTTCCGTCTGGCGCGAAATTCGACATCGTATTATGCGTTACGTTTCTGGTAGCCTTCCTCTGGAAGGCCACGACCGGGCCATGCTTTCCCTCCGTCTGCCTTCACCTTCTTCCGATTGCCGCGGCTTCCTCGGGAGGCTGCCACCATCCCAGCGCGCCCAGAGTTCCGCCAAACTGTCCCTGTCAACAATTTCTGACTGCCGCACCGCCAACCGCCGCCGTGTCCGGAGAGCCGGATTTACCGAGCGCCGCCACGCAGCCCCTCGAAGCTGAATCCCAGCGCCTCCTGGTGAAGGTCCCGGGGCCACAACCGGTGTCGGAGAGCCCGCCCGGCTTCCCGCCCTCCTCTTTTTCAATCCTCCTCATTTAGACATCGGCCACCGCGCCCAAAATTTGTACTGCGACTTGAAGTGCTCGCGCCGCCGTGCCGCTGCGGACTTTTCGGCGATGCGCGGGTGCGCGGAAACTGGTCTTGTAGATATAGGAGTAAGGAAATGGTTCCAAACCGTAGAGCTTTCTTTTCCCGTCTCGCCGCACTCGGAGGGGCGATGGGTCTCTCAAACGCCGCTGTGGAGTCCACCGCCGGCGCACTTCCTACCGCGGGACGCGCGGAGTTTGTGGCGCCCGACTCGGCGAAACTCTCTTGGGAGATCAAGGACGGGAGGAAAGAGTTTCACCTGATTGCCGGCGTGGTTCGCACGGAATTTCTGCCCGGGCGGCCGGTAGATGCCTGGGGATACAACGGCATGGTCCCGGGACCGGTCATCGAAATCGACGAGGGCGACCGCGTGCGGATCGTGGTGGACAACCACCTCCCGGAGCCCACCTCCATGCACTGGCACGGTTTGGAGATTCCGGTCGACATGGACGGAGCTCCGGGCATCAGCCAGGACCCCATCCCACCCGGTGGGAGATTCGTCTACGAATTCGACATTCACCAGAGCGGCACGTTCTTTTACCACTCGCACATGCCCATGCAGGAAATGATGGGGATGATCGGATTCTTCGTCATTCATCCGCGGAAGCCGGAGCACCCCGTGGTGGACCGGGATTTCGGATTGATTCTGCAGGAGTGGGATCTTCGGCCCAACAACACCGTACCCAATACGCTGGCAATGGAGTTTAACTGGCTCACGATGAACGGAAAGGCGGGCCCGGCGACCACGCCCATGATCGCGCGTACCGGAGAACGCGTCCGTATCCGGCTGGTGAACCTGGGGATGGATCACCATCCGATTCACCTGCATGGCAACACTTTCGTGGTGACGGGCTCGGAAGCCGGAAGAGCGCCGGAATCCACCTGGGCGCCCGGCAACACCGTGCTCGTGGGAGTGGCGCAGGCGCGCGACATTGAGTTTGACGCCAAGTATGAAGGGGACTGGATGGTGCACTGCCACATGCCGCATCACGGCATGAACCAGATGGTCTCGATGGTTGGTCCGATGATGCGCAAGGGGGGGATGCCGGGCATGAATCATGGCGCATCCGCCCCGGCGCCGGGCTACCCCCAGGACATGTGGATGGTGATGGACGCCGACTACGCCTCAAAGCCGGAGTGTTATGGACTGCGCGCCGGCTGGACCGGCGGAATGATGGGCATGATGACCCTGATCCGGGTCGTTCCGCCGGAGCTATACGACAAGATTGAAGCCCTACGGGCATCCCAGGGCAGCCGGCCCACCCCGCCGCGCGCACCCGCCGGAGGACATGAACATGGTCACCACTCATAAACGGATGAGCGCCGGATTGCTGCTGGGGCTGGTTGCCGGCATGGCCCTGGCGCAGGAACCGCCCGCTCCGTTGAGTCTCGCCGAACTGGAACGGATGGCGCTCGAGAGCAATCCGGCGATCTCACAGGCTAATTTCAATATCCGCGCGGCGAGCGGCATGGCAAAACAGGCCGGGCTCTATCCGAATCCGGTAATCGGTGCAACCGGCGATCAGATTTCCACAGGCGAGATCGGCGCCTACGGCGGTTTTGTCGAGCAGCGCATCGTGACGGGCGGCAAGCTTTCGAAATCGCGGTTGGCCGCCGCGCAGGACGAGGTTCGCGCCAAGGCGCAAGCCGAAGGAGAGAGGTTCCGTGTCCTCAATGCGGTTCGCAAACTCTATTACCGCGCTCTCGGAGACCAGCGGCTGATCGAGGTTCGTACATCGATGCAGCGCCTGGCGGAGGAATCCGTTCTGGTATCGAGCGAATTGGCGAATGTCGGTTTGGCGGACAAGCCCGACCAGCTCACCGCCAAGGTGGAAGCCCAAAGGGTGCGGCTTTCCCTGCTGGCGGCCCGCAACGCGCGAGACCGCACCTGGCGGGAGCTGGCGGCGGCGGTAAACAACGCATCGCTGCGGCCGGGCCCGCTTGCGGGGGACCTCGATCACCCGCCCGCGATCCGGATGGACGAAGCGCTGGCGTCTATTCTGAAAAACGCGCCGCAGCTCCAGCAAGCGCGGGCGGACGCCGCGAAAGCCGCCCTGATGGTACGGCGGGCCAAAGCGGAAAAAATACCGGATTTGCAGCTTCGGGGTGGAGTTCGCTACAACCGCGAGATGCTGGAAGGCTTGAGCGGTCCGAACAGCCTGCGCAGCGTGGGCGTCGAGGGATTCTTTGACGCCGGCGTCGAAATTCCGCTCTTCAACCGGAATCAGGGGGGAGTGCAGGCGGCGCAGGCAGAAGCCGAGAGTGCCCGGCTCGAAGTAGAGAATGCGAGCCTGGCAATCCGGAAGCGGCTGGCCGGTGTGTTTCAGGAATACAGCGATGCCACGGAGGCGTCCGAACGCTATCGCGAGGACATGATCCCGGCCGCTCAGCAGGCCTACGACATGTACTTGAAAAACTACCGCGCCATGGCCGGACCTTATTCCCAGGTGCTGGCCGCGCAGAGGAGTCTGTTCGAACTTCAGGAGGAATACGTAAATCAGCTTGTCACGGCGTGGCAGGCGGCGGTGGAAATTAACGGGTTTCTTTATTGAGGGCGGGGAGAGAGGTTACAGAATGCCTATTTTATGGTCCGGACAGTCCAAGTGAATGTTTTCGTATAGCTCATTCATCAGCCCGTTCCCATATTCGGCCATAAACGGAAGGACGGAATAATAGCGCTCCTGCAGGTGCTTTTCCGGGTAGAGGAGCGTCGAGAGCGCCTCGGCCTGGCGGCTGGCCTGCCCATCCCGGCGAAGGGCTTCCGCCGCGACCTTACGCTCCAGCTTTTGAAGCTGATATTCGAGCTTGGCCCTGGTTTTGTCCAACACCCTGGCGAGCGACGGGTCAAATCGAAGGGTCTCTTCGCGCAGGGTGTCGAGTAAACCATCCTGCTTCCGGCGCGTATCCGCATAGCGCTCCGACAGAGTTGGGGGAACCAGACAGTTCGCAATGCGGCGTCGCACAACTTCGCTCGGGGCGAAGAAGGACTGCAGCGGCATACCGTATCGCTCCATCTGCCGGCGGGTGCGCGCGCCGATGAGCGTGAAGCCGCTGCGAGGCAGAATCACGGGCATCCGGCCGAGGAGTTCCCGGTAGATCACCTGGGATTGTCCAATGTAAGCGATCTCGGCTCCGCCGCCCACATAGGCGACCGTGGGCAGCAGATAATCCTGCATGACCGGGCGGAGCAGTGCGTTCGGCGAAAGCTGCTCCGGCGTCGCGGCGAGTTCGCCCTCCGAATACATATGCTCCCTTGCGGCGTAGCCGCCGTTGCGGCGGCGCAGCGCGAGACGCCGCTTACCCTCCAGACGAAAGAGCAGGGACGTATCCTCTTCCACGAGCACCTGCGCGTGATAGCCCTTCGACTCCAACTCGCGGCCGCGCTGCCGCAGTTTTGCATTTAAGCCGCGCGCGTCAGCCAGGGCGTTCTTTAGAAAAGGCGCGGCGATCCGGCGAATCTCACTGTCGAGCGGATCGAGGTAGAGAAGATCGAATTTTCGCAGCAGGGCAAAGAGCAGTTTGCGAAAGCTCTCACCCGCGGTTATCCCTGGAGGATAGGCTTCGCGGACGAGGGCCGAGATGCCGTCTCCATTGGGGAAGTGTGCGAGCGCCTCCGCCAGCTCATCCACGGGCGGAGCGGGGAGCGGGATATTCCCGACGGGCTGATTTGCCACGCCGGCCCCGAGCGCTCGCAGAGTAACCGCCCGCGGCGTGGAGGTGAAAACATGGGCGTGATCGACTTCGGCGAAATCGTGATCTTCGGTTGCGATCCAGAATACCGGGACGGCGGGAATTCCCTGCTCGTCCAGTTTGGCCGCCAGACGAACCGCGGTGAGCGCTTTGTAGATGGTGTACGCCGGCCCGGAGAAAAGCCCCGCCTGCTGTCCGGTGACTACCGCAACAGTATCGGGTTGCGCCAGCTTGCGAAGCGAAGCGGAGTCGCCATTCGTCGCGCGGAGAGCGGCAACCAGCGCGGCGCGGCGAGAGGCCGGATAGTCAATCCGGGCGGCAGCCTGCGAAAAGGATTGGGGATCGTAAGGGGCGTGGTCGTAATATTCCGAAAGAAGATCGAAATGATAGATATAGTCTCGAAACAGCCGTGTTGTGCCGGGAATTTCCGTATGCCGAAGGCAGTGGGTCTCCATTCGCTGAGCCGAGTCCAAAGTCTGAGATGCAATCGGTTAGACGAAAGATCCCAGGAAATGGTCTTCGTGTTCAGTGTGACACGAAAGCCACTAGCCGGGCGAGGTTCCCATTCGCGGTCTGATTGACGGCGAATGCGGCAACGTAAGCGAGGATGCTCATGTAGGCAAACTGGATCACCGGCCATTTCCAACCTCCGGTTTCGCGACGGACGACGGCGAGGGTGGACATGCACTGCATGGCGAATGCGAAGAAGACCAGCAGGGCTAAGGCGCCCCCGAGAGTGAGGTCGTTGTGAAGGGCCCTTTGTAGATTGAGGGAATGGGCGGCTCCTTCCATGCCATAGATGGTGCCCAGGGTTCCCACAATCACTTCACGCGCCGCGAGCGAGGTTAGCAGGCCGATTCCGATTTTCCAGTTGAAACCGAGGGGCTTGAGGACGGGCTCCACGGCATGTCCGACCATGCCGGCGAAGCTGTTTTGTATTTCGGGCGCATGACCGTTCTCGAGCGGCAGGTGCGCCGCGATCCAAAGGATGACCGATACGGCGAGAATCACCGTTCCGGCGCGCTGCAAGAACACTTTGGAGCGGTCCACCAGACGAATGCCCAGGGAGCGGAAAGTGGGCCAGCGATAGGGCGGCATCTCCAGCATGAACGGAGTACGCTCACTCTTGAGGATGGACGATTTCAGGAGCCGGGCGGTCATGATGGCGGCCAGGAAGCCGAGGACGTAAAGGCCGAGCATGGTAGCGGCCTGAGTCCCGAGGAAAGGGCCAAGGAGCGGACGGTCCACAATAAACGCCGCGATGATCAGCGTGTAAACAGGCAGGCGCGCCGAGCAGGTCATCAGCGGGGCGATCATGATCGTCGCCATTCGGTCGCGTTTATTTTCGATGGTGCGCGCCGCCATCACCGCCGGCACCGCGCAGGCATAAGCGGAGAGCAGAGGGATAAACGATTTGCCTTGCAGGCCGAATTTTCGCATGGTGCGGTCGGCGATCAGGGCAGCGCGCGCGAGATACCCGGAATCCTCCAGAATGCCAATGAACAGAAACAGCAGCAGGATCTGGGGAAGAAAGACAACCACCGAGCCGACACCCGCCCAAACGCCGTCGATCAGCAGGGACCGGAAAATCCCGTCCGGAAGCTGCGATCCGATCCAGTTTCCGGACCATTGGATCAATTTCGTCGTGCCGTCCATTACCGGCTTGGCCCAAGCGAAGATCGACTGGAAAACCAGGACTACGACCGCCAGAAAGACGAACGGCCCTCCGATGGGATGCAGAAAGATCGAATCGAGACGCCGGGTCCAGACCGGGGGCGCCGGCGCGCGGTAGGCGGACCCGTTGTTAACTTCGTTCGCCCATTGCCGGCACTTGGGAATGTCCTGCAAGACGGGTAGCTGAATGAGCGGAGACTGCAGAGCGGAATGTCCGGCAGCCGTTCCCTCAATGAATTGGAATATTCTCTCGACGCCTTCGCCGGTGGTGGCGGCAACCAGAGCCACCGGGGCTCCAAGCTGTGCGGAAAGCGCTCCGGGGTCGATATCTCCGCCGCGCCCGCGCAGATCGTCCGCCATGTTCAGGACCACCAGGGTTGGCAATCCGAGGTTTAAAACCGGCGCTGCGAGCAATAGGTGCCGACCCAGGTTTGTGCAATCGAGAATCAACAGGACGGCTTCGGGCTTCATCCCGGCACGCTTCCCGGCCAGGATGTCGCGTGTCACCCGTTCGTCGTCGGAGCGGGGGTTCAGGCTGTAGACGCCTGGAAGGTCCACCAGCATCACCTCTCGATGATGGTCGATGCGCGCCCGCCCGACGCGGTGCTCCACGGTGACCCCGGGAAAATTGGCCACCTTCTGTCTCAACCCGGTTAAACGATTGAAAAGAGTTGATTTTCCGCTATTAGGAGGGCCGACGAGCGCAACGATCTGCGAAGAGCTTCCGGCGTGTGCCGCCGGGGGCGCCGCAGAGCAGGCATGGCAGTCGTGGCAGGAACTCATCGGCAATTGTTTTCTGGAAGGGAGGCGCCGGCGCGCAGATGCAAACGGGCAGCGGTCTCCAGACGGAGCGCAACTTCGGAGCCGTCGATGCGGTAGACGCGTGGATCTCCGCCTGGGGCGGCACCGCCGAGGCTGATGCGCTGACCGGGGAGAAAGCCCAATTCCATCAGTCTCCTGGCGATCTCGTCGGGGAGGTCGAGGCGATCGAGGATGGCCTCCTCTCCGGGATTCAATTCCAGCAGGGTGGAGGGCTGGGGCACGGAGAGCCGGTTCCGCTTCCTGAAACTGAGTTGCATTCTGATCACAGTATACGACCGAAGCAGTCCAATTTCGCCAGTGGAGGGGCAAAAAATTCGCTCTTCGACTATTGACATTTATACACTAAGATTTTATGATTGTAGTGCAGGCAGTTAATGTTAGGAGCAAATATAATGTCCATCACCAAATACAGTCCTTTCGCCGATTCGGACGAGTTCGCCCCAGGCATCCGTCTCTTGCAGGACACTGTCAACCGGCTCTTTGCGGAAGGCGGGTCCGCTCGTCCGTGGTCTCCGGCCGTGGATGTGCTCGAAACCGAAAATGAAGTTGTCCTAAAAGCCGATGTCCCCGGCGTTGACCCCAATGAAGTTGAAGTCCGCATGGAGAACGGCACTCTCGCACTGAAGGGCGAGCGCAAGTTTAACAGCGAGGTAAAGGAGAAGGGATACCATCGCGTCGAGCGCGGCTACGGAGCCTTCAGCCGGTATTTCACCCTTCCCGAAACGGTCGACGGTGAGAAAGTGAGCGCGTCCTACAAGGATGGCGTGCTTACCGTCACGCTTCCCAAGAAAGAAATCGCGAAGCCGAAGAGCATCAAGGTTCAAGTCAATTAAGCTGAGCATTTCCGGGGAGCGTGTTAAGGTTGGGGTGGGGTACCGGCGTATCCCGCCCCTTTTTTCTTCGTCCAATAACCAAAGGCGGATTTATGAACGCACTCAAAACAGCTTTGCTGCTGGGTCTCATGAGCGGAGTTCTGCTTGTGGGCGGCGGGTTGCTGGGCGGACGCAGCGGGCTCTGGATCGGACTGGCGGCGGCCCTCGCCATGAATTTCTTCGGCTACTTCTTTTCCGATAAGATCGCCCTGGCCACCTACTCGGCTCAACCGCTGACTCCGCAGGACAACCCGCAAGTTTATGCGCGCGTGTTTCCCATGGTGCAGGGCCTGACACAGCGGATGGGGCTGCCCATGCCGAAGCTGTGGCTGATTCCGGATCCATCGCCCAACGCGTTTGCCACGGGCCGGAACCCCCGGAACGCCTCGGTGGCGTTCACGGCGGGCATCCTCGATCTGATGACCGACCAGGAACTGGAAGGTGTAGTGGCGCACGAGTTGGGGCACGTGAAGAATCGGGACATTCTCACCAGTTCCATTGCGGCGACGCTCGCAGCGGCCATTACGTTCTTGGCGCGCATGGCTTTTTGGTTTGGCCCGCGCCGGGACAACGAAGAAGAAGGCGGGGGCGGCGCTTTCGGCGCGCTGGCCATGATGATCCTGGCGCCGCTCGCGGCGATGCTGATCCAGATGTCCATTTCGCGCACTCGCGAGTATGCCGCGGACGAGACGTCGGCGGACGTCACGCGGAACCCCGGCCAGTTGATTTCCGCGCTCACCAAGTTGGATAACTGGTCGCGCCGCATTCCCATGGAAAACGCCACGCCCTCGACGGCGCATCTGTTCATCATCAAGCCGTTTACCGGCTCCAGCATCATGCGTCTCTTTTCGACGCATCCCTCGACGGAAGACCGGATCGCGCGTCTCCAGCATTGGTATGGAAACACGCGGTGACGCCGGTCCGGATTAGCCGCAAAGGCGCGAACCGCATCGCGTCCGGGCATCCCTGGGTTTTCGCGGGAGATGTGCTCGATGCCGGCGCGGCGTCCGGCGGCGATGTGGTCAGCGTCGTGGACCCACGCGGGAGAATTCTCGGAACCGCCCACTACAGTTCTACTTCCGAGATCCGGCTCCGTTTCCTGAGCCCGCGGGTCGAGCCGGTAGACCGCGAGTTCTTCCGGAAGCGAATCCTCGCGGCCGAGGCTTTTCGCGCTCGTACGGTTGAAAACTCGGATGCATACCGGTTGATTTACGGAGAGGGAGATCAACTGCCCGGGCTGGTCGTCGACCGCTATGGCGATTATCTCACCATGCAGGCGCTCGACCAGGGAATGGATCGGGCCAGCGCCGACATCGTCGCGGTTCTCGAAGAGGTAATGAGGCCGCGCGGCATCCTGGCCCGCAACGATGCGCCGGTCCGGAGGCGGGAATCTCTGCCGCTCGAAACAAACGTGGTGTCGGGCGAGGTGCCGGAGAGCGTGCCGATCCACATGAACGGTCTGCGATGGGCGGCGGACCTGCGGCATGGCCAGAAGACCGGGGTATTCCTGGACCAGCGAGAAAACTACCTGGCGGTGGCGCGCCACGCGAGAGGCGGCCGCGCTTTGGATTGCTTTACGTCCACCGGCGGGTTCGCGCTTCACCTGGCGCCACACGTCGAATCGGTGGAAGCGGTGGACAGTTCGGCGGCAAGCCTCGAAATCGCGCGCGCGAACGCCCGGTCGAACGCGATTTTGAACGCCGAGTTCAAAGAAGCGGATGCCTTCGAATTGCTTGCCGGGCATGCGGCGGCGCGCCGGAAATATTCGCTGGTTGTTCTCGATCCTCCGGCTTTTGCCAAATCCCGCAAGGCGCTCGAGGGAGCGATGCGCGGCTACAAGGAAATTAACCTGCGCGCCTTGCAGCTTCTGGAGCCGGGCGGAATTCTGGTCACCTGTTCGTGCTCCCACCACATCGGCGAAGCAGATCTTCTTGAAACCATTGCCGCTGCATCGCTCGACGCGGGACGCAAATTGCGGGTGCTGGAACGCCGGACCCAGAGTGGAGACCATCCGATTCTGCTCACTGTGCCGGAAACGCTCTACCTGAAGTGCTTTATCCTGGAAGCAATTTGCTAAGGTCGAGAATGGATGTCCGGTCATTCCCATTCCCTTCCGTCCCTGCGGGCGCGCCGCGTGGACGAGTGCAACTCGCTGCACGAAGTCTTTCTTGACTGTCTGCCCGCTTTTGGAGCGCGTTTTCTCCGCCGAATTTATTCGATCCTCGATCAGGCCATTGGACGGGGGGTTCCGCTCACCGTTTCCATTTCCGGTCCGGTCACGGTGTCGGGCCAGCATTTCACCTGGCTGATTCCTCTGCTTGAGACAGGGTGGGTTGCGTATCTGAGCACCACGGACGCCGTCTGCTATCACGACGGCCATCGCAGCCTGGATTCCTCTAAGACCGATCCCTTTCAGGAGGTGCCGATTTTTGGCGACGACGCGGCGCTCCGGGATGAGAAGACCATCCGCGTTACCGACGTAGGTTTCGACGAAGACGTGCTGCTGGATCAGGACCGTTTCCTCACCGCTGTCCTGAAGCAGCCGGAATTTCAAAAGAAAATGACTGGCACCGAAATGCGCTACCTGCTTGGCGGGTACTACGCCGCTCAGGAGCGAAAGAACGGTGTGGCGCACGGCCTGCTCGCGACCTGCACGCGGCTGGCGGTGCCGGTGTTCGTCGGCGCGCCGGCGGACGGCAGCGTTTTTCTCAATTCGATGAAGCTGTGGGCCATGCGGGAAGCGGGGATCGTTCCGCGGTACGGCTTCGACCTGGACCTGCACGGCGAGGTTTTCGAGGCGTGCGCTTACCACCGCTGGGGATTGTTTGAGAGCGACGCGAAATGCCTGGCGACCTTCATCCTGGGCGGCGGCGTGCCCAAGAACTACAACTTGCAGCCGGAGCCGGCGTTGGGCCAGGTCCTGGGAATTCCCGATGTCCGCGGCTATCACTTCGATGTCCAGATCACGACGGCGCCGGTAACCGACGGGTCTCTCTCGTCCTGCCCGCCGGCCGAGGCGGTGACCTGGGGCAAGGTCGATAAGGACGTCTACATGCAAACCACCGAGAGTATGCAGGCGGATTATTCGATTGTGGTTCCGTTCCTGATCAAGGCTCTGCTCGACAATCGCCGCCGGTACGAGGAGCGCGCGGCCGAAATCGGCGAAGAGAAGCTATTTGCCGAAGAGCCCGCCGCGAAAGGCTATCTGAGACCCCGAGCCGGATACCGCCTTTTTGAGCGCCGCGCGGAGCTGGTTGCCACACTGCTCGATTCGGTCCGCGACAATGCGGACTGGCTAAACGAAACCTTGGATTACCCGCTGGCGGGAGCGGCCAAGAGATAGAAAGCCGTGCCGGGCGAACAGGCCAGACCTCGGGTAAGTTCCGTTGACGCGCTGCGCGGCTTCGTGATGATCGTCATGGCGCTCGACCACGTGCGCGAGTATTTTCACGCCGGCGCGCAGCAGTTTCCACCGGAAGACCTCACGCGGACCACGGCGATTCTGTTCCTCACGCGCTGGGTTACGCATATCTGCGCGCCGGTGTTCGTTTTCACCGCCGGTCTCGGGGCTTTTTTCTGGATGAGCCGCGGGCGAACGGCGGCGGACCTGGCTTCGTTTTTGTGGAAGCGCGGGCTGTGGCTTGTCGTGCTGGAGTTGACGGTGCTGCGGCTGGCAATGAACTTCAGCCTTACGTCCGGGTTTGTCGTGTTGACGGTATTGTGGGTGATCGGCTGGTCGATGATCGCGCTGGGATTTCTCGCCCGGCTGCCGGTTCGCGTGCTGGCGGCGTTGAGCATTGCGACGATCGCGCTGCACAATCTGGCGGACCCGGTCACGGCCGGGCAATTCGGCGGGGCAGCCTGGCTGTGGAATATTCTGCATCAGCAGGGGATGTTTCTCGTGGGCGGCGTCCCGGTGGTGACCGCGTATCCCTTGATTCCCTGGATTGCCGTCATGTCGGCCGGCTTCTGCTTTGGCAAGGTCATGATGCTCGCGCCGCAGGACCGGCGGACCTGGATGATCCGCATCGGCCTCGGTCTGACGGCTGCGTTTTTCGCGATCCGCGGGCTGAACATCTACGGCGACCCGCTGCGCTGGTCCACTGCGATCCCCGGGATGACGGTTCTTTCCTTTCTGCGGTGCACGAAATACCCGCCGTCGCTGGATTTTCTTCTGATGACGCTGGGGCCGGCATTACTGCTGCTGGCGTGGTTTGAACGAATGCGCCTGTCGAAGGCCAACCCGCTCATCGTATTCGGACGCGTGCCGCTCTTTTACTTTCTGCTGCATCTCTTTCTGATTCACGCCCTGACGATTCCGTTTGCGCTGGCGCGCTATGGCCATGCCGGCTTTCTGTTCCGGGCTTTCCCGGGAATGGGCGGTCCGGCCGAGCTCTTTCCCTCCGGCTACGGCTATGGGTTAGGGGTTGTGTACGTCGTCTGGATTAGCGTGGTGGCGGCGCTCTACCCCGTGTGCCTGTGGTTTGCGCGGGTCAAGGACCGGCGGCGCGACGGGTGGCTCACCTATCTTTGAGCCGCGGTCAATTCCCATAATCCGGATGCTATAATCCGGGTGGCGCCGACAAAATGCGGCGACCACCATGTAGATAACCCTTCGGGGTTCGATAGGAGTCCGGGACTTGATCTGTTTTTTGACAGGTACCACGGCGATGCCGAGCCTTTATTTCTTCCCTTCCCCCGCCGGTCCCATCCGGCGCGAGATGTTGCAGCGCAGGACATTCCAGCGCAGGACATTCCAGCTCAAGCTATGGGAGCGCTAGGTCATGGGCGCAACCGAATTTCTTCAAGCGAAGGCCAGCGGGCGCAAGCTCTCGATGGTCACGTGCTATGACTACACTTTCGCGCGCCTGGTCTCGAAAACCGCTGTAGATGCGATTCTGGTGGGCGACAGCGCCGCCATGGTGATGCACGGATACGCCTCCACTATCTTCGCCCGAATCGATCTGATGCGCCTTCATACCGAAGCCGTCGCGCGCGGAGCGGGGCGGAAGTTCCTTATTGCGGATCTGCCGTTCCTGTCGTTCCGCAAGGGTGTTTCCGCGGCACTCGATGCCGCGCATGCTTTGATGATGGCGGGCGCGCACGCCGTGAAGCTGGAAGGAACCGACGGGCACGAAGACGTGATCGAACGCCTGACACAAAGCGGAATTCCGGTGATGGGACACGTGGGCATGCAGCCGCAGTCGCTTCACAGCTACGGCGGATACCGGGTGCAGGGGCGCGGGGAGGAAGCCGCGCGCGAAATCCTGCGCCGGGCCAGGACGCTGGAAGATCTGGGCGCGTTCGGCGTGGTGCTGGAATGCATTCCGGCGGCGCTCGCATGCGAGATTACGAACGCGCTCCATATTCCCACCATCGGAATCGGCGCCGGGGCCGGGTGCGACGGCCAGGTTCTGGTGTTGCAGGACCTTCTGGGACTGAATGCCGATTTTTGTCCGAAGTTCGTGCGCACGTTCCGCGACGGGGCGGCGGACGTGGTCGACGCGCTGGGGCGGTTTGACGAGGCGGTAAAAGCGGGCAGCTTTCCGGGGCCCGAGGAGAGCTACCAGTAGTGCGGGTTTGGAATACGGTTGAGCAATGGAGGGAGCGCCGCCGCGCGCTTGCCGGGAAAAGCATCGGCGTGGTGCCGACTATGGGCGCCCTTCACAAAGGACACGCCGCTCTGGTGGAGCGTTGCCGGGCGGAAAACGAGATCGCCATGGTAACCATCTTCGTGAATCCGGCGCAGTTCAACGACCCCAACGATCTCCGCCGCTACCCGCGCACTATGGAAGCGGACCTGGCGCTCCTCGAAGGGCTCGGTGTGGATGATGTCCTCGCGCCCGCGGCGAGCGAGATGTATCCGGCGGGCTACCGCTTTCGCGTGACGGAGAACGAGGCGGCCGGAGTGATGGAGGGCCTGCACCGCCCGGGCTTTTTCGAGGGCGTGATGACCGTCGTGTTGAAGCTACTCAACCTGGCGCGCGCGGATCGCGCGTACTTTGGCGAAAAAGACTATCAACAGCTGCATGTCGTCTCCAATATGGCGCGGGATTTCTTCACGGGCACCGAAATCGTCCCTTGTCCCACGGTGCGGGAGCCGTCGGGCCTCGCGGCAAGCTCGCGGAATGCTCTTCTCTCCCCCGGGGCGCTAGAAAAAGCGCCCCTCCTGTATCGCGCGCTGACGACGGCCGCAACCGTTGGAGAAGCCAAGGCCGCGCTCGAAGCCGAAGGGTTTCGGGTGGAGTACGTGGAGGAACATTGGGGGCGCCGTTTCGTAGCTGCATTTCTCGACGGTGTGAGGCTAATCGACAACGTGCCGCGCGGCGAAGGAAAGGAACACTGAACGTCGATGCTGCTCTGCCTCGACGTCGGCAACAGTCAGATCTTCGGTGGTGTGTACGCCGGGGCGGAATTGAAAGTCACCTTTCGCCGGACCTCGAGTATTCGCGCCTCTTCCGACGAATTCGCGGTTTTCCTCCGCGCGGTGCTGCGCGAAAATGGCGTAGGTCCCGAAGAGATCTCGATGGCGGCCGTCTGCTCCGTGGTTCCCGACGTCGTACATGCGCTGCGGAACTGTTTTCTCAAGTATTTTCGCTTTGAGCCTTTTTTTCTGCACGCCGGCGCGAAGACCGGGCTCAACGTCCGATATCGCAATCCGCATGAAGTAGGCGCGGACAAAATCGCCAACGCGATGGGCGCGATCGCGCGTTTTCCGGGGCGGAACCTGCTGATCGTCGACTTCGGAACCGCGACGACGGTATGCGCGGTCTCTCAAGCGAAGGAGTATCTCGGCGGCATCATCACGCTGGGGATTCACGCGTCCATGGCGGCATTGGAAGGAAACACGGCGCGGCTGCCGGTGGTGGAGCTTGTGCGGCCCGGCGAGGTGTTGGGGAGATCCACCGTAGAGAGCATTCAATCGGGGCTTTATTACGGAACGCTGGCGACGGTGAGATGGCTCATCGCCTCCGTTTCGGGCGAGCACTTCGCGAAGGACAAGCCGGTGGTGGTGGGCACCGGCGGATACGGAAGGCTATTTGAAGAGGAGCGGTTGTTCGACGCATTTCTGCCGGAGCTTCCGCTCATGGGGCTGCGTAAAGCGGTGGAGCTGGCGCAGGAAGGGAAGCCGCGAAGCCGCTAGAGCGGCCCTTTGTGCGGGGCCGGGCGCCGGCCTCCAGGCCCTGCGAATCTACTTCAGCGCAAACGCCACGTAACTACCGCCGGACGAGTTCTTCGCTTTTCCGCCCCCGGCGGCGATGACGACAAATTGCCGTCCGCCGATCTCGTAGGTTGCCGGCGTCGCGTTGCCGGCGGCCGGGAGGACCGACTCCCAAAGCAGTTTTCCGTTCGACTTGTCGAAGACGTGGAACTTTCGATCATAGTTCGTGGCGCCGATGAACAGCAATCCGCCGCCGGTGACGACAGCGCCGCCATAATTTTCGCTCCCGGTGTTCTTCATCCCGGCCGCGGCGAGCTCCGGATATTCGCCGAAGGGAATCTTCCACTCGAACTTGCCGCTGTCCAGGTTGATCGCATTTAAGGTCCCCCAGGGCGGCCGCACCGCGGGATAACCGTCGGGATCGAGGAACTTATTGTAGCCGTCGATGCCGAACTTCATTCCCGAATCGGTGATCTCCGGTATGTCTACGGTGGGGTTCTTCCCGGAAACAAGGTAATCGACGATAGCGGCAATGGCGGGATGTCCGAGTTGCCGGAATGCGGGCATGCGCACACGTCCGTTGGCGACGATCGATGTGATTTCGGCCGCGGAATGAGATTGCGCAATGTGGATGAGCGACGGAAATTCCGGCGGAGAACCGGCGCGGTCGGCGTGGTGGCAGCCGGCGCAATGGCGCAGATAAAGGTTTTCGGCGGTCATGCGCTTCCCGGCGTCAGGGGGGCGGACCAGACGGAGAATCCACGCCATCTCATTCGAGTTCACATAGAGGAGGTGTGTTTCCGGATCGTAGGCGGGGCCGCCCCATTCGCCGCCGCCGTCGAAGCCGGGAAACACCACTGTGCCTTCCAGGCTCGGCGGAGTAAATTGCCCGTTACTATGCACCTTTCGCAGCCGTTCCAAAACGGCTTGATGCGCCGCGGGCGTTCGATCGGTGACCAAGTCCGCGGTAAACTTCTGCCGCGCGAACGCCTCCGGCGCAAGGGGCAGCGTTTGCATCCGGGCGAGCTTTTCCCCTTCCACGGCGGATGCCGGATAGGGGAGGCTTTCGAGCGGAAAGAGCGACTTTCCGGTGTCTCTGTCGAGCACGAACACGTGCCCGGATTTTGTAATTTGGGCGACGGCGTCAACCGGCGCGCCGTCGCGGGTCACGGTGATGAGGCTTGGCGCGGCCGGGAAATCGCGGTCCCACACATCGTGGCGAATCCCTTGAAAATGCCAGACGCGCTCACCGGTGTCCGCTTTGAGCGCCAGAATGCAATTGGCGAAAAGATCGTCACCCACTCGATTGGCACCGTAAAAATCAAACGCCGCCGAGCCTGTGGAGGCGAACACCATCCCGCGTTTTTCGTCGAGGCTCATACCGGCCCAGTTGTTCGCGCCGCCGATGTATTTCCAGGCGTCTTTCGGCCAGGTCTCGTAACCGAACTCCCCGGGATGGGGGATGGTGTGGAAGCTCCAGCGAATTTTACCGGTGCGAACGTCGAAAGCGCGAATATCGCCGGGCGCGGCGGGCAGCGCTTCGGAAACCAGGCTTCCAAGAATCAACAGATCCTTATAAACGATGCCGGGGCTGGTCGCGGTGATAAACATGTCTTGCGCCGGACGGCCGAGACCCTCGCGGAGGTCCACCCTGCCTCCCTCACCAAACGAAGGGATCAGTTTCCCGGAGTCCGCGTTCAAGGCGAAAAGATAGTGGCTGTAAACGAAGAAGACCCGGCGGTCGCCGCCTGACTCCCAAAAGGTCACGCCGCGGTTCCGCGCTTTGCCGGGACGGCCGCTTTCCTCGCGCGGGTCGAACGTCCAGAGCGGCTTCCCGGTAGCGGCGTTCAAGGCGAATACGCGGAGCTTCGGCGTGGATGCGTACATCACGCCATGGACGATAATCGGGCTGCACTCCATTTCCGAATCGGCGAAGGCGTCGCCCGTGTCGTAGGTCCAGGCGACCTTGAGATTCGCGGCGTTCGAGCGATTAATCTGGTCCAGTTTTGAGTAGTGCGTGTTTGCGGGGCCGCCGCCATTGACCGGCCAATCCGCCGATTGCGCGAAAGCGGTGGAGGCAGCGGCGAAGGCAAGAACTAAAATTGTCCTCATCATCTTCGTGTAAGCTATCACGGAACGCGAGAGAAAATATGAAGCGGCACTTGGCGGGGATTTTATGCGGATTGCTACTTTCGGGAATGGCGGCCGGCGCGCAGGAGAATCTGTCCGGCGGGGTTCCCCCACTCGCGCGCCTGAAAGACTTCACGGCGCTGCGTTCATCGAGCAATAACGCGGATCCGAACAGCAACGACGACAGCAAGAGGCCCATCCCGGGTGAGACCGTGATACTGGCCGATCTGAAGGGTCCTGGCGTGGTGACGCATTTGTGGATGACGATCGCATCCAACGAATTCGCGTGGCCGAGGCTGCTTCGGCTTCGCATTTATTACGACGGCAGCGACACGCCAAGCGTGGACGCACCGGTGGGCGATTTCTTCGCGGTGGGGCTCGGCCAGGAGCGGAACGTGGAATCGCTGATGGTGCGCGACAGCTCCAGCGGACGCGCGAGAAATTGCTACTGGCCGATGCCATTCCGGAAATCGGCGCGTATCACGGTCACCAACGAAGGGCGGCGCAGAACGGCGAACCTGTATTACCACGTGGATTGGCGCAAAGTGAAAGCGATTCCGCCGGATGCCGTGTACTTCCATGCCCGGTACCGCCAGGAACTGCCGACGCAGATCGGCAAGCCTTACGAATTTCTGAACGTAAAGGGTCGCGGGCACTACGTGGGAACGGTGTTTAGCGTCGTGCAGAATGAACCGGGCTGGTTTGGCGAAGGCGATGAGCACTTCTACGTGGACGGGCGGGCGCGCCCTGACATTGAAGGAACCGGAACCGAAGATTACTTTAATGACGCGTGGGGACTGCGGGAGTCCAGTGGGCTATATACCGGCGTCTCGGTGGCGGACGGCACGGGGCTCGGGTCGCGGATGAGCGCCTATCGCTGGCATATTGCCGATCCGGTTCCCTTCACGAAGTCTTTGCGCTTCACCATCGAACACGCGGGATGGACCTTCCGGGAGGACGGCGCGGTGCGCTCCGCGTTTGAGGAACGGCGCGACCTTTTCAGCAGCGTTGCCTTCTGGTATCAGCAGGGAATCGCCGAAGGGCTGGAAGAGCCGCCTTATGGAGCGGCGAGGCTACCGCACGGGAACGCCAGCCAGATCGAAGTGGAACGGGCAATCGACAGGGTGAAGACCGAGAACGGGAAGGCGGAGGTGCAGAAGGAAGTTTTCTGGTCCCGCGATCTGCTGTTCTTCGAGGCAAAGGGGCCGGGGTCCAGAATCGACATCCCGTTCGATGTGGCCGAAGACGGCAATTACGAGTTGCTCGCACAGCTTGCGCATAGTCCCGATTACGGAATTTATACCGCCCTGCTGGACGGAAAGCCTCTGGAGTCGGACGTGGTACTGGAACACGAACCGGGGGCGAACCTGGGACTTTCCGGCGGGATCGACACCTACTTCCTGGAGACCTATGTGGCGGCCGATCATGTGCTTGGCTGGAAGAAGCTGAGGCAGGGGGGGCACGTGCTTTCGTTCGTATGCCAGGGGAAGAATACGCAGGCGACCGGTTACAACCTGGGTGTGGATACCCTCATTCTTTCGCGGCTGGGCCGGATCAGTCCCGAGGGTGGAGAACGCGCGTCGGCGATGCGCCATTCCTCGGATGGACCGTCGCTCCGCAGCGGACTCGCCGATCCCGACGCGTACGTTCGCGCCGCGGCCGTCTGGAGCGTGACTCAGCATCCCGAACTCGCCGCGCCGATGAAGGCGGAGTTAGGGAGGGCGCTGAGCGATGGGGACGAAGTGGTGAGAGGCCTTGCGGCGGTAGCGCTCACCGAATGCCGGGAGTGTGCGCGTGACGCGCTGCAACAACTCATCGCCGCGTTAAAGGATTCGGACGGCGACGTGCGTCTGAAGGCGGCCGATGCGATCGCGACGCTGGGGAAGGGGGCCACCCCCGCCGCCGGAGCGCTGACCGAAGCGATCGCCGCGAATTGGAGCGATCCGCAGGCCGAGCGCAGCATCGCGACCGCGCTCGGTGCGATCGGCCCGGCGGCAGCGCCCGCTATCCCGGAGTTAAAGCGTCTCCGGGAGGTTCCAAGAGTGCAGACCCAGGCGGACGCGGCGCTGCAGAGCATCGGGGCGAAGTAGGGAATTGCGAAAACCCGCAACGGGCGGGGTAGAATTCGAATGTGGGGACGTAGCTCAGTTGGATAGAGCGGCCGCCTCCTAAGCGGCAGGCCGGCAGTTCGAATCTGCCCGTTCCCACCATCCCTCCAGGTCCAACCGTTGACGTCAGAAAAATGTGGCCCAAACTGCGTCAGGGGTATGAAAGTACCATAAGCAAAAGTTGGTACTACTTGTACTATTGCAGTAGTGCGCACCAAAATGCTGATTCCGTCCTGTTGGAAAAGACTTCCCGCCACCTTGCGCGCCGCCGCGCTCCTGGGCTGCTCGGTTGCCGTTTTCGGGCAAACCGCCACGTTAAGTCTCGCTCCCGCCACCGGAACGAAGGGCTCCGCGGTGAATCTGCCGCTTACCTTCACCTCCAATGGCGCTCAAGCCGCGGGCGTTCAATGGACATTTTCATTTGCACCGGGGGATTTCACCGGCGTATCGGTGGCCGCCGGCCCGTCTGCCTCGGGAGCTGGGAAGACGGTACAGTGCAATTCGGCAGGTTCCGGCAAATACACATGCCTGGTGAGCGGTCTGAATTCCACTGCGATTTCGACCGGCGCGATAGCCACTGCAAGTTTTAACGTCTCAAGCACCACGTCATCGACGTCAAGCGCTATTGGGGTTGCCAGCGCGGCCGCCGCCTCCGGAGCGGCCGCGGCCCTGCCGATCACGGCATCGGGGACCACGGTGACGATAAACAATCCCGTAGTCACGCCGAAGCTGTCGGCATTCTCCTGCGCTCCTACGTCCTTGACCGGCCCAGGATCGACCCAGTGTACGGTCACTCTGACGGCGCCGGCGCCGTCCGGTGGCGCGGTTGTATCCATCGGCACTACCTCTAGCGCAGCGACCGTATCGGCCCCGGCGAGCGTAACCGTCGCCGCGGGAGCAACCACCGCTCAATTTGCGGTTCAAATCGGCGCTGTGACGGCAAACAGTTCCGTTCAGATTTCGGTGTCGCTCAATTCATCGACTTTAACGTCCGTCATCAGCGTCTCTCCGGCGCCGGCCGTGACGGTGGCAGTCTCGCCGGCTGCGGTCACGCTCGGGCCGGGCGCCAAACAACAATTCACGGCCAAAGTCACCGGCACGTCCAATACTTCCGTGACCTGGTCTCTTTCCCCGGCCGTAGGCTCGATTTCGACTGCCGGGCTCTATACGGCGCCGGCATCCGTTACGGTCAAGCAGACCTTGACAGTTCGCGCAACCAGCGCCGCCGATACGACGAAATACGGGACTGCAACAGTGGTTTTGAATCCCCCGGTGACGCCGATCTCATTCTGGCCCGCCACCGCGACGCCGGCGTATCCGTCGACCCCGGACAAGAAGGCGGTTGAACTCGGCTTGAAGTTCTCCTCCAGCGTGGCTGGATCGGTTACCGGAGTGAGATTTTACAAGGGACCGAAAAACACGGGAACCCACATTGGCCACCTTTGGTCCGCCACCGGCACGCTGCTGGCGACCGTAACCTTTACAGGCGAGACAGCCTCAGGATGGCAACAGGCTAATTTCTCACCGGCGGTGAGCATCAACGCCAACACGGTCTACGTGATTTCCTACTTCGCTCCGAATGGCGGCTATTCGGCTAACCTGCGCTATGCCTGGAGCGGTCTGAATGCGGCGCCTCTCTCCGTTTCCGGAAGTTCGCCGGGAACCTATGCCTATGGAGCCACAAGCGGGTTTCCGACCAAGACGCAGTCTGCCGCGAATTTTTGGGTCGACGTAGTGTTTCAGCCCTAGTCAGGCATCGGCTGTCGAGCGAGGCATACACAGCAAGTTGTCGGATCTGAGGTTCGATCTCGGATGCGCTGCAGAGCGCAACGCACCATGATCCAGACCGGCGATGGGTGCCAGGACGAATGCCTGAAGTTCCGAAATAGCCGGCGGACCGTGGCCGTTGCACCTTAAGTTGTTGACGAGCCTAAGGTTTGAGCGAGAGGAATTGGTATGCCAGGCGCCTACGGCGATGGCACAACCGCTTTGGTTTGATTTGAATAGGCGCTCTCGACGTTGTTGCTATCTACGGCCGTTGCGACGTAGTAGTACGTCAGCCCGCCGTCAACGTTGTAATCAATATAGCTGGTGCCGGCCGTCAACGTTGAATTCAGCTTGCTGTAGGGCCCTCCGGACACAGTCGAGCGATAGAGATTATATCCGGTTACGTTCAGGGAACTGCTGGCATTCCAGTTTAAGGTGACATTGTGAGGGCCGAGGCCAACGACGCATGCTCCCCCAAGAGCCGCAGTCTTGATGCGGTTGACCACGTCTTGGTTGCACACGCCCGCGCCTTCGACGGTCGCTGTGCACGCCGTTGTGCCGAGGTACATATTTGTGCCTAGCTGAACGTCTACGATGTTTACCGTTCCGTCCTGGTTCAAGTCACAAGCATTCGCCGGAGTTGCTAAAGCCCTGGCGGATGTAGCGTTTCTATTCTGGACGTCCGCGTCTGCGCGCGCCAAGAGAATGTCGAGGACCTTGGGAGGAGGATTTTCAGCCGAACGCCCGCCGCGACTTGCGGACGTGCGACAGGGGGCATCCGCCGATCCGCAGGATGTGGACCCCGGCGGAAGCGCCTGTCCTTGTGCGAGCGGCAAAAACAGACCCGCGTTCATAACGATCAAAGCAAATGAGCAGAAGCGCATTCGAACACCTCAAAAATGGTTCGCGAACGAGTTTTGGAGACCATACCGGCAGCGCTGCTTCGAACCGACGGCAAGCAATGCCGTACTCCAGTACATATAGTACAGGGTGGCTGGTTTTCTTCTTCCGCTTTCGGAACCCTTTGTGATTGTTTGGTTTGCGCCCTGAATGTTCTAGGCGGCCGGCGATACGGCGTGAACCTGGCGACGGGACTCATCGACCGGCCGAATCCAAGCGCCATCCAACTCGGCCGAGACGGATCGTTGCAGCAACGCGACGGAGACCACGATCCTGTGGCTATTTTTGAACTCCACTAACAGGCCCTCCACTCCGGCCAGCGGTCCTCTGTGGATTCGGACTCTTTGCCCGACTCGCAAGAAAGGCCACGGACCGGCAAATAAAGGCCCCTCGACTACCGATCGGAGCGATGCGATCTCGACGTCCGGAATCGGCTCTGGCTGGTTTCCCAGGCCAATGATGTTCACCACTCCCGGCGTTTTCAGCAAAGGCAGCCGGTTTGACGGGTTGAAGCGGCAGAACATGTAGCCGGGAAAAAGAGGAGTGTCCAACTCCTTGATGCGGTCGGACCAACTTCGGCGTTGACGATAGGTCGGTAGAAAAGTTTCAAAACCGCTACCCGTCAAGATTGTCTTCGTGTGCCTTTCGAAGTTCGACCGGACACGCAAAGCAAACCAATGCAGCTTCCCCTCGGCGTTGTTCACAAGGCCTCCTCGATTTTGACCTGGCTTGTCTTTCGGCGACTATCCATTCGCACTTTCCAGCTTGGTGCGGTGCCACTTTTCCGCGGTCTGGTTCCTATAGCCGAAAGCTGCCCCGCGCCGGCGCCAAATGCGCCGTTTCGCAGCCCCAATTATCTTGGCAGACAATGTTGGCCGTCAATTCTGATTCGACTTTTGAGAGTACCAGGACCGAACGCAAAACTACCTACCTGACTGCCTAAACAAATCCGCGCCGGCAGCCCTCAGGCATCGTCGCGGCTTACAACGGCCAAGCCAGACAAGCTGGGCCGCCGGGCGGGTTTAGTCTCATAAATTGGGAGCAAATACAAATTGTAGTCGTAACTGGAAACTTGGCCGTCCAGGCAGCAGAGAGGAAAGGATTCTAACTATGTGTAACAGCGAGCCCTCTGCTGCCACAGCGATCTGGCGATCAACCTGCTCTTCAAACGCCCGAACACGTCTCTGCAAAGAAGCGGATCAGCAAGTGATCTGACTGGGACTTAAAGGGCGGGAGCTTATCCAATCGCAGGGCGTGTTCATCCCAGCGCCACAAAATTCCCCCAAACGGTAATCTCCGTCGCCGAACGCCGGGAGCACACTCTGGCAGGAGCGGCACCCTGAGAAACGAAGCGGCCGTCGAGGCTTGATATGTTCAACATGCCCGGCTCGAAAACGCTAAAGCCAGCCGTCCGCGAAAGCTCGCGTGAAATTAAACAGGCTGGGAACGACGAGATCCTGAGCTCAATTGAATTCACCCGGGCACTGTGCCTGGAGCGAATGCGGACCGAGCGTTCCCACCGTAAATTTGTTCTTATGCTGATGGAATGCGGCTGCCTCTTGCGCAATCGACCCAAGGAGCGCGCGATAGACCCAATTCTACGCAGCTTGACGCGCAGCACGAGGGCCACCGACGTGAAGGGGTGGTATCGCGACAACAGTGTTCTTGGGGTAATCTTTACCGAGGTTGGTTCCGCGACCGGTGCGGCAGTCACAGCCGCCCTGCTGAACAAGATAACCAAAGCGCTGAGCGAGAATCTGCCCATCGAGCATGTTAATGAGCTCAGGCTCTCGTTCCACATTTTCCCTGAAACCTCGGACACGGGCCTTCCCGGCGGACCGCCGGACGCTTCGTTGTACCCGGAGTTAGGCGCCGATGACTCGAAGGACGTGCTGAGGGTGGTTAAGCGGTCGATGGACGTAGTGGGCAGCACTGCCGGATTGATTCTCCTTTTCCCCCTGCTGTGGCTGATATCCCTCGCAATCATCTTCACATCGCGCGGGTCTATTCTCTTCCGGCAGGAGCGCATCGGAGAGCGCGGCAAGAGATTTATTTTTCTCAAGTTCCGGTCGATGTATGCCAAGAACGATCCGGCGATCCATCAGGAATATGTCCGGCAACTGATTGCCGGCGGCCCCGGCGCCGAACAGAACGGCCGCGACAGCAAAGTCTACAAACTTACGAACGACCCTCGCGTGACGGCGGTGGGAAAATTTCTGCGAAGAACGAGCCTCGACGAACTTCCCCAACTACTAAACGTCCTGAAGGGCGAAATGTCGCTCGTCGGCCCGCGTCCGCCCGTTCCGTACGAATTCGACTGCTACGACATCTGGCACCGCCGCCGGTTGCAGACCGTGAAGCCGGGCATAACGGGAATGTGGCAAGTCGCGGGCAGAAGCCGCGTCAGCTTTGACGAAATGGTCCGCCTCGACCTGGAGTATGCACGCTCCTGGTCGCTGTGGCTGGATATCAAGATCCTGCTGCGGACGCCGCGCGCCGTCTTCTCCGGCGAAGGGGCTTACTAACACAACATGCCCGAAGCAGAAAGCGATTCGCGCGAAGCGCTCAGCCGGGTTCTACGCATCGTCATCCAAAGACGGTGGTGGATTGCCTTAGTGGCGTGCGGGAGCGTGGCCGCCACGAATGGCGTTCTCTCGGTGCTACCGAGTCATTACAACTCAGAAGCAACGCTGCTTGTGGTGCAACAGCAAATCCCGGAGCGTTATGTGACACCGACGACTTCCACGGGTTTGGCAGACGCACTTCCGGCCATGACCCAAGCCGTTCTCTCGCGGACGAGGCTGCAAGCGATTATCGATGAGTTTCATCTATATCAGAAAGAAAGGAAGCGTCTGGCGCCCGAAGAAGTGATTGATCTGATGCGCCACAATATCGATATCCTGCTGGTTAACGAACAGCCCGAGCGCAGAGACTTCAATGCATTCAAAATCTCTTTCACCGCGGATCGTCCGTCTCTCGCCCAGACGATAACCAGCAGATTGACCTCTCTCTTCATCGAGGCAAATCTCAAAACCCGGGAAGACCAGGCGCGGAACACTACGACTTTTCTCGCCGCTCAACTCGCCGACGTGGAGCGCCAGCTCTCCGAGCAAGAACGGCGATTGCGGGATTTCAAGATGGAGCATCTCGGCGAGCTTCCCGAGCAGGAAGCCGGCAACCTCGCGATCTTAAGCGGAATGCAGGCTCAGCTCCAGAATACGACGGCGAACCTGAGCCGCGCGCAGCAACAGCAGGTCTATTTTGAGTCGTTGCTCAGGTCATACCGGGACTTAGCCCGCAAAGGAATCACGTCGCCTGGAGTTGACGGGTTGAAGTCCAACCCTCTTCGAACCGCGCAAGGCGACTTAGCGAAGCTGGAGGTGGAACTGGACGCTCTCACGCAGCGGTACACCGCTCAACATCCCGAGGTGGTGCGAGTCGAGCGAGAAATCGCCCGGAAGAAAAAGCAGATCGAAGCCCTGAAAAGTACAGAGGTTCCCGCCGAGACAGACTCGGCGGAGGCGGCTTCGATCAGCAGCGGGGACCAGGAAGATACCGCCATGGCACAGTTGAAGAGCCAGATTCAAGCCAATCGATTGGAAATCGAAAGCCTTGCCAAGGACGAGAAGCGATTGAAATCATCTGTCGCCGAGTATCAGGCGCGTCTGAATTCAACTCCGATCCGCGAGCAGCAACTGTCTGAAGTTTTGCGCGACTACGACCTATTGAAAAAACACTACGCGGATCTGCTCGGCAAACAGCAGCAGTCACAACTGGCCGCCAACCTTGAAAAAGAGCAGGAGGGTCAACAGTTTCAGCTCCTCGATCCGGCCAATCTCCCGGTAGCGCCCTCCGGTCCCAAGCGCATGAAGATGAGTTTCGGAGGCGCGGTTGTTGGCCTTTGCCTCGGTTTGCTCCTAGCGTTCCTGGTGGATGCAAGAACGGCATCGTTTCACACGGAAAACGAAATCAGAACACAGTTTGGCATCGCCTTTGTCCTCGGCGTCCCAATGCTGCTGACGCGCGCAGAGCTGCGGAGGCGCTCATGGAGACGATCGTTCGAATGGGCCGCCGGCTGTCTCCTGGTGCTGCTGGTGGGCGCGTCGGAATTGTATGTTCACAGGCTTGGCGGCTGAAGTGTGCAAGCCTCCTTTGCAATTCGCCGCTCTCGCGAAAACACCCGAATGACATTCTTTCCGAAGCGACCCGCGGATCGCGCCGCCATCACTATCTTTCAGGAACCCCGTTCTCAGGGTAACGACTCGCGGCCCGCTTCCAGTGCAACGTTCAAAGGCCTGGATGACTCTGCCGAAGTGCGCGAGATCCCTTCGGAAACGGCGCGACTGCTCCCCGGCAGCCGCCTGGTGTTTTACACGGACCCTCAAAGCGTCGCGGCGGACCGGTACCGTTACCTGCGGATGCGACTTCGGGAGCTTGCGGATACCGCCTCTGTCCGAAGTCTCCTCATCACGAGCGCAGTGCCGAGAGACGGTAAGTCTACTACCGCCTTAAATCTTGCGACAGCCCTGGCCGAAGATGGGAAACGCCTCGTTCTATTAGTTGAGGCGGATCTACATCAACCGACTTTACGCGAGCAGCTCGGTCTGGCCCAAACGGCCGGCCTAGCGGAGAGTCTGGAGACCGGCGTCGATCCGCTCTCTCTGGCCCGGCGAATTGAACCGCTGGGCTTTTATCTGCTGGCGGCCGGTACGGCACGTGGGAACCCAACAGAGCTACTCCAGTCAGGAGCGCTTCCAGTGACTCTCCAGAAGATCTTACCCAACTTCGAGTGGGTGATTTTCGATTCTCCGCCGCTGGCCCCGCTAACTGACGCCCTCGCCCTGGCGCGCCAAACCGACGCCAGCTTTTTAGTCGTGCGGGCCGGTAATAGCCCTCGGGCTCTAGTCGAAAAGGCGTTCGAACTACTCGGGCGCAAGCACGTAGCCGGAATAATCTTGAACCAACTCACCGGGGTCGACCGAATGTACTCAAAGTATTACGGGATTTACGGAAAACGAGCATTGCTCGAGTCCCCGGCAACTCAGAGTACTGATTCGCTCCCTACCGACAAATAAAAACCTGGCAAAGCCAAGCCTCTCGCTCCATCGGGCGGCTTCTCCTGCCAGTTCCATCCCAAGGCACATCGAATATATGATCCAAATAGGTGTTATTGGCTACGGGTATTGGGGCCCACACATCGTAAGGAACTTTCACGGGCTCGACGGCTGCAAAGTCGCGATGGTGTGTGACCGAAGCCTGGATTCGATAAAACGAGTCCAGCAGGCATACCCAGGCATTCAAACCACAACCGATCCCTGCGACGTGCTGACATCGACAACCATAGATGCCATCGCGATCGTCACCCCCGTCTGGACTCACTACGACCTGGCCAAGGCCGCGCTCGAGCACGGAAAACATGTCTTTGTCGAAAAGCCATTTACTTCGACCGCGGCCCAAGCAGAAGAGCTAATCGATCTGGCGGACAGCAAAGAACTCCAGATCATGGTTGACTACACTTTTCTGTTTACCGGCGCCGTGAAAAAAATTCGCCAGTTAGTAGACCAGGGCGCATTGGGCAAGCTGTACTACTACGATTCAACCCGAGTAAATCTCGGCCTTTTCCAGCATGACATCAATGTTATCTGGGACTTGGCTCCCCACGACCTTTCGATCATGGACCAGCTTATTGATGACAAGCCAGAGGTCGTGATCGCCACGGGCCAGAAGCATTTGAACGGATTCGAGGACCTGGCATACATCACGATTTATTTCCGCAACAGCATTATGGCGCACATCAATGTCAACTGGCTGTCGCCCGTTAAAGTGCGGACCACTCTCATCGGCGGGGAAAAGAAGATGCTTGTATGGAACGATCTTGACGCGGACGAAAAGATCAAGATCTATGACAAAGGCGTCGACATAACAAACGGCCAGAGCGTGCGGGAGCTGCTGGTGAGCTATCGCTCCGGCGACATGTGGTCGCCGAAACTCGAGCAGACAGAGGCGCTGCGAGCGGAGACCAAATATTTTATCGACTGCGTCTCCAACAACGAGCGGCCATTTAATGACGGCGTTTCCGGGCTCCGGGTGGTGAGGATGCTGGAAGCGGCGGACAAATCACTAAAGGATAAGGGCAAACCCATCCGTATATGAACGTGAGCACTCACCAAGCTATATCCGCGGACGTCAGACTTGGTTCGAACGTCAAGCTATCGAGCTTCATCAACCTGTATGGCTGCGAAGTGGGAGATGAAACCAAAATCGGCGCCTTTGTGGAAATCCAGAAAAACGCCGTTATCGGCAAACGCTGTAAGATCTCCAGCCATACATTTATCTGTGAAGGCGTAACCATCGAAGATCGCGTCTTCATCGGGCACGGCGTCACCTTCGTCAACGATAGCTATCCGCGCGCGACGAGCGCCGGAGGTCAGTTACAAACGGAGGCCGATTGGAACGTGGAGAGGACGCTCGTTAAAACGGGAGCGTCGATCGGATCGGGGTGCACCATCCTCGCCAACGTCACCATCGGGGAAAACGCACTGGTGGGCGCGGGCAGCGTGGTCACCAAGGATGTTCCTCCGTGCACGATCGTGGCTGGTAACCCCGCTAAGGTTTTGCGAAAAGTCGAATCGGCAACCGAGGTCGTATGAACACTCTTCCGGCTATCCCATTTCTTGATTTGATCACGCCGCACGCCGAGCTTCAGCCAGAGCTCACCGCGGCCTTCCAGGAGGCCTTAGCTTCAGCGGCCTTCGTTGGCGGGCCGGCGGTCGAGAACTTCGAGCGCGAGTTTGCGGCATTCTGCGACGCCCGTTTCTGCGTGGGCGTGGCGAACGGAACGGCCGCCCTCCGATTCGCTCTTGCCGCGGCCGGCGTCGCTCCGGGGGACACCGTCCTCACTGTCCCGAACACGTTTATCGCCACGACGGAAGCGATCACCCAAGTGGGAGCGGTCCCCGAGTTTGTGGATATTGAAGAGCAGACCTACAACATCGATCCCGTAAAGCTGCGCGAGCACCTTCTGACTCAATGCATCTGGGACTCGAACTCCGGGCGGCGCATTTCACGGCGCACCGGCCGGCCGGTCACCGCAGTGGCGCCCGTCCATTTATACGGTCAAATGGCCGATATGGACGCGATCCTGGAGATCGCCGCCGAGCATCGATTGCTTGTCGTGGAAGACGCCTGTCAGGCCCATGGCGCTGAGTACTTCTCCCGGAAAGACAACGCGTGGAAGAAGGCCGGCTCGGTTGGAAGAGCGGCAGCCTTCAGCTTTTACCCGGGCAAGAATTTGGGCGCTTGCGGTGAGGCCGGCGCGGTGACCACTCAAGACGAAAACATTGCACAGAAGATCAGGATGGCGCGAGACCATGGTCAGGCGAAGAAGTATTACCACGACATGGAAGGCGACAATGGACGCCTCGACGCGATCCAGGCTGGAATATTGAGGATCAAGCTGCGCCATTTGGCGGACTGGAACGAGCGGCGGCGCGAATGTGGCGCGCGTTATCGGGAACTGCTGGCGCCCCTTGGGAAAAACATCGTTCTGCCAATCGAACCCCTCTGGTCCCGGGGCGTCTACCATTTGTACGTCATCCGGCACGCCGACCGGGAAGCGCTTCAGGCTCACCTCGCGGCCGGCGGCGTTGGCACGGCGATCCACTATCCGATTCCGCTGCACCTCCAGAAGGCATATAAGGGACTGGGATACGCGAAGGGAGACTTCCCGGTGAGCGAGAAGGTGGCGCCGGAGATTCTTTCCCTGCCGATGTTCGCCCAGCTGCGGCCTGATCAACAGGAAAGGGTTGCCGAAGGCTTGTTCGCGTTTTCCCGGCGCAAGCAGCCCTCAAGCGCGCTCTCTTCCACCTACGCTGCCGCAGGCGATTGAAGGCGGGCTCGCCGACGAGGCTCCCGCCCCAAGACAAACGTGGAGAATCGAAGCTTATGAGTGAAAATAGCAAAGTTGTTGTCGCCGGACTCGGTGAAATCGGCAAACCGCTTTCCGAGCTCCTCGCTGAGCGGTACGACGTTATCGGCGTGGACGTCTCTCCAGCCGAGCGAATCGAACAGGCCGCGGTGCTGCATGTGTGCTATCCGTTTCAGATTGGAGATTTCATCGGCGAAACGGCTCGCTACATCGCTCTATTCAAACCCTCGCTGACGGTTATCAACAGCACGGTGGCCATCGGCGTTACACGAGCAATCGCGGAGAGGACGGGCGCCACCGTCGTGAACAGTCCGGTCCGCGGCAAGCACGCTCGCATGGCCAGCGAACTGCGCTCCTACACGAAATTCATTGGAGCGTTGGACCGGACGGCCGGCGACCAGGCGGCCAAGCACTTTGAGTCCGTTGGATTGAAAACGAAGATTCTCGCATCGCCCGAGGCGACAGAACTCGCGAAGCTGACGGAAACGACCTACTTTGGACTGATCATCGCATGGGCGCAGGAGGTGGAGAGATACTGCAATCAATCCGGTCAGGACTACAACGAAGTGGTCTCGTTCTATGAAGAAATAGCATTCCTTCCGCCCAAGTACTTTCCGGGGATCATCGGCGGACACTGCGTGATGCCGAACATCCAACTGCTGAGCCAGTATGGGCGTACCCCGATTCTGGAAGCTATTCAAGCCTCCAACAAGATGAAGATAGAACAAACACTTCGCAGCCAAGATGTAGCAGCAGTCGCGTAGCTCCCTCACAGCACGTTCCAACCATGCTGCTTCCATTGCAGACCGCTGACGTTTCCGCGGATGCCGCCCCGGCATCGCCTCCAGCGGCCCGACCGGCCGGCTTACGGTTGCAGGGAAAGCGGGCGGCGATGGTCACGTTCTCCCCCTACCCAGCCGACCCTCGCCCACGGCGCGCGGTCGAGGCGCTGGTGAAAGAGGGCATGAGCGTCGACCTGGTCTGCCTTCTGGACGACAAGTCTCCCAAGCGCGAAAAGCTAAACGGAATTGATGTTGTTCGAATCCCCATCGCCCATCGCCGCGGGGGTAAGCTTTCCTATTTTTATAACTACTCGGCTTTCATCTCCCTCTCGGCTGCAATTCTCGCGATCCGCACGCTGAAGCGCCGCTACGATTTAGCCTACGTGCATAATATGCCCGACGTCCTGGTTCTGAGCTCGCTGGGGCCGAAGGCATTCGGATCGAAAGTGATTCTAGACATGCATGATCCCATGCCCGAGCTCATGACCACGATATTTAACCGAAACGAGAACAGCCGAGCCGTCCGGCTTCTGCGCCGGCTCGAAAAGTGGAGCATGGCGCGCGCGGACTTAGTGGTCACGGTTAACGAGGCCTGTAAACGCCTTTTTGCGTCCCGTAGCTGTCGCGCCCAAAAGGTCGCTGTTGTGATGAACTCTCCCGATGAAGGAATCTTCCGCTTTCGAGAGGCGCACGCAAGGCCTTCCGGGGACGCTTCCACCCGGCCGTTCGCGATCATGTACCACGGCTCCCTGGTGGAACGGAACGGGCTGGATCTTGGCCTCGACGCCCTGGCTCGAATACGGCCCACCATTCCGACGGCAGAATTGAGGATCTACGGCAAGGAGACGCCCTTCCTCCACCACGTCCTGAGCGAGTCCCGCAACAAAGGGCTGCAGGACTCCGTCCGCTATCTGGGCCCGAGACGTCTCGAGGATCTCGTTCCTGCCATCGAAGATTGCGATGTTGGCATAATCCCGAACCACCGCAGCGCTTTCTCCGAAATTAATACCCCAACCAGGATTTTTGAGTATCTGGCTTTGGGGAAGCCGGTGATCGCTCCCCGGGCAAGGGGTATCTCCGACTATTTCGATGACAGCTCTCTAGTCTTCTTCGAGCTTGGGAGCGGCGAAGATCTCGCTCGAAAGCTCGAATATGTATTCTCTCACCCCGCTGAAGCGGCGGAAATCGTGAAACGCGGGCAAACCGTCTATCAAGAGCACGGATGGACCGCGGAGAGAGAGCGCTTCATTGACTTAGTCGCTGGAATACTTTCGGGCAGCCGGGCCGGCGCCTCATGCCAGGCACCGCTTTGAAGGCGACTACAGCGCCGGCAGCAAATCAAACGACATGGATCAGCGCCACTTCCCACTCTCTTACGCACTGATTACACCTGCCCGCAATGAACAGGCGTTCATCGAGCGGACAATCGAATCCGTGATCAGCCAAACCATCCCGCCCGCGAAATGGGTGATCGTGGACGATGGATCGACGGACGAGACTCCGGAAATCGTCCAGCGCTACCTTGCGCAACATCCCTGGATCGAACTGGTTCAGATGCCGCAACGACGAGACAGGAGCTTCGCGGCGAAAGTCCAGGCTTTCAATGCCGGCCTTGAGAGAGTCAAAGATCTGCACTGCGAGGTCATCGGTAATCTCGATGCCGACATTTCCTTTGACAGGGACCATTTCGAGTTTCTCCTTGAGAAATTCTCCGATGATCCTCGCCTGGGCGTTGCCGGGACAGTTTTCACCGAGGACGGCTACAATTCGGCAAAGGACAGTTTCGAAGGTCACAAGCACGTTTCAGGCCAGTGCCAGTTGTTCCGGAGACAGTGCTGGGAAGAGATCGGCGGTTATATCCCGCACCGCGCGGGAGGAATCGACTGGATGGCCGTAACGACCGCTCGCATGATGGGCTGGAGAACGGAATCCTTCCGGGAGCGATCATTCGTTCACTACCGGCACCTGGGAACCGCGGAACGCGGCATACTCTCCTCTTTGTTCTCTTACGGAGAGAAAGACTACTATCTCGGCGGGCATCCGATCTGGGAATTCTTCCGAGTGGCCTTCCGGGCAACGAAGCGCCCCTACGCGCTCGGCGGGCTGGCCCTGGCGATGGGCTACACCTGGGCCCTTCTTCGCCAAACTCCTCGCCCGGTATCTCCGGCGCTGATGGCGTTCCATCGCAAAGAACAGATGGCAAAACTAAGGGCCATCCTCAAGTCTGTTGTGACATTCAGACGAGTTGACAATTTCAATGTGGCTCGCAGCTAGCTCCGAGACCCGGCAGGCGCAATGAACAAGGCTCTGGTAGAAAGCGCCGCAGCGGCGGTAAGCCGGTTTTGCGTCTGGCTCGATCATTACGGTGAAACCTCCCACGATCATCAGAGCTTTTTCGCGAGTAAGCTCGGGAGAGGCGCCAAGGCGCTATATTACCGGAGGCCGTTGCTTGGCAAACTCGCGGTTGCGCCAATGATCTTTTGTGAAGCCGTTGTTCCGAATGCCCGCCGCCTCTTCTGGAAACAGCAGCGCTTTCCTATCGCCGACGCCCACTACGCGATGGGGTTTGCGCTGCTCGAAGGGATACACGGCGGCCGCGGACACTATCAGAGGGCCTTGCACTTCCTTGAGGTCCTGAGGGAGACGCGGTGCCCGGGCTACGACGAATACTGCTGGGGATATCCCTTTGACTGGCAGACACGAGCAGGCGTTTTGAAAGCCGGCACTCCACTGATAACCACTCTGCCCTATGTTTACGAAGCGTTCTCCCAAATCTACGCGATGGACGGGGACGAACAGTGGCTGCAGGTTATGCGATCGATCGCGGAGCACGCAGCCAAGAGTTACCGGGATGTGATGCTGGCGCCGGACATCGCCAGTTGCGGCTACACTCCGGCGGAAGACGACCCCGGTGGAGTCGTCAACGCGAGCGCATACCGATCGTTTCTTCTGACCAAAGCGGGGATCGAGCTCTCCGAGCCGCGGTACCTGGAACTGGCGAGAAGAAACCTGAACTTTGTGCTTGCTTCCCAAAACGAAAACGGTTCCTGGTATTACTCGGTGGATGGCGAAAGAGATTTCGTGGACCACTTTCATACGTGCTTTGTTCTCAAGGCGCTCGCGAAGATCGAGCAACTGACAGGCTGCTCTCAGTGCAGAAGCGCCGTCGAACGGGGAATCTCGTATTACCTGGAGAACTTATGCGACGAGCACGGGCTGCCCGTTCCGTTCTCCAAGGCTCCGCGACTCACGGTGTATCGCCGGGAGTTATATGATTGCGCGGAGTGCGTCAACCTGGCCGTTTTGTTGCACGGCCGTTTCCCCCAACTGGATGAAGTCTTGTCGAATGTCATAACCGAGCTAATGGCGCGATGGCAAAAAGCCGATGGCTCGTTTCGGGCGCGTCAGCTTCTGGCCGGTTGGGATAACGTTCCGATGCATCGCTGGGCCCAGTCTCAGGTATTTCGAAGTCTTTGCCTCTTTCTGTCCCAGAACCTGACAAATTCCCAAGCGGGCGCCGCTTGTGAACGTCTTCAGGCCGCGGAATCGCATTCGAGAAGCTGAGCCGGAAACCCAAGCGACCCCATGTGCGGCATTTGCGGACAATTCAATTTTGGGAGCGGCAAGCCCGTCCGGCGCGCGGACATCGAGGCGATGACCAAGACCCTCATCCATCGAGGGCCGGACGACGAGGGCTACTATATTGCGGGGCCACTCGGATTCGGCTTTCGCAGGCTTTCGATCATCGATCTGGGGGGCGGGCATCAGCCGATGTCGGACCGGGAGGAAACGGTCTGGGTGATCTTCAATGGCGAGATCTATAATTTCCCGGAACTCAGGGCGGAACTGGAGGGGTACGGCCATGTGTTCCGCACGCGGTCGGATACAGAAGTCATTGTCCACGGTTACAAACAGTGGGGGGACGAAGTTCTCAATCGCCTCAACGGGATGTTCGGACTGGCGATCTGGGATGTGGGGCAAAGGCGGCTCGTTCTCGCGCGAGACCCATTCGGCATCAAACTCCTCTATTACCGAATTAATAGGGGCCGTTTGGAGTTCGGTTCAGAAATTCGTGCCGTTCGCGCGGCTATGGCCGATGGCTTCGAAATTGATCCCGTCTCGCTGAACCTCTTCCTTCGCTACCGCTACACACCGTCGCCCTACACAATGCTGAAGGGCGTACACAAGCTCGCTCCGGGCACCAAGCTGGTCGTCGCCAACGGGTCATATCAATTGAGCCGGTGGTACAAATTTAAGCCCACCGCTTTTGAACCGGAAAAGTCGCCTGCCAAGGCCAGGGAAGAGGTGCTCGCACTGTATCAACAGGCAGTGCGCCGCCAATTGATTAGCGACGTGCCCGTCGGCTTACTGTTGAGCGGCGGACTCGATTCCGGGTTGCTGCTTGCCTTGATGAACCAAAACGGACGCTCCTGGCCCACCTACACCATAGGGTACGGCTCCGCCTTCGCAGACGACGAATTGAGTGATGCGTCGGAGACAGCCCGCATCCTGGGGTCGAACCACACGAGCATCGCCATCACAAGAGCGATGTTCGAGGAGACGCTACCCAAGATTGTCGCCTCCCTCGAAGAGCCGATCGCATCATCCTCCATTGTCCCGATGTATTTTGTCTGTGAACGAGCGCGTCAGGACGTCAAAGTGGCTTTGGTCGGGCAGGGGCCAGATGAATTATTCGGGGGTTATCGCCGTCATCTCGGTGTCCGGTATGGGGCGCGGTGGGCGGAGCTGCCCGGTTGGATACGCAGACCGATCTCCTCAGCCATCGCGGCCCTGCCGCGAAATGAGACGCTGAAGCGCGGGGTTTACTCTCTGGCGATTCCGAATCGAATGCGCAGATATCAGCATGTGTTATCGATCCTCCCGGGAGAACAGGTTGACGGCCTTTTCCAAGACGGAGTGCTCGACGGCAATTCCGGCGACGCCATCCTCGAATCCTGGGCCAGCATGACGGATCTGATGTCCGAAACGGATGAGCTTGGCGGGCTCCAGTTCTTGGAGGTACGCTCCACGCTTCCGGACGAACTTCTGATGTACGCGGACAAGCTGTCCATGGCCCACGGCCTCGAACTTCGTGTCCCGTATGTCGACAAAGAAATCGTCGAATACGTAGAACGCCTGCCTGCCAGCTTTAAGGTGAGGAACGGCTTGGGGAAATGGCTGCACCGACAGGTGTGCCGAACTTACCTTCCGGATTCGATCCTGCAGCGGCCAAAGCGCGGATTCGGTGTCAACGTTGTAGATAGCTGGTTACGCGGCGCCCTCGATAGCAGAATGACGGAAACCCTTCGCGATGGAGGGTCGAGAATCTATCAGTATCTTCAGGCGAAGGCGGTGTGCGAACTGTTCGATCAGCATGCCGCGGGCCGGCAGGACCATCACAAGATCCTTTTCAGTCTCGTCGTCTTTGAGGAGTGGCTGCGGGCGCAAGACACTGCGGTCGAGGCGCTGAATTAGGGAGTGCCGCAATGATCGGGGTGATAGCGGACGGCGCGGATGAGGCAGTTGTCCGCGAGTTCTTCGAACTCTTCAAGACCGCCTGGGAGTTCTACCGCAGGGACAGGGAGTACGAGGTTCTACTACTTTGCGCGGGGGAAGCTCACTTCGATGAACCGGCGAAGCTCCGCGTCATCTACGGCGGTAGGAGACTGGATTCCGACGAGGACAGGAAGAGCGAGCGCCGGGGCCAGCAGAGCCGCCCGTCCATCGTTTGCTATCGCGGAAACCAGTTTCCACTCTATGGCGATACCGTTACGTTTGACAGGCACGAGGGCGGGCTGCTAACCGATGACGCCGGCGGCAACGTGGCCTACGTGGAGCGGTTCGGGCAACGCGTGCACGCCCGAATTGGATACGACCTCTTCGGTGAGGTTCGCACCTTGCTCACGGTGGGCCAACCAGCCGCCTATGCCAAAATGCCCGCTCTGGAACTGCATATCGCGTTTCTGAGAGATCTAATTACCGGGTCCGGGGCAACATTGGCCGAGATCCCACCGGTACCGGAAGGCTATCAATTCATAGCTTGCCTCACGCACGATGTTGACCATCCCTCGATTCGCCGGCACAAATGGGATCATACAGTGTTCGGATTCGCGCACCGCGCGACCCTCGGTTCCTTGCGCGATCTTGTCCAAGGAAGGCTGTCCTTTGGCGGCGCGCTGAGGAATTGGACAGCGGTGTTGAGGCTGCCATTTGTCTACCTCGGCCTTGCGAAGGACTTCTGGCTGGACTTCGATCGCCGCTATGCCGAATTGGAAAAAAGCCTCCCTTCCACATTTTTCGCAATTCCTTTTGCGAACCGTCCCGGCCAGGGCGCTCATGGTCCGGCTCCGTCGTTTCGAGGATCGCGATACGGCGCCTGCGATATTGCGGATACGCTCAAGAGCTTAGTGGCCGGCGGCTGCGAAGTAGGGCTACACGGGATTGACGCCTGGCGCGACAGCTCCGCGGGACAAGAGGAACTCGAAGAGATCCGGCGCTGGACCGGACTCTCGGAAGTCGGCGTGCGGATGCACTGGCTCTACTATGATCGAGAATCCGCCGCTCTTCTCGAGGAGGCCGGCGCGGCCTACGACTCAACGATCGGGTACAACGAGACGGTGGGATATCGCGCCGGCACGACGCAAGTATACAAACTGCCCGGCACAAGCGGACTTCTCGAGCTCCCGCTCCATGTGATGGACACCGCGCTATTCTATCCCGCCTATCTTGGATTATCGCGAAGGCAGGCGAGCGCGCTCCTCCACCGTATGGCGGACAACGCGGCCCGGTTTGGCGGCTGTATTACCGTGAACTGGCATGATCGCAGCACCGCTCCGGAGCGGCTCTGGGGCGGGTGTTATGGCGACCTCGTCCAGGCGTTGAAAGATAGGGGGGCCTGGTTTGCGACGGCTGGGGAAGCGGTCTCCTGGTTTCGCAAACGCCGGTCGGCAGAGTTTCCATCGAGTTGCACAGGACCGGGAGAGGGGCACGTCCGGCCCGCGACCGGCGAGAGCGACGGTCTGCCGGGCTTGCAATTACGAATCCACCAGGGGCGAGAGACAGTATGCGTCGACACGGCTCTTGGCGCCGGGGCGGACGCGCACAATTCGTGCCAGGGGACGGAAGTCGCCTAACACGCTGATTTCGGGCAACGCCCTCAAAAGGCGAGTCACGGAGAGACAAATGACAAATGCGACAAATACCCAAGAGTCGTCGAGATTGAACGCGGCGTTCCTGGAGGAATACAACAGCGAACAGAGCGTTCAGCGTTACACGCGGAAAACCGCGGGGCACGGAATCGGCTACCTGCTGGATCACGAATACGGACGAATCTACCTTGATTCCATAAAGACCTACCTTCCGAAGTCCCGGTTGAAGGAGGGTATTCGGATATGGGAATTCGGCTGTGGCGGCGGCATGAATCTGTTGCATCTCACTTCGGCAATGAGACGCAAGGGCATAGGAGTCAACTTCGCCTGCGGCACCGATTTCTCGCAAAGCCTGATCGCGGCGGCCAGGAAGGAAGCCAGCAGCTTCGGCGGACCGAACCAATTCGATCGGGTGCGGTTCACGGTAGCAAGGAACGAAGCCCTGATCGAGGAAGCGGCGAAAGGGCTGGAGGTAGGCCAAAGCGAGCTGGCCGGATCGTTTGACCTTGTCTTCGGAGTCAACACCATACGCTACGCTCATCGCCTCGACAATGTGGACCGATGCGTGGACGGCATTCGCCGCCTGCTTCGGAAAGGTGGTCTTTGCATCATTATTGACATGAACCGCAAATTCCCAGCTTTTCGCAGCCGGTTTCGCGACGTGCTGAAGGAGCGGGACGAAAAGGCGACACTGCTACCCACGCTCGATGAGTATGCCGCTCCATTTTTCTCGGCGGGATTTGAAGTCTTGAAAAAAGAGAACTTCTGTTGGATACCGCATTCCGCCGGAACAGCGCTGACCGGTGTAATGAGGGCTCTAACGCCGGCACTGAACGTTGTGGCTCGGAGCCACAGCATGCGTTCGCTCGTGATCGCCCGAAGAGTAGTCTGAGCTTCCGTGTTCGAAGAAAGCCCGCGTTCATCCGCCATTCATAATCCCATGAGGGATATGCCTTCGTGCGCCAGCGTGCTGGTCCTGTGCGGGGAAAGAATCACTCCGGACGACTTGAACGTTACCCGTCTGCTTGATTTCTTCGGCCTTCCCTGGAAAATGGTCAGAGCGGACGACGAAAATATTGAGGGACCGGACGGGCCGTATGCGATCGTCACTTCCGCGGATTGCATGGCGGGGATGGTACAGGAGGTTCCTGGCTCGGGCCAGAGTTTGCCCCCGTGGGTGATGAAGGCGGACGCCGCCTATGTATATGGTTTCCGCGTCAATGACCGGTCAACGAAGCTACTGCGATTTCTGACCGGAAATCCCCAAGCCAAGATCAGAACGATCGGGACGCACGAGACTCTCGTAACAATTGCGCGGGATTTGCCCGAGATGTGTGGCCCAATGTCCGGGATGCGGGTGCCCATAACGCCGCAGACCCAGGAATGCGTTTGCGAAATGCCGCAAGAAGACGGCGCTTCGCAAAGGATCGTTCGAACCGAGGATGGGGAACTCTTTTTTAGTGTGGACCGAGCGGGCGTACGCTTTTACCTAAATGCCTGCAGCGGGACGGTTGACATTAGCGCTCTCTCCACTCAGTACTTTGACGTAAAGAAGTCTTTTTGCGAAGCCGTTCCATTCATTTTTTATCTGCGTGCGGCCTTTTTTGATGCGTTTTCGTGCCAGCCTGAGACCAGCGCCTGCCTGATCGTTGACGACCCTCCCCTCAAAGAACGATACGGATTCTTGGAATTCGACAAGGTGCTGGAGTTGATGGCCCATCACAACTTCACCACAACGATCGCGTTCATCCCATGGAATTGGCGGAGGACCGATCCCGGCACGTTGAACTTATTTCGGAATCACGCCGAGAGGCTCTCTCTAGTGCTTCACGGGTGCGACCATACCTCGGGCGAATTCGGGGTTCAGTCCTCCGCCATCCTGAACCGGAAGATCCAAACCTCTATACAAAGGATGGAGCACTTCCGGCGGCGAGCATCATTCAGTGCGGAGCGCGTGATGGTCTTTCCGCAAGGGCGGTTCTCGGCGGAGAGCGGGCGGGCCTTGAAGCTCAATGGGTTTGTCGCCGCCGTGAATACTGAAGTGGCCCCGGCGCAAACAGACGCCAATGAAACTACGATCGCGGATCTCTGGAGTATCGCGATCATGAGATACGGCGGGTTTCCCATTTTCACGCGGCGCTACCTTAGCCACGGAATCGAGAACTTTGCATTTGACGCGCTCCTGGGCAAACCGTGCCTGATCGCGGCGCATCATGACGTCTTTCGGGACCACGCGCGCGACCTGGTCGACTTCATCGGCCGGCTCAATTCCTTGAGTTGGAATCTGGCCTGGCGGCCCCTGGGCGACGCGATCCGTCGCACCTTCATCGCTCGCCGTCTCAATGACGGGACGCGTGCCGTTCAAATGTTCGCCGGCAGTCTGACGCTGGAACATCCCGGTGTGGAAGGACATAAAACACTCCTACTCAAGACGGAAGCGGACCCTGCTTGCATTGAGGCAGTGTGTGTCAACGAGGCGCCCGTTGAATTTAACGTCCGGAACGGGTACCTGAGGGCCTGGCTGACGACGCCTCCGGGGGAGACGGTGTTCGTCCGCGTGGTCTACCGGAATGACTTCGGGGCTATTCCTGATTTGGACGTCTCGAGAATCAATATAGGGGTGGCGGCCAAGCGTTACCTATCCGAATTTCGGGATAACTATCTCTCGCGGAGCGATCGTCTTTCGCAGGGTGCGAACTGGCTCGTGCACCGTATGCATTGAGCGCGCAAGGCTGAAAAGCATCGCCCGCCCCGGCGGAATCGTTGCCTCTCCAAAGCACAGTGATCCAATGTCTCCTTCCGTAGCGCTATTCGTTTGGTTTGTGCTCCTCGTGGGCCTCCTTTGGCTCGACCCTGCCAAAGACCGAGGCACTTCAGTTGCCCTTTGGATCCCCGTCATCTGGATGTTCATCATTGGAACGCGGCTGCCCTCGCAATGGTTTGGCGGCCAAATGGGGCAGGCGGCTCAGGCGCTTGAGGAAGGAAATCCATTAGACCGCACCATCTCGTCCGCGCTGATCCTGCTGGCCTTCGGGATCATGATGTCACGTTCGTTCAAATGGGACGTGTTCCTGGTGCGGAACCTGAGCTTAACGGCATTTCTTGGGTTCGCGCTTTTGAGCGTGCTTTGGTCCGACTATCCTTTCGTCGCCTTTAAACGTTGGTTCCGGGACCTTGGAAATTATCTTGTCATGCTTGTCGCTGTGTCGGATCCCAATCCTCTCGAGGCCGTCCGAGCCATCCTTCGACGTCTCTGTTATCTGCTAATCCCTCTATGCATTTTGACAATCAAGTACTACCCCGGAATTAGCAAACAATACGATATGTGGACAGGCCTCGCCTCGTATTCGGGAGTCACGACCAGTAAGAACATGCTCGGGGTCGTCTGTCTGATCAGCGGCCTTTTCTTTTTTTGGGACATCCTGACCCGGTGGCCCGGTCGAAAAGAGCGGAGGACGAGGCGGATCCTCCTCGTCAACATCGCGTTTATTGCGATGACTCTTTGGCTTCTGAATATGTCCGATAGCGCAACTTCCCGCGTTTGTCTCGTGCTCGGCTGCCTGGTGATTGCGGCCGTTCACACGAAGACGGCCCGGAATCACCCCGCTCTTCTCAAGAGGTTGATCCCCGCGGGAATCTGTGCATACGTTGTACTGGCATTCGGATTCGGATTCGATATCAGCGCGGAGATTGCCAGGCTTGTCGGCCGCAACCCGAACCTCACGGATCGGACCAGAATATGGCTTTTTCTCCTCGGCATGAATACCAATTCGCTTTTAGGGACTGGTTATGAAAGTTTTTGGCTGGGCCCCCGGCTGCAATGGTTCTGGCGGAGCGCCGGTCTCGGACGGATAAATGAAGCACACAACGGATATCTGGAGATCTATCTCAACCTCGGTCTGACCGGACTTACTCTCCTGCTCGGATTCCTAGTCACGGGCTACAGGACCATCTGCGAGAAACTTACGACTTCTAAGCTGGCCTCACTCGCCGTCGGTTTCTGGACGGTGCTGCTATTTTACAGCGTCACGGAAGCGGGCTTCCGGAGTGGCCTGATGTGGCTGACGTTTCTGCTGGGAACGCTCACCGTTTCCGGGCACGTCCGGAATCAGGAGCAGCGCCTCGGCAAGTTCAGCGCCGTGGAGGAGACGGAACGACGTCAGCTCCCACCTCTTGAACCAGTAGTTCCGGAGAGGTGATCGCGCGGCTGTTCGGTCGGGTTCATGGCGTGACCAGTGTGCAAAGCGGGGAACATAAACATTCAGACGGAAACGCGCGCTCGCTGAGCGCGGCTGGAAGGCGAAAGAAAGACACACAGACGATGGAACTTTGCGGCAAGGAGGTTCGAGTTCGGGGGAGGCTGGTGCGAACCGCCCACCTGGACGGAGAGGGCTATCAATTTCTCCCGGATCCAGTGGCAGCGTTGAGTACGCTGCGGCGCTCCGGAGGGCACTTTGACCTCTTCACATTCATTCAGAAACTATCGGATACCTCGCCGAAATACGACTATCCGATGGAATGGGACAACATGGCGGTCCTTCGGCTTTCGAGTTTCGACGACTGGATGAAGCATCAGATTGACTTCAAGGTCAGGAATAAAGTTCGGAAGGCCGAAAAGAATGGAGTGATCGTAAGAGAAGTGCCTTACGACGACATGTTTGTCCGAGGGATATCGGCGATCTACAACGAATCCCCAATCCGGCAAGGCAAACGATTCTGGCATTATGGCAAGGACATCGAGGCGGTGCGCCGGATGAACGGAACCTTCATGGATCAAAGCATTTTCATTGGCGCGTTCCTCGGAGATAGCCTGATTGGCTTCGCCAAGTTGGTGACCGATGAAGATCGAGGTCAGGCTGGGTTGATGCAGATCGTGTCTACGATTCAACACCGGGATAAGGCCCCGACAAATGCCCTGATCGCGCAGGCCGTTCGATCGTGCGTACAAAGAGGAATCCCATGCCTCTGGTACGCGAACTTTTCTTATGGAAGAAAACAAAGCGACACCCTAGCCGACTTCAAACGGCACAACGGGTTTCAGAAGATTGACGTGCCCAGGTATTATGTGCCGTTGACCCTCGCTGGCAGGATGGCTTTGCGGTTCGGACTTCATCACGCGATCACGGACCGGATTCCGGAATCGTTAGCCAGCAGGTATCGAAAACTCCGGAGCCTTTGGTACCAGCAGAAGTTCCCCGGCCGCGAAACTGCATAAAGCGGCCCGATCGGATAGAAGCCCCAGCCCATGCCTGGAATTTTCGGCTGCATAACCCGGCTGCCTAGAGCGCAGGCTGAAGAGACGCTTCTGCGAATGATGGATACGGTACGCCATGAAAGCTTCTATGTGGAAAGTACACTGGCCGACGAGGCCCTCGGCGTGTACATCGGGTGGACCGCACGAGAAGGCTCCTTTGGCGAAGGAATGCCCCTTCGAAACGAAAAGGGAGATGTGGCGCTTATTTTTTCCGGGGAGGAATTCCCGGAGTCTGGAACGAATCAGCGTCTGAGGGCGCAAGGTCACGTACTGGACAAGACTGCTGCTTCTTATCTCGTCCACCTCTATGAAGACGATCCTTCCTTCCCGGCCGGACTGAATGGCAGATTTCACGGCCTCACGATCGACCGGAATCGCAGGAGCGCGGTCCTTTTCAACGACCGGTACAGCATGCACCGGATCTACTACCACGAATCCAAGCACGCGTTCTATTTCGCCGCTGAAGCAAAGGCGATCCTCGCCGTCTGCCCGGAATTGAGGAGGACGGACCCGCGGGGGTTCGGAGAGTTCGTCGCGTGTGGCTCGGTATTGGAGAACCGCACGATCTTTGACGGTATCCAGGTTTTGCCGCCTGCCTCGGCGTGGGTTTTTCGAAACGGGACGCTCGAGCGGAAGAGCAGCTATTTCCATCCCGGAGAATGGGAAGACCAGGAAGCGCTCGATCCCGAAGCATATTACGCGGAACTGCGGCAGGTTTTCGCCCGAAACCTTCCCCGATATTTCGGTGGCGGCCAGCGAATCGCCATGTCCCTGACAGGTGGGCTCGACACCAGGATGATTATGGCCTGGCATAAAGCCCAACCCGAATCTCTTCCCTGCTACACCTTCGGGGGGATGCTGCGCGAATGCCAGGACGTCGCCGTGGCGCGTCAGGTTGCTCGTGTCTGTGGGCAGCCTCACCAGGTGATCCCGGCCGGCGAAGAATTCCTCTCGCGGTTTCAACATTATGCCGAGCGTGCGGTCTACCTGACCGACGGATGCGTCGATGTGGGGCGCGCGCCCGACCTCTACCTCAATGAACGCGCGCGGGAAATTGGGCCGGTCAGAATGACTGGGAACTATGGCGGGGAAGTCCTCCGCCAGGTACGTGCGTTCAAGCCGGGAGAACCGCGGCCGGGATTATTTCGCGCCGAGCTCCTCGGCTACATACGGCAGGCCAGGGAGACATACGCCGGCATTGTCCGCGGGCATCCACTCTCCTTTGCTGTATTCAAACAATGCCCGTGGAATCAGTACGCGGTGCTGTCGTTGGAACAGACACAGCTCTCGATGCGATCACCTTTCCTCGACAACGACTTTGTTCGGACTGCCTTTCGTGCCCCGCAAGCAACCCTCGCCGCCGGCGATGTTTCCCTCCGCTTGATTGCCGATGGGAACAAGGCTCTTCTCCGGATCCCTACAGATCGTGGAGTGGGCGGAGAACGGGGTCGCTTTCAGGAGGCAGCCTCGCACGGTCTGCTTGAGTTCCTGTTCAAAGCGGAGTATGGCTACGACATGGGGATGCCCCAATGGGTCGCCCGCGTGGACCATGCTCTCTCGCCCTTGCGCCTCGAGCGTCTCTTTCTGGGACGGCACAAAATTTTCCACTTTAGACTCTGGTACCGGCAAGCCCTTGCCGGGTTCGTCCGGGAAACGTTACTCGACTCTCGCAGTCTTTCGAGGCCCTATGTGGAGCGAAAAGGCCTCGAGGCCGTAGTGCGCGCCCACCTTCGGGGAGATCGAAACTACACCACGGAACTCCACCAGCTACTGGCTCTGGAGTTCCTTCATCGCCTGTTTATAGACTGCGCGCCAAGAGGCGCAGTTCGCGGGCGCACGCTGGCGCCGGCAACCCAGGGTTGCGGTTAGTGTGGAGTCGCTTGAAGCCCTGTTGGCGGGGCTACGCCAGTGCCCTGGCCACTGCCAGCTTTGAAGGCGGCGGCCACCGAACCCCAATTCTGAACGCCGCCCGGAGTTGCCTGATTGTATGTGTAAACAAAGGTCAGGGCCGCCGTCGTCGGGTTGTAAATATGCGAATAGCCATTATCCATGTCCAACGTAGAGACATCGGGTCCGCCGTTCGGCGGATCGTCGTTGTCAAAATCGTTGACAACGGAATCCAACACATAGTTCGATCCGACTATGCCGTTGATGGTATGGAAATCAATAGACACGACGTTAAGCACCAACCCTTTCGCCGTGGAAGGCGTAATAGTGGTGGTCGTCAGATTGCCCGCGTTGTTCTGAACGCCCGTCGCTGTAGCTGAGGTGTCAAACGGTGAGGTGGCTGCGCCGGCAATATCGTAGAGATTAAACATATTGTCGCCCTGGGTTCCGCCGCTCAAACTCACGGTGATTTTGGAAAGATTGGGGCTGGTGGCCGCGTTTGCCGCGTAAACGATTTGAGCTTGGGTATTTCCGCCGCCGCCGGTTGTGCTACCAGCCGAAGCCCAAGTGTTGCCACCGCTATCCGACACCTTTGAAATCAGACAATCGGCGCTGTTATATAAGCCAACCAGCAAGTTGCCGCTGGAGGGGAATTGCATCACAACCGGATTGGCGCGGCCCTGGGCCCGCACAGAATTCAGAAGTGTGTGCTGGACGCGGACGATGCGTATGCCCGGGGGTGGAGGCGTTCCGGCGCTGGCTGACTTCAAGGCCAAAGCCAGCGAACCCCAGGTCGCGCTGCCGCTGGCGGTAAATGTGGGATTCACGGTTCCCGCGGCAGGCTGAATCAGGTATTGGTCGGCTGAGCCGACCTGCAAGTCCGCGGAGAGCAGCGTGAACCCGGGGCCGGCCGTGATACTGCTACCGTTATAGCCGCCGCCGTTTTCATTGGTGTCCGAGAAGTCGACTCCCCAATGGTAGATCAAATCTCCTGCCGCTTTGGTTGTGATCGCTCCGGCGGTCCGGGAGGTCGCGCTGCCGCTGCTGCCATCCGCCGCGGACACTTGCGCTACGTTGTAGAACTCGGAAATCACCGCCTGCGGATAACCATTGGTGTTGCCAAGCCCGCTGAACTTCACTGTAACGTTCTGGGTGCCCGCCGCGACATTCAGAGCATAATAAAGGCTCATCCGTTGAGAAGTGCTGCTGTTGGTGACGGTCGGACCAGCCACCCAGGTATTGCCCTTGTTGTCCGTCACGGAGGAGACGGAACCGCTGCTGCGAAATTGGATCCCCAAGATCAAGGCATTACCCGCTCCCGCCGGATTCGGAAGTGGCAGCTTAAAGTTGGTCACGGGATAGCGATCCATGCCCGTAGCCACATGCTGCACCAAAGTCGGCGTGCCCGCGCCTGTCGCGGCGAGGGTCGTAGCTGTGACCGGAGCAGTCTGAGCGGAATGATTTCCGGCTGCATCAAAGGCGTCTACGGTATAGCTATTTTGAGTAGAGCTTGGCAGGCCGGTGTCCAGGTAGCTGTTCGCCTTGGATGTTCCAACCTGGACTCCTCCTCTGTAGATTGTGTAGCCGGTGACTCCGACATTATCGGTGGAAGCTGTCCACGTGAGGCTGATGGACGACGACGATGCAGGGGAAGCGGCGAGGTTTTGGGGGACTGCGGGGGGCTGGGTATCGGTCTGCTGCGCCAGGGTGGTGGCGGACGCCGACGTGCTCTGGGCGGAATTGTTGCCGGCCGCATCAAAGGCGTCCACCGAATACGTGTATCGCGTGGACGCCGTCAGTCCACTGTCGGAATAACTTGTCGTCGTGGATGTTCCAACTTGAACGCCTCCCCGGTATATCGTGTAGCCAGCGACCCCGACGTTATCGGTGGAAGCTGTCCAGGAGAGGCTGATGGTCGAAGATGATAGTGCCGAAGCAACCAGGTTCTGGGGAGTCGTGGGGGCCTGGACGTCGACCGGTTGCGTCAACGTGGTCGCTGAGGTCGATGCGCTTTGAGCCGAATTGTTCCCCGCGGCATCATACGCAGCCACGGTGTACGTATAACGCGTGGCGGCCGCAAGCCCGCGATCCGCGTAGCTGGTGATCGAAGAAGTCCCTACTTTTGTGCCGTTTCTATATATTGTGTACCCTGTGACGCCGACATTGTCGGTGGAAGCAGTCCAGGAGAGATCGATTTCAGATGTCGATGCCGCGGAGGCGGAAAGACCCTGAGGCACAGTGGGGGATTGCGTGTCAGAACTGCCGGAGCCAGCCAGAGGGTGGGGATACTGATACGGAGTGTAATATTGTTTCCATTGATTCGCTGCGGAGCATTGATAAAGAGTGTTGGTATCCGTCGCCCAGTATGCGACGTATGGAGTGCAGGTGGAGGGCCGCGCCGCGAGAGTGCCGGATCCCACACCTGTCGTTCCGTTGAATGAGGCGTTGTAGAGATAGTAGTCGGAGTTGGGAAAAAGCGTGTCGGTCTCGTAATTCCCGAGCACTTTGCTTGGATTGTTCGGGACTGCCGAGTAGTTATCCAGCCATTCATAGATTGGCTCCAGGGCTTGATTCAGCGAAGAGATTGTTCCGGTCGCTGTGTTAATAGCCTTCGGAAAATCGTTTGCCATAAGTTGGCCCACGCCTTGCCCTGGTTGATCCAAACAACGGTAGCCTGTCGAAGCGTTACTGTTTTGATCCCACTTCGAGCCGGTTCCATTAAAGGATGTGCCGCAATAACCCCAGCCGTTGGGCGTCGCGCTTTGCGAGTAGGTCGAGTTGTCCCGGCGCATGGAATGCAGAGTGATGAGATTTCCGTACCCCGTGCCTCCCCCAGCCGACGAGGAAGGGATCGTATTCCCCCAGATCACACCCGTCCCGGAGCTGATGAATAGTGCAGCGTTGATGTAATTTGAACTCTGCGCGTTAAAGCGGTTGCCATACGCTTCCCAGGCCCTGCATCCTCTATGCCTCGCACCTCCTCCGGTCGGATGAGTCTGGAGACTCGGCGCCGGCGACGTCATGTTGAACGTGTTGTATCGAAATACCCATCTGCCGCCCTGGGTGCAGTCGTTCGCGGCTCCGTTATTAAAAGTGCTGTTCTCCACAAAAATGAATCGGGACGATCCGAGAGTGCTGGCGTCTGCCCAGGAACCATCGCCGAAGTTATTGGAGCCGCCACCCCAGCTCGAGGCCTCGATGCGAATGCCGTTGTAGACCGTGCCGGAAGGGGCATCGACTAGAACATGATCGATTACGCCGTAGATCTGGCCGTCGATGTCCATCTGCACCGCATTGATATTCTTCAGGTGGGAATGATCGAAACGGAACTGTTGAGACGCGCCATCGATGCTCAGCGCGCCGTTATAGGTTTGATTGCTGGAACCACCGCTGCTGGTCAAAGTGATGCCGGTCAGCCGGAAAGTACCGGAAGAGCTTGTCGTAATCGATAAAGCGGGAATGTCTCCCAATGAGCTTCGATTCAGACCGTCGATGATGAGCGTGCTGTCGGTGCAGGAAAGGTTGTTGGAACTCGGAGCACCACTACCCGTGCAAGTGGTTTGCCCCTGGAGGACCGTGTTGGACGGCGCCTTCCAGGAAACACGGGTAGTCCAGGTGCAAGTGCCCGCCGGGATAACAACCGTGTCGCCCGCGACGGCGGTGTTTATCGCTGCCTGCACGTCATTCGCGTTGCACGTCGACGCCGTGCGGGTGGCGGCGCGACCTGCGGCGCCGGAGAGCGCAAAAGCGAGCAGGATAAATAATAACCTCGCCATGGTTCGCATTGACGCCCCTTTTCCCTGGGAGGTTCCAAGCCGCGGCCAGAAAAGGACGCTAGATGAGAGCGGGAATGATCCCGTGTTGACGAGTCGTGTCATTTGACGGCTTCCTTGAAATGCTTATCGTTTCAATCTTGCTCTCGCCCAGGGCCGGCGCTCCTCGGAGATCAATCTCTATTTTCGAGAAATCCCGTTGCGTGACATCATTTGCTGATCGACGGTGGTCGTCAGCCGCCCTTAAGTTGCGAGAGCACCAAATCAAATGTACGAAAAGGGGGCATAATGTCTCGGAAAAGGCTTGGAATTTTACCGATACGTCTCGTCCCGAGGGACGCCTTGAAGGCGGCCAGGAACCGTGGAAAATCCGGTAAATTCACTGCAACTCACTGATTCTACGTTCTCGAATGGTATGACTCTCGCTGGGTTAGCCCATCGGAATAATCTGCCAGGTCACCGGCCAACCGAAGAAAATGTGGCGCCTTCGAGCGGTGGGACTATTCAGGGAAACTAACGCGAAAAATGCAACCCCAATGAAACCCCTGGTCTCAATCCTCATCCCCGCGTACAACGCCGAAGAATGGATTGGCGATTCTCTCCGATCGGCGATTGCCCAAACCTGGGCGCGCAAGGAGATCATCGTCGTGGACGATGGATCTAGAGATCGCACCGCAGAAGTGGCACGGAGATTTGCCTCTAAAGAGGTGAATGTTGTGTCCGCCCGGAACCAAGGCGCCGCCGCCTCCCGCAACTACGCGCTGCACCTGTCTCAGGGGGACTACATCCAGTGGCTGGACGCGGACGATCTCCTGGCCCCGGACAAGATTGATCGCCAACTTGGGGCGCTGGGCGAAAGTGACGGCGCCCGAACACTTCTTTCTTCGCCGTGGGCTCCTTTCTATTATCGAACCCGGCCCGCGCGCTTTGTTCACAACTCGCTATGCCAGGACCTTCAGCCAGTCGACTGGCTCCTCAGGAAGCTAGGGGAAAACCTGCATATGCAGACGGCAACCTGGTTGACGAGCCGGGAACTGGCGGAAGCGGCGGGGCCGTGGGACACCCGGCTCCTTTCCGACGACGACGGTGAATATTTTTGCCGGGTGCTTTTGGCGTCCCGAGGCACGCGCTTCGTACCGAACACCGGGGTTTTCTATAGAGTTACCGGTTCCAGCCGCTTGAGCTCCATTGGCGGATCCGACAAAAAAAAGGAGGCGATGCTCGTTTCCATGAAATTGCACATTCAGTACCTGCGCGGGCTGGAGGACAGCGAACGGGTGCGACAAGCCTGCTTGACATATATGCAGAACTGGTTCGAACACTTCTATCCGGAACGCCAGGACCTCAGCGCGGAGCTGCAAGCTCTCGCATCACAGCTTGGCAGCCATCTCGACGAGCCCCGTTTGCGCTGGAAGTACGCTTGGATACGACCGATGTTCGGATGGCGAGCCGCAAAATGGGCTCAGTGGACGATGCCTCAATGGAAGGCTTGGTGCTACCGGCGTTACGACGAAGCAATCTACAAGCTGGAAGCCGGCCGAACAATCGCACCGCTCCCGGGCGGCACATCGTGAGCCTTTTGCAGCGCGAGCAACTGACCGGACCGGCAGTCGCTCCTCCGAAAGCTCGAAACGCCGGCAGCAGTCCGCCGATCGCGGCCGCGCTGCTTACGGGAGGTAGCGACAGGCCCTACGTATTCGGGTTAACAACATCTCTTATGTGCCGCTGCGCGGCGCTCGACTTGATCGGGAGCGATGAACTGGATTTCCCCGAGTTTCACAGCATGGCGGGACTAAACTTCCTCAAACTGCGCGGCAGCCAGAGCCAGGACGCCGGCTTCGTCAGGAAGCTCCTCAGGGTGTCGCTGTATTATGCCAGGCTTATCCGCTACGCCGCGACGGGAAAGCCGAAACTCTTTCATATTCTGTGGAACAACAGGTTCGAGACCTTCGACCGAACCCTGTTGATGTGTTATTACAAACTCCTCAGGAAAAAAGTGGCCCTCACCGCGCATAACATCAATGCCGCCAAGCGCGACGGCAGCGATACACGCCTCAATCGCCTTACCCTTCGGATTCAATATCGGCTGGCCGACCACATCTTCGTTCACACCGAACCGATGAAAGGTCAGCTCAGCGAGGACTTCGGCGTGCACGAGGATCGGGTCACGGTCATTCCCTTCGGGATCAACAACGCCGTTCCGGTGACGCATCTCACTCCAGCCGATGCGAGACGGCGATTGGGAATCCGGGAAGGGGAGAGAACCATTCTTTTCTTCGGGAGGATCACTCCTTACAAGGGCCTGGAATATCTGATCGCCGCTTTTCGCCAAATCGCGGCCGGGCGCAACGACTATCGCTTGATCGTCGCCGGGAGGCCGGACCGGTGCGAGGAGTATTGGAAGGGCATTCAGCGCGAGATCCGTGAAGAGGTAGCGTCTGGGCGAGTTCTCCTGAACGCTCAATTCATACCGGACAACGAAACAGAGGTCTATTTCAAGGCTGCGGACGTTCTGGTGTTGCCCTACCGAAGCATCTACCAGAGCGGTGTTCTATTCCTTGCGCATAGCTTCGGCCTACCAGTGATCGCCACCGACGTGGGCTCCTTGAAGGATGACGTCGTGGATGGCAAGACCGGATACATCGTCAAGCCCGAGGACTCCGTCGAGCTGGCAGGCGCTATCGAACGGTACTTCCGTAGCGAGCTGTATGCACACCTGGACACCCACCGGCGGGAAATCAAAGAATATGCCGCGGCGCGGCACTCCTGGGACACGGTGGGAGAAATGACCCTGGACGTATATGCTCGCCTGCTCCAATCCCCGGGCGCCGGGCCCCGCAGCTAATTCTCAGCTTCTCCCCTAACCGATCTACAAAGGAGGCCATTCCCAAATGGTCATCACCAGCACTCCCCTCCGCATTTCATTCTTCGGCGGCGGCACCGACTACCCGGTGTGGTATCGCCAGTACGGCGGCGCTGTATTGTCGACCACCATTGATAAGTACTGCTATATTACCTGCCGGCGAATGCCGCCCTTTTTCGAATATCACAGCCGGATCTCCTACTCAAAGGTTGAAAATGTTCGCCGAAATGATGCGATTGAGCATCCGTCGGTACGTGGATGCCTGCAGTTTCTCGGCATCGAGGAGGGAGTTGAAATCCATCACGTGGCCGACCTGCCGGCTCGAACGGGACTTGGAACCAGTTCGGCATTTACGGTGGGGCTCCTCCTTGCACTCCATGCGCTCCAAAACAGAATGCGCGACAGGCACACCTTGGCTACCGACGCTATACACGTTGAGCAGGAATTGCTTCGGGAGGCCGTGGGAGCCCAGGATCAGGTGAGTGCTGCGTACGGAGGTTTCAATCGCATTAACTTTCAGGTTGATGGAACGATCGACGTCAGAAAAGTGCTAGCCGCGCCATCCAGATTAGCGGAGTTGGAGCAGCACCTGGCATTATATTTTACCGGCTTTGCCCGGACCGCTTCCGAGATCGCGCAGGAACAGGTCCGATTGACTCCTCTCCGGAGGCAGGAGCTAGAGACCATGCTTCGACAGGTTGACGAGGCGGAGGCCATCATTACCAGCCCCAATCGTTCGATCGCCGACTTCGGCCGCCTATTGCACGAGGGATGGCAAATCAAGCGATCGCTCACGCAAAAGATCACCAACCCCCTCATTGACGAGATCTACGACGCCGGACTCAGTGCGGGGGCAACGGGTGGAAAACTACTCGGAGCCGGCGGCGGCGGTTTCATGCTGTTCTTTGTTCCTCCCGAACGGCGGACGGCGCTGAGAGAACGGCTAAGGAAGCTCCTTTGTGTGCCATTTACATTCGCCACGAGGGGCAGTCAGGTGGTGATCTACGAGCCGGACGAAGTATATGACAAAGCACTCATTAGCGACCGCGAGGTGGTTTATGCGTAATGCGTCAGATGCGATAGCGTGCAGCCACGGGCGCCAAATATGAGAGCGATGATCACGGGAGCCGCTGGCTTCATCGGTGGATTCCTGGGCCGGCACTGTATGGATGCCGGATGCGCTGTTCTTGGACTTGACACCGCCAGCCCCAAGGACGGGTGGACCTGCGGCGATTTCGAACACTGCGATATCCGGGACGCGAACGGCTTGTCCCGCCTGATCCGCGCCTTTCAACCGGACCGTGTATTTCATTTGGCGGCACAAAGTTACCCGACTGTATCGTTGGCAAAACCGCGTGAGACCATCGACGTCAATGTGGGAGGGACCGTTAACCTGTTCGAATGCCTGCGTTCCGAGGGGGCAAGGCCGGTGGTGGTTGTCGCCTGTTCGAGCGCGGAATACGGCCCGGTCGCCGGCGAAGATCTGCCCGTGCGGGAAAGCCATCCCCTTCGGCCCCTGCACCCATATGGCGTGAGCAAGGTCGCTCAGGACCTGCTGGCCGCACAGTACTTTGCCAACTACGCGATTCCCGCGGTAAGGATTCGGATCTTCAATACTACCGGGCCGGGCAAGATCGGTGATGTATGCTCCGATCTGGCCAGAAGAGCCATCGAGATCGAGCTAGGGATGCGTTCGCCATTTCTCGCGGTCGGCAACCTCACGACCCGCCGTGCGATCCTCGACGCCCGCGACCTCGTCCGTGGCCTTTGGCTATCGACGGAGCGTTGTCAAGCCGGTGAGGTCTACAACGTGGGGGCGGATCGAATCTATTCGGTAGAAGAACTGATCGACGTGATTCGAGGCTACCTCAAGGTGACGTTCAGCATCCAGCGAGATCCGATGCTGGTCCGCCAGTGCGACGAACCGGTCATAGCGGGCGACACCACAAAATTCCGGGACTGCAGTGGATGGGCGCCAGAAATAGAGTTGACCAGGACTCTGCGTGAAATGCTCGACTGGTGGAGGGATCGGCTTTCGGCCTCGACCGTCGACACGCCGGCCCCGGAGGTTATCGCCAGCACACAGCCGTGAGCCCTCTTCTTTTGCTTAGTCCCGGAAAACATGACAACAAATCTGGCTCTAGACGGTTCCGAAGCCACAAAAACGCTGAAGCGCGTCACGACGCGTGGGGCGCTTGTCTCCAGCGGTGCGCTGGCCATTTCCTTTGTCCTCCGGACCCTGTCCATGCTGGTTCTGGCGCGCCTGGTGGCCCCGAGAGATTTTGGCTTGGTGGGGATGGTCACTGCCGTAACGGGATTTCTCAGCCTTTTCCGAGACGCCGGGCTATCCCTCGCGACAGTTCAACATGAACAGATAACCAGAGAACACCTTTCCACGCTCTTTTGGGTTAATTGTGCCCTCGGCTGTGGACTGGCACTGCTTTCAGCCGGTCTTGCCCCTCTTCTCGTCGCGTTCTATCACGAGCCAACTCTCTTACCGATAACGATTCTTCTAGGGACCACATTCATTTTCTTTGGAGCGGCCGCGCAACATCGAGCTCTCTTACAGCGCCGCATGCGATTCGTCAAGATCGCGCTGATCGATACGATCTCGCTGGCGGTAAGTATCGTTGCCGCCGTGATCATGGCAAAAGCCGGCTATGGATATTGGGCATTGGTAACCCTGACAGTGGCCCCCGCCGCTCTTGCTATGGGGGGCACATGGTTCACAGAGCCCTGGCTCCCCGGCCTTCCAGGCCACCTCTCCACAGTCCGGGCGATGCTACGATTCGGCGGGGCGGTTTCTTTGAACAGCGTGCTTGCCTATCTCGCCTACAACACCGACAAAATCCTGCTGGGACGGTTTTGGGGAGCCGATGTTCTCGGCATATATGGACGCGCCTATCAACTGGTGAACATTCCAACGGAGAACTTGAATACCACTCTTGGGTTAGTCGCATTTCCCGCACTGTCCCGGCTGCAAAACGACCCCTCCCGGCTCCGGCCTTATTTCCTCAAAGGCTATCGGCTCTTTTTGATCCTCAGTATGCCGATCACAGTTGTATTCATGATGTTCGCGGACGACATCATCCTGGTCCTCCTCGGTCCGAAATGGCGCGAGGCCGCGGGTATCTTTCGCCTGCTGGCGCCGACCATCATCGTCTTTGGACTGATTAACCCGCTATTCTGGCTCCTTCTCGCGACAGGCCAAGTCAAGCGAAGCCTCAAGATGGCTGTGGTTATTGCGCCCGTTGTAATGGCAGGATGCGCCCTCGGCCTCAGCCGCGGCCCGCGCGGAGTGGCAGCGGCGTTTTCGATAACCATGCTGTCGTTGACGATGCCTTTTCTCCTTTGGGCGACGCACGGGATGGTCATCAACTGGAAGGACATGCTGAGCGCAGCGATTCCGCCGCTGGCGTCGGTTATGGCAAGTGTACTGGTCTGCACCATCGCCAACGGTTTCTTCGCCGAGGCCGCGAATCCCGTCCTGCGCCTCCTGATATCCACAACCGCCTTCCTCACCATATATTTGCTTGTACTGCTCTTCGTTATGAAGCAGACCACTCTTTTTCAGAGCGTTCTTCGCGAGCTTGGCCTTTGGCCGCTCACGCCGTTCAAGCGGTTGTCCGGCGCGCGGTTCATGTAGAGACCCTATAAAAGACACAAAACAGACCCATGCCATATACACATTCACTTCCGCCGTCGGTTTCGTTCACGGGGAAAGGCCTGTTGGGATATTCCTTTGGCCCCTTGAAACAGAAGGATCTTGACGTCTATTACATCGAGTCCGAGAAAGGACACGATGTGTTCATGGTGAGCCGGAGAATTACACGCACCTACTATGTGATCCAGGGAAGTGGCTATTTCATCATCGAAAATGAGCGATATCCGGTTAGCGCCGGTGTTCTGGTCGAGGTTCCTCCGGGAGTGGAGTATTCCTATTCCGGAAAGATGACGCTTCTGGGGTTCTGCACGCCGCGCTGGTTCGGCGGAAACGATACATTTACCCGATGGAACCCGGACGTCTTCAACTCGAGCTCACCTTGCGCCGTCCCACCGCCGTCGCGGATGGCTCGACTGGCGAGGGCGCGGCTTTTTGGAAAATCCCCGGTAAGCGGATATTTACGGCTGAATCAATGGCTGTGGAACCAACTTCCTGCGAGTACACTCCGCTTCGCTCCTCTCCGCCTGTACGGCGAGATACTTCACCGGCTGGCATGTTTGCAGGGTCATCGCGCTCAGGCTTTCAGCACGTTCTTCCTTAGGAACCGCCCGGAACTGGAATTGATACGGCGACTCGTCGATCGCAAGGGGCGTGGCGAGACGTTGAGCGTGACCGTGCTGGGTTGCAGCACCGGCGCGGAGGCGTATTCGATCGCTTGGACCATTCGGTCCGCAAGACCGGACCTGCGGCTGACTCTGCACGCCGTCGATATTTCGCCGTCGGCGGTTGAGTTCGCCAAGCGCGGTGTATATTCGCTGCGCACGCCGCAGCTATCGAGCACCAGGATTTTTGAGCGCATGACGGCATCTGAAATGAATGAGTTTTTCGATAGGGCCGGTGATGAGATGACAGTGAAGCCCTGGATAAGAGAAGGGATCAACTGGCATGTCGGAGACGCGGGCGACGCGGAGACCGCCACCCTGCCAGGGCCGCAGGATTTGGTGGTGGCGAATAATTTCCTCTGCCACATGGACCCGCCGGAGGCTGAACGATGTTTGCGGAATAGCGCTCGGCTGGTAAAAGCAGGAGGATATCTGTTCGTCTCCGGCGTCGACGTGGATGTCCGAACGAAGGTCGCGCGGGACTTGGGATGGAAGCCGCTTACGGTGCTGCTTGAGGACATCCACGAAGGCGACCCTTGTTTGAGAGGTTTTTGGCCGTGTCACTATTCCGGTTTGGAGCCATTGAACAAACGGAGGCCGGATTGGGAAATTCGATACGCGGCTGGCTTTCAAGTGGGCGGTTCGGGGGACAGTGACCGGAAATCGGAAAAAACGGAGATCGGTGATGAGTTAGCGCAGGCTGACGCTATCCTCTCCGTGAAAGAAGCGGGCTGACCAAGCCCTTGTCCGATTCGCCGGCCCGGACAGTGATTTAGACACGCGGTGGAACGAAGCGAGGAGGCTACCCATGCCCCAGTTTTACGGATCGGCTGTAGAAGCCGGGCGAGGACCATCGCTAGAGCCTGGCCACAAGCCGATGGTTATTGGACTTCTTGACCACATGGGGTACGGCAACCTCGGCGACGCCGCGGTGCAGGAGTCCGTTATCGCCAATATCCGAAAACGCGTGCCAAACCCGCAATTCATCGGGTTTTCATTAATCCCCGGTGACACCACGAAGAGGCACGGTATTCCCGCATACCCGATTCTGCGTTGGTATCCCCGCCTGGACCAAGACGGAACTCAGGTGACGGACCGGGAAGCTGCCAGGTCAACCCTGAAATCGGTGTTGAAAAGAGCGCCCCGGCTCTACGCGTTGGCGAAGCTTCCGCTCGAAGCCGTGCGGGAAGCCGTGTTCTGGGCCCGGTCGTACCGGGCGCTGCGGAGCCTCGATCTCCTGATCATCTCCGGCGGAGGGCAGCTTGGCGAGTTATGGCGAGGCCCCTGGTCTCACCCGTTTACGATTCTCAAATTTTCTCTTCTGGCCAAGCTCGCGCGCCGGAAGTTGTATTTTCTGAATGTCGGCGCAGGCCCACTACGGCATCCGTTGAGCAGACTCTTCGTCCGTTGGGCGGTCGGGCGCGCGGACTATCTGTCTTTCCGTGACGATGATTCAGCAGACCTGATTCGGAGCCTCGGAGTCAAGTCGAAGATTCATGTCCATCCGGATCCCGCTTACGCCCTGGATGTCGGACACCACGCGAAGAGCGCGCCTCGTAATAGCTCGACGCCCGTGGTGGGGCTCAATCCGATTGGCTTCTGCGACTCCCGGATCTGGCCGCGCAAAAACGACCCCGTGTACCACGAGTATCTGCGGAAGATAACCCAGTTTTCCGTCTGGCTTCTGATGCAGGGCTACGACTTGAGAGTGTTCACTACCGATCCCAGCGTCGATGGGCTGGCCATCGAAGACCTGAGAGCTCAACTGTCGTTAAGACTGAGTCCCGAAATGATCAACCGGGCGTTCGGGCCTCCGGCTTGGGGCGTGGAAGACGTCCTCCAGGTGATGTCGGCGTGCGACTTCATCGTCACGCCGAAGTTTCATGGCATCATTTTCTCCCAACTGCTCGGCAAGCCGGTGATTGCGCTGAGTTACCACCGAAAAATGGAGGTTGCCATGCAAGCCGTGGACCAGGGACGCTTCTGCACCGACATCGAGCATTTTGACTCGGATTGGCTTACCGCCGCGTTCCTCGCCTTGACCGACGAGAGCAGCGGGATCAGAATGGCCCAGAAGACGGCGGTAGAAGCGCGGCTGGCGATACTGACCGCGCAATTCGATCATCTCTTCCTGAATGACGCCTCGCGAGGGCCGGACGACGCGCGTCGCGACGCGAAAAGATTGGCGCAACCCGCCTGACGTCGCCCTGAGTTTTGAACAAAATGCGCCTTAGTCCTAGAAACTTGAACCAAGTCCCAATACTCCGCACTCGATCCAAACCCATCCCTCGTTGAAAATAAGCCGCTTATCATCCATGGCAAAAAAACTGCAGGTGTTCAGCGAAGCTCAAAAGAGCAGCCCTCTACCTCACAACCGCCCGGGTGTGAAAGGACGGTAGTCTGTCCCAAAAATTATGAAAATCTTATTGACTGGAAGCAAAGGATACGTCGGCGCCGTTGCGGGCCCGGTTTTGCGTGCCGCGGGGCACGATGTGGTGGGTCTGGACACGGACCTTTTCGCTGGTTGCGAGTTCGGACAAATCTCCCAGGACATCCCGGAGATCCGCAAAGATCTCCGCGCACTAGTCGAGGCGGATCTCGCGGGGTTCGACGCCGTGGTGCACCTGGCCGCCCTGTCGAACGACCCTCTGGGCAATCTGAACGCCAGCCTGACCTACGATATCAACCACCGGGCGTCGGTGCAGCTTGCCGAATTGGCCAAAGCGGCGGGCGTGCGGCGCTTTGTCTTCTCGTCCTCCTGTAGTACCTATGGCGCGGCAGGGGACGATTTTCTCGACGAGACGGCTCAACTCCAGCCGGTGACACCTTATGCGGAGTCCAAGGTCCTTGTCGAGCGTGATGTCGCCCGGCTTGCCGACGACCGCTTTAGCCCTACCTTTATGAGAAACGCCACCGCTTATGGCGCATCGCCTCGTTTGCGGCTGGATATCGTCTTGAACGATTTAGTGGCCTCGGCCTACACGACCGGCCTGGTCTATATCAAGAGCGACGGCACGCCCTGGCGGCCAATCGTCCACATTCGCGACATGATTGAGGCCATGGTTCGAGTCCTGGAGGCGCCCCGGGATGTCATCCACAACGAAACGTTCAACGTGGGGCAAACCGGGGAAAACTACCGCATCAGCGAGCTCGCTGAAATCGTTGCCGAAACCGTTCCCGGATGCCGGATCGAGTACGCCGCCGGCGGCAGTCCGGACAAACGTTGCTATCGGGTGAATTGCGACAAGATCCAGCGCATCCTACCGGACTTCCACCCGCGCTGGACCGCCCGCGACGGAGCGCGGGAATTGCTGGATGCGTACCGGACAGTGGGTCTGACAAGGGACGACATGCAGAAAGGCCGCTATACCCGCATCCGCCATATTCAAAGACTGATCGAGTCCGGCGATCTGGATACTTCGCTGCGCTGGATTCCCCAAACGGAGCGTGTCGAAGCGGCCGCTCAATCGCGATAACAGAGGAGACTGCGGATATGATTTTTACAGAGACAACACTAGCCGGCGCTTATATCATCGATCTGGAGCTTCGGACGGACTCGCGAGGGTTCTTCGCGCGCGCATTCTGCCAGCGGGAATTCGAAGCGCACGGGCTGAAGCCCGTCATTGCCCAGGCCAACGTGGCGTTCAATCACCGGAAAGGTACGCTGCGCGGGATGCACTTCCAATTTCCCCCAACGGCGGAAACAAAAGTGGTGCGCTGCACACGGGGCGCGATTCTCGATATCATCGTCGACCTTCGCCCGGAGAGCCCGACATATCTCCAGCACGTCGCCGTCGAACTGACAGAGGACAACCATCGCGCTTTGTACGTTCCCGAGCGATTTGCTCACAGCTATCAAGTGTTACGGGACAACACCGAGACCAGCTACCAAGTGGGCGAGTTTTACGCGCCCGGCTCCGAGGGCGGACTTCTTTATAATGACCCGCGGTTGAACCTCTCCTGGCCCCTGCCAGTCAGCGTGATCTCGGAAAAAGACGCGGCGTGGCCACTCCTGGACGTCCAGGAAGCCGACTTAAAAGCCCGTATGAGCTTGCAATTGGTCTGAGTCCGACAGGAATGAGAGAGACGCAATGATCATTGTTGACAATGCATTGAGAGCCCGGGAGGCGCAGGGCCAACCCATACGCACCGCTATCCTGGGGGCCGGTTTCATGGCCCAAGGGCTGACCAATCAGATTATGAACAGCGTTCCCGGGATGCGCGTGGTCGCCGGGTTTAATCGTCGAGCCCAAAGGTCCCTCGACGTGTTCGCCTACGCGGGCCGAAACGACGCAATTGTAGCGACCACGCAGGGCCAGGTGGAAGACGCCATCCGAGCAGGCAAACCGGTGGTTACCGAAGACGCCCTCCTGTTGTCGCGTTCCGGGCAAATCGACGTGCTGGTGGATACGACGGGCTCGGTGGAGTTTGGAGCCCATGTCATCCTGGACGCGTTCCAACACGGAAAAGACGTTGTCCTGCTGAACGCCGAAGTAGACGCGACGATCGGCCCGATTCTGCAGGTCTATGCCGAGAAATACGGGGTGATCCTGTCAGCTTGCGACGGTGACGAGCCCGGCCTGCAAATGGATCTGTACCGGTGGGTGAAGGGGCTCGGCCTCACTCCGCGCGTCATGGGCAACATAAAGGGTCTCCAGGATCCCTACCGCAATCCCACCACGCAGCGCGGGTTTGCGGAGCGTTGGGGGCAAAATGCCGCCATGGTGACAAGTTTTGCGGACGGCTCAAAAATCAGTTTTGAACAGGCGGTCGTCGCCAACGCCACCGGGTTCAAGGTAAAGTCCCGCGGAATGTCGAGAGGGTTAGAGTACCGCGGGGATGTGATGAAGATCGGCTCCCTATACGACATCGACGAAGTGCGCGCCTGCGGCGGCATGATCGATTACGTTGTAGGCACTCCGTTCACCAAGGTCTATTGCCTCGCGGAACATCCGGATCCGAAACAACAGCATTATTTAAGTCTCTACAAGATGGGCGAAGGACCCCTGTATGCATTCTTCACTCCTTACCATCTGGTGCATTTCGAAGTTCCCAATGCCATCGCGCGCGTCGCGTTATTTCGAGATTCCGTGGCCAAGCCACTGGCGGGCCCCGTCGTGGAAGTCTGCGCAGTCGCCAAGCGCGACCTAAAGCAGGGCGAGGTATTGGATGACTATGGAATGTACATGACCTACGGGGAAGCTGTCAACGCGGAGGAGATGTGTACTGGCCGCTATCTTCCAGAGGGGCTTGTAGAAGGTTGCACGCTGCTGAGGGACGTCTCCAAGGATTCAGTCCTCTGTTACGACGACGTTGCCCTTCCCCCCGGCCGCCTTTCAGACCGCCTGCGCGCCGAGCAATACCGGCTTTTCCGCGGCGACACGTGGCTCGAGGACTTCCTGTGCGCTGGTGTTGAGTCCGTTTCACAAACAAAACACTCGATAGAGAGGTGAGTCATGAAAGTCGTTCTCTTCTGCGGCGGAGCCGGCATGCGACTTAGAGGCTATGCCGACGACGTTCCCAAACCGATGGTGCAAATTGGAACGCGGCCCATTCTCTGGCATCTCATGAAGTATTATGCCCACTTTGGGCATAAGGATTTCATTCTCTGCCTGGGATACAAAGGCAATGTGATTAAAGACTACTTTCTGCACTACGACGAATCCGTTTCCAACGACTTTGTCTGGTCTCAGGGCGGCAAGAAGGTACATTTTCTGAACCGCGATCTGGACGATTGGACGATTACCTTCGTGGAAACCGGGGCAAACTCGACGATAGGCGAACGGCTGCGGCTTGTCGAGCCACATTTGGATGGCGAGGAAATGTTTCTTGCCAACTATGGCGACGGCTTGAGTGATCTGGACCTTCCCACGATGATCGACGTATTCCGGAACAGCGGTGCGATTGCCTCACTGCTGTTGGTTCAGCCCACCGCGAGCTTCGATATTGTCAAAGTAGCTCCGGCGGGAGCCGTGACGGAAATCTCTCCCCTAACGCAATCCGATATTTGGATTAACGGCGGATTCTTCGTGCTTCGCAGGGAGATCTTTCGTTACATGAACCCGGGCGACGAATTAGTGCGTCAGCCCTTTCAGCGCTTGATTGAAAAGCAAGCTCTTCTGGCGTACAAGTGCGGCGGCTTTTGGCAGTGTATGGACACCTTCAAGGACAAGCAATCCCTGGAAGAACTGAATCGCGCCGGCGCCCCATGGAAGGTATGGAAGCAAGTCCAGACCGGCTTGCCGGTCGGGGCGACGACGAGCCCGGTGAGCGCATGATGCGCTTCTGTCTCGACGGAATAGGGACCGCGGGTCTGAGGATTTTGTGCCTCGGCTCGCACTCGGACGATATTGAGATTGGATGCGGAGGAACCATTCTCCGGCTTGCGGAGCAGTATCCCGGCGCCACATTCCATTGGGTCGTCTTCAGCGCCACCGGCGTTCGCGCCGAGGAGGCGCAGCGCGCCGCCAGTCTCTTCACAAGTTCGGGGCGCTTGGAAGGACCGGTCATCAAGACTTTCAAAGACGGCTTCCTGCCATTCGCGGGATCCGAAGTGAAAGCGGTGTTTGAGGAGCTGAAGGACATCTCTCCCGACGTGATATTCACGCATAATCGCAAAGATGCGCATCAAGACCATCGCCTGATTGCCGATCTTACCTGGAATACGTTTCGAGATCACTTAATCCTCGAGTATGAAATCCCGAAATACGACGGGGATCTTGGACAGCCCACGTTCTTCGTGCCGCTCAAGACGGAGACTTACCAGCATAAGATCCGGCTGATCATGGAGACATTTCAATCGCAACGCTCCAAGCACTGGTTTCAACAGGAGACTTTCCTCTCCTTGATGCGGCTGCGGGGAATGGAGTGCAATGCGCCAAGCGGTTATGCCGAAGCCTTTTATTGCCGGAAGCTGGTGTTGTGACAGCGCCGCCGGCGGCGCCGCCATCCGGCTATCCGCGGCAAAATGAATACGCCATCCACACCTTTAGTGAGCGTCGTGACTCCGGTGTACAACGAGGCGACGTATCTCGCCACGTGCATCGAGAGCGTTCTTGCCCAGACCTACTCGAATTGGGAATACACGATCGTCGACAACTGCAGCACGGATCAGTCCCTGGACATCGCGCGCCGGTACGCCGCGGCGGATCGACGGATTCGAATTCACCGGAATCCGCGCTTCTTGCGCGCCATCCCGAATCACAACGCCGCACTCCGGCAGATTTCTAACGAGAGCAAGTATTGCAAGGTGGTATTTGGGGACGATTGGATCTTCCCCAACTGCCTCGAACAAATGGTCGCTGCTGCCGAAGCGCATCCTTCGATCGGAATTGTCGGCGCCTATGCTCTCGAAGGAGAACGAATCGCCGGCTTGGGGCTGCCGTGTCCGAGCCCTCTGGTATGCGGACGGCAAATATGCCGCCGCCACCTTCTCGAAGGCCTGTATGTCTTCGGATCAGCCAACGCCGTCCTGTACCGGGCCGATTTGGTGAGAAGCCGAAACCCCTTTTACAACGAGGCCAATATTCACGCGGACACGGAAGTCTGTTTTTCGCTTCTGAAGGCGTGCGATTTCGGCTTTGTCCACGAGGTCCTGACCTTTTCAAGGGTGCGCGCCAACTCGTTGACGGCCGCTTCCGGGGACCTTCACAGCTATTTCGCAGGCATGTTGCAGATTCTGATCGCGCACGCCTCCGCTTTTCTGACTCCGGAAGAACTTGACGCCCGGCTTGCCGAACATCTGTCCGCATATTATGGATTTCTAGGCAAGAGCGTGCTGTTGGGCCGCGAGAAGCGGTTCTGGGCTTATCACAAAGAAGAACTCGCGAAGGCGGGTATAGGCTTTAGCCGCATTCGTTTGGCTAGAGGGGTGATGACCGCGCTCAGCAGCGCTGCCCTGAATCCGAAGCGCGCCGTGGTGAAGCTGCTGCAGCGCCCTCGGAACCAGGAATCCATGTCTCGCCGCCAATCCGCGGCATCCTTTCCCGAACCATGAGACGAAGCAGCCCTCCGTCCCACCACTCCCATGAACGTTCCGACTGACTTTCCCGCTGTCCTGCTCGTGGGCGGCAAGGGGACGAGATTGAGGCCGGTCTTGCCATCGACGCCCAAACCGCTGGCTCCTATCGGAGACAGGTCGTTTCTGGAATTGTTGGTCCGGCAGCTCCAGTGCCAACAGGTCCGGCGCCTGGTGATGTGCACGGGCTTTCTCGCCGGCGAGATCGAAAAGCAATTCCAGGATGGAAGCGCCTTCGGAGTTGCGATCGAGTATGCCAGGGAACAGCGTCCCATGGGCACCGGAGGGGCTGTGAAACTCATCCGGGCTCGGATGGAAGGGAACTCCAGCTTTTTGGTCATGAACGGCGACTCCTTCCTTCAGATGGACATTTCCAAGCTGCTGCAATTCCATCGCGCGCACGCGGGGATCGCGACCATTGCCGTCCGATGGGTGCCGGACGCCAGCCGCTACGGCACGGTGAAGGTCGACGGCGCGGGCCGGATAGCCGGCTTTTCCGAAAAAGGCGGCAAAATGGAGCCGGGTCTTATCAATGCGGGCGTGTACATTTTTAGCCCGGCGATATTCGACCGGATCCCCCAAGGTGAAGCGAGCCTGGAGAGAGAGGTGTTCCCCAACATACTGGATTCCGGCGTGTACGCGATGGAGCACGGCGGCATGTTTATCGATATTGGCGTTCCGGAGGACTATGCGCGCGCGCAGGCCGCACGAAGGGAGCTTATCGAAGCGGCGTGTCGAAGATAGAAGCCAAAGACGAAGTCTTTCGCCGGAAGGCGGTCCCGGCGGCGTCGAGGGACGGAGCGTTCCTGCGCCAGGCCCGCCGGTCGGTCGAAGCTTCAATCGCCACCAAGCAAAGGTTGCTTGATGACGGGGAAGCCTTGCGAACGGCTGCCACGGTTGCCGGGATTCTGACCGAGGCTATCGGAAGGGGCAACAAGCCGATTTTGTTCGGAAATGGCGGCAGCGCCGCCGACGCTCAGCACATCGCCGCTGAATTTGTGGGAAGGTTCGCGTTCGATCGCCCGGCTCTCCCGGCGCTGGCCCTCTCCGCCAACACGTCGTGCGTTACCGCCCTGGGAAACGACTATGGGTTCGACGTTGTCTTCGCGCGTCAGATTCAAGCGCTCGGCCGCCCGGGAGACGTTGCAATTGGCATCTCAACCAGTGGCAATTCCATGAACGTTCTAAAAGGCTTAATGGCTGCCAGGTCTCTTGGCCTGCAAACCGTTGCCCTAACGGGAGCGGCGGGAGGAAAACTCCAAGGCGTCGCCGACCATTGTGTCTGCGTGCCGTCGAACGAAACACCCCGGATTCAGGAATGCCACATTCTCATCGGGCACATTATTTCAGAACTGGTGGAGCAGGCGATCTTTCATGCGCAGGGCAGCATTTCTCGACCGTGACGGCGTAGTGAATCGCAAAGCCGCGGCAGGCCGGTACGTGACCCGGTGGGAGGAAATGCGGATTCTTCCAGGCGTCGCCAGGGGGATCAGCCTGCTGAACCAGGCTGGCTTTCGCGTAGTCGTCGTGAGTAACCAGCGTTGCGTAGCCAGGGGACTCATCACGGTTTCGGCGCTCGAGGCGATGCACCGGCGAATGTGCGAGGCGCTGGCCGGTGACGGCGCGACAATCGATGCGATCTACTACTGTCCTCACGAAGCGCATCCCCCCTGCGTCTGCCGAAAGCCGGCGCCAGGAATGCTTCTGGCGGCGGCGAGCGAACATGAGCTTGATCTCGCCGCGTCGTGGATGATCGGGGACTCCAATAGCGACGTGACGGCTGGAATAAGGGCCGGTTGTAGAACGGCCCTGCTGGCGAAGGAGGGGCAGAGCGGCGATGGAAGGCCGGACCTGGTTGCCAAGTCTCTGCTCGACGCAGTTGAGCGGATCCTCCACTTCGAGGGCGCTTTCGCCGAACGCCTGGGAGGCGCTGCGCATCTGTTGCATGGCCATACCGTTTCCGGGACTGAGTGACTCAAGCGGCGCTTATCGTTCTCCTATGCCGCTTTCGATTCACAGTCCCAAAAAAGCAAAACGAAGGACGCGGTCGTAACTAAATGGACCCCAACCGCCCGGCACCTCTGTGCCGGTCCGCGGAGTTTAACTGTAACCAGGACAGAAACAAATGAAGCGTGAGATTGGACGAATTGTTAGCGTTTGCCTGCTGATAGTCGCGGGCGGAAACATAGGCAGCGGGCAGGTCTCCGTCCTGACTCAGCACAATGACAACGCGCGCTCCGGACAAAATCTGAACGAGACCATCCTTACGACTTCGAATGTCAATCACAATACTTTCGGCAAACTCTTCTGGCGCACGGTGGACGGGTTTATTTTCGCGCAGCCGTTGTATGTTTCGGCGCTCAATATTCAAGGCGTGACACGCAATGTGGTGTATGTCGCCACGGAGCACAACAGCGTGTATGCATTTGACGCTGACGATCCAACCGCCGCGGCGCCCCTATGGAGCGTAAATTTGGGACCGAGCGTCCCGATGGAAGACATTTGCATCATCACCGGAGATACAAATCCCGGCGATTGCCCTTACTACGATATCAGCCCCGAGATTGGCATTACGAGCACGCCCGCGATCGATCAAAATGCCGGAATCATCTATGTCGTGGCCAGAACGAAAAACGCCAACGATAACACGTATCATACGTCCCTTCACGCGCTGGATTTGAAAACCGGAAACGAACTACTGGGAGGGCCTGTCGAGATTGCGGGACAGGTGAATGGGACCGGCGTCGGCAGCCAGGCGGGTGTCATAACATTCGATCCGACCTTTCATAATCAGCGCCCCTCTTTACTCCTCGCAAATGGGACTCTGTATATCGCTTTTGGCTCTGTCGGCGACATCGGCACGTGGCATGGCTGGATCATGAGCTATAACGCTAGCACCTTGCAGCAGGAAGGGATATTCAACGACACACCGAATGGCTCAGAGGGCGGAATCTGGTCCGCGGGACAGGGCTTGGTCGCCGACGCCGCAAACAATGTCTACACCATAACCGGGAATGGCGACTTCACCGCCAATACGCCCGGCGGCCTTGACTATGGGGATTCTTTCGTAAAATTCACCGGCCCCAGTCTGACGGTCGGCGACTATTTTACCCCTTCCAATCAGGGAACACTGAACGCGAATAACACGGATCTGGGCGCTGGCGGGCCCATGTTGATGCCGGGAACATCACTGTTGGTGGGGCAAGGTAAGGACTCGGTATTTCGGGTGGTGAATTCCCAAAACATGGGCCACTACAATGCCAGCATCGACAACGATGTGCAGGAGTTTACGGCAACCACGGGGCCGTTTTTCAGTTCCCCGGTCTTTTGGAACAGCCCGAACCACGGTCCGGTCGTATATATTTGGGGACCCGGAGACTTCTTGAAAGCCCTTCAGTTTACGGGCACTCAATTTAACACCACCCCTGTCTCGCAAAGCACGATTCTGAATGCGAACCATTTTTCCAACGCGGCAGCCCTCTCTGTCTCGGCGAATGGGAGCCTGAACGGAACGGGGATCGTGTGGTCCCTGGCGGCAATCTCGGGAAAAGCTACCGGCGTTCCAGTTCCCGGCGTGCTGCGCGCCTTCGACGCCACCGATCTCACTACGGAGTTATGGGACAGTACGCAGAACCTGACACGAGACGACGTAGGAAATTATGCCAAGTTCGTCCCACCCACGATCGCGAATGGGAAAGTATATGCGGCTTCGTTTTCCGGCCAGTTGCAAGTGTACGGCGTAAATCCTCCGGCCTTCCAGGGAATTCAGTTTGTCCAGGTGGCGTCGGCCACGCCGCAGTCGAGCACCGCCTCCGTGCCCGTCGCTTATCCGGGAGCGCAATCGGCCGGTAACCTGAACGTCGTAATTGTGGGCTGGCACGACACCGCTGCTGATGTCCAGTCCGTCACGGACTCCGCCGGAAATAGCTACGTTCGGGCATTTGGCCCAACTACGGGTACCGGGCTACGCCAATCGATCTATTACGCCAAGAACATCGCGGCCAGCGGCGCCAATACGGTAACGGTCGCGTTTACGCAAGCGGCTGCGAAGCCCGATGTGCGCATTCTTGAGTACAGCGGGGTCGATACATCGAACCCTCTTGACGTGGCTGGCGGCGCCGCCGGCACCAACAATATTTCCGACAGCGGCCTGGTCACGACAAACGCCGCCAATGAACTGATTGTTGGAGCGAATACGGTGGGCACCAACACCACAATCATGGCAGGCGCGCCTTTCACGATCAGAACCATCACCTCGCCGGATTCAAGCCTTGCCGCGGACCGTCTGGTCAACGTTCCCGGCAGCTACCGTTCCTGGGCGCCTCTAAATGCTTCCGGACCATGGGTGATGCAAGTGGTCACATTCCGGGCGGCTGCGACTAGCACCGTCCCATTTGTGACCAGTGTGAGTCCGAATAGTGGACCGGTGGCCGGAGGTACGCCAGTAACGATCACGGGGACGAACTTCGCGGCGGGAGCGTCGGTGACGATTGGAGGTACGGCGGCGGCGAACGTGGTGGTGGTGAACGGGACAACGATCACCGCGACGACGCCGGCGGGCGCAGGCGCGGTGGCGGTGACGGTGACCAATAGCAATGGTCTGAGCGGAAGCCTGGCAAACGGGTACACGTACGTAGCGGCGCCGGTGGTGAGCAGCGTGAGTCCGAACAGTGGAACGACGGCCGGAGGTACGGCGGTAACGATCACAGGGACGAACTTCGCGGCGGGAGCATCGGTGACGTTCGGAGGTACGGCGGCAGGGAACGTGGTGGTGGTGAACGGGACGACGATCACGGCAACGACGCCAGCGGGAAGCGCGGGAGCGGTGGCGGTGACGGTGACGGTGAGCGGGCAGAGCGGGAGCCTGGCGAACGGATTTACCTATGTGGTCGGTCCCGGAGTGACCAGTGTGAGTCCGAATAATGGGCCGGTGGCCGGAGGTACGGCGGTAACGATCACGGGGACGAACTTCGCGGCGGGAGCATCGGTGACGTTCGGAGGTACGGCGGCGGCGAACGTAGTGGTGGTGAACGGGACAACGATCACGGCGACGACGCCGGCGCGAAGCGCGGGCACGGTGACGGTGACAGTGACGGTGAACGGGCAGAGCGGGAGCCTGGTGAACGGGTACACGTATAACGGGACGGTCGCGATCGGGTTCGCGCAGGTGGCGGCGGCGACACCGCAGGCGCCGACGGCGACGGTGGCGGTGAGTTACCCGGGGGCCCAGACGGCGGGAGATCTGAACGTAGTGGTGGTGGGGTGGAACGACACGACGTCGACGGTGCAGTCGGTAAAGGACAGCGCGGGGAACAACTACAGTCTGGCGATCGGGCCGACGAGAGGGACGGGGTTGAGTCAGTCGATTTACTATGCGGGGAACATCGTGGGAGGAAGCAACACGGTGACCGTGACGTTCAACCAGGCGGCGGCGTTTCCGGATATCCGGATCCTGGAGTACCGGGGGGTGACGGCCTTGGATGTGACGGCGGGGGCGAGCGGGAACGGGGCGGCGGCCAACAGCGGGACGGCGGTGACGACGAGCGGGAACGAGTTGATCTTCGGGGCGAACATGGTGGCGACGCTGACCGGGGCGGCGGGGAGCGGATTTACGTCGCGGATCATCACGACGCCGGACGGGGATCTGGCCGAGGACAAGGTGGCGGCGACGGCGGGGAGCAACAGTGCGACGGCGACGTTGAGCCCGGCCGGGGCGTGGGTGATGCAGATGGCGACGTTCGCGGTGGCATCGGGGCCGGCGCCGGTGGTGAGCAGCGTGAGTCCGAACAGTGGGACGACGGCCGGGGGTACGGCGGTAACGATCACGGGGACGAACTTCGTGGCGGGAGCGGTGGTGACGATTGGAGGGACGGCGGCGGGGAACGTGGTGGTGGTGAACGGGACGACGATCACGGCAACGACGCCGGCGGGAAGCGCGGGGGCGGCGGCGGTGACGGTGACGAATCCGGGAGGGCAGAGCGGGAGCCTGGCCGGGGCATTTACCTACCTTGCAGCGCCGGCGGTGACCAGCGTGAGTCCGAATAGTGGGCCGGTGGCCGGAGGTACGTCGGTAACGATCACGGGGACAAACTTCGTGGCGGGAGCGGCGGTGACGATTGGAGGGACGGCGGCGGCGAACGTGGTGGTGGTGAACGGGACAACGATCACGGCAACGACGCCGGCGGGGAGCGCAGGCGCGGTGACGGTGACGGTGACGGTGAACGGGCAGAGCGGGAGCCTGGTGAACGGGTACACGTACACCGGCGCGGCTGTTGTTACAACGCCAGGCAGCTTTACCGGCTCGCTTGCGGGTACTTCAATTCCGAGCTATGTTGCGGGTCAAAACTATCTGAATGCGACTCCTGGAACTTCCTTCACGTCCTCCGCCTTCGACAGCACTGGCGCCGATCTATTAATCATGCTCCTGGGGTGTCATAACTATACGACTTTTACGATCACCGATAGCTATGGGAACACGTGGCTCCCTTTGGCCGGTCCTGCGTACAAAGTAGGCAGTGCATATTATCCCATGGAAGCGGAACTGTTCTATGTTCCGAACGCGGCAACTGGCCCGGGCCATACTGTCACTGTCGGACTTAGTCAGACGGAACCATTGGTCATGTCGATTGCAGCCCTGTCGGGAGACAACATTTATTCCCCCATAGACGCCTATAGCCTGTTCACCGGCGATCAAGGGCTGATTTCCCGTTATATTACCGGCAGTTCCCTGACTACGCACCAGCCAAACGACTTGCTGCTCGGCATCGTTAAGGGCTTCAACGTCAATGCCTACGCGGCGGGCACTGGGTATACCGCTCAGCCCGCATCCGCCGGCCTCAACTTCAGTGCCGAGACGGGGACCGCGCCGAACCCAGGCGACTATAGCCCCAGTTTTACGGCTTCTGTAGGCGATTTCTGGCAAACAGTGATGGCGGCGGTGGCCCCCACACCCAATCAAGCGATCCTGTCCTGGACTGCATCCACGGGCGGCAGCATTACGAATTATGACATTGAACGGTGTACCGGCTTGGGCTGCTCCACATTCAGTCAGATCGCCAGTGTCCCGGCGCCCAACCTGACTTACTCGGACACGTCCATATCACCGGGATTAATATACAATTACCGTGTCCGCGCCGAGAACTCGGACGGAATCTTCAGCAACTACTCCAACATCCAGCCGCTGAGTCCGATAGTCCCATACATCGTCTCCAACTTTTCTGCGACTCCCACAAGGACATTGACCTGGAATCCTTCGGCAGAAAGCGGCGGCACGATCAGCCGGTATTCCATCGAAAGATGCACCGGTTTGACTTGCTCCAACTTTTCCGAGATTGCCAGTGTATCCGGGACATCTTACGTCGACGCCACCGCTGCCGCCGGGACCAGCTACAATTATCGGGTTAGAGCTCAGGACGCCAATAGCTTCTATGGCCCGTATTCCGCGACCGCGGCCGTTACCGTTCCGGCTTATTTCGATAATGTGGCGGATGGCGGCAATAACGGGGGAAGCGGCGCATCGTTAACCTACCCCTACACGGTTGGGGCGAACGCCAACGGTCTATTGCTTGTCAACGTGATCGACGCCCCGGCCGACACCCTCGTGTCCGTCGCATATGGTGGAGCGGCGATGACCCTCATCGCCAAAGTGCAGACGTCTGGCAACGTATGGCACTATCTCTACTATTTGTTGGCGCCGGCCGCCGGAACACACAATGTTGTTGTGACAGCCTCCGCCCCCAGCTATCTAATGTCCGAAGCGGCTTCCTGGTATAACATCGCGCAATCTACCCAGCCGGAAGCGTACACAACCAACAAGGTGGTCTCGGGTGTCTCGATGACCACTTCTCTGCCGGCAAGTTCCAGCAGTGCATTAGTCGTGCAGAGCATGTGGGCGCCGGAGGGAATTTTCCCGGTCAATGGCTCGTCCAAGCTGGTTCTAGATTCCACATTTAACAGCCTCGGCCTGTTTTCGAGCGTGCCGGCCCCGGTCAGCCAGGCTTTTCCGGTGTCTATGACAAACACATGGGGCGGGCAGGACGAAGCGTCCAGCATCATGGCTTCCTTCACCCTAGCCTCGGGAGCAAGTCCCGGGGTCGCCTACGACAACTCCACGGACGGCGGGAACAATGGCGGTTCAACCGCGTCCCTCACCTACTCTCACACGGTAGGAAGCGGCGCGAATCGTCTACTCGTTGTCAACTTGCTGGGAAGCTCATCGGTGGACGATATTTCCTCTGTCACCTATGCCGGAATCCCGATGACTCTCGCCGGTACGGCCCAAGCGCCTTCCAATAATAGGCAATATCTCTACTACCTCCTGAATCCGCCCAGCGGAGCGAACACTGTTTCGATCACCGCCGGTAGCCAGCACTATCTGGTCTCGCAGGCGGCGTCGTGGTACAACGTACGGCAATCGGGTCAGCCGGAGGCTGTGACCACCAATACCTTTCCTGTGGGAAGTACCTCCATCACCACGTCACTGACAACGGCCGCCAGCGGCTCCCTGGTCGTTCAGGGGGTGTGGGCATACCAGCATCTCAGCCCGGGACTTGGCACGAGTCCAATAGTTGTCGATGCTGCGTTCGGTGGAGCGGGGATATTCGCGAGCAGTCTATCTCCGGTAGTCCCGGCGGGAAACGTCACCATGACAACGGCCTCAGACGGCATGCTGAACTCCGGAGTCATTATGGCGTCGTTTGCTCCGGCGCCCTAGTCAAATTCGTTGGGCTGAAGACAAGGCATCCATCATGAGGCGATACTCCTTCTTCGGCGTGCTGTTTGTGGTCATTTCCTGGGGCCAGACGACGAGCCGGACAACCGGCGATGGGGCGCGCGGGACTGCCATCCCTGCCGCTGTGACGGCCGGCCCTGGACTCTCTGGCCGAAATCTCGACTCGAACGAATCAAAGGCTGTGATCACGATCTACGGTCTTTGTGACGATTCGTCCGGCGGCAAGACCGGTTCCAGCTGCAAGACCGTGATCACGCAGAAGGAATTTGAAGACTTGATTGACGCGATTCAGCCGACGATGCCGGCGCGCACGCGCAGGGACTTTGCGTTGCGGTACGCGGATGCTCTGGTCATGACCAAAAAGGCAGAGGAAATGGGGTTGGACCGTGGTGAGCGCTACGAGGAACGTATGAGAGTCGCCCGTATCGACGTCCTGTCCAAGGAGGTAAAAGCGGTAATTCAAGAGAGGGCCTCTCAGATTTCCGAGAAAGACATCGAAGACTACTATCGCCACAACACGGCAAGATTCGAGAAGGCCCAAATGGATCGAGTCTATATTCCGAAGGCGGCGCACACACTGCAGGCCTCTCGGGAGTCCGATCAAACAACGGAAGCGGAAGCCGCTAATTTGCGGGCGCGCGCGATCGCCGGGGAAGGGTTTGCCTCGCTCCAGGAGGACGCCTACCGAACCGCGGGAATCAAGGACCACGCTCCTCCTACAAGCATAGAAGTCCGGCGCATCTCGCTACCGCCGAACCAGGCCTTGGCGATGGACCTGAAACCGGGGGAAGTATCGCCTGTTTTTGCAGATGGAAGCGGCTACGTGTTCTACAGGATGAAAGCGAAGGATACGCCGGCATTGGATCACGTTCGGGAGGAAATCCGGGCCCTCCTGTCCTCTCAGCGCATGCAAGACGAAATGCGCCGGATTCAGGACTCGGCAAACTCTGTTCTCGACGAACATTATTTTCATCCAGACCAGTCGCCAGCCAGTGCCAAACCCGCTGAGCCACATATAAAGAGCGAGGCGGTGCCGGGCCGCTGATTATGAACCGGAAGTTAAGGACACGGTACACGTTGTGGGCAGGCTTGAAACCTTTCTAGGACCGGAACTCTTCGGCTTCGTATTCGCGCCGGCCGTGTTCTTCAAGTTGGTGTTCCTGGGTAGAGTGATTGTCTTCACAACGCTCGAATTCCTGCGGCCGGCCCGAACGCTCTCCTATCTACCTGTCATCGGACGAGACCTGATCGCCTACGTAACCTTCCGATGCGCTATATTGCCGGTCGTCCTTCGCTTGAACGATGTTGTACCGGGATATCACGCCGCCCCGGCTGCGATCGCCCATTTGCCTCTCGCGTTGCGGGTTCTTCTTTATTTCGTCCTGGCCGATTTCGGTCACTACTGGGTGCATCGGCTAACCCATACCCGGCACTTCTGGCGAGTCCATCGATGGCATCACGCGCCAACATACATGTATTGGCTGGGCGGTGTGCGGACGACCATACCCGATTTTTTTCTGGTCAATACTCCGTATGTTCTGGCCTACTCTTTCCTGGATCTGTCGCCGTGGTGGATGGGTACCGCGGTCGCGGTGTCGAGTATTCTCCAGAATGATTGGATGCACATGAATGTTACCTGGCGATCCGACTGGCTGGAATTGGTTTTTGTCACTCCGCGGTATCACCATGTACATCACAGCGATAATCCTCAACACTATACGAAGAACATGGCTAGTCTGTTTACAATCTGGGATCGCCTCTTTGGGACGTACGTCGATCCCGGCAAGCTCGAGACGAAGCTCTCTTTTGGCACAGGCGAGCGCGTGAATCCGGTTTCACTGGTGTTAGGCGTTTAGGAACTACACAGGCCGGCAAGATGGCCGAGCCGGCAGCATGGCTATGCACAAGTTTTGCCCAGTCTCTTTCGCTCAACAAAGGCTTTGGTTTCTCGACCAGCTTGAGCCGAAGAACGCGGCCTATAACCTGGCAAACGCGTTCCGCATCCGGGGAGACCTGGATATCGATGCATTGGCACTGGCGCTGCGTGAGATCATCAGACGGCACGACGTTCTCCGCACGACCTTCACCGCTGTCGATGGTCAAGTCATGGGATTACTCCGCCCATTCGTCGAACTCGAACTGTTGCCGGTGGTCAGCCTCGACAATGTGCCGGAAGGCCAGAAGGAACAGCACGCGCTGCGGATCGCAGTCGAAGAAGGGCGGCGCCGGCTCGACCTCGCGGCCGGTCCCCTTGTTCGTTTCAAACTGGTGAGGTTGTCGGCGGCGGAGCACATCCTGGTGCTGACGATACATCACATTGTCGCGGATGGCTGGTCCATCGGTGTACTTCTCAAGGAGATGGCGGAGTTTTATGAGGTCTTCCGCGCGGGCCGTCTGCCGGCAACCTCCGCCCTGCCCATCCAATACAGCGATTTCGCATCCTGGCAGCGTGCGGCCTTCGGCGGCGCCGGGCAGGCCCCGCAGCTCGAATATTGGAAGCGAACTCTGGAAGGGGCTCCCGCCGTGCTGGATCTCCCGGCCGACCGCGTTCGTCCGGCTGCGCCGAGTCACGCGGGTCTCAAACACTCGGTCCGGCTCGACGCAGAACTGACGAAAAACGTCATCGACCTCGGCTTGAAAGAGGGCGCCACGCCATTCATGGTGCTGCTGGCTGCTTTCGAGACCTTGCTGTGGCGCTATACCGGCGTGCCCGACTTTTTACTCGGTATTCCCATGGCTGGGCGTACGCATGTCGAACTGGAAGCCCTGATCGGATTGTTCGTCAACACCGTGCCTCTGCGTGCGAATCTCGGGGGTGATCCGGCTTTCCGCGAACTGCTGAAACGCGTACGCGAGACAACCCTCGGCGCGGCCGCGCATCAGGACGTTCCTTTCGAGAGGCTCGTGGAAGAACGGCGGCCCGAGCGGAGTACGAGTTACGCGCCGTTGTTTCAGACGATGTTCGTCTTTCACAATACCCCTCGAATATCGTTTGAGTTCGCCGGGCTACAGGTCGATGAACTTGAACTGGACACGGGCGTAGCGAAATTCGATCTGACGCTGGAGATCTTCGAGCTGGATGGACTGTGCTGTACCTGGGAGTACGATTCGGACCTGTTCGATCCTCCGAGGATCGAGCGCATGGCCGAACACTTCGAAACGCTTTTGCGGGGAATCTGCACAGACCCTCAGTGCACTCTATCGAAGCTGCCCCTCCTCGGAGAGCGGGAGCGAAATAAGGTTGTGGTCGAATGGAACGCCACGGAATGCCCATTCCCCGACGGCGTTTGCATTCACGAGGCATTTGAGGCGCAGGCGGCTCACCGCCCGGAGTCGATTGCCATTCGCACCGCCGATAGCCACCTGACTTACCAGCAGGTGAATGAAGAAGCGAACTGCCTGTCGCACTATCTTCGAAAGCGCGGAGTGCGACGGCAGGATCGAGTTGGTGTGGCGCTGGAGCGCTCGCCGGAAGCGATTATTACCCTTCTGGCGATTATGAAGACCGGGGCATGTTACGTTCCAATCGACACCGCCTATCCGAAGCAGCGAATTGACTTCATGCTGAAGGACAGCGGAGCACGCGTCCTGGTTACCCAGGATCGGGTTCGCGCCCGATTGCCCGAATACGGCGGCCAGACCGTGTTCATAGACCGGGATCGCTCGAGTATCCTCGTTGAAAGCCGTACCAATCCGGCGGTGGCGCTCGATTGCCGCTCTCCTGCCTACGCCATCTATACCTCCGGCTCGACCGGCAGCCCGAAGGGCGTCCTGGGGACGCATCGCGCGTCCATGAACCGGTTCGCCTGGATGTGGAAGGAATATCCGTTCCAAGCGGGCGAGGTCTGTGCTCAGAGGACAAGTCTCAGCTTCGTCGACTCTATCGCGGAAATCTTTGGGCCGCTCTTGGGCGGCATGACCATCTTTGTTATACCGGATGACACCGTAGTCGATGTAGAGGCGTTGGCGCGCCAACTCACAAACGCGCATGTCACCCGTATCGTAGTGGTTCCCTCTCTGCTCGGCGCACTTCTCGATGCCAGCCCGCGCGGGCAGGCCGTGCTCCCAAGTCTCAGGCTCTGTGTCACAAGCGGCGAAGCTCTGCGATATGACCTCTATGAGCGGTTCTCCAAGCTGGTCCCGCACGCCCGGCTGATCAATCTTTATGGCTCTTCCGAAGTGGCTGCCGATGTGACCTGTTTTGACACGTCCTCGAATAGTCCGCGGGGATTCGTTCCCATCGGGAAACCGATTGGGAATGTGCGCGTTTACCTGCTCGACCCGAGTCTGAACCCCGTTCCGATCGGAGTGCCGGGGGAAATTCATGTCGGAGGCGATTGCCTGGCGCTAGGATATCTCGACCGCCCGGAATTGACCGCGGAACGGTTCATTGCCGACCCCTTTTGCCCGGGAGGATTGCTATATAAGACGGGCGACTTGGGCCGCTATCGGGAAGACGGAAATATCGAGTTCCTGGGACGCGGCGACAACCAGGTCAAGATCCGTGGTCTCCGGATTGAGTTGGGCGAAGTCGAAGCGGCCCTGATGGAGCACGAGTCCGTGCACCGCGCCGCCGTTCTCGTGAGGGAAGACGGAGCCGCGAACGATCTAATCGTCGCTTACGTGGTTCCCGCTGACGGGCGGAGTGTGGCTCACTCGGAGATTCGCCGGCATTTGAAGACCAGGCTGCCCGATTACATGGTGCCGCCGGTGTTCGTAGTCCTGGATGCGCTGCCGCTGACCGCCAACGGCAAGCTGGATCAGCGGGCGCTTCCCCCATTTGATCCGGCGTTCCCGCGAAACCCCGACGGTTATGTTGCCCCGAGGAGCGAATTAGAGGAAAAGCTGGCCAGGATTTGGGCCAAGCTTCTAAAGACGGAACGAATCGGAATCTTCGACAACTTCTTCGAGTTGGGGGGGCACTCGCTCCTGGCCGCTCAAGTCATCGCGCGGATTCGCAAATATGTGGGAGTCGAAATTCCGGTGCGCACCCTCTTTGAGGAGCCTACCGTGTCTGCCCTGGCGGAGGCCGTGGACAAGGCGCGTGCGGCTGGGATCTCGCCCCGGGCGCCCATTGTCCCCAGGGGGTCGGCCGGGCGAACGCGGGAGCAGTTGGAGGCGCGACTGCGTGAACTCTCGGATGAGGAAGTTGATGCGTTACTCAGCGCGGCCCTTGCCAATCGGGGCCACGCGGCGCCGTAGGACTGATGCGACCCGCGGGCCCACAGGTTCAGAACGCCGGCGCAGTGGGAGCGATCACCGGAATGACAGGCGTCCCCTCGAGCCAAACTGAGCTTAGCCCGGACCAGAAACGCGACATGCTTGTCGAGTTGATGCGTCGTGACGCATCGGGCATTCGTCTGTGCCCTTTGTCGTTGGCGCAGCTCCGGCTATGGTTCCTGGAACAACTCGAACCCGGAACCGGGGCTCATAACGTTTCTTCCGGACTGCGGTTGAGAGGAGAGCTGGATTTCCAGGCGCTCCGCCGCGCCGTCGAGCGCATCGTAGCGCGGCATGAACCTCTTCGGGCCACTTTCAGGGCTCTGCGTGGCGAGGTCTTCCAGAGAATTGAGCCGGACGTTCGCGTGGAAATTCCAGAAGTCGATTTGCGCGCGTTGCCGGATGAGGTTCGGGAACGCGAAGCGTACCAGAAGGCCGGCGAAGAAGGGAGCAAGCCGTTCGATCTCGAGCACGGCCCCTTACTCCGGTTGAAACTGATACGGATACGCGACTCTGAAAATATCCTGCTGTTTACCATGCATCATCTGGTAGGCGATGGATGGTCTATCGGCGTGTTCATCGATGAACTTCTCGAACATTACGAGGCCGACATCGAACGCCGCCGATGCCGGCTGCCACCGATCCGGATTCAGTATGCCGACTACGTGGCGTGGCAGCGCGATTCCTTGAACGACGGGGAGACGGCGCGCCAGCTCGAATATTGGAAGACGCGGCTGGCCGGCATAGGATCGCCTCTTGAGTTGCCAGCCGACCGGGCACGGCCAGGCGAACAGTCCTTTCTCGGCGCGGTAGTGTCGGCGCCTGTGCCATCGTCTCTGATCGCGCGTCTTAGAGGCTTGGCTCAGCGTGAGGAGACAACGCTCTTCACGGTGTTGCTGGCGGCTTTCCAGGTTCTTCTCTATCGATATAGCCATCAAGAGGATATTTGTGTCGGCGTGCCGGTTGCCGGACGCAATCTTCTGGAAGCCGAAGCGTTGATCGGCTTGTTCGTAAACACGGTTGTGATTCGAAGCGTTCTTTCCGGGAACCCGACGTTCAGCAGCCTTCTCCACGACGTTCGAAATACATTGCTCGAGGCGCACGCCAACCAGGATCTGCCATTCGAGAGAATCGTCGAGGAATTGCAGCCCAAACGCAGCCTCAGCCACAATCCCATCTTCCAGGTCATGATGACGGCGCTTGAGGAGCCTCGGAGCAATCGGAAGGTCGCCGGGCTGACCACAAGCCAATACGGCGCCCCCACTTCGATTTCACCTCTCGATCTAACTCTCTATGTTGTCGAAGCGGCCGACGGCTCCTTTTGGTGGCGATTTCAGTACAGCACCGCGCTGTTCGATTCGGAGCGAATCTCGCGCATGATAGGACACTATCAAACGCTGTTGAACGCCATTTTGGAGAATCCCAATCGACGGATCGGAGATTTAGATCTACTCACGGCCGGAGAACTGGAACAGTTCTCGGAGTGGAACAGTACCGCCGGCGATTACCCGAGGAAGTGTGTGCACACCTTGATCGCCGATCAAGCCGCGCGTACGCCGGATCGCGTAGCGGTTGTATTCGAGGATAGACAGCTGACCTATGCGGAGCTACATCGTCAGGCATTGCGGGTAGCCGCGGCACTGTCGGCGGCAGGTGCGGGCCCCGGCGCGCTGGTTGGTGTCTGTATCGAGCGATCGCTGGAAATGATAGCCGGAGTGCTGGGTGTGCTGCACTGCGGCGCGGCGTATGTGCCGCTGGAGCCGACGGACCCACCCGCGCGGCTGGCATTCAAAATCGCGGACGCGGGCGTGAAGGCCCTGCTTAGTCAGAGTTCACTGGCGGAACGGCTTCCCCCAAGCGCGGCAAAGTGCGTGCTGATCGAGGAAGCGCTGGCTACGCCTGCCAAAAGCGTCCCGGGAACTCACGACCCGGAGAGCCTCGCGTACGTCATTTTTACGTCAGGGTCAACCGGGAAACCCAAAGGCGTTTGTGTGCCTCATCGCGCGCTTGCGAATCTGCTGAACGCGATGCAGCAGGCGCCGGGACTCGGGGAGAACGACAGGTTGCTCGCAATTACAAATCTGTCCTTTGATATTTCCGCCCTGGAACTCTTTTTGCCGTTGATAACTGGCGCGCGCCTGGTCATCGCGAGCAAAGAGACGGTGGCTGACGGTTCGAGGATACGAGAGAGCCTGCGGCGCTACGCCATCACCACGATGCAGGCGACGCCGTCGACCTGGCGGATGCTGATCGAAGCGGGCTGGAGCGCCGGCGAGGGGAATCTGAAAGTGTTGTGCGGCGGCGAAGCCCTTTCGCCGGATCTTGCAGAAGGGCTTTCAAAGCGCAGCGATTCGGTATGGAACCTCTATGGTCCAACCGAAACCACCGTCTGGTCCAGCCGGAGCCTGGTAAAAGAACAGGGCCGCCCGAGCATCGGCCAACCCATCCAGAATACCCGGTTTTACGTGCTGGACAGCCGAATGAGGCGCGTCCCAGCCGGCATTCCCGGCGAGCTGTATATCGGTGGAGATGGAGTCGCCAACGGCTACCTGAACCGCCCCGATCTGAGCGATGAGCGGTTCGTGGAAAACCCGTTCGATGCCGGCGGAGGCAAACTATACAAAACGGGCGATTCGGTCCGTTATCGTGGCGACGGCGAGGTCGAATACCTCGGAAGGCTGGATCTTCAGGTTAAGGTGCGGGGCCACCGTATCGAGCTTGGCGAGGTGGAGTCCGCTGTCGCGCTACACCCCGGAGTGAGACGGTCGCTGGCGCTCGTCCGTGAGGATGTGCCGGGAGATCAGCAATTAGTGTGCTATGTCGTGCCCGAGCCGGGGGCGGATCTTCGCGCGTCCGAGTTGCGATCCACAATTCGCGACAAACTACCCGGCTTCATGGTCCCGGGAATTGTTGTTCTGCCTTCGTTTCCCCTGAATGAGAACGCGAAGGTCGATCTCGCAAGCCTACCCGCGCCGGCTGCGGAAGGGCGCGCTTCCACCGAACCGCGGAGCGACGCCGAAAGGCAGCTTTTGTCGATCTGGAAGCGGTTGCTACGGAAGCAAGACATAGGGATATACGATAACTTCTTTGATTTAGGAGGGCACTCGCTGCTGGCTATGCGGCTGCTCTCCGAGATCGCCAGGGTATTCGGACAACGTCTGCCCGTTGCCACCTTATTCAAGGCGCAGACGGTTGAGCAAATGGCGGCCGTTCTTGGCGAGCGGACCTCGGATTCTCGTGTTTCCCCGGGAACCCGGCCACCGCAACCTCACCGGCCGTTACTGTTTGTGGTCCCGACTGCGGCCGGCAACGCCTTCTTATACGCGGAGTTTGCCGGGCATCTGGGTTCCGACCGGCCGATTCACGTGCTTCAGCCCGCTGGCCTGGAGGCTGCAGGTGAGCCGTTGGAGAGCATCGAGGCGATGGCGGAACATTTCATTCGTCAGATGCGTACTCTGCAGCCGCACGGACCCTACCATCTGGTGGGATTTTGTCTGGGCGGAATCATCGCTTTCGAGATGGCGCAACAATTAATCGCCTCCGGCGAAGAGGCGCCTCTGCTGATTTTGGTCGAGACCTGGCATCCTACCTACGTCCCGTTGGTCCGGTGCGCGCCGGCCGCGCGGCGTGCATTGACATTTTTGGTTCGTGGGCTGGTCAGGCGGATCAGCGCGTTGCTGACCCCGTCGCCGCGGGAGGTGTTGGCAAGCCTCCGCGAGACCTGCGCCATTGCCAGGGAAATGATTCTTCGCCAGGACATCTACCGCGGGGACCGGTATAAGCGCGACAGGGATCTGGTTGTGGAGATCACTCACCGGGCGGTGTCTCAGTACACGCCAACTCCCTATTCGGGGAGTGTCGTGCTGATCCTCGCAGGCAATCTGGAGAACAACGCGGATTCCGACCCAAGAATGGTCTGGGGCGAACTTGCGCGCGGCGGATGTGCCGTGGTCCGGACGCCGGCGAGCAACTTTGGGGAGCTACTGAAGAGACCTCACGTAAAGGTTCTCGCCGAAAGCGTGGCGACTCGATTGCAAGAAGCGTCCGCCGCGGTGTGCCCATCGGGAAGTTCAGTTTCATGACTCGTCCCGTTCAGATCATCCGGCCGCCCTCGTTCTCGATCCGGGAAGTCGCGCGACACCTCGCAAGGCTTACGGAGTACCGTGACCTGCTTTGCACGCTGACGCTTCATCGGATTAATTTGCGCTATAAGCAGTCGGTCCTCGGTTATTTCTGGGCGATTTTACATCCCGTCCTGCTGCTGCTCTTGTATACGATCCTCTTTTCGCGGTTCGCGTCCGTGCCGACTCACGGCGCCCCCTACGCGATCTTTGCGTTCAGCGCGCTGCTCCCGTGGACCTTTTTCTCCAACGGGTTGTCCGGCGCCACGGTCGGGCTGCCTGCACATTCCAATCTGATGTCCAAAGTGTATTTTCCGCGGGAAATTCTTCCATTGTCCTACGTGTTCGCGGCGCTGCTGGACTTGTTGATCGCGTCCCTGGTGCTGGTCGTGTTGATGTTTTACTACGGGTATCGTTTGACTGCAGGCGCGCTCTGGACGATTCCCGCGATGGTTACCCTGACAGTTTTCCTGACCGGGGTAGCGCTTTTCGCGTCGTCCCTGCAGGTGCGATTCCGCGATGTAGGAATAGCCATGCCCCTGTTATTGCAGGTCTGGATGTTTGCAACGCCCATCGTCTATTCGCGCTCGTCGGTGCCCGAGAGCTTGCGGCGTTGGTACGACCTGAACCCGCTGGTGGCGATCATGGAAACTTTTCGCGGAGCTTTGTTGCATGGCCCCATCCCCGGTCCCCTGCTTCTCACTGAATCCATGGCCGTCTCGCTTCTGATCGCCGTTGCGTCCTATGCGTGGTTCAAGCACGTCGAGGCCACCATGTTGGACGTGATTTGACCCATGGTCGATATCGAATTCCATAACGTCTCCAAGCGGTATGTACGGCGAGAAATGGGTGCGAGCGCGCCCGCGCCGCCGCTCCGCGATAGACTTTTCCAATGGAGAACCCGCAGGGATGAGTTCTGGGCGCTCCGCGACGCCAGCTTCCAGGTCGAGCGTGGTGAGGCGCTGGGAATAATCGGCCACAATGGCGCAGGTAAAAGCACCATTTTGAAGCTGCTAAGCCGCATAACGGCGCCCACCGCGGGCGAGATCACAGTTCGCGGGCGGCTCTCGTCGTTGATCGAGGTCAGCTCTGGCTTTCATTCGGAATTCACAGGGCGGGAGAACGTGTACATGAGCGGTGTGATCTTCGGGATGTCCCGCCGGGAAGTTATCGCGAAACTACCGAGTATCCTTGAATTTTCGGGCATTGGGGACTTCATCGATGTCCCAGTCAAACGATATTCATCGGGGATGTGCCTCCGGCTGGGTTTTGCCATCGCAGCGCAATTGAATCCCGACATTCTGCTCCTCGACGAAGTACTGGCGGTCGGCGACGTCCCATTTCAATGGAGATGCCTGGAACATATACAGCGAATGAAGCAGGATGGCCGGACAATTGTCTTTATTTCGCACGACCTTGCCGCCGTCGAACGGCTCTGTGACCGGGCGATACTCCTCAGCCGCGGCCGGATTGTCTGTGAAGGCAAGCCCCAGGACGTTACTCTGGAATACCAGCGCTCGACATTGTTGGCTTCCGAACCGCCAGAGCACGAAAAGGGAGTGTCACGGAAGATCGAGTGTACGAATTTCACCTACCAAGGCGCCAACCGGGCGGCGGGTGAACCGGTGCGGCCGGGTGAGGCGATGTCTCTTCGCGTCGATTACATCGCCCACGAAACTCTGCGAGACGCCGTTTTCAACGTCTATTTATATTGGCCGAGCGGATACCTGTGCACGCAACTGACCACGGCGGATAGGGCCGCTGTTGTCGATAAGGGCTCGGGCTGTGTTGAGTTCTTTTGCCCGGTTGTAAACCTGCGACCCGGGATGTTTCTCGTGGATGTGAGCGTCGAGCGGTGTGCCGAGGTTGTCGATTGGCGCCACCGGTGCGCCACATTGCGTGTCGATGAAGGGCCCGTTGTGCTTGGCGACATCTATATGCCGCACCAGCATTCCATTCTCGCGAATCGTGCGGAATCGTGTGCGGCAAGCCGGCTGTACTGACTTGGGCCGCCGGACCAATTGGCAGCGGAGGGTAGCGTCGGATGAAGCGCAGCTTCGAATTGGTGTCACAGAAGATACGCGAGGGAATGGCCAGAAAGAATGTCTCTATCCGTGAGCTTGCGAGACATGTCCAGTTGAGCTACGAAGACGCACGATCCATCATTCATGGCAAGCGCCGTCTCTCTGAGCCGGTCGCCAGCCCGGTCTGCGAGTATCTCGACATCGACCCATTGGAGGTCGAGCGCCTTCTAAATTTCGATGAGTTGAATCATCGGTTTTCGTCGCCCACGTTGTCGCTCGCCCCGATGGATCGCTTCTGGCGATACTTGACAGAGGAACACCGGCAGGACCTGGTGTGCCTGGCCCGCAGATGGGCCGCTCAGGATCGGGCGGTAAGACGCAGCGCTAAAGTTAGTGAAACCACGCAAAGCGCCAGCGCGGCTGCCGGCGGCGGAAAGGCCTGTAGCGAACTCACTTCCTCTTCCACGCCCGGGATGCCCCGCTGAGGGCGCCCGTTCCAACCGAGTGGATCAGGCACACGCGTGGGACGCGGTCGACGGTTCAGGTTCTCCGGCGCGGCCGTTCGATTGCCGGTGCCCGTCCGGCGCCTTAGTCCCGATGCCAAGCTTCTTCATTTTATAGAGAAGGGCTTTATATTCGATTTGTAAAACCGCCGCTGCCCGCTTCCGGTTCCAATGGGTCGAACTGAGCGCGGTGACAATCGCTTCTGCTTCCGCGGCATTACGAGCATCGTGAACTCGCGCCAAAGGCGACTTGGCACGAGTTTCGGCGCCACCGGCGCCTGACCCATTCCATCTCCCCGCCGGCGAACCGGCCGCGCTTCCGGAACCGTGAAGGACTTGGTCGGAAGCCACTGCTATTCCGAGGGCTTTTGGTATTTCGTGCGGAACCGCAACGACACCAGGCGGAAACATCACCGGCGACTTCCTTCGCGACCGGCTCCGTAAATCCTCCGCCAGGCACTCGGCATTACGAAGGACCAGCAATTTCCGCATGACATTCTCGAGTTCGCGAACGTTTCCCGGCCAGTCATGTTCCAGCAAGGCGTCCTCGAGGAGCGGCGGAATCTCGGGAGGCTCCTGGTTGCCGGAATGCTTTCGAAGGAAGAATGCAGCCAAGCCCAAAATTTCGCCCCGGCGCTCGCGCAAGGGTGGCACGTAGATGTCAATGATATTGAGGCGGTAAAACAAATCCTCCCGGAAAGTCCCTTCCGCGATAGCTCTTTCGAGATCGCGGTGAGTTGCGGCCATCACGCGAACATCTACTTGCGTTGTCTGCTTGGACCCAAGCCGGATGAACTCCTTGTCTTGCACGACTTGAAGAAGTTTGGCCTGGAGCCGCAAGTCCATATCGCCGATTTCATCCAGCAGGACAGTTCCGCCGGCCGCCATCGCGAATTTTCCGGGCGTACTCTGGAAAGCCCCGGAAAAAGCGCCACGCTCATAGCCGAACAGCTCACTTTCAACAAGGTCCGGCGGCAGGGCGGCGCAATTTAACTTCAGAAAAGGGTGATGAGCCCGGGGAGACACGGCGTGGAACTCGCGCGCGAGAACCTCCTTTCCAACGCCCGTCTCGCCCCGGAGGAGCAGTGGAGCGTCCGAACGGCCCGCCTGCGACAATAACAACGCCACCCTTCGAGGCCATGGCCCGGCGGCGGCATAGAAGGATCTGCTCCCGCCCGGTCCCGAGGATTCGCTATGAGCCGACTGTGACGGCGGGGATCCAGCGGTCAAGGCGCGCTTGATGGCGCGACTGAGGTCCTCGTGGTCGATGGGTTTCGAAAGAAAGTCACTGGCCCCATTCCTGAGCGCCCGGACGACCTCCGATGGAGAACTGGACGCCGACAACACGATGACTGGCAGACGCGGGCAAATGTGGCTTATATTCCGTAGCGCCTCTATGCCCTCGTCCGCAGACGCCGGAGCGCCGAGGAGAACCAGGTCGAACGCTCCCGGCCGCTCGACAATCTGGGTGATCGCTTCCCGGTAACCGCTCGCGAACTCAGTTTCACAATCCTGCAGCTTGAGTGCCAGGGCGAGATAGTTTCGTATCTGCGGGTCATCTTCCGCGACGAGAATCCGCTGTACAATCCTCGATATTGCCGGCATGCTAAGCCCCCCCTCCCCAAACCGAGTGGAAGTTGGCGGAGTTTACCCGGGCAAGATTTGCGGTGGTCCCGTCCCTACCCGCATCTCCCGGAAATGGAATGGCAAATGGATTGACGTTGTTAACTGAAGCGCCATGAACCGAAGGGGCGTGGGGAGTCCGCCCGGCACGACCGCGATAGATCTGGCCTATCGCTCCTCGAAATCCGATGTAACCTTGTGACCTTCTAGCCATAGGTCAACCAACTCCTGTTTCTGGTGTTACTGCCAGCCTAGCCGTTGAGGAAAAAGTCCCACATTCGTGGGAAGTCGTCACACAGTTTCCCTTAAGCTGTCTTACTCTACACTAAAATCCGGGAACTGAGGAGGGGGGGCTGAACCAACCCGGGAGTATTGGTTTGACGTAGTCCGGCTTGCGGAGACCTCCGGGGCTTGTCCACCCGCCGTTGACGGCAATTTGAATCGCCGCTTGCCGGCTGGAGGCCCCAAGTTTGGAATACAAGCTCCTCAAATGCCAGCGCACAGTTTCCCGGCTCACATAGAGCTTTTCGGCGACGGCCTGATTGCTGTATCCTTCACAAATCAGCTCTAGAATCTTCGTTTCACGGCGTGTCAGTATCCGTGCGCCCTCTAGCGCCAAACTAGCCCGCAGCAACCGCGACATCACCTTTCTTGACGCCCACATTTCGCCCGCCGCCACTGTTTGCACGGCCTTGCGGAAGAGATGAGGCGGAGATCCGCGGTCGATCACTCCCATGCAGCCGGCGCGGAGAAGACTCTCTCCGTCATCCTCCTCCGGTGTGAATGCAAGCAGCCGAATCATCCCGCCCGAAAGCAGCGGCAGCATCGTCTGCGAAGGAGCTTCGTGCAAAAGATGAGGTTCTGCGAGCACGACGACCACTTGGCCGAGTCGTGCGCCCAGAAGGTCGATCTCGTCGACGCCGCTGCTGCTTTTTATCAATAGGAAAGCGGGAAGACCGGCGAAGCACTCAGAAATGTACCGCCAGGTCTCGGGATCCTCGGTCACGCCAATTACTGGAATGGTGGCATCAACGCGGTGAACTGTGGCCGGCTCTTTTATCATGATGTGACCGATAGCCCTCGACGGACAGGCCAAAACGATAACACAATCTTACGGCAAGCGGTGTCCCGTGCCGCTTACTTTTTTGTTACTTTTTGAAGAAACCACACTGACGCGGTGTGTAAGGCCGGCCTAGTAGCTGGCGGGATGTTGCCGGCCGAGACAGTAACTATAAAATAGTACTGAATGTAATGGGACCCTCATTACCATCGATATAGATCGGCTGTGAGATGCCTAACCACCGATGGCAAACTACCCTCCGTTCGGGTGGTTCACGCACTTTCCACGCCGGCAATGATCCGATCCATCTCCTCCATCACCCTGGCCGCTTTGTCCGCCCGCAACTTCCTCCAATCCCGGCCCGCTGTTCTATTGGACTTGTCAAACAGGAAAGCCCACTCCGCATTCGGCTTCGCGTGTTCCCGGGAGGCTTGCAGCCATGCCGTCGCGTATTGCCGGAACGTTGGGGCTTCTCCTCGGGTCCAAAAATCCCGTGCCAGCATTCTCGCCACCGCTCCATCCTTAAACTCCCCGGCGGTCAGGCGCTTCAACACGCTTCGCATCGCCAAGCTCGTTTTGTCATATTGGCCATAATATAGCCGATCGTTCTCGGCTAGCCTTTCGGAGAGCGGGTCACGACAGACAACCGCGCGCGGAAAGCGGGTCGCCGCGAGGATCACGCCAGTCTGCAGGAAATGCCGTATCCTACCCAGAATTACGCCCTTTCGATCTTTGTCTTTCGTTGTTTTCCAAACATGGTCTTCCGTTTCAACGACAATCGCATACGGGATGAGATGCCGCCTACAGAATGACTCGATTTCGCCCATATTCAGATAGCGGAGGTTGTCCAGCAGGGCCTGTCTCTCGTCGCCCGGCAGTCTTGCAAGGGGTGGGGTCGCCACGGTGCCTTTACTCGTCCCCGGACTCCAGAGCCATTGTTTGTTCTCCTTGTGCTGTACCTGGCGGAGAATAGCGCAGCGGGTCGCACGCGGGCTTCACGCGCACCGGCGTCGCCTCCGGAAAGTCGTCTTCCTTCCGGGGCTCTGGGAGGACGCGCCGGTTCTGCCGGAGGACTGTGACGGTGTTGCGTGGGGCTGCTACAAGTGCCGCGGAAGGGGCTTTCAAAAATACCTGGCGTTCCATCAGAGGGCTGAAATTCCTCGTTTCCGGTTCGAATCCAAAATTCGTGGCCTGGCGCCCGTCAGTTTACCGTATCGAAGCGGCCGTCCGGCGGGATCAACCGCGATTTTCAGAGGAACGGAAAAGGGAGTTCTGCGCGAAGACATCCACTCCCGAGCTTAGGGCCCGTGACTGTGCGGCGATACGCCGCGCAGCCATAAGAGCTTGCTTGGCAAGGTTTTCGAGGCGATTCCGTTCCAGGCGCACGGTGGGAACGGAAATACTGATCGCGGCGATCTCGCCGGTAATCTCACTGGCGAGCGGTACAGCGACGCAGCGAACCCCAGGTTCGTTCTCTTCCAGGTCGAGGGCGTAACCCCGGGTGCGAATGGCCTGAATCTCCAGTTCCATCTGCTCCCAGGTAGTGACGGTGGCGTCGGTATATCGGGCCATGCCCAGGCGCTCCAGCAGTTGCTTCGCCTCCGGCAGTCCGAGCACCGCGAGCATGGCTTTCCCAAGGCTGCTCGAATGAAGCGGCCACCGCCGGCCGACGTCCGCCCGCGTATGAAGATGCTGGGAGGACTCAAAACCGGTGAGAATGAGTACTTGCTCGTTCGAGAGCACGCCCAATTTCACCGTTTCGTGGGTCTCTTCCGACAGCCTCCGGACCATAGGCCGGGCGTGCGCCAGCATCCCGTCGCTGCGCGCCGCTAACAGACCTAATTCCATCGCCCGCGGCCCCAAGCGATAGCTGCGCGATTGAAACTCCTGCCTGACGAGATCGAAAGACTCCATCGTGCGCAGGAGATTATGCGCGGTGCTCTTGGGCAGCTTCAGACGGCGGCTCAACTCCGAAAGCGACAGGATCGGGTTCTCGAAGGAGAATGCGCCAAGCAGGTCCAACGCTTTACGGACGGATAGAACCTCGTTCGCGGTGGACTTTCTGACGTTCAGCCTCTCTGAACAGCCGCTCAAATGGGCTTTCACCATAGGGGATGTGGGCTTTATAGCCGTCCTCCAGTGTGCCAGTCAATACAGCGTTCAGTTGGGCCGAACACGGACTTCTTATATAGCCGTGCTGCCTGGCGGGGTGAGGGAACTGCGCCAGGTCGTGGTGCCGGTATCTTTGACAAGCGGCTTCCGTGGAGCTTTTCGATTTGCCGATGCCGCCCGTACCGCCGCGCGGTCGTCCGCCCGGCGGCGCATATCGGTTTCCGAGTAGGTAAACGCCTGCTGATCGCCATCCTCGTCGCGCCGCTCCAGCACCCCACGGCAGAGTAAGGGAAGCTCCTGCACCGGGATACCGTATTTCCGAATCAACGCGAGATCCGCCCTGACGCTATATTGCTCTCGAACCCGATCCTTCCCGACCGCTTCGAACGCAAATACACGGCATCCCATGTCATGAGTAAATCCGGTGAGAATGTATTGCATCCTTAGACTGCCTCCTTCAAGCGATTGCGCTATCTTTCGGCCGTTGCGCCGCCCGCTCTCCCACCGATCGCAAGCGCTCCAAAAGTTGTTTTCCAAGACCCAGATCCGCGGCATCCGATTTGTAACCCGGGAGTCTGGAATCAATGAACTCTCTCCGGAACAACTGGTCCGACACCAAACTCCTCAGTAGGTCCAGTTCTTTGGCGGTAAATTTTAGAGTGATGCGCATGCGGTTCCAGGAGGCCAGGCAATGAATATTAACTATTGTATGTTAATTTTTATTGCATGTCAAGAACTAATGTGTGACAATAAGGCCCGCTACTTTACTTAACTCAGTAAACCGAGAAGGAGCGGAAGGGAAAGTGGACGTCTCATTGGTTATCCGGCATCGCCTGAGGGAACTTGGCCTGGATCAAAAAGACCTCGCGGCTGCAGCTCAGGTGACGGAATCCTACATTTCTCAGCTCTTGGCCCGGAAGAAAGCTCCTCCCGCTCCGGGCCGCACCGATCTCTACGACAAGATCGGCGAGTTTTTGAAACTCCCCAGGGGTGAGCTCTCTCAATTGGCGGATCTGCAGCGCCAGGAAGAATTGAAGAAGAAGGTATCCGCGCCGCCGAGGCCCCTCTTTAGAGAGTGCCGCGAACTGGCTCTTCGCAAGTGCGACCCGGACCTGAAGAGCGAAATCGAGGAAATCTTCGCGAAGCATCCATTCGGCGAACTGGAGCGCCTCGTTATGCAGAAGCTTTTGGACGTGGCGCAAAGCTTCGCCCGCGAGGAACTGCGGAGCGAGGAGCGGCTCCGTTTCATGGCCGAACTGAGCCATCGGACCTACGAACAGATGAGGGTCGCGATCCTCGAGTTCCTGGATACCGATGTGTTCAGCATCACGCCGGAGAATTGCGTCGCTTTCCTGGACCCGATCATCGAATCCTGGGACATCGACCTCAAGACATTTCGCCTGGAAATTGTCCTCAACCGCGACTTGGCGCCTGGGCGGACCAAGCATTTTGAATTCGTTGAGCGCGAAAGCGAGTCTCAGACGGCCGTCGAGCCGGGCCTGGAACAATTTCTCAAGGACGCGGCCCTGAGCGGCGGCATTACGGAAGAAGAGAGCCGCTTTCTCGGACGGCTGCGGTTCAACGGCAGACGGCCCTCCGCCCTTTACTACTATCGCGAGCTGCAGAATCTGCGGGATCCTCTGCATTTCCAGGCGGCTGGCCGAACGAAACGATCCACCTCGCCGCCGCCCGGAATCCTCAGGGGAGAGTCTCCAGAATGACCGTCTCGCCGCCTTTCAGAGGGACGGAATTCCCCGCGATATCGGAATCGCCGCGTAGGTCGTGAAAGGCCGCCCCCTCCGCCGGCCTGCCTTGCACCCGCACCGTGACGGGCCCGCGATTGAAGTTCGTTATGTACATTAACTGCCGTCCATCGAGACGCGCAAACCGCGCTTCCACATTCCACTCGTGCGTTCGGAAATCTCGTACTACGCCGGCCTGATCGAGCAAAACATCCAGAAAGCGCCAGTATTCCTTCTCCGGCATGGAAACCGCGGAATAGATAATTTGCCCCGTTCCCCGAGGGACGGCTGCAATGCCAGGGGTTCCATCTGGAAAGCGGAACAGAGTCCGCGCGGATCCATCCGCCCGCAGAGTTTGTCTGGTTCCTTCCGTGGCGAGTGCGCCCAATGGGGCGAACGGCGTACCGGCCGCGGGCGTTAGGGAAGGACCCGGAGCCTTCGAAAACGAGATCATTTGCGCGAAGGTCTGGTCGTATTGTTGGACACGCTCGATGGAAGCGTGGATGTCCGTCCGCTCGGAATCGCCGGCGTGGATGCCGGCCTGGGCAAGATAGTCCTGAGGCCGGTTATACTCGTCCACTTCCAGCGACCCGGGTGAGAGGAAGACCCGGCCGCCGTTCTCCGCGTACTTCCAGATCTCGCGCACCACGCCAGGCGGCAGACTTTGCGCGCCAGGGATCAGCAGAAGTTTGTAATTCGCGAGCTTTCCGCTCTCAATCTGTCTCTCCGTCAAAAACGTAATTCTGGTATCCAGAAACTGGCCCGCGTGGTAAACCTTCTGGAGTTCGTGGAGATAGGGCGTGGTCGCCCAGCGAACCATTTCCGGCGGAATCTGGAGAGTGGAGGTCTGCGAATAAAGGATCGCTACTTGCGCCGGCTGATCTACAAATGCCGTCACCTCGTTGTGCAAGCGCCGGACGTCCAGTGCAGCCCTTAACAGCTCGTCAATGTCTTGAAGCGAAAATTTCGGGCTGTGAGCCAGCGAACTCATCGTGTTGCTAATAAATTCAGACGCGGGCTGCGACGGCCAGTGGTAGAGCTGCACCACCGTTTTACCGTGCAGAATGTGCGGTAGAAAATCGGCGATAGAGCGAAGGCTCATCTCGGGATCGGCAATGGGCTTCTTCTTTTCCGAGAGCGCCACCTGAAGATCCAGGCCGAGCGTCGAGCCGCCGCCTTCGTGGATGATGACGTCGTCGACTTCATTCACGATCCGTTCTTCGTCAATGCCGGCGACGCCTGCGCCGCCCGACAGCATGCTGGAACTGCCGCCCGCGGCCAACGGCGTCGCGGCATCGTATTTTCGGACGGTATCGCGAACCCATAGCAGGTGCTCCGTGAAACGGTCCTGGTTGAAGCGCGCCCAGTCGTACCATAATGCGCGGTTCGTCCCCGGGAGAGGATGCGCGTCCTTTGTGGGAGGCGGAACCACATCCGCGAAACTCTTGTAGCGGGTTCCCCACAGCGCATTCGCCGTCTCGATGGTGTGGTGCTTCGTCTCCAGCCAATGGGAGAACATGCGCCGGCTCTCGTCGCAATAGCAGATGTAGGTCAGCTCATACGCCAGGATGTTGTACATCAGCTCCGGATTGGCGCGGAGTTTGGGGATGTTGAGGCGGATATACTCTTCAATCGCCCGGCGGATATGCTTGCTTTCGAGACAAATGACCACGTTCTCTTTCTTGGTTCCCCCCATCGAGTCCAGGTCGCGGACCAGATGCCCGCACCAGCCATCCCATCCGACCCGGTGTGCATCGGGGTATTTCTTGAACGCTTCATATACGGGAGATTCGTCGATGGTCCAGCGGGAGCCGCCGCCCACCGAATAGCTCTCGATATGTTGCAGGGGAGATGCAAAGAAACGCTGCAGCGCCTGACTTGGCGAGTGGAGCGAGACGGCGATGAGCGGTTCCCCGCGCTCATCGCGAAAGAACCCGTCCCGAATCGGCCGGCTTCCCAAGGGTGGCAGCGGTGGAACCAGGGGTTTCGGTAGCTGTGTGTCATCGGTCTCGGGAAGGCGGCGAACGCTGTTCAGCCGGTCCTCTAATTCATGCCGTTCCTGGCGGCACGCCTCCGCCACGTAGCGGAACAGCCCTTCCTTCTCGCGATCGTTGTTGAACCAGGCAAGGAGCGGGCGCACCTGTAATCCGAGCCCGGCGATCACCAGCTTTCGTTCCGCGTAGATTGTGTCGATACCCTGCATCTGCGCCGCGCGGATTGCCTTCATGAGTTCCGCCGACTCCGTTTCCGCCTGCCGGCGCAGTTCCGCGACTTGTGACGATTCCGCCACATCCTCCGGCCGCCCTATCTGCCGAACCACGAACCAGCGATTGTCGACGATCGTCAGCAGGTCTCCCGGTTGAGCGCCTGGGGGCGGAGCCGAGACTGTATCCGGTCCCTGGACCAGGCGCAGATGGGTGATGCCGATGGTCCAGGGCAGGGAATCGCTGCGGGCTGAGAGAACCAGGCGAAGGACGCGGTCGAGCGCCATAGGCCGTTGGTAACTGGCGGCTTGCATCTGGCGGAGGCGCACCTCGACGTGGTTCCAGCCTCGGACCGCCATGATTTTCCGGTCCGCGTCGAAGTAGTCGTACCTCGCGGCCTTGTCGCGATCTCCGCCAGTTTCGTCGTAGAGACGAAGCGAGAGCATTCGGATGCCCGGGTCGTCGCTGTAAATGTCGAAGGCGAGATAATCGTATCCCGTCCAGTTGCGTTGAGCGGGTAAGAAACTGACATCCCCACTGTGCTCCGAAAAGGAGACGACCGCCGATTTTAGACCGGATGCCTCATTGGATTTGCCGAGGCGAACGGGCCCTTTCCAGTGAGAAAGAGACTGCGGCGACTCGAAATGGTCCAGCGTTAATATTCTTGGCGCCGCCTGAAACGATGGCGCGAAGAATATCGGCAGGCAAAGAGCCCGTGCGATCCGCATCCGGTGATGACGGGACGACATTGTAGTGATGATGCCTCCGTTGCCTGCGCGCCGGGCGGTATCAGCCGGGCGAATTTGTTCTGTTGCTAAACTTTAGTCTGCCGTTAGATGTATCACTGGACCGCGGGCCCTGTCAATCTGCGCTCATCCGATTGGGCGTGTGGTGTTTTTAATCTCCGGCGCGGAACCGGCCTCCCGGCTTCGTTGATATCTTCTGTAACTGAATAAACACGGTAAAAGAGCAGGGGCGTGGGGGACGTCAGCCTGCTCATGCCCGCTAACGTAGGTATTCCCTCCGGATATCGGAGACGGTTAAGTTCTACAAATCCCTGGGATGGTGTATCCGCCACTGGCTGTTGAATGCCGGCTTCCGAATGCAGTGCGCCAGATAGAAGTCCCACTCCGCGCCTAGGTCCTTGAGCGGCGCAAGCTGTTTGGCGGGAAATCCGGCGCGATCCATATAGAACCCAATAGCCTGATGATAGGGATAAACGTAGTCAAGTTTTCGCAGGGTATCGATGAGTCTCGGTACGGTGAGCCCTTCGCGGGCTCGACGATACGCTTCGAGGACGGTCGCGACACCACCGGCGTAACCCGGCCTGACCGTTGCGTCGATCAGAGTAGTTCGAGGCTGGTGACTCTGACCTTCGCCCCGGTGGCAACCGGCATTGGACGAAGATCCAAGTGCTGAACCGCGCCACGACTGGCAACGGCGTTACGGAAGGCATCCAGCGCCGTGCGGCCTACGCAGAAATTTTCGAGACAGCAGGCAGGGCGCAATTGTACGACTTCGGCCAAGTCGCCATTGATACGGCGGATGCCGTGTTGGCGGACAGCGTGTATCGCGCGGTTGCGTCGCTGCCCTCCAAGGAGCGGCCGTTCTCTCCAGCGCAACTGCTGGAGTTGGTTCCCAACGCTGAATACACCGAGGCGCAAGCCCTGGTCAACACCGTGATGGACGATCACGACGCGGCCAAGCGTGCCTTCGATACGTTCATCGGTGGCCGCCACGGTCAAGTTACGACGGATCAAATCAGGGCCGCATTGGATCAGCGTGATCGTGAATCGGGCGTCGATGACTTCAACGTCGATGACATTCTCGATGAGGCAGGCGGCATCCGTGAGGATGCGCTGGTACGCCTCGGCAAGAGGACTGCTGGCAACTAGGAGCGAGCTATGACCATCACATTTCCTACATCCGTTCTTCAGGCGGGACTCTTCCCGCTCGGGTCTGCCCCCGTCAAGGTAGCGGACCTTGCCACCATCCCGGAATCCGCACTCACCGTTACGGTGCGGGCGCTGGGCACCAATCCAGCACCAATCACCGTTCCTGTTGACGGCTGTGCGAAGGACGCGCAGTTGTTACCGGAACAATCGGTAGAGCTCCCGTTGGCTGAGATGGACAATTACAGTTTCAGCGCCAACTCGGATGGTGACGCAATTGTCATCACCTACGTTGTTCCGATGGGGACGGCAAGGTAGCAATGACACCCGATTTCACACCCACCCCAGCAGAACGGATGAACCTCATTCGTTGGCTGGGGCGGGACGGGATGGTGGCGCTCGACAATATGCTGGCGCGACTCCGGGGTGGAGAGCGCCCACCCCGGCAGGACGTGACGGCATTTGCCAAGGCAGCACATCAAAACGGTCTAGTTGACTTCTCGGACTGGCCTGAGTTCCGGCAGCGCCAGCGTCATCGCGGTGCTGGGTTTCCCGGACCAAAGAGGCAGTGGTGAACACTCAGAGCCGAACGGATTTGTACATCAACTCGGGCAAGATCGGTGAACAGCGCCTACTCAACGGCTGCTACACGTGGCAGGAGACATTACGCCTCGCAGCCATCGAACTATGGAGGCGCGGCGAAGCTGACGCGGCCCGAGCAAAGCTGAAGGCCGGGCGTCAAACCGTTCGCGAATTCCTACGCGCGCGCTTCAGGATTGTGACCGGCCCGCGTGAGTATTGGCACCGGAAAAACTGGACACCGGATCGCGCGGACCTTGCCGACTTCTTGCGGGCGTTGCGGGAAGCGCGGAGGGTGGCTACGGCACCTGCCGCACCCAGTCATTGAGGTACTGTTCCAGTCGCTCGATTTCCGAATCCGGCAATTCGTTGCCGTGGGCGATCACATTGCGTGAACGCTCCAACTCGGTAAGGCGCACCTGGACCCAGTGCTGGTCCGGGAATAGCTCCTTGTAGTGGACCCCATTTTTTGGACACGAAAAGGGCCTTTTCTTAGATGGTGGGCGGCATTGAAAATGAAGGAGAGTCAATGCCCAAAACCCGCAAGAGTCACCCACCCAGCCTGAAGGCCAAGGTGGCCGTGGAGGCCATCGAGGCACACAAGACGGCGGCCCAGATCGCGCAGATGTTCGGCGTCCATCCGACCCAGGTCGGCGGCTGGAAGAAACAGGCTTTGGCCGGCCTGCCCGACATCTTTGGCAACGGCCGCGAGCAGATGCGCCAGCAGAACGACACCGAGAAGGACGAGCTCTACAAGCAGATCGGCCAGCTCAAAGTGGAGTTGGACTTTCTCAAAAAAAGAGCTGGCCTCATCGATTGACGACAAGCGCCCATGGATCGATCCCTCTCACCCACACCTGAGCATTCAACAGCAGTGCGAACTGCTGGGAGTGCCGCGCGCGACCTACTACTACCAGCCGCGGCCGGAGAGCGCGGAGAACCTGCGCCTGCTCCGCCAACTCGACCAGCTGTACTTGAAGCGCCCGTTCTTCGGCAGCCGCAAGATGGCCGTCGAGCTGGAAGTGAACCGCAAGCGCATCCAACGTCTGATGCGCATTCTGGGCATCGAGGCCCACTATCCCAAACCGAACTTGAGCCGTCCGTCGCCGGGTCACCAGATCTACCCGTACCTGCTGCGCGGCGTGGAGATCCTGCGGCCCAACCACGTCTGGAGTACCGATATTACGTACCTTCCGATGCGCGGCGGGTTTCTCTACCTGGTCGCGGTAATGGATTGGTTCAGCCGCTTCGTGCTCAGTTGGGAACTTTCCAACACGATGGAAACCGGTTTCTGCCTGGCGGCGCTGAACGCCGCGTTCCGCTTCGGCCAGCCCGAAATCTGGAACTCCGATCAGGGCTCGCAGTTCACCTCGGCCGATTTCCTGGCGCCGCTCCAGCAGCGCGGCATTTTGATAAGCATGGATGGCCGCGGCCGCGCGCTCGACAACGTTTTCATCGAACGGCTGTGGCGCTCGCTCAAATACGAGTTGATCTACCCCGGCGACTTCGCCACCGGCCTCGATCTGTTCCCGGCGCTGGAGGACTACTTCCACTTCTACAATCACCAGCGTCCGCACCAGGCGCTCGGCTATCACACGCCGGCAGACCTGTTCCCGCACAGATCCAAAAGGAAGAGGTCGTCATGATGGGGGACGCTGTCCCCCAAACCCCCTGGGATTTACCGCTGTTTTCTTCCAGAGTGGATGTTTTTGGCTTTACCGGTAGCGGCACCTGCCGTACACTGGAAACGCTTGATAGGAGGATAGGGCAACGCAGGGATGCGACCCGAGCGCCGATTCAAGCCCGGAGTGGATGGCGGCCTTCGGGCCGCCTCCCGTATCAGCCCGCTCCACCATCTAAGGACGACCGATTTTTTGTCCAAACGATGGGGTCCACCTCACCTCAAACTCCTGCCACTGAGCGATGATGATTGAAGACAGGTCCCCGAACAGCGTGTGATTGATGTCTGCACCAATCGTCGCCTGATGCCATTTGTTGTTTTCGATTTCTGTCTTCTTGTTATCTACGCGCTTTCGCACATTGGAAGGTACAGCGTCTTCCCACCAGTTGGCCCCTTTGCGTTCAAGAAGACGTTGGGAGACAAGGTTGCGCACTGCGTTCTCAAAGCAGTAAAAGAGGCAATAGGCATAGGTCATCTTCTGCGCGCTGTCTCTCAGATCCCGTGAGAAATATGCCTCGAAGTTGCCGAACAAAGGCTGGGAAACTGGGGCCTCGGTGCGCAGCAACTCACCTTTCTCTTCCATCCTCGCTACGTCTTCGCTCAGCAATAAGCTCTTAAAAACGCGCGAGTATAGCCCAGCGTGATGATCTGCCGCACTCACAGGAGATGCTCCCGAATGCTCTTGAAGATCGCATCGTAGACCGCGACATCGCGCGTGGCTGGGAGATTAATGTAGATTGTGTGCGCGAAGGCAAGTCCAGGCAATCGAGGAGTCACTTGATCGAGTGCGGGCGATTCCACAACGACCTCAGCCGCTGCCTGTGCAGCATCCTCTGGAGTAGTAGGTTTCTTCGCCGCGCTGGGATCCACTGTGAAATCAGCTTCCTTGCACAACGCCTTGAATGTGGCTGCCATCTTCTTGAGGATGGCGTCATCTTTCCCTGTCAACGTCGCCAATTTGCCTTTGATGGCTTCAGCCAAGCGCCTGAAGAAAGGTGTTCGTAAACTTAGCAGGGACCTGCGCCTTCTGAATTGCTTCAAGTATCTGCGGCAGCGTGTTCGCCGTGTAGAGATAAGCGCTCGTGACTTCCACGCATGTCATTCTAACTCGTTCCGAAACAATGGTGGAGATTACTTCGCATCTAGCCCCACTGCTACAGTCCTTGCGATCATGGAGCCCGGAGTCGGGAGAAACTTGACGTACCTCGTAGGCGTTTGATCCGCAACATCGCTCTTGCGCCGGAACTCGCCCCGCGCCAATCCGCGCCATCCAGCCTTACGAATGCCTTACGAGAAACCCGGAAAAGCAATAGGGCCGGATCACCGGCCCTAGAAAACTGCGTTTTTATTGGGAATTTTGGTCGGGGCGGGGCGATTTGAACGCCCGACCCCCTGCGCCCAAGGCAGGTGCGCTACCAGGCTGCGCTACGCCCCGACATCTGATGCTTCTTTGATTTTAAACCACTTCCGTACTTCCGACACTGTCCCAGCACCCAGAATCGGGCCAAAATCGCCCTGACCGTGGCAAATATCGATCACCGCCGGCCAACCAAAACAGTCCTGTGAGCACGGGTCTACCGAAGACCTGCCCGTCAAATCCGGGCTTGACTCGCGGGGTCTCCCGGCGTAAGCTAAGAATTCTTGGTATGGGACGCAAGGCGCATAAGAACGATTCGCTGCCCGGTTCACTGGACATGTTAATTCTACGGACGCTGTCGCGGCGCGACCTCCACGGATACGGCATAGTCCAGTTCATCCAGCAATCCTCCGACAATGCCCTCCTGGTCGAGGAGGGCTCACTGTACCCCGCTCTCCAGAGGCTGGAGCTAAACGGCTGGATCGAAGGCGTCTGGGGCGTGACGTCGAACAATCGGCGGGCAAGGATCTACAAGATTACGGCCGCGGGGCGCCAGCAACTGGCGGTTGAAACCCGGAAGTACGCGAAGCTCACCGTGGCGATCGCGCGCGTGATGGGAGCGGAGTAACGGACGTGCTACGGCGGCTGAGGTATTGGATAGAAAGCGCCAGACGCAGCGAGACGCTGCGCGAGGAGATGGAACTGCATCTGGCGGAGAAAGCCGCGGAACTCGAAGAAGACGGGATCACAGCGGAGCGCGCCCTGGCGGAAGCGCGCCGGCGATTTGGCAACATCGGAATGAAACGCGAAGAGTCGAGGGAGATCTGGATGACACGGTTTTTGTCGGAACTCGGCCAGGATATTCGCTATGGCTGCCGCACCATGATCGCGAACAAGGCGTTCAGCGCCCTGGCGGTGTTGTCGCTGGCGCTCGGCATCGGCGCCAATACCACGATCTACAGCTTCATGGAGTCGATTCTGCTGCGCTCGCTGCCAGTGGCCGACCCCGGGTCGCTGGTGGTCTTGAATTGGCATAGCCCGCCTCCCTTCAACGCCAATAAGCAATGGGCCCACGTTATGCACGGCATACAGGGCATCGCGTGGCCGGGCGCCAAAGGCGTCATGTTCAGCGGGATGTTCCCGTACCGCGCGTTCGAGACGCTTGGCGCGGAGAATCCCGTCTTTTCCACCCTCTTCGGATACTTCAACGGACTGCACCATAACCTGACCATCCGCGGGCAGGCCGTGAGCGCCGATACGGAGTACGTCACCGGCGAATATTTTCGCGGCCTGGCAGTGTCGCCGGCCGCGGGACGTCTGATCGGTCCCGAAGACGACCGTCCAGGCGCGACGCCGGTCGCGGTCATCAGTTTTGTTACCAGCCAGAATCGCTTTGGAGCACCGGCGAACGCGATTGGGCAGCCGATTCTCGTCGATAACGTGGCCTTTACGGTGATCGGCGTGGCGCCGCCGGAATTCTTCGGAGTCGACCCCGCGGCCGCGCCGGACCTCTACCTTCCGTTGCACACGAACGTGCTGGTGGACGGTGTCCAAGCGGCCCGTATGTATCCCGACGGAAACTTCTACTGGGTCGAAATGATGGGCCGTCTGCGTCCTGGCGTAAGCATGGCTCAGGCTCAGGCAGTGCTGGCGCCGCGTTTCCATCAATGGGTTGCCACCACCGCGGCGACCGAGGGTGAGCGCGCCAAACTGCCCGCGCTGATTCTGAATCCCGGCGCCGCCGGTCTGGGCAGCTTGCGCCGCCAGTATTCCAAGCCTTTGTATGTGCTCTTGACGATGGTCGCATTGATCCTGGCGATCGCGTGCGCGAACATCGCCAACCTGCTGCTGGCAAGAGCCGCGGCGCGACGCCGCGAAATGGCTGTCCGGCTCAGCCTGGGTGCGGGCCGGTTCCGCGTCGTGCGGCAGTTGCTTACCGAGAGTGTGATGCTGTCGTCGCTCGGTGGAGCATTCGGGGTCTTGTTTGCCATCTGGGGTGTGCGATCGCTAACGCTTCTGCTCTCCAGGGGACAGGAGAACTTTACGCTGCACGCGGAATTGAACTGGAGAGTGCTGGCCGCGACGGCGGCGCTCTCGATAGTTTGCGGCTTGCTATTTGGCCTCGCTCCGGCGATTCAGTCGACGCGTCCGGACGTCATGCCCGCGCTAAAGAGTAGCCGCGGCGGCGGACCGCGCGGCCGCGTGCAGCAAGTTCTGGTGATCGCCCAAATCGCGTTCTCTTTTCTTATCCTGGTCGCCGCGGGCCTGTTTGTCCGGACACTCAACAACCTGCATTCGGTCCAACTGGGATACGCTCGCGAGCACATTCTTCTGTTCTCGCTGAACGCGCGCCAGGTGGGGCATCGCGACCCGGAGATTGCTACTTTTTACGAGGACCTGCGCAAACGCTTCGAGTCGATCCCGGGCGTGGGCAGCGCAACCTTTTCGCAATCCTCGATCATCAGCGCTCCCCGCACCGGGCAGGCAATCAAGGGACCGATGAAGATCGGCGCTGTTACCATCGAAGGCGCGCGCGTCATGGCCGCCGGACCGCGTTTTCTCACGACAATGAGGATTCCAATCCTATCCGGGCGTGAGATTGACGACCGCGACCAACCGGGCTCCATGCCGGTTGCGGTGATCAGCGCGCGGCTGGCCCGGACTTACTTCGGGAACGAGAGTCCGGTGGGCAGGCAGATCACGCTGCCGGAGGAGAAGCGCGATGTGCAAATCGTCGGCGTGTCGGCTAACCTGCGGTACGGTGGTCTGAAAAATGAAGAAGAGAATGCCATGACCGTGTTCGTAGCGGCCAGCCAGTTTCCCCCGGACCGAGTGACCTTCGCGCTGCGCACCGCGGGTGATCCGCTGAAGTTCGTTCAGAGTGTGCATCAGATCGCCCGGGAGGCAGATTCGCGCATACCCGTCACAAACGTGGTGACACAAGCCGCGGAAATCGACCGGACGATCAGCCGGGAAATCACGTTCGCGAAACTATGCACCGGTTTCGCGGTTCTCGCTCTCGTGATCGCGTGCGTGGGGCTCTACGGGACGATGTCCTACAACGTCGCGCGGCAGGTTGGCGAAATTGGAGTCCGTATGGCTCTCGGCGCGCAGCGCCGCTCCGTGGTTTGGATGGTCCTGCGCCGCGTTCTAATCCTGGCCGCGGTGGGTCTCGCGCTCAGCGTGCCGGCCGCGTTGGTCGCTTTCCGGCTTGTGAGATCGCTCCTGTTCGACACCCGGCCCAATGATCCGGGAACTTTGGCCCTGGCCGCTTCGGTTCTCCTAATCGCCGCGATTCTCGCTGGCTATGCGCCGGCAAGGCGAGCGTCCCGAATCGACCCGCTGGTGGCTCTGCGGCACGAATAACTCATAGAGGGGACCTTCCGTCGAAGGGCGCGTAATGAACGCGCCCGGCCAGCTTCCCCCGGCGCCCTCCGCCGCTCATAACGAGGCCCACTCCAAAAAACGACACTTTACGTGAAATAAAAATGCCTCTTCAAATTGCCACTGGCCCCATTTATCCGCGATAATCCAAGTGAGATAAGCGGTAAAAAGGGGACGGCTGTGACTCTGCGCGATTCTGTCGATTGCACATCCGTCATCAATTTAGCAGGAGGCCCTTCCCCGCTTCGTCCCCTGCACCGGACCCCTGATGACATCCCACTCTTATGGGGTGAGCGGCCCGGCGATCGAGCGGATCGTCGACCATTTCAAACAAGTGAAAGAGCGTCAGCCGGGTGACCCGCTTCAGAAAGAGTCCCGAGGGGCATAGACTGGTCGGTGTCACGGTGCCACCGATGCAGGAAAATCAGCATACCGAAGAAGACCTGAAGAAGCGCCTCGAGGAAGAAGCGGCCCGGTGGCAGTTGGTGCTGGACGCGAACAACGACGCCATCTTCGACTGGGATATCCAGCAGGGTACGATGTTTCGCTCACCTCGCTGGAAGCAGATGCTCGGATATGGCGCCAGCGATCTTCCGGAAGCGCACGATCTTTGGACCGAGCAAGTACATCCCAAGGATCTCGAGTCCGTGCGCGAGAAACTCGAAGCCCACTTGCGTCGCGAGACCGAATATTATTTTGCGGAATATCGGGTGCGCGCAAAAGATGGGAGCTATCGCTGGATTTTGGACCGCGGCCGCGCGGTCTGGGACGAGAGCGGCAGAGCAATCCGGCTGGTGGGCTCGCATACGGATATCGACCGCCTGAAAAAAACCGAGGAGCAACTCCGCAAGAGTGAGGAGTTTCTTGCGGCTGTGGTCCAAAACAGTAATGAATTAATCACGATCGTCGATAGCCGTGGCGTGGTTCTGTTCCACAACAACGCGATTGAGAAAGTCCTCGGCTATAAGGCGGAGGATCGTGTGGGAAAGAGCGTGCTCGAGCTAGTCTATCCGGAAGATCTGCCCGCGGCGAAGGCCACGATGGCCGACATCCTGGTGAAACCGGCCAGTTCGGTTACCATCCGCTTTCGTCATGCCGATGGCTCGATCCGGTATCTTGAAGCCCTGGGCACAAACCTGATCGAAAATCCCAGCGTACGCGGAATCGTGATCCATTCGCGAGATGTCACCGCGGCGAAGGATGCGGAGGCGAAACTCCGCCGCCAATCCGAGGAACTGGCGAAAGCCAAGGAGCAGGCCGAGGCGGCCGCTCGCGCCAAGACCGAGTTCCTGGCGATGATGAGCCACGAGATTCGCACTCCGATGAACGGCGTCATCGGAATGACGAACCTTTTGCAGGACACGGCTCTCGATGTCCGCCAGCGCGAGTACCTGTCGGTTATCCGGTCCTCCGGCGAAGCTCTGCTGGACATTATCAACGACATTCTCGATTTTTCAAAAATTGAAGCCGGCCGGATGGAGATTGAGGCGGTGGATTTCAAGCTGGCCACTGTGGTGGAAGAAGCCGCCGAGATGGTCTCGCAAGCCGCTCACAGCAAGAATCTTGAACTGATCGTGTCGCTCGACAACCGGCTCCCGGAAAATGTGAATGGGGATCCGGGGCGCCTGCGTCAAGTGCTCCTCAATCTGCTAAGCAACGCGGTAAAGTTCACCGAAAGAGGGGATATTACCGTGCGCGTAGCGCTCCATTCACGGAGCCGGCAGGCGATTTTCATCCACTTCTCCGTCGCCGACACAGGTGTCGGGATCGATGAAATTGCGCGAAAGCGGCTGTTTCAGGAGTTTTCGCAGGGCGACGCATCCACGCGCCGGAGGTTCGGAGGAACCGGGCTGGGCCTCGTCATATCGCGCCGCCTGGTGGAACTCATGGGCGGCGAGATCGGCTTCGATAGTGTGGAATCGCAAGGAACGACATTCTGGTTTACGGTACGGATGGAGCCAAGGGGCGGCATCGCGCATGATCCCCGGATTGGGCGCGGCAAACGGATTCTGGTGACGGATGACAACCAGACCAATCGGATCATCCTCGAAGAGATGCTCTCCAAAATGGGCGCGGAAGTCGTATGCGCCGATAGCGCCGAGGAGGCGCTTCGCGCCATCGAGCGCGCTGAAAGTTCCGGCAGCCGGTTTGATCTGGCAATCCTGGATTATCAAATGCCTCTGGTTGACGGGCTAATGCTCGCGCGCAAGCTTCGGGCGGACCCGCGGCTGGCGTCGCTGAAATTGGTTCTGCTCACTTCCGCCGTGCCTCCGGGTTTGGCCGCGGAAGCGAAGGCCGCCAACATCGCTTCGGTGTTGACCAAACCTCCGCGGAGAGAGGTGTTCGTCAACAACATCGCGTCGCTCCTGAATCAGTCCGAACGCGTGGTCAAGGAAAAGGGCTTCGCGGATCCCATGCCGGCCGAATCGCCAAGATTCTCGGGGCATGTTCTGCTGGTGGAAGATAATGCGGCCAATCAAAAGGTCGCGACCTTGATGCTCCAGCGTCTGGGTCTCCGGGTGTCTATCGCGGGGAACGGAGTGGAGGCTGTGGCGGCATTCCGCGCCTGCAAATACGATCTGATCTTGATGGACCATCAAATGCCGGAGATGGATGGCATCGAAGCCACACATCGCATTCGACGCATGGAGGGCTCGGGACGGCATACGCCGATAGTCGCTCTTACGGCCAATGTTCTCTCCGGCCAGCGGGAAGAATGTATGGCGGCGAAAATGGACGACTTCCTGGCGAAGCCGATCCGCTCCGCGGAGCTTTCCGAAAAATTGGCTTTGTGGCTGCCCGGGCCCCCGGCGCCCGAAATTTCGGATCACGATCCGGAAACGCGCCGCCTCAGTGAGGAGGTGCGGGCCTTCATTGCAGAGGTATATAGCGATCTGAATCGCGCCGACATGCAGGACTTTTTTGAGATTCTGGAGCGAACTACGCTCCCCACGCTGGAGCAATTCGAGAGGGAACTCTCCGCCGGAGAACTGGAAGCAGCCGCCCGGACGCTCCATCAACTCCGGAATTCGGCGGGCGCGGCGGGCGCAGCGGAGTTGAGCGAGTCCCTATTGGCGATGGAAAAATCTCTCCGGGGCGGCGTCGCCGCCGAGGCGAACGAACGGCTCCCGCATATCCGAGTTAGCTGCCATGCGTTGACGACGGTGTTGAAGCAAATCGCCCGCGAAAGAGCGGACTGATCAGGCCGCCAGGAGCCTTTGTCTCTTACGAGCCC
>DASZXS010000058.1:0-11137 GCA_035545735.1 Bryobacteraceae bacterium | reverse complement strand
AATCCAGTTCGCCGTGTTCATGTCGTGCGTGCGGCGGCGGTCGTCGCCGGTGTTCTTCCGCAGCTCGAGGAACTCGAAGATGTCGTTGTGCCAGGTCTCGAGGTAGGCGCAGCCGGAGCCCTTGCGCTTGCCGCCCTGGTTGACGGCGACGAGCTGGTCGTTGTGGAGCTTCAGGAAGGGAATCACGCCCTGGGATTCGCCGTTGGTGCCGCCGATGTAGGCGCCGGTGCCGCGCACCGCGGTCCAGGAACCGCCGAGGCCGCCGGCCCACTTGGAGAGATAGGCGTTCTCGGCGATGCCGCGCTGGAAGATGCCCTCGATGGAGTCGTCGACGTAATAGAGATAGCAGGAGCTGAGCTGCGAGTGCAGCGTGCCGGAGTTGAACAGGGTCGGCGTCGAAGAGCAGAAACGGCGGGACTTGTAGAGATCGTAGAGCCCGGCGATCTTCGCCTCGCGGTCCTGCTCCTCGTCCATGAAGAGGCCCATCGCCACGCGCATCCAGAAGAACTGCGGCGTCTCGATCCGGCGGGACGGCTTCGAGGTCTTGTCGATGATAAGATAGCGGTCGTAGAGCGTCTGGATCCCGAGGAAGTCGAACTCGAGGTCGGAGGACGGATCGAGGGCGGCGGCCAGGCGGGGGAGATCGTAGTAGAGCAGGCGCGGATTGAGGCGCTTGATCATGACGCCATGCTCGAGGTATTTCTTGAACGCGCGCTGGTGGAAATCCTTCAGCTTGCCGATGCCGTCGCGGACGATGTCCCAGCCGAGCACCTCCTCGTAGATGTAGGTGAGCTGGATGCGGCCGGCGAACTTGGCGAAGTCGGCGTCCTTCTCGATCAGCGTCTTCGAGTTGAGGACGATCGTGGAATCGAGGTCCTTCTGGGAGATCTGGTCGTAGATCGCGCGGCGGAGCTCGAGCTCGATCTCCTCGGGCGAGAGGCAGAGGTCGAGGCCGATGCGGGCGAATTCGATGCGTTTGCGGAGATCGGCGCCGTCCCAGAAGACATTTTCACCGTTGGCCTTCTTGACCACGATCATCGTGGACTGGCCCGCCGGCGCCGGCGCGGCGGCCTCAACGGGGGCTTCGCTGGCGGCGTGGGTGCGGGCGGAGGCGCGCTCGGCCCGGAAGAGGATGTAGGCCTCGGCCACCTTGAAGTGTCCGCCCTTCATCAGCTCCTCCTGAACCATGTCCTGGATCTCCTCGATGTGGACGAACGACTGCTTGGACAGATGCACCCGCTCGGACACCGTCTTGGTGATGGCGACGGCGGGAGCGGAGTCGCGCTGGAGGGAGAGGAAAGTCTTGCGGATGGCGATCTCCACCTTCTGTTCGCTCCACGGCACGACCTGGTTGTTGCGGCGGATGACGCGGAGGGCAGACTGCGTGGCGGCCTCGCGGTCGAACGAGATCTTGCGGGCGCGGTTGAGCAGGAGGCTCTTGGCGACGAAGTAGGCGTTGTTGTCGACCAGCGTCTTCTCGATCAGCTCGTACAGGCTGTTGAGCGAAAGACGGACGGGATTGTGCTGGCGGCCGAGCTCCGAAAGATTGGCGGCCAGCTCGCGGCAGATGCGGGCGACCCAGGCGCGATTGGCGTCGGTGAAGATTTCCTTGTCCCCCTTCGCCAGGGAGACGTTGGTGAGGGCCTTGCCGAGCGTGTCGGCGACCTCGCTGAGGACGAATTTCTCCTCGCCGTGCGGGCAGAGGAGGACGATGGGCGGCAGGGAAATGTTCTCGCCGGTCAGGACATCGCGCCAGGCGTAATGGGGCTTTTGCTCAAGGGGCGTATGGACGGTGCGCTTGAGCGCGAGGTCGTGTTCGAGCGAATGGTTGGTCATGGCAGTGGCAGGGACAGGGACGAAACAGGTTAAAAACGAAAAAAAGGAGAAAGGCGGCGCCAAGGCGGGCACCGCCGGAAGGATTCGGTCAGAAACAAAGAAAAGCGGAAACGCGCGGGGCGGCGCGGAAAGGGAAATGATGGATCAGAGCTCGTGGTCGCTGGCGACGTTGAGCGCGGAGGCCTTCTGGTATTCGGTGACGCGACCCTCGAAGAAGTTCTGCTCCTTCTTGATGTCCATCATCTCCGCCAGCCAGGGCAGCGGATTCTTCACGCCGGCGTTGAGGGCAGCCAGGCCGCAGCCCTCGAGGCGGCGGTCGGCGATGTAGTCGATGTAGCTGAGAAAATCATCCAAACGGAGGCCGACGGCATTCACCGGCAGGCAATCGCGGATGAATTCCTTCTCCAGCGCCACCGCCTCGGCCATCGTCTGCCGCAGCTCTTCCTTGAACTCGGCGGTCCAGATCTCGCGGTTCTCCTCGACCAAGTCCATGAAGAGATTGCGGAAGACCTCGATGTGGTTCGATTCGTCGCGCAGCGTGTAGCGGAACATCTGGCCGATGCCGGGAAACTTGTTCTGGCGGTAGAGCGACAGCACCATGCCGAACAGGCCGTAGAACTGGGTGCCCTCCATGCACTGGCCGAAGACAAAGATGTTGCGCGCGAGCAGCCGCTTGTTCTCCGGCAGCGTGAGATCGATGTCGCGCCGGAGATCCTTGGAGACGCGGGTCACGAACTCATTCTTCCTCACGATCGTGTCCACGTCCTCGAACATCGCCTCACACTCATGCGGGTTGATGCCGAGCGACGAAATCATGTAGAGCAGCGAGTCCGCGTGGATGTTCTCCTCATGGGCATGACGGCCGAGGACGAGCTTGAGCTCCGGGGCCGTGACCAGTTCGCGCACGACGTGCTGGATGTTGTCGCCGACGATGCCTTCCGCCGCGGAAAAATAGCCGATGCCCATCCGGATGATCCAGCGCTCGACGTCGGACACGTGATTCGTGTCGCGCCACTGCTCGATGTCCTTCCCCATCGGAATGTCCTCGGGCTCCCAGTGGTTGGCCTTCATCTTGCGATAAAGGTCGTAGGCCCACTGGTACTTCAACGGGAGGAGGTTGAAAGTCATGGTCGGGCGACCGTTGATGACCTTCTTGGCCGCGAACGCCGCTTCGGCCTTGGCTTGGTCGAGGACGAAGGTTTTGGAGCCGACTTGGAAAGTTTTTTGCATGAAAGTAGGGAAAATGGGCTAAAAAGGCGGAAAATGAGCCAAAAATAGGGGGATTCGCAGCGAACAGAGGCGTTTTTGACGGTAATTGGCCCCAGGCGAACCAAAGTTGCTGGAACTTATTAACGCCTTATTGACCACAACCGGTTGTGGTCAACCGCGCCACAAGCCACAACCTATGGTAAGTCGATTTTTGCCCGTCAACAGGTTTGTTCGGCTTTTTGTGTGATTTTTGCGTTATTTTTCTCTTGCTGCTGGGAACGAAAAATCCACCCGGGAGGAAATTTTCCCGGAAATGGGCGCGAAGAGAGACACGTGTATCAATTCGTCCGGACAAACCGGCGGAATTAGACGTATCGCCGTGAAAATACCCCGGCGCCCGCCGTCCCCGCCTGCCTGATACCCCACGAGGGAAAAACACGCGGAAATCGCCGGCGGAGCGAGAAATCGGGGGTTGGAATGCCCTGCCGGGTGCCATTCTAATCCGCGGCAGCGTGACCACCTCCACGGCCTCCAGTCCGACTTCCCTGTTCTCGGCATCCACGCGGACCGTGCTCACCGCCGTCCTGCTGCTCGTCCTCGCCGTCGGCGCGGCGTACCACAACAGCCTCGCCGGTCCCTTCATCTTGGACGACGAGACCTCGATCGCGCAGAATCCCACCATTCGGGATTGGCGCACAGCGCTGCTGCCGCCGCACGACGGCTCGGCCAGTGGAGGCCGCACGGTCAGCGGCCGGCCGCTGGTGAATCTCAGTTTCGCGCTCAATTACGCCGCCGGAAATTTCGCGGTCCACGGGTATCATGTGGCCAACCTTCTCATCCATCTCTCCGCCACGCTGGTGCTGTTCGGTGTCGTGCGGCGGACCCTGCTCCAGCCGGCGTTCGCCGCGCGCTACGGCGGCAAGGCGACTCCCCTCGCCTTCGTGGTCGCCTTGCTCTGGGCGCTTCATCCGCTGCAGACCGGCGCAGTGGATTACATCGTCCAGCGCGCCGAGTCCCTCATGGCGCTTTGTTACCTGCTGACGCTCTATGCGTTCATCCGCGGCGTGGAGCAGAGCAAGTCACGCCTTTGGCCGATCCTCACGGTGATCGCCTGTCTCAGTGGAATGGCGACCAAGGAGGTCATGGTATCCGCGCCGCTGATGGTGCTGCTCTACGATCGCACCTTCGTGACGGGTTCATTCGCGCAGGCCTGGGGTGCGCGTCGGCGATTGTATGTCGCTCTCGGCGGCACATGGCTCGTGCTGGCCGGCCTCGTCCTGGGCAGCAGCACACGAGGAGGAACCGCCGGCTTTGGGATCGGCATCAGGGGATGGGACTACGCGCTCACGCAATTTCCTGCGATCGCCCATTATCTCCGGTTGGCGGTGTGGCCATCCCCCCTCGTGCTCGACTACGGCGGCAGCCTCGCCAGCCCGGGCGCGCTTCGTGTCGCGGCCGCCGCGATTTTGATCTTCGGGCTGCTGGCGTGGACTGCGGTCGGATTGTGCCGGCGATCGGCAGCCGGTTTTCTCGGCAGCTGGTTCTTTGCGATCCTCGCTCCAAGCTCGAGCATCATCCCGCTGGCCGACACCATGTTCGAGCATCGCATGTATCTCCCGCTCGCCGCCGTGATCGCACTGGCCGCACTTGCGCTCGAGCGGCTGCTCGAAAAACGGGCGGTGATCGCACTCGCGGTCCTTGCGGCCGGCTTCGGCCTGCTCACCGCTCATCGCAACGAGGACTATCGCAGTGTCATCAGCATCTGGCGGGACACTGTTGCGAAGCGACCGGACAATGCGCGCGCCCACAACGTGCTCGGCACCGTATTGCTCATGCAGGGCCGAGCCGCCGAAGCCGTCACGGAACTCGGACAGGCCTTGCAGCTCAAGCCGAACGACGCGCTCGCCCACAACAATCTCGGTGTCGCCCTCGTGCAGCTTGGCCGCGTCGACGAAGCTCTCGTCCACTACGCCGATGCCGTGCGGCTGGATCCCCGCGATGGAGAATTCTCCCACAACTTCGGCGACGCGCTGCTTCTCGCCGGGCGGATGGAGGAGGCCGAGACCCAATATGCGCAGGCCCTCCGGTCCCGGCCGGATTATGCCGACGCGCAAAACAACAATCTTGGCGGGGCGCTGCTGCAACGGGGCCAGACTGCCCGGGCCATCGCACTCTTCGAAGCCGCCCTGCGCGCGCGGCCGGAATTTGCGGAGGCCCACTCGAATCTCGGCAATGCCCTCGCTCAAACCGGACGTCTGGCCGAGGCGATTTCTCACTATGAAGCGGCGCTGCGCCTGCAGCCCAACGACGCCGAGACCCATTTCAATCTCGGCAATGCATTGTTTCAGTCGAACCGGCTGAAGGACGCCATGGTCCACTACGATGCGGCGCTCCGTTCGAAACCCGATTTTGCGGAGGCCCATGCGAACCTCGGTTCGGCCCTGCTGCAGACCGGCCGACGCGAGGAGGCGATCAGACAGTATCGCGCAGCGTTGCGGATCGATCCCGGGCTTGCCGATGCCCGCGAGAATCTTGCGCGTCTGGGAGAAGAGCCGTCGGCGGCGAGCGAGCCTCGAAGCCAGCGATGAAGCGTTAATCGCACCTAAAGCTCTGGGGCCTGTTCGCGAGATGCCGCCGCGCGCCTCACCGTCGCCGCGTTCATGTCGAATCGGCGCTCCCGAATCCCGCGGTGTCGATGACGTGCATTCACCGGGCCTACCCAAGGCAGGCCGCATCTCGCCCGTTCAGAGCAGAGAACCCATCTGGCTCTCAGGCTCGTTGCTGGAATAATTTTTCAATCCCAAGCAAAAACCGCTTTCATCTCCGCCTTGATTGAAAGTTCCGGACGCCGAACAGCGGGCAAAAAAAAGCGGCCGCGAGATACGCGGCCGCTGTGGTTGAAAGATCAAACCGTGATCAGAAGCGGATGCGGATACCGGACTGCAGCTGCCAACGGGAAACCGGCTGGTCGTTGTTGACGATCGGCACGGGATCCAGCGTCTGCGGAGTGAAGGTATAAACGTACTGATTGGTGGCCGGATCGTAGGTGGTGCCGGCGATCGCCCGGCCGTAGCTGAACACGACCTCCTGCTGCAGACCCCACTTGCGGTTCAGCAGATTGCCAAGGTTGAGCACATTGAAATAAAGCTCTCCCTTGACCCGCTTGTAGATCGGAATCGTCTGGGTGAACTTGAGGTCAATGGTCTGCACCCACGGCGAGGTCTCGCTGTTGCGCGGGACAATCTGACCGGCGAACCGGTTCAGGCCGGCCGCCTGCGCGTACGCGAAGAAGTTGGCCTGCTCCGTGGAATTGCTCCAACGCACCTTGGGATCGTTCGGACCCGAGGGCATGTAGAAGAGATCGTTGAAGGTGAAGCCGTCGCCGTTGGCATCGCCGTAGAACACCCAGGAGTAGTTATGTCCTGTGCGGCCCTGATAGACGAGCGAGACGTAGGTCGGCGCGTTCTTGATCAGGTTGAGCTGATAAGAGAGCGACCCAACGATGCGGTCGGGAACGTTGGTATTGGACGTGGAGGCAACGTTTTCGTTCGGATTGGCGATCTTGCGTCCGTTATAGTTGGACTGAGCGACGGAAGAAGTCGCCGGGCTGACCTCGGTGTAATGGCTGTGGGTCCACGCCAGGCTCGCGGCCCAGTTGTTCTTCAGCGGACGGGCGAGCGAAAGCGTGAAATCATGACCGCCACCCTTGTTGGTGTTGGTCAGATACAGCACGTCGCCGAAGCCGGCATTCTTGTAGTTGGCGGCCGAGCTGTACGGATTGCTGTTGGAAGAACCACGACCCGCGGCCGTGGCGGCCACGATCTGACCGGCATACTGAATGCGGCCGTCAGGATTGGTCCCGACCGGCTTCAGATTCAGGTCGATCGTATTGAGCGCGCGCTGAACCACGACCTGGTCGTACTCGGCCGACACGATCAGGCCGCCGAACGGAAGCGTATGATCGATCGCGAGATTGCCCTTCCACGAAACCGGCGGACGGAAGGAAGGATCCGTGACATTGACCGTCGCGGTGCCGGGAGCGCCGACGGTCGGCGGGTTGATGGTCGGCGAGAACGCCACGGTATTGGTAGTGCTGGAGGTAACACCACGATTTTGGTACGGATTGCCGAGCCAAACCGACGGATTGGTACCTTGGAAAAGGCCAATACCACCGCGAATCTGCGTCTTACGGTCGCTCTTCAACTCATAGTTGAAGCCGACCCGCGGAGAAATCGTGTAATTGCCGTTGTTCGTCGTGGTGCTGGACATGCCAAAGGCACTTTGGAAGGAAGCTTCACTGAATGCCGCGGTCGTCGGAATCGGAATCGGAGCGTCGGGCACATAGGGATCATCAAATCGCAATCCCGCTTTGATCGTAAGACGATCGGAGGGCTTCCACAAATCCTGGAGATAAAGACCGCGCTGGGTGTAAGTGTAGATTGCCAGGGCATCCTTGATCGTCGTACCCGGCGAGAGCGTCAGCTGGGTGAGCGAACCATTGGTGCCCGCAAGCCAGTCCGCCACTGAATTGAAGGTGTAGCTTCCGTAGTAACGCGCGATAAACGCGTCCCAAACCTGCTTCTTTTCGTAATCGCCACCGCCCGTCAGTGTATGGTTGCCAAGGGAGTATTCCGCCGAAAAGGCGTAATTATCGGTCTTGGTGATGATGCCGTTCAACTGCCGGGAGGCATCGGTGCCGAGATCAAGCGTGCCGCTGGTCACCGCCGTGCCACTGCTGTTTACGCCAGTGACTCCGCGGATGAAAACCTCCGGAAACGCAGGACCGTGCGGATTCGGGGAACCATTGTAATGGGTGTGAGCGACGGAGAACTCTGTCCGGAAATTCGAGCTCCAGGTATCAAAAAGTTGAGCCGTATACCCGTGGGTGTGCAGCGGGGCATCGTACCAGTAATTGCTGAACGACGTCGTGGTGCTGCTACTATTGAAGCCCGTATAAACCGGGGCCGTGCCGTAATTATCACGGTACTGCAGGCTCAAGCGGTGAGAGTCGGTGATATTCCAATCCAGCTTTGCGATCTCGCTCTTCTGGATTTGGAAGGAGGCGGCACCCGTGAACGTGCCGGGATCGTAGCCGACCGCCTTGGCACGGGCCACCACCTGCGATACGGTGTTGGCGTCGGGGAGAAAGAGCTGCGCCGGCGCGAGCGTATTGCGACGGAAGTAATCGTCCGCGATGAAGAAGAAGAGGCGATTGGGAATGATTGGGCCTCCAATGTTGAACCCGTAGGTGCGTTCACGGAAGAACTCACGTGCGCCCGAGACCGGATTTTTGGCACGGTCGTAAAGATCGGTGTATTCGCCATAAACCATACCGTGGAATTCATTCGTGCCGGACTTCGTCACGGCGTTAATCAGCGCACCGGTGAAGCCTGAGCGGCGCACATCATAAGGAACGAGCTCCATGCTGAGGGATTCAAGCGCCTCAAGCGGAATCGGACTCTTCAGCGAAGAGAAACCGCTGCTATTCAAACCGAACGGGTCATTCGCCTGCACACCGTCGATGAGGAGAGAATTGAAACGGAAATTCTGGCCTTGTGCGCTAAGCTGTCCGCCCTGATCTAGGGAGTTGAGGAACAAACGCGAATCAAGCACCGCAACGTCTTGGATATTGCGCCGAACCGAAGGAACGTCCGTGATCTGCGTGCTGCCGAAACTTGTACCGGCACCGATTTTACCGGAGCCAAAGGTGATATCGTGATCCGCCTCGACCTTGAAGGCTTCCATCGTGACCGTCTCTGAGGTGAGCCCGAACGCGAGCTCCGCCGCGCTACCAAGCTCGAGATAGACACCATTACGAACTTCCGAGCGAAAGCCATTGCTGGTCGCGGTGACGGTGTAAGGTCCGCCAACGCGAAGACCAGAAAGGTTGAATTGACCACTGGCACGTGAAGTGGTGACAGCCTTGGTACCCGATGGCTCGTGCACGACGGTAATAACTGCATTTGCAATCGGCTTGCCCTGGGAATCAGTCACAAAGCCAGCTAGGGCCGAGGTTGTGATGCCTTGGCCAAAGGCCGTCGGTGCGAGCATCAGACAAAGGACGATGAGCCCGTTGAGCAGATGTTGGAGGATGGATCTTTGCATAGGTTTGTATTCGGCTTGCATTAGTGCGTCGAAAGCGTCGACAGCAGGTTCTGGACCTAGGCAAGACTTCAGAAAAAACTCAGTCAAGCTTTGAGCCCCAGCCAAACCCGAGCGTTGCCAAAATGTTACTCGCCCAAGCTCACGATTAGTGGGAAAAAGCCATTTCGAGCACTTGAATCGAACAGGAGGCAATCTGCTCGGATTGGATGCCGGCTTTAAGGAGCCTCTGAAAACGCGCTCTTTTTACTGCGGGCAGTGAGGAGAAGGAGAAGGCGTTTTTTGAGGGAAACGCCCTGCAGGCGAAGAAGGGGCCCAAGGCATCGGCGGGCATGATGGAGTGCGGTGGGAGCCGTGTGGGTGGACCGTTGGGGCTCAGGCCGCAGCGAACAGGGCCCGGCACGTGAAACAGATTGCTCAGGGCGAAGAGGAGGCGAAGTTGGGAAGCGTTGGCCGGGCCGCGGTACCGCACCTTGGCGTGACCCCGCAGCTGCTTGATGATCCGGAAGGGAAAACTGGACCTTGGCTCGGACGCTGAACTTGTGCCGGTAGGCCCAGTGCCGCTTGGCGCCGAGCCGCACGCTGCGCGCCGCCTTGTCCGTGATCAGATACAGATAGCGTAAACTCGCCTGCCGGCGGTTGGCCTTCAGGGTCATGTTGGGGTTGCCCTGATTTGACGGACACGGGTTTGGGGCGCAAACGAAAGGCCCATGAAGACGCAGATGCAGAGGCCGGTGAGCGGCAAGAGCCACTACACGCCGGAGTTTAAAGAGGAGGCGCTGGCGAAGTGGCGGTAGAGCGGCCGCAGCGCCGCACGAGTCGCAGCGGAACTCGGGATCCGGGCACCGCTGCTCTATCGGCGGGCCAAGCAGCAGAGGATGGTTGGCCAGCAGGCCAGCCACCTACTGCTGCCGAAGCCGGAACGGTTGTCGGAGATGCAGGCGGAGATTGACCGGCTGAGGACGGAAAATGCGAAACTGCTGGAGCAGCGCAAAGTCCTAAAAAAATCACTGGGCATCCTCTCCGAAGCGCCGCCGAGCGGTATGCCCAAATTGAGCAGATGAGCGGCCATTACCAACTGCAGTGGTTGCGCGAGGCGCTGCTGGCGTCGCGGAGCGGATACTACGATTGGCTGCGTCGGCGACGCGCGCCTGCTCAGCGCGCCCGTGCGAACGACGCGTTATGCGGGCGGATCCGAACAGAGTTCGCGCGGCAGCGCCGTGCCTATGGCAGTCCGCGGCTGGCGCGAGCGTTGGGCACGGCCGGCAGTCGGCGCGCCTGATGCGCGAGGAACGATTATGGGCGCGGCAGCGCTCGAAGTATCGCGTCGCCACGACCGACAGCCGTCACGCCGATCCGATCGCGCCAAACCGACTGCTGAATCTCAAACCCAGTGGACCGAACCAAGTGTGGTTGCCGATACTACCTGCGTGCTGACCGGCCAGGGCTGGCTGTATGTCATCACCTTGCTCGATGTCTTCACCCGCCGGGTCGTCGGTTGGGCCATGGACTCCTCGCTCGATGCGGCGGCTGCGGCGCGTTCCTTGAAAATGGCCATCGCGCAACGTCGGCCGGCGCGGGCCCTTGGTGGTCCACTCTCATCGCGGCAGCCAGTTCGCCAGCACCGCTTATCGACAGGTCCTCGCTGCGCACGGCCTCGTCGCCTCGATGAGTCGCACAGGCAACTGCTACGCCAACGCCCACATCTTTAAACATCTTTTTCCGGGGAATGGTGAACGCCCCAAGACGACCGACCTCAATGGCGGCACCCAATTTGCGAAAGCCGTACACCTGCACTTGGCAGCTTCGCCACGAGATAAAAAAAGAGGCCCGGTCCTTCTTTCGAAGAACCGGGCCATAAACCTGGCAACAACCTACTCTCGCGGGACCTAACGTCCAACTACCATTGGCTGCTCGGGGCTTAACGGCCGTGTTCGGGATGGGAACGGGTGGAACCCCCGGCATGTGGTCACCAGGAAGGGAATCTCTG
>DASZXS010000057.1:0-42842 GCA_035545735.1 Bryobacteraceae bacterium | reverse complement strand
TTCCACAACAAGATGGAGACAATCACCAGGCAGGCGTACGGCTTCCGAAATTTCGAAAACTACCGTCAACGAGTGCAGGTGCTCTGTGCTTAAACTATGTGGTTGGGATCGGGTTGCCCCCGTTTTTGGCGTAGAGCCTGTGGTTGGGATCGGGTTGCCCCCGTTTTTGGCGTAGAGCCCCGGACACGCGAGGAACTTGGTTGCGGGGGTAGGATTTGAACCTACGACCTTTGGGTTATGAGCCCAACGAGCTACCAGACTGCTCCACCCCGCAACACTATCCTAACAGTGTGTATTGGCGAGGTCAAATTCAGGGCATTTTTCGCTCATTTGGGAGGGAATTCCTCCTGATTTGCGGCGGGCTCCGACCGCCGGCGCAGCCAGGAACCCAGGCTTAGCAGAACTCCTCCGCAAGCCACCAGAATGCAGACCCCCGGCTCGGGGACTGGTGATCCGGTGTCCAAATTCACGCGAAATGCCCTTTCCTCCCCGTTCCACAGGCCGGTTCCCACAATCTGGTTTTGATCATTGATCCCATAGGCTTGCAGCAGCACCCAACCCGACCCGTCCGGCAACAGGGAGTTGAGGTCCACCATCTCGCCGTTTTCATAAAGGAAAGCGTGTGTGCCACCGTCTGAAGTGGTCGAATAGCCGACCACCAGTCCGCTGTTATTTACTCCATAGGCGAAGCTCGATGTTCCCCCCAGTGTCCCCAAGTCCTGCATAGCCCCGCCGGTGGTGCTGAAGGCGTGCAAATAGCCCGAGCTGGTTGAGGCATCCCCGACAATCTGCCCGGAATCATTGATATCCATCGCATAGCTGTTGTCCCCGCCCAGCGTTCCAATGGAAATCAGCGTCGTGCCGGTCCAGTAGAATCCGCGGAACGCCCCGCTTCCGGTATTGCCGTAGCCCACCACGTCACCACCTTCGTTGACGGCATAGGCGGCGCTCCAATTGCCCCCGGCGAGCGTGCCCAACTGGCGAATTTCGCCATTCGCGTATATGAATGCCTGCCCATTTCCCCCGGCGGCGACTCCCGAGTCGTTGATCGTCGTGGCGATCGATCCCGGGCCAAGGTCGGCCATTCCGCCCCCCGCGGTCCAGATGGCGCCGTGGGATTCGCCGTTTTCGTAGAACACCCCCGCGACCGCGCCGGCCGAATTCACGCCGTAGGCATAGCTCTCCGCGCCGGAAGCCAGGGCGGAAAAATCGAACAGGGAGCCGGGCCCGTTGGCGCCAAAGGCGTTCGTGATTCCATCGCTGTTGGTGGACCATCCCACCGCCAATCCCGAAACATTGATGCCGTACGCAACCGATTCCCCCGAGCCGAGACTGCCGAGATTGTCCACCGAGGTGATGGCCGTCGCCGACGCAACAGCGGGGAGAATCGCGAGGAAAAGTAAACGGCGCATACGGCGGTCGCAATGTTCTTATCGGACGGGATGAAAAGGGCTTTACCGGCCGGGGACGTGCTAAGGTGGCAGCAAATGTCCGATCAATCCGATCCTCAGCAGATGGACTGCCTACTGAAATCCGCGGGGCTGGTTCTCTCTTCCGATCGAATCCATCAATTAATCCCCGCGGCCAAACGGCTGAAGGCCGCCGCGGCGTGGGTGGATCGCCACGATTTGGAATGGGGCGAGCCCGCCTTCGTCTTCGATCCGCAGGAGGACCCACGCTAGGATGACCGGGGACCTGGTTTATTTGGGCATTGAGGAACTGAGCCGTGGATACCGCCAGAAGTCTTTTTCTCCCGTGGACGCGGTGGAAGCCGTCCTCGCTCAAATTGAGCGGGAAAATCCGATTTTGAACGCATTCCTGCAAGTCGGCTCAAACCAGGCCATGGCGGACGCGCGGGCGGCCGAAAAGGATATCCGGAGCGGCCGATGGCGTGGCTGGCTGCATGGAATTCCCGTGTCGGTGAAGGACTTGTTCTTCTCCCGGGGAATTCCAACCACCGGCGGTTCGCCGTTTTTTCAAGATTACCGGCCCGCGTTCGACTCGACCGTAGTCGCGCGGCTGAAAGACGCTGGCGCTGTGATCGTGGGCAAAACCAACTTGCACGAGTTGGCCTATGGCGTTACCAATGAAAACAGGCACTTCGGAGCGTGCCGCAACCCCTGGGATCCGGAGCGAATCCCAGGCGGATCGAGCGGCGGCAGCGCCGTGTCCGTGGCCGCGGGAATGAGCGTGGTGTCCTACGGCACCGATACGGGCGGTTCGATTCGAATTCCCGCCTCCTACTGCGGCGTCACCGGGCTGAAGCCGACTTTCGGCCGGATCAGCCGCCACGGCGTGATCCCTCTTTCCACGACCCTCGACCATCCTGGCTCGTTCGGCCGGTCGGTGCGCGACGCCGCCATCGCCGCCGAGGTGGTCTCCGGCCGCGATCCGGCGGATCCTTCGAGCATTCGCGCCGAAGCTCCGACTTGGAGCGCCTCCCTTCTGGAACCGTCCGTGAAGGGCTGGGTCGCCGGCTTCCTGTCAGGACCGTTCGTTAAGGACGTGTGCGCGCCCATGGAGTCCGCGATGCGCGCCGCCGCCGGCACTCTCACCGAAGCGGGGGTGCACGTGGAGGCCGTGGAGTTGGAGGATGCATTCGAGGCCGGCGAGGTCGCACACCTGATTCAGATGGCCGACGGGGCCGCGATCCACCACCAGCGCCTGCGCAAACAGCCGGAGCAGTTCAGCGAGGACGTCCGGATTCTCCTTGAGCAAGGGCACCTCATCAGCGCGGTGGACTACATCAACGCACAGCGGCTGCGCCGTGTTTTCCAGCGTAAATTAAATAAGCTATTCGACCGGTTTCAGGCGCTGCTGCTGCCGGCGACGCCGGTCGCCGCTCCGCTCATCGGCCAGGAGTGTATCGATTGGGAAACGCATCGGGAGAGTGTCGGAGGCGCTTCCACCCGCCTGGTCCGCCCGTTCAACCTTGCGGGCGTCCCGGTGCTCACGGTTCCGTGCGGGTTCACTGAAGCCGGATTGCCCCTGGGCATGCAGATCGTGACGCGCGCCGGCGACGAACTGGGAGGACTGCGGCTAGGCGAAGCGTTCGAGCGGCGCACCGCATGGCATCTCAGACGCCCGCCGTTGATTCCCGGATAATCAACTGCGTCGGCAGCACAATTTTCTGCCGTCCCGGATCGCCGTTCAGGCGGCGAATCAGCATCTCCGCGCCTTGGAAACCGATCTCATAAGACGGCTGCGCCACTGCCGTGAGGCGCGGGCGGATGGAGCCCAGAATCGGCAGATCGTCAAATGTCGCCACCGCCACATCCTCCGGGCAGCGCAAATTCAGATCGCCCAGCGCTCGTAAAAGGCCCAATGTAATCACGCAGTTGCAGCCAAAGATCGCCGTCGGTCTAGGGTTTTGCTCCAGCAGCGCTTTGCCTTCGCGATAACCCGTTTCCACGCGAAAATCGCTCCGCCGGATCAGAGCCGGGTCTTCGGGAATTCCCGCCTCGGCGAGCGCTTCTTTGTATCCCCGGAGGCGCTCCCGTCCTGTTTCCAGATTTAAAGCGCCGGCGAGTATGCCGATGCGCCTGTGTCCCCGGCTGATCAGGTGAGTGACACACTCGCGCGCACCCGCGGCATTGTCCACCGTGACCGAATCGACGTCAATGCTGTTCGTGGTCCGGTCCAGGCAAACGACCGGAGTCACGGCCGCGGCCTGGCGAACATGCGTCAAGTCCCCCTGGTCCGCGGCGAGAACCAGGAGCATGCCATCCACGTTCCGCTTGCGGAGAACGGCGAGAATTTGTTTTTCCCTCTCCAATTGATCGTCGGAATTGAACGTCGTGAGCACGTAATTATGCTTCCAGGCGGCATCCTCGGCGCCTCGCACCAACTGCGGAAAGAACGGGTTGGTGATATCGGAAATCACCATGCCCAGCATGTTGGTCTGGCGGATTTTCAGGCTGCGGGCGACGTGATTGGGGTGATAATCCAGATCGCGGACGGCGCGAAGCACCCGTTCCCGCAAAAAATCGCTGACGCCGACGGTTCCGCCAATGACGTTCGAGACAGTGCCGACCGACACGCCGGCCTGCCGGGCGACTTCCTTGATCGTAGCGGCCATCAATCCCCTTTTAATACTGTCTTCGACACCGTGTTGAACCCTGTCATCGACACCATCTCTCTAATGTGTCTCGGACACCATCGCTCTAATAGTGTCTTGGACAGCACCTCTCTTTCAAGCATCCAATATGCTATTCTATAAGCGCTATGGCAATTCCCAACGTGAAGCGTTTTCGGCCCTTCTGCCCGGAATGCAACGATTCTTTCACGCTGATGGCGGTGCTTCCGAAGGACGCTAGCGTAGATTCCTATCTGGAAGACGCGATAAAGCGTCACGATCACAAGGCTTTTCAGGAAGCAAAGCTGCAACATTTTAAGGTTCGTGTCGGTCAGCAGAAGCAGAAGAAAGCGAAGTAACTTCTCCTTTTCCTTTTCGCGCCCGCCGCTTGCCCGCGGCGGGCGTTTGTGTCTTCAGCACTGAATTTTGCGGGAATTAGTGCGGAAAACGACTTCTGAGCGACCGTAGCGCTTCGAATCCGGCTTTCGCGACCTCGCTGTCCGGGTCGCGAGACAGGGTTTCAAGATAAGGGAGAGAAGCCGAGTCGCCGCTAACCGACAACACTTGGGCGAGCCCCTTCTTTTCGTCGGCCGTAGCGGTTTTGAGGACCGGATACAGGCTCGCTCGCGCTTCGGGATCGCGCGCTATTTCCGTCAGATAGGCAAGCGAAACGCCGCTCCACGCGGCGGAATTCAGCTCGTTCACCAGATATCGGAACGGTGCAAACTCGGTCATGTCCCGGTTGCCGAGCATCACCGCCGCGAAAGCAAGGGCCATTCGGGGCTCTTCCTTCAGTTCTTCATCGAACGCGCTCTGGACGGTTTGGCGGTCCGCCGGGTCCTTGAGTCTCCCCAGGCCTTCCGCGGCGGCGGTACGGATGTCCGTATCCTTGTCCGTAAGCGAACGGCCGAATAAATCGCGGTCCGCCGGTTCCGGCATCTGAGCGATCGCCGCCAGGGCCGCTTCCTTCCCCTTCTGATTGCGAGGGTGCGCAAAAACGTCACGAATTTGAGGCAGTGCGGACTGGTTTCTCAGCAGCCCCTGCGTCTCGAGCGCGGCCAACTGCACCTTATCGATCAGGTCGCGAACCAGAAACGCCGCAGGCGGGGCGGCGGATGGATCGTTGATCTTCTGGATGGAGATCAGCGCCTGGTAGATCACATCCGAGTCTTTTGTGCGCAGGGCGGCGATGAGGTCGGGCAGCGCGGCGCGCCCGCGCAGAATTCCCAATGCGACCACGGCATGCTCCCGCGAGTCCATGCTCGATCCGCCGGTGGCCACCTTGCCAAGGGCTTGAACCACCTCCGGGCGTACGCTGACGTAGGACGGAATCATGGGACCGAAGTCGTCGCCGGTAAAGCGCGAGGAGATGGCGCCGCGCATGCGCTTCACTGATCCCCGGATTCCCGTCTTGAGATAGCCCGGTAGATAAAAATTCACCAACCCGTCCGTCGCTCGAATCTGGACCTCGGGGTCGTTATCGGAGAGCGCCTGCGTCAACGGATCAAGGGACGCCTGGGTGCCAAGTTCCGCAATGCTCTTCGCCGCTTCGATGCGAACCTTTACGTCCGGGTCCTTCAAATAGGGCGCAATCTGACTGACAGCGTTCGCGCCGCCCTGGCCGGCGACGTCGCGCACATATTTGATGCGCTGCTTCGGCGTGCTGTACTGCTCTTGCGAAAATGCCAGGCCGCAAAAAGCCGCGCAGACGCAGACGGCGAGCGCCCGCGCCCGGATGGCGCCGTCGCTACCACGGATTGTGCTAACGAACGAACTCAACTTCCACCCGGTTTGGGATAAGTCCCGCTTCAAAACCCATGTCGAGCAGCTTTTGGGCGGCCAGGGGGACGTCCTCGCCGCAATCTACGGTGTAATGATTGACGTACATCCCGACGAACTTTTCCGCGAGCGCCGGCTCCATGTCCCGGGCGAACTGCATCGCGTAGTTTAGCGATTCCTCCCGGTTGTCCAGCGCATATTGAATACTCTCGCGCATCAGGCGGCAGCACTCGTTCTTGATGTCGGAGGGCAGCGCGCGGAGCAGCGCATTCGCTCCCAGCGGCAACGGCAAGCCGTGGGTCTTCTTCCAGGCTTTACCCAGGTCCAGAATGTTGTGAAATCCGCCTTTCCCGTAGGTTAGCTGCGCCTCGTGGATGATGAGCCCCGCGTCCACCGACCGCTCGGACACGGCATCCAAAATCTGATCGAACGGGACAGGCACCGGCTCAAAATCCGGTTCAACCAGCCGCAAAGCCAGATATGCCGTAGTCTTGAACCCGGGGATCGCGATCCGCTTGCCCTTGATTTCCTCCGGGGCGAAGGGATGCAGGCTGACCACCATCGGTCCGTAGCCGTCCCCGATGCTGGACCCGCTGGCCATCAGGACATATTTATCCGCAACATACGGGTAAGCGTGGTATGAAATGGCGGTAAGCTCGTAAACTCCTTGTTCGGCCTTCTGATTCAGGGTCTGGATGTCCTCGAGCACATGACGGAAGTTGATGAGCTTGGAACGAATCTTCTTCGTGGCCAACCCATAGAACATATATGCGTCATCGGAATCAGGACTGTGTGCGCATACAATTTCAGTAACGGAAGATGAAGCCATATATCTTTCTTAATGTTTGGGTGCTTTCAATGATACCAGACACCCATCTTCCCGCCCCTTAGGAACGATCGCGAACATTCTCCAGTTCCACTCGCAATTGATCGAGCGCCTCCGAAAGAGTGGCAACCAGGGCGGGCACGCCGCTCCAGTCCGCCGCGCGCGCCTTTTGCTCCAGCTCGGCGGCGACGAAAACGACCTCCGGAGCTCCAAAGTTGCAGACAGAGCCTTTCAGGCTGTGCGCAGAACGCTCGATGACTTTCAAATCGCGCGACAGGACGCCATCCTGGATCGCGGCGAGCGAGCGGGGATAGTCGTCCAGGAACAGGCCCGCGATCTCCTGAAGCAGATCCATCTGCCCGCCTGCGCGGGAGAGTGCCAGAGGCAAATCAAAGCCACGCTTCTTCTTGGCCGGCTCGGGATTGACCCAGTTATCCATAGTATTTTTGACGCAGGCGCCGTTCGGCTTGACGAAGCGCACCCATGCCGGTGGTTCCTTCGTTATACCATCGTAAACCGGCTGCGAGGCTTAGCCTGCCTCCGCCGGTACCCCCCCCAACTGTTTGGGCGCGCCCGATCACTCCCATGGTAGCCTTTTCAGGACTGGTGGAATGATATATGCTGCGGATATGGGTGCCCCACGCCGCGCGACGATGTTTTCCGCGTGCGCGCTGCTCCTCTGCACGCTGTACGCGGCCGCTGCTCCTCCGCCCACCAATCTCCGCGGGGAAAGCGTCGATCTCTTTTCTTCGAATGCCAAGGCGCGTGTGCTCGTCTTTGTTCGTTCCGACTGTCCCATTTCAAACCGGTACGCGCCGGAGTTGAAGCGAATCTACACGGAATACCAGAAGGAAGGGGTCGAATTCTGGCTGGTTTACGCCGACAAAGCGGAAACGCCGGCGACAATCTCCAAGCACCTGCAGGAGTACGATTTTGGATGGCCGGCCCTTCGCGACCCGGGTTATACCCTGGTGAAGCGCTCGCATGCGACGGTAACTCCCGAGGCAGCCGTGTTCAACGCTTCGGGCGCCCTCGTTTACCACGGCAGGATCGACGATCAATACGTCGATTTCGGAAAATCGCGGTTGCGGGCGGGCAAGCACGACCTGGAATCGGCGATCGCCGCCACTTTGGCGGGGAAGCCCGTCGCCGAGCCAGCCACCCGGGCAATCGGCTGTTACCTGGCAGACCTCGAATGAAAGCAGCGCTGGCCGGTTTGCTGGCCGGCGTTCTCCTGAATCTCCCGCTCTCGGCCGCCTCGGGTGCTCCCCCAACCTTTCACGCCGCCATCGCGCCGGTGATTTACCGTGAGTGCTCGCCGTGCCATCACGCTGGCGGATCCGGCCCGTTTCCCCTGGTGAGCTACCGGGACGTCAAAGGGCACGCCCGGCAGATTGCGGACGTGGTTCGCCGCCGCTACATGCCGCCCTGGCTTCCTGAACACGGTTATGGGGATTTTGCGGATGAGCGCCGGCTGAGCGATGCGCAGATGCGGCTCATTGAGGACTGGGTGAAGGCCGGTTCGCCGGAAGGCGACCCATCGGCCGGACCGGCGCCGCCCCAATTCTCCACTGGCTGGGAACTGGGGACTCCCGATCTGGTGATCCGCGCCAGCCGGCGTTACCTTGTGCCCTCAAGCGGTCCCGACGTCTTCTGGAATTTCATCCTCTCGCCCTCGATCGGCCACACCCGCTACGTCAAAGCCGTCGAGATACGACCGGGAAACGCGCGCCTGGTGCATCATGCGAATCTGCTCATCGACCGGAACCGGTCGGCGAGAGTGAATGAAAAAGAGCCGGGCGCGGGCTTCCCCGGGATGGATCTTTCGATCGAGAGCGCCGTGGCCGACCCGGAGAGTCATTTTCTGTTCTGGAAACCTGGCAGCGTCCCCTACGAGCAACCCAAGGGCCTGTCGTGGCGGCTCGACCCCGGCAACGATCTTGTCCTGAACGTCCATCTGCAGCCTTCCGGGCGTCCGGAGCCCGTTCAGCCATCCATCGGGCTGTATTTCACCGACGTGCCGCCGGACCGGTACCCCATCCTGATCCAACTGGAGCACGACGGGGCGCTGCAAATCCCGGCCGGCGCCCCCGATTTCCTGGTGGGCGACGATTTCACTCTGCCGCTCGACGTGAACGTGCTGGCCGTGTACCCGCACGCCCACTACCTGGGCAAACTGCTGGAGGGGTACGCCACACTGCCGGGTGGCAAACGAAAATGGCTGGTGCGCGTGCCGGCATGGGACTTGAACTGGCAAGCGGTTTACCGTTACCGCGAACCGGTGTTCTTACCCAAGGGAACCGTCCTTTCGATGCGGTATCACTACGATAATTCCGCGTCGAACCCCCGTAATCCGAACCGTCCTCCGAAGGAGGTGCACGGTGGAAATCAATCGACGGACGAGATGGGTCATCTGTGGTTGCAGGTCCTTCCGGTGGGGACAAAAGATCAGCGCATGATCCTGGAGGAGGCGATGTTCCGGCGCCGGCTGCAAAAATATCCCGCCGACTTTAGCGCCCACTTCAACCTGGGCGGCTTGCTCTTGAGCAGGAAGGACGCCGCCGCCGCGATTCCGTACCTGAAAGACGCGGTGCGCATCGAGCCGGACCAGCCCGCGGCGCGCAATACATTGGGAGCGGCCCTCGAATCCGAGGGGGAGTGGGACGAAGCCATCGGGCAGTTTCGCGCCGCGCTCCGCTCGCAGCCGCGATATTGGAATGCCCGCTACAACCTGGCGAACGCGCTGGCGCGCCAGGGTCTTATAGACGAAGCGATTGAGGAATTTCGTCAGGTGGCGGAGGCCAACCCCGGCGACGCAGCCGCGCGGGAGCATTTCATGGAAGCTTTGCGGGAATCCGGCGACGCCTATGCCGCGCGGGGCGATTTTGCGAAAGCCGCCGGGCGCTACGCGGATTTGGCGAAGCTGAAGCCGGGGGATGCCGACCTGCGAAATTCCCTCGGGACGCTCTACGCCCGGGCGGGAGATCTACCCCGCGCGATCGAAGCGTTTCAAGCGGCGCTGGCGATTGATCCGTCGCATCAGGGCGCTCGCCTGAACCTCAAAATGGCGCGTCAAATGGCCCATTAAACGCGAATCGGGATGATAAGCTGAATCCAGTGACCAAGGTTGAACTGCAATTTTCCCTGCTTAGACCGCTAACCGACGCCGATGCCGAAGCCGTAGCCAGGGCGCATGCGCACTACGGCTTCCTGCGGATTCGGGTGGCGCCGGCTCTCGACGCGCTCGACATCGACTACGACGCGACTCGCCTCACGGAAAAAGACGTAGAGGCGGCTCTGGTCCGGTATGGCGTGCCGATCCGGCGTCAGTGGACGCTAGATTGAGGTAGCGCCTTGTGAATCGCCGGAAAGTCCATTCGTAGACGTTTCCTTCCGTCCCTGAAAGAAGTCCAGCAACCAACGGTGCGATAGCTCCGGCTGGTCGGTCGTGAAAATGTGCCCGGCCGCGGGGATCATGCGGACTTGCGCGTTCGGAATCCGTCGCGCCAGAATCGCCGCATTCTCCGGCGGGACAATGACGTCCGAGTCTCCGTGAACAATCAGCGTGGGGACCGAAATCCGCGGCAGCCGTCCGTAACTCGACCATCGCAGAATCGCGATCAGTTGATTCAGATAGCCGCGGGGGGTGGGGTGCCACCGCAGGCGGATGCGATTGTCTTCCTCGATTCGCTCCGGCGGCGTTCCGGGGTGGTACAGCAGAGGATTAAACGCCAGAATCCGGTCCTGCGGCGTTTGTGCCGGCCAGCTCGCCTGGTTCCGAAACCGGGAGGGTTGGGGAAACTTCGCCCGCAGGCCGCCACAAGAAGTGCACGCCAGAATCAACGACTTCACGCGCGAGGGATGCCGCAGAGCGAGTTCCTGCGCAATCATTCCTCCCATGGACGCCCCAATGACGTGCGCGCCATCCACGCCGGCCGCATCGAGAACGGCCTTCGCGTCCTCGGCCATCCCGGGAATCGAATAGGGACCGCCGGGCACGTCGCTTCTCCCTACGCCCCGGTTGTCAAATACCAGGGCACGGCGCGTCCGCGCGATCAGAGGCAGAGTGCGATGCCACATATCGAGCGTAAAACTCAGGCCCATGATCATGAGCACCGGCTCTCCGCTCCCATGTTCTTCCCAATAGATTTTTACGCCGAGGTTGGTTACATACGGCATAAGTCGACGCTACCCGGCTTGCGGTTCCGCGAAAGCGATGTGGGCGATCTCGATGGCACCGTCTTCGAGCGGACTTCGTTCCTCCAGGCCACATTCCGAGCCGCGCACCGCGCCCAGAACATCGTCGAGCACGGCGTGAATTCGCGCCGCCGTCCCGGAGTTCGCCGCCAGTCGGAGGCTGGCAACGGGACGCCCCACCGAGACACTGGCTTCGCTCTTCGCGCGGTTCACGGCGGCGAAACAGGCGATGGCCGTTTCAAACAAAGCAGGATCCCCGCCGCTGGCCTGTAGCGAGGGCCAGTGGGAGCGATGGATGCTCGGCTCGCCCGTCTCCTCGGCAAACGACCACGACCAGACCTCTTCCGTAATGAACGGCAGGAAAGGCGCGAAAAGCTGAAGGAATGTCTTGAGCGCCATGCGCAGGGTGGCGATCGCCGATGCCCTGCCCGCGGCATCGGTCTCCGACCGCGAGCGAGCCTTCACCAGCTCCAGATAGTTATCGGTAAATCCCCGCCAGAAGAACTGTTCGGTCTCGCTCAGCGCCCCGGCGTGGTCCCACCGCTCCATCGCCTTGGTGGCGTTTTCCACGGTTCTCGCAAGTGAGGCCAGAAACGCCAAATCGAGCGGCTTGGTTACCGGCCCGGGCTCACCTGTCTGCGAAAGCACGAATTTGCCGGCGTTGAACAATTTTGTTACCAGCCGCTTGCCCACTTTCAGTACATTCTGATCGAATGCCGTGTCTGTCCCCAGCCTCGCATTAGCGCTCCAGTACCGCACCGCATCCGATCCATACTCATCCAGCAGGTGCATGGGCGTGACCACGTTGCCCTTGCTCTTGGACATCTTCTTCCGGTCCGGATCGAGCACCCAGCCGGAAATCGCCACGTGTCTCCACGGGATGGAGCCTGCATGGAGCATCGCCTTCGCGATCGTGTAGAACGCCCAGGTCCGGATGATCTCGTGGCTCTGCGGACGCACGTCCATCGGGAAGAGGTTGGCGTAGCGGCCGGGATCAGTCAGCCACCCGCTGACGATCTGCGGCGTGAGAGAACTTGTGAACCACGTATCGAAGACGTCGGATTCCGCGGTAAAGCCGCCCGGCACGCCGCGCTCACGCTCCGTAAAGCCCGGAGCCGGCGTGGACATGGGGTCCACCGGCAGCATCTCCTCGGGCGCCAGGATCGGTTGGTCAAAGTCGGGGCTGCCGTCGGACTTGACCGGATACCACATCGGGAACGGAACACCGAAATAGCGCTGGCGGCTGATGCACCAGTCCATGTTGAGGTTTTCGGTCCAGCTCCGGTAGCGCAGGCGCATGAAATCGGGGTGCCATTCGATACGGTCGCCCATTTCGAGCAATTGCTCTTTCTTATCGAGAAGCCGGACAAACCACTGGCGTGAGGTAACGAACTCCAGCGGCTGCTCGCCCTTCTCGAAAAACTTGACGGAATGCTCGATGGGTTCGGGCTCTTTCGTCAGTGCGCCCGAAGCACGCAGTTGCTCGACCGCGATCTTTTTCGCCTGCCTGATGTTTTTCCCCGTGAGCGCGCTGTAGGCCTGGTTGGCCGCGGCGGCATCGCGAGTGTCCCATCCCGGGCTGCCGAACTCGATTGCCGTAAAGCGCCCATCGCGCCCGATCACCTGTCGGAGCGGGAGATTCTGCTCGCGCCACCAGAATACGTCGGTGGCGTCGCCGAACGTACACACCATCAGAATGCCCGTTCCCTTTTCGGGGTCCACTTGCCTGCTCGGAAAAATAGGAACGGGGACCTGAAATACCGGCGTGATCGCCTGCTTTCCGAAAAGATGCTGGAAGCGGGCGTCGTCCGGATGCGCGGTCACGCCCACGCAAGCGGCCAGCAATTCGGGCCGTGTCGTGGCGATAACGAACGATTCTCCGGCGCCGGCGACATCGAAGCGGAGATGGTGATAGTGCCCGGCGACCTTACGGTCTTCGACCTCGGCTTGGGCGACGGCTGTCTGAAAATCCACATCCCACATGGTGGGCGCTTCGTTCGAATAGACGTGCCCCTTGCGGTAAAGGTCCAGGAAACTGATATGCGCGGCGCGGCGGCAGCGCCGGTCGATGGTCGAATATTCTTCCGACCAGTCGACCGTCAGACCCACCCGGGTCCAGAGCGCTTTAAACGCCTTTTCGTCCTCCGCGGTTAGCGACAGACAAAGCTCGATAAAGTTGGGACGCGAGATTTTCCGCGGCGGCCCATCGTTCTTGCTCGCCGGAGCGATTTCGAGATTCGCGGCATACGGTTCATGCGGATCGCAGCGCACGTTGTAGAAATTCTGGACCCGGCGCTCCGTGGGCAAGCCATTGTCATCCCAGCCCATCGGATAGCAGATATTGCGGCCCAGCATGCGCTGGTAGCGCGCGATGACGTCGGTGTGGGTGTAACTGAAGACATGCCCGACATGAAGAGAGCCGGAGACGGTGGGGGGCGGCGTGTCCACGCTAAACGTTTCGGCGCGCGGGCGGGACGGATCATAGCGGTGGATGCCGGCGGCTTCCCAGCGGCGGGCCCATTTTTCTTCCTCCTGCCTCGACTCAAAGTGCTTGGGCAGTTGTGACGGATCAATTGGTTTCACGTTTGGATTCAGCTCGGGGATGAACTTTCCATCATAGCAATGCGGTGCTGTAGTTCCTTCCCGCATCCGCCGATAGGAGCATCAGCGGAATGGTGAAAACAGCCAAACGCGGCGCCGGAAAGCCGCATCTCTCGAACGGAAATACGGCTCCCGCCGCTGGTTCGCTTACCCGCCGCATGAACGGGAACTTAACCCGCCTGGCCAGCCTGATTCTTGCGCACGCTGAGGCCTTGAACCGCCGGTTCCTGCTCAGGCTGGAAAAAATGGACGTTGACGTTAGAGCCGTGGCGGCGCTGCTGAAATTGACGCCGGGCGCGGCGGCGGAAATCCTGAAGGCGGGCGGAACGGTGGACAATTTCTTCGAGCAAGTGGAATACAACGGACGCCGTCTGGTGAAGCTGAACGTGCCGCCGGTGACGGCCGCCGAAGCGCTGCGGACTTATGCGATAGACGTCCGCCGGTCCCTGCGGCCTCCCCCGGTACTGCTCGCGGTCCTGGAACACCTCTGTTCCGGTGTGCTGCTTACCTTGAACAACGCTTACTACCAGGTACGGGAAGCGGAGGCGCAGGCGTTGTTTGCGCTCTTCCACGGTGAGCTTCTCTCCCGCAATCTCGACGACCTGTTGAGCCGGTCCCTGGCGCCGCTCCAGGAATATTGCCGCGCCGATTCCACTCGAATTTATCTTCTGGCCGAGGGAGCGTCGCTGAGTTGGATGCCGAGCGCCACTTCGGAGGAGCAGTCCGGCGCGCGCCGCGCGGTGAGAGCGGAGCCGGAGATGGTGAGGGCACTGATGACCCCTCGCTGTTTTGACCCGCGGCGACAGCCGCACGCCATCGATCCGCGGTGGGCGAGCCTCTATCGTACCTGCTGGTCCCTCCCGCTGTTTCACGGGGGGAGCTTCGCGGGCGTTCTGCAATTTGCGTTTTACAAAGACTATGCGTGGCTGCCGCGTGAGCGGGAGTTGCTTGGAGTGGCGGTGGAACGGTTCGCGATGGCGGTCGAAAAGGCGCGCCTGTTGCAGGACTTGGCGAGGAGCGAACAACGGATCCGGCAGCTTGCCCGCCGCATGATTCGCGCCGAGGAACTGGAGCGCCGCCGGATCGGCCGGGAATTACACGACGAAACCGGCCAGTCGCTGCTCTGTATACGGCTGCAACTGGAAACGCTGGAGGAGGCGCTGACGCGGGGAAACCTTCGGGAAGGAAATAGCGCCTTAGTGGGTTCGCGCATCCGGGAGACTCGTGTCCTGACGGAGCTCACGATTGTTGAAATGCGCCGGTTCATCGCGGCCTTAAGTCCATCGGCACTCGAACAACTCGGTCTGGGAGCCGCCATCCGGCAACTGGTGAAGCGGTTCCACGGCGTCTTTCCAGGATGCATCGAACTCTCACTGGGAAGACTGGAGCATCTTTCTAAGGATGTCCAGATCGTCGCGTTTCGCGTTATCCAGGAGTCTCTGCATAATATTGCGAAGCATTCCCGCGCGACCAATGTAAGGTTGGCGGTGCGATCCGCCGATAAATGTCTTAGGATTGAAGTTTTGGACAATGGGGTAGGTTTCGACGCCCGGGGGACTCTGTCCAACGGTAACTCATTCGGTCTACATAGTCTGCAGGAACGGGTGCATTTACTCGGGGGGCAATTGGAGATCGAGAGCAGCCAGAGTTCAAGTTCCGCACCGGAAGCCTCCTCAGGCACTCGAATGACAATCCGCATTCCGCTTGTTTTTGACGCGGGGCCATTGCGGGAATCAGAGGAGCGCCGGCACCGCCCCAATTTTGGAAGGCCGGATAGGAAAGCAGCCGAACGATGAGCAAAGTTCGCATTGTGTTGGCGGATGACCACACTCTCTTCCGCCATGGAATGATGACGCTGATTGCGTCGGAAGACGACATGGAAGTGGTGGGGGAGGCGGCCAGTGGAACGGAGGCCGTTATGGTGGTTCAGCAAGCCAACCCCTCGATCCTTCTTCTGGATATCGGGATGGCCGGTGTCAGCAGCTTCGAGGCGATGCGGCATATTCGCAAGCAGAACCCGGACACGAAGATCATATTACTCACGATGTACGACGATGAGGACTATCTGGTCGAGGGAATGAAGATGGGCGCCAGGGGCTACGTCCTCAAGGACAGCCCGTCAGCCCAGCTCATCCATGCGGTTCGCGAAGTTTCAAACGGTGGAACTTATGTCAGCCCGCGCATGCTTTCCCATTTGGTGGAAGGCTTTCGCGCCCAATTCTTATCCGGCGACCGGCAGAGCCGTCTGACGGCCCTCACGCCACGCGAGAGGGAAGTGGTGAAATTTCTGGCGGAAGGCAAGTCCGTTCGGCAAATCGCGGGCGCTCTCGGCCTCAGCATCAAAACGATCGAAGCGCACAAATTCAATCTGATGCGAAAACTGAACATTCACAATAAGGCGCACCTGGTGCAATACGCAATTCAGAAGAAGATTATCCAGCTTCCCGCCCCGGCGTAGGGCGCTCGCGGAACACCTTCACCGGCATTGTGCCCGCCGAACGAGAGGCGCTATTCTGGGGGCCGTATGAAGAAGTTTCTCCTGGGCCTACTTGTGGGCGTAGTCTTCTGCTTCATGGTGCTGGCCGTGTTTGCGTTTGCGTTAGCGCGGATAGGGCAGTCCAAAACGGACGTGGAAGATGGCTCCACCCTGGTGCTGGCGTTGGAGGGCAGCATCCCCGAAAAGTCTCCCGCCGACATCCCTCTGCCGTTTCTCGAATCGCAGGCGCGAGTGACCGTTTCCGATCTATGGCTCACTCTGCGCAAAGCCGCCGCAGACCCGCGTATCAAAGCGATCGTGTTCGAGCCGCGCGGGTTGTCGGCCGGCTGGGGCACTCTCGAAGAACTGAAAGCCGATCTCGCCAATTTCCGGAAGTCCGGCAAACCGCTGTTCGCCTATCTTCGCAACCCGGGTACCCGCGAGTATTATCTGGCCTCCGGCGCCGATCGGATTTATATCAGCCCCGAGGATTCCCTCGATTTGAAGGGGCTGCGAGTGGAGGCGGTTTTTCTGAAGAAAACGCTCGCCAAGGTGGGCGCCACAATGGACGTGATTCACGCCGGCAAATATAAAGATGCCGGGGACATGTTTGTCCGCGACTCCATGACTCCGGAGACAAAGGAAGTGCTTAACCAGGTTCTGGATCAGTACTACGGAGACCTGGTAAACACTATTGCCAGAGGCCGCAAAAAGACCCCCGCCGAGGTGACTGCCCTGATCGACAATGGTCCGATCCGTGCGCAGCAGGCCCTGGAGAGCGGCCTTGTAGACCAACTCGCCTTCGAGGACACTGTGGCCTCGGACCTCGCCAGGCGCCTGCATCAGGACAACCTAACTAAGATCGCCCTGAAAAGTTACGTAAGGGTGCCCCCTTCGAGCGTCCAGGGAGTCACCGGGCGCAGCCGCATTGCGTTCATCGTCGGAGAGGGGGCGATCGTCCGGAGCGCTGGCGGCGGTCCGCTGCAGGATACCGGCCTGATCGCTTCCGGAAACTTCACCAAAATGCTCCGTCAGGTGGAAGACGACCCGAGTATTAAGGGCGCAATTCTGCGTATCAATTCACCCGGCGGAGACGGCGTTGCCTCCGACGACATTCTCAACGAGGCGAAAAACCTGAGCCGCAAGAAGCCACTCATCATCTCGATGGGCGATGTGGCGGCTTCCGGAGGTTATTTCATCGCCATGACCGGAGATTCGATCGTCGCCTACCCCAACACGATCACAGGCTCGATCGGAGTGATCTACAGCCGCCTGAGCATTCGCGGACTCTATGACAAGCTAGGGATTGAGAAAGATATCCTGCAGCGCGGGCGTTTCGCGGGACTGGACTCCGACTACGCCCCGCTGACACCAGCCGAGCGCGGCAAGGTGGAATCCGAGATCGAGTCGTTTTACCAGGCGTTTCTCGCACGCGTCGCCGAGGGCCGGAAGCGAAAAGTCGAGGAAATCGCTCCGCTCGCCCAGGGCCGCGTATGGCTGGGCGCGCAGGCTAAGGAGAACGCGCTCGTCAATGAACTGGGCGGCCTGGACCGGGCTGTCGAGCTTATGAAACAGCGCGCCGGCATCCCGGCGAAGGAACAGATTACGCTGGTGAGCTATCCGCCCAAGCGATCGCTTCTGGAATTGCTGATGAACCGGTCCGGAGAAGCGCCCGAACTCGATACGAAAATCCGGCAACTTGCGATGGGTGCTCAGATGGCTGGCATTCCCCTGGAAATCCCGCCCGCGTTTCGAGCCTGGCTCCAGGGAGGCTTGCTCGAAGTGATGCCCTACTCAATCACGGTGCACTAATGCGCTGAATATTGGGGCTGCGGCGGATTGAGTTTGATATTGACCGTCTTCGTCGCATCATAGATCTCGAAATCGTCGCCGAAGGTCTGATAGTTCTTCGCGATGACCTGGATGCGGATGGTTCCCTGCGGAATCGGGAGGATTTTGGCTACGCCCTGAAGATTGGTGCGCATCTCCCAGCTCGTCCGGGTCCTGCGCCCGAGTTTCACCAGGGACCGGTTGTTCAAGAAGCGGACGATCACGTCGGCATGCTCCACCGGTTTGCCGCTTTGGTTCGTGACGTTCACCGTGATGGTGGTCATCGGAGCTTCGCCGAAGGCCGGCAGAGCAAACAAAGCGAACAGAAGAACCAGAAGATACTTCATTTTTCGATTATGCAATATCCGGGATGAGAAATTTACGCGGCGCGCCGGCCGTCCCGGTAACAGCCTCGGCCGCGAGGTAGCCGCTCCGGACTGCTCCTTCCATTGTCGCCGGCCAGCCGGATTTGGTCCAATCGCCCGCCAGAAAGAAATTCGGAACCGCTGTGCGGCTTGTGGGACGCCGCGATTCCAGGCCGGGCCCAGCCGAAAAGGTCGCACGGACTTCTTTTACAACATGCGCCTTTTCCAGCTTCGCCGACCGCGCTGCCGGAAAGAACTCGGAAAGCTCCCGGAGCGCCATTTCCACCACCTCACCTTTGCTCATTTCCACCAGCTTGCGGGAAGCGCTCACCACAAGCTGAAGATAGCGGCCATCCGATTTATTGAACATCCATTGGACGGTCCGGTCGAGCAGCGTCGCGTGCGGAAGTTCCGTCACTGGCCGGTCAAACCAGAGGTGGATGCCGGTAATCGGAGAATGACTGAATCCATCCAAACTCGCCTCGAAGCCGGGTGCGGCGGCCGTCAGGCGCTCGAAAGGCAGGCTGGAGATGTAGTAATCCGCGGTCTTCCGTTCGCCCCTCGACAGAACGCCGGTCACACGGCCGCCGGAGAACTCCACGCGCTCCACCGCCGAGCGCATGTTGAGGCGCACGTTGCCGATCCGCCCCCACTGCTCTGAGGAATAAAGTTCCGCGAGCGGCGCCGAGGGTACGCCCATTTCGTAGGAATCCCGGCTGGCAAGAAATCCCAGCCGGAAGACCTGAAATCCATGAGAAGCGGCCATCCGGTCCAGATCCTCATTAATCGCGCTGACCAGCACCTGATTCCAGAAGCGCGAAATCGCGCGAGACGTTTGCCGGTGTTCGCGCAGCCAGTCGAGCATCGTGATGCGGTCCAGGTCTGCGCGCTGGTGTTCGCGCTCGATGGCCCGTATGGCCCGGCCGATCGCGGCCTTATCGGAAAAATTCAGGCAGGGCATGCGAAGGAAGCTGCCTGCGAAATGCAAGGGGGGTGGCAGGACGCCGCGACGGAGGCGTGAAAGGCGGCCGCCGGGCTCAAGGAAAAAAAATTCGCTGTAAAACCGGATCTTCGACGCGGCGCCCAATCGCTCGTAAAAATCCAGGAGGTTGACGCAGCAGCGCAAGAGAACATGCTGGCAGTTGTCGATCTCCCCAGACGCGCCGTCTTCCCCTGGCAGAGGATAAGAGGTTGCGCGTCCGCCGAGGAACCCACGGCTCTCGTAGAGATTGACCTCGAAGCCAGCCTCGCCAAGCGCCGCGGCGGCGGACATTCCGGCCAAACCGCCGCCAATGACGATCGCCGAGGGCATGGCTCTCTAGCGGTGCGCCAACCGCGTTGCGCGCGCCGCCAGGTTTTCGGAGACCACGTTGCGCATCAGGCGCAGCCCGCACTCGCGGTCCAAAGAGAGGATCGACTCGGGGTGAAACTGAACAGCCTCGATCGGCAGCTCGCGATGACGGACGCCCATGATGACCCCGTCCTCCGTCTCCGCGGTCACCTCCAGGCAGGAGGGAAAAGTGTCCCGCTGGGCGAACAGAGAGTGATAGCGGCCTACGCGAAACTCCTCCGGCAGCCCTTCAAATACCCCCTTGCCGGTATTTTTGACGATAGATGGTTTTCCGTGCATGGGGTAATCGAGGACTCCCAAAGTTCCGCCGAACGCCTCCACAATCCCCTGCAACCCCAAGCAAACGCCGAAGACCGGGATCCCCGCCCCGGCCGCGAACTGGACCAGTGCGGGCACGCCGAAATCGGAAGGCCTTCCCGGACCCGGCGAAATCAGAATCAGAGAGGGATCGATCTCCCGGATCAGCTCCGGCGGAATGCCGGCGCGGTAGGTCACCACTTCGGCGCCGGTCTGTCGCGCGTAGTTCGCCAGCGTATGGATGAAACAGTCGTCGTTATCGATAAGGAGAAGCTTCACGCCCTGCCCGGGCCTGGCGGAGGTTTCCTCGCTCTTCTTTTTCGCCGGTGGATTCAAGCCGCGAAAGAAACCGGTGGCTTTGAGGCGCGTTTCTTCTTCTTCCAATTCCGGAACCGAATCGTAGAGCAAGGTCGCGCCCGCGCTATACCGCGCCACGCCGTCGCGCAGATGAACGGTCCGAATCAGAATTCCGGTATTGATATCGCCGCTCAGCGACAACATCCCGACGGCCCCGCCATACCATCCGCGGGCGTCCTTCTCAAGATCCTCGATCGCCTGCGCAGCGGCCTTTTTCGGAGCGCCGATGATGGTCACCGCCCACATGTGAGTGAGAAACGCGTCCAGCGAATCGAAGCCCGGCGCGAGGGTGCCTTCCACATGGTCCACGGTATGGAAGAGCCCGGCGTAAGACTCGATCAGTCTTCGCCCGATCACTCTCACCGAGCCCGGAACACAGACTCGCGACTTGTCGTTCCGGTCGACGTCGCTGCACATCGTCAGCTCCGATTCTTCCTTGGTGGAGTTCAGGAGCGCGCGAATATTGTCGGCGTCGCGCAAGGGGTCACCCGTGCGCCGGGCGGTTCCGGCAATCGGACACGTTTCCACGCGCTGGCCCTCGACACGCACGAACATTTCCGGCGATGCGCCAATCAGTTGGGCGTCGCCAAACTGCAGGAGGAACTCATACGGACTCGGGCTTGCCCGCTGGATCCGCCGGAACAATTCTGAGGGGCTGCCCGAATAGTTGGCGCTGAAGGTTTGCCGGAGCACCACTTCGTAATACTCGCCCTGGCGCATGCCCTCGCGCACCTTCTCCACCTTCTCCATGTACTCGGGTGGTTCATGGTCGGAGACGATCGGCGTGCCCGGCCGTTTCGGCGGGCGGGGAACGGTCTCGCCGTCGCGGGCCAGCCCGAGAGTGGAAATATCGTCGCGTTCGAAGTCGTATTGGAACCGCTCCACCCGCTCCTTCTTGCGATCCATGTAGTAGATCTCGTCGCAGAGGAAGAGGTGCAGATCCTTGACGCCTTTTCTCGGGAGCTTCAATTCAATCGGATCGAACTGGAAGAGCAGGTCGTATCCGAAGGCGCCAACCAGGGCGAGGCGCGAGTCCAGCGGCGTGCCAAACTCCTCCATGAGCTTGCGGAGAATGGAAAACGCGGAGGGCTGCTTGCTGCGATCCTCCTCGGCAAAGCGCTCGGGCAGAGGCTTCAACTTTCCACTCAGCCCGCTGCCCTGGAATCCGAAGGATTCCCAATGGGGATGGGACGCAAGCACGGGGTATAGCAGCCGCGCCAGCATCTCCCCGCGCAGGTTGAGGGGATGGAACTCCATCTCGCGCCCGGCAGCGATAATTTCGATGGGCGGGCAAACGGATGCGATGTCCCAGCGCGCGTACCGCTCCGGATATTCATAACCCGACGACAAATAAAAACCACGGCGCGAATCCAGTTTGCGGAGCAGGTGGCTCAAGCCGCGCTGGAAGCTCGCCTTGGACGCCTTGCGAAGAACTGTGATTCCGCCGGGCGTAGTGTAGTGGAGCTCTGGCATAAAAAAGACCGCGAGGGAGACTTTCAGGATAGCAGTCTCCGGTAATTCTTACCGCCGCAATTGGACGTTAAGGGAAAAACCAACCCACTGCCGTCAGCGGCGGTCAATGTATCATGGGGCACGCAGGCGTCGCGCCGTGGCATTTAATGTGCTAAGAATTGCACGAAGGATAGAAACGGGCACAGAGCCGGGCGGGGAAGCAAGATGCAGAGACTTTAATGTGCTCGGGTGTATTCCAAACGCCCCAGGCAAGCGTTAAGTGAGAAGGAGGATATTGTAATGCGCCAAACACAACGGGTACTTTTCGCTTTGGCCGTTTCCGCCGCCCTGCTGGCGGCACAGGATGATCCCCCGGGACGCGCCGGGCGCCTCAGTTATCTGGAAGGGCCGGCCTCTTTCCAACCAGCCGGCGTGCAGGATTGGGTGGATGCCGCGCTCAACCGGACTCTGACCACCGGCGATCAACTATGGGTAAGCGACGGAGGAAGAGCGGAGGTCCAGGTGGGATCCACCACCTACCGGCTCAATTCCAACAGCGCTTTCCAGTTCCTGAATCTGGACGATGAAACTGAGCAGGTCAGCCTGTCGGAAGGCACTCTGACCATCCGTCTGCGACGCCCCGAATCCGGCCAGGTCTATGAAGTGGACACACCGAACGTCGCCATTACGCTTCAGGCTTCCGGAGCATACCGGATTGATGCCGATCCCAATTCTCAAACCACGAGGGTGATTGTCTGGCGCGGTTCCGCCGAAATTACAGGCGGGGGCCAGGCGTTCCTCTTGGAGGAACGGCAGGAAGCGGCCGTCACCGGCGACCAACAGATCAGCTACAACGTCTACGACGCGCCGGGGCCGGACGCATGGGACACCTGGAGCGGCCAGCGCGATAGCCGCCGCGATAGGTCCGTCTCGGCGCGCTATGTCTCTCCGGAAGTGACCGGATACGACGATTTGGACGGGTATGGCCGGTGGTCGAGCACCCCCGATTATGGAGACGTGTGGTATCCCTCCGCCGTCGCCGCCGATTGGGCGCCCTATCGCTACGGCCATTGGGCCTGGGTTTCCCCCTGGGGATGGACCTGGGTTGACGATGCTTCCTGGGGATTCGCTCCATTTCACTACGGACGCTGGGCCTATATCGGTGGCGCCTGGGGATGGTGTCCCGGTCCGGCATCCATAAGGCCGGTCTACGCCCCCGCGCTGGTCGCCTGGGTCGGCGGCGGCGGAGGCGGCTTCGGGGTTGGCTTCGCAGCGGGCGCGGCAGCCGTCGGCTGGTTCGCTCTGGGACCGCGCGAGCCGTTTTTCCCGACTTACCACGTCAGCCCGGGATACTTCGCGAACGTAAATGTCTCAAACACGGTGATCAACCGAACGGTGATCAACAACTACTACAACACGACTTACATCACAAACCGGACAAACATCAGCAACATCAGCTACAGGAACCAGGGGATTCGTGGGGCGGTGATGGCGGTGGAGCAGAACCAATTCGCCAGCGGACAGTCGCTGGGCCGTGTCGCGCGGGTCGTTCCGGTGGCTCAAGTCCGGCAAATCGGCATTATGGCCGCTCCGTCGGTGACGCCGCAGCGCTCGAGCGTCCTGGGCGTTCACGCCGCCACAGTGGGCCGGGCGCCGCGCCCGCCAGCCGCGGTGCTATCGCGGGCAGTCGTAGCTCGCAGGGCACCCCCGGCCGCGCCGGTCGAGTTTTCACGGCAGCAGTCGATGCTCGCCCGGGATCCCGGGCGGCCGCTCGCTCCCGCCGCGATCCAGCAAATGCGCCAAGCCCAGCCCGCGGCACGGATTCCCGTCCGGATCGTTGCCCCGGTACAGGCGAGGCCAGTAGCCGTCCGGCCCAACGCGGCCCGGCCCGCCCCGCCGAATATGGCCCGCCCCGGCGATTCCCGGCCATCCGTGGTTGCGCCGCGGCAGATGGAACCGGCCCAGATCCATCCTCAGCAGCCCGACGTGCGGCCTGCGGCGCCGAGCCCGGAAACGCGTCCAAACTACACCCGGCCAGCGCCGGAGCGCGCGACTCCGCCAGTGCCGGCGGCGACACAAACGCCGCAGCGTCCAAACTACACCGCGCCCGAGGCCCGGCCCCAGAGAGCGCCGGATGCCGCGCGGCCCGCGACGCCGAGCCCGGAAACACGGCCAAACTACACCCGGCCGGCGCCGGAGCGCGCGACTCCGCAAGCGCAGCCGGAACAGGCTCGCCCACAGGCCACCCAACCGGCCGAGCCAAGGCCGCGTTCCTACCAGCCAAACGACACTCAGGCTCCACGGCGTCCTACCTATACACCTCCACCGGAGCGCCAGCCGCGCGCCGAACCGCAGCGAGTTCCGCAAGACCGCGCCCAACCGGACAGAAGTCAGCCGGACCGGACGCAGCCCGATCGAGCCCGCCCCCAAGCCGATCCGAAGCGGGACGACCGGCAGCCCGAGCGGACCCGCTAATTCACCTTGATTCAGCCCGGAAAGCGCCGCGCCCCCTCGTGGGGCGGGCGCTTTCTCCTCCTTAGTAGAGCGCCCGCTTCTCGCGTTCCATGGGCTTAATTCCCAAGGGCTCCAGAATTTGACGCGCGCCCGCGCGAATCAACCCCAACTCGGTGAGCGATTGAAAGAACTGGAAACCCTTCTCGCGGTGAGATTCAATCAGCTTCGCGGTCCCGGCGGGGCGCCCAAGATATTTGCCATGGCGCTTCCCGGCCGCCACTACCTTTTCGATGGCTTCCTCCAACAACGGCTCATTTTGCCGGCCGCGTAATCCGAGAGAAAACGAGAGATCGCTAGTTCCTATGAAAAGCACATCCACCCCGGGAGTGGCCGCAATCGCGTCGATGTTCTCCACCGCGGCGGCTTCCTCGATCACCACAACGGTCAAGATATTCTCGTCCGCCGAGTTGTAATAATCCAGCGGCTCCGGCCAAGTCTCTATTGCCAGCCCCGCTCCCGACCCGCGCTTGCCGCGCGGTGGGTAGCGGCACGCCTCCGCCGCTCGCTTGGCCAGTTCCGCGGTCGAAGTGAACGGAAAAACAACACCGCTCACCCCCTGGTCCAAAACCCTCTTCGCGGTCCAGAGATCCACCACCGGCACGCGCGCGAAAACCGCCGCCGGAAGCCCGCGCGCCGCGATTACAATGCCGCGCAGCGTCTCGAGTGAAAGCGGCGAATGCTCCATTTCACACCACAGGAAATGAAATCCAAGCGTTGCCGCCAGAGACGCCGCCTCTACATTGTTCGTGGTGACCGTTAAGCCCACCACCGCCTCGCCTGTTTCGAGGCGCGCCTTCACCGGATTACGCCAGCCAGACATCCCTATTTCTCCTCCATTCGAATCAACCATACCTCCGAGACCTGGCATCCGCGCCCGCTTCCGCCGGCGCCCTGCGTCCGCGTCCATTCGAGCGCCAGTTCTCCGTCCCGCGTTGCCTCCGCCGGAATGTCGAATTCGACGGGTTCGGGTACAGTGCCCTTGGGGCGGTAATCATGAATCTGAATGTTCCCGTTGGCAACCAGGCGTACCGGCATCCGCGGAGAATCGCCGCCGTAAACCACACGAAGTTTATAGCGAGCGCCGCGATCGAGGCCGGTGTAATGCATCCGCAAGGGAGCGTCAAACAACGATTCTGCGTCGGTGAACCACGAAACGCGCCATCCCTCCTGTGGAGTCTTTCCGCCGAATCCCATCAACGCGGAATTCCGGAACTCCGGATCCCGATCGAAGCCGTGGCCTAACACCAGATGCGGCTGTTGCGCCGGGTTTCCGAGGTCGTCGTAAAATCCGCCGGGGCCGGGATTGGTCCAGTTTAGAATCGCACTAATTTTTTCAAGGCGGGCGCTCTCCGAGCCGGCGGCTTTGATCTCGGCGAACCGATTCTCCAGCCAGACGCGATTGTTCAAGGCAAAATCGATAGCATCCAGGTTGGCGCCGCGGCGAAGTCCGATCGCGTTGTAGCGCGGCACGCTGAGCTGCATGCGCACGCTCTGAAACAGCGCTTCCGCCAGCTCAAAGACGCGGGCGCGATACTGCGCGGCGTCCTCGCTGATCCGCGGTTTGAGCTGCTCTTCCGCCGCCTGAATCGCGGCCAGCGCACCGGTGGACCCGGCCTTCCGCAATTCGCCCATCGCGGCGTTTTCCTGCGCGGTTTCCGAGATCAACCGGCTCCGGAGAAACGCATCGTAATGAGCACGATACTGCGCCTGTTGAAAACGCCAGCGCAGCTTCTGCCAGGGCGTCGCGATGCGGGCCATCTCCTGAAACTGGGCGATCGTCGTATCCACCGAAGAATTCGACAACAGCGGCCCGCTCCAATCCTGCTCCAGCGACAGCAGCCCTTGCGAGAACGCCGATGCCATGCCGGAACCGATAAAAAAGCTCGCGTACTCGTGCAGGATGTCTTCCACTTTCTGGTTCGGGTTCCAACCGAGGCTGCTCCACACAATCTTGTTCACATCGTCGTTGCAGCCTTCGGAATAGGTGACAAAACCGTTGAAAACCGGCGCAAACGCGTGGAAGATCACCGCTTCGCCGCGCGGCCGGGGATTGATGGTCTCGCGGCCTTCTGTGCTTGCAAACGCCGCGTCCCAACCGGGAACCGGAAACTGGGCATGCAAGCTGTGCGTGATATCCGGATAAAAACGTATGGCGTATCTCTTCGGTACGCGCGCCCGGATTTCCGCCAGGCTGTCGCGGAACTGCGGTCCAAAAACGATCCCGCTCAGCCAAGCCGGCTGCCGTCCGGTCAGCTCATAAAATTCCTCCATCCAGGCTTTGTCGAAGCCCTGCGGCGACATCCACATGGTGGCGCGCGGATGGTATTTATGCAGATTCGCGGTTTGCTTTTCCAGCAGGGTAAACATCACCCCTGGCTTGGTATGCCCCGGGTCGCCGCCGGGAACGAAAACCTCATCGATCCGCGGAAGCTTTTGGAACACTTCCCCCCAATCGTGAAGCGCTTTTTCGAGCGTTTGCGGATCGGAATAATCCTTTTCCATGGCCGGATACCAAACGGAGACGTTCAACCCGTACTCCTGGCAAATGCGCGACATCTCGACCATCATGTCGATCTGGCGAAGAGGGAAAAGAGGGCTATCCGGGGCGTCGTCGGAGCGCGGCGGGATCAGCTCGATCGTGTTTGTGCCGAAAATGGCGAGCTCGCGAATATATTGCTCCCACATGGGAGCCGACCATGCGTCGTAGGAATTCGTTTTCGGGCGGTAGCCCAGTTGATGTCCGCGCACCGGAAACTTTGGCGCCGTCACAACGTCCAGCCCGCTCTCCAGGCTCAGGTGCTGGCGCGACATATCAAGATGGCGAAGAAGGTAGCCCGAGCCGAAAAGCACGCCGCGGTCGTCATCGCCGGCGATGAGCACCAGCGGCTCCCCGTCACGCGAGGTAGTCAGATGAAACCCTTCGGCTTTCCCGGAAGCTTTCATTCCCGAAGCGGCTTTTGGCGCGATCTTTCGCAATTCCGCCGGTGTTCCGATTACGATCGCGGAGCTGCGGCCATCCCATCGCTCCACGACCGGCAGCCGCAATTGGGTACGGGACTCAATCTCTTCATGCAGCGTTTGCGCCGCTTTCTTTTGTGGCGTCGGTGCTCCGGGAGGAAGCACGATCGAAGCGTCACGAAGGTCGAGTGTGTCCATCCCTTGTGAACACACGCAGAGCGAAAGAAGCGCTGTGAGGCGCAGGAGTTTCTTCATGGGAAGCTACAGTATATCCGCTTGCGGGTTACCAGGCGTGAAAATAGCCGTCCCGGCGCGCCAAATCTACCGGCAGTCCGAAGAGTTCCGTCAGCACCGGCGCGGCCAGATTCTCGGCTTTGCCGCCGTCGCGGAACACGCGTCCATTTCGCATCAGGATGACGCGCTCAATCTCGGGGATGATATCGGAAAGCTGATGCGTTACCAGCAAAATTCCTAGTCCCGAGCGCGCCAGCTTGCGGAGAATGGTGCGAAGCTCCTGCTGCGCGAAGAGGTCAAGCGAGTTGGAAGGCTCGTCGAGCAGAAGAACGCGCGGGCTGTGCACCAGCGCGCGTCCGATCAGAACGCGGTGCGCTTCTCCAGACGACAGCTCATTCATGTAACGCCCGGCGAGATGAGAAATTTCCAGAAGGGCCAGCGTCTCGGCGGCCTTCTCTCGCATTGCCCTGGTGACCGCGTGCTGAGGGCAGACTCCGATGCTGCTGAAGAAGCCGGAGAGGACAGCTTCCGTCCCGGTGATATTGCGCGCGCAGGCCGCCGCGAGATCGTTTGAAACGATACCCATCTCATGCCGCAGTTCGAAGACGTTCCAGCGGGAGCGGCCGAGAATAGTCATGCTCGAACCCTCCCGGATCAGCGGGTAGCATTCGCGCGTAATGGCTTTGATGAGCGTCGATTTTCCGCTGCCGTTGGGACCGAGGATGGCGGCGTGTTCGCCGTATGGAATCCGGATGGTCAGTTCGTCGAGCGCCAGCCGGGTTCCGCGCATAACCGAGACGCGCCGGAAATCCAGCAGCGCCGGAGTAGAATTTGTAGTCACCGTTCTATTTTTTAAACAATTTTTGGACTCTTTGTTTGAAGGACGAAAACCAGCCGGACTTTGCGGCTCTTTCCGCGGCCTTCGCCTCGGCTTCTTGCGCGGCCGGCGTCTCGCCGGGCACGAACGGCTCTTCGCCGAGTTTGCGCACCTGGTAGCCGTCCAGGAAAAAAGTTCGACGGACCCATTTGCCGTCATCGTTCTGCGTGATGAGAGCGAACGTCCCGGTCTTACCGTCCAGATTCGCCCGCACCGGGTATTGCCCGATGAGATGCCTCTCCCGGTACGCCGTTTCGTACCGGTGCCTCCGGCGGTTCCAGATAAAAACCCGGAATCCGTCGAAATCGCAGTCGGAGCGAACCCCGCTCATGGTGGTCCAAAGCCAGTGACTCTTCAGCCCATGCTCCTCGTCCTGAATATCGCCGAGAGAGAAGTACGAGGTAATCCGCTGGCCTTCGGAGTACTGGGCAACGTCATCGGGGATCGCCATGCTCAGCATCCGTGAGAGGGCCCAGCCCGCGGAGCCGTCCTTCATGCGAATCAGGCTCCAGTCATCCACGGCGGGCTCTTCTTTTTTGCGGAGCCGCTGTAGTCGCCGGTCTTGCAATTCCTCCGCCGGGCTTTTGGGAGGCTCCTTGATTTCGGGACTCTTCGATAACGCGATCCAATTCTCCGGAAGGCCTGGAGGGGGCGGCGGCGACAGGTTGATGCCAACCGGCTTCTTCTTGGGAGGCGGGCGGCGCGGCGTTCTTTTGCGCCGAAAGGACATGACGGGCGGCGCGTCCTGCGTGCGCGGCATTACCTTCCGGCCGACGATCTCGACCGTGGACTTTTCCGGAAGCTGGCTGAAACTTGGCGCGCGCCGGTTCGGCTCGATGTGCACGTTGACCATTTCGAACGACGTCGCCTTGCCCTCGGACGGCAACTGCCTGGCATAATCGGCGAGGGCGCGCAAATCCTTCATCTGATCCGAACTGATGAGAGTACCCACGTTCACCCAGCCCTGCTGCCCTTGCGGGGTCTTCACTCGGACGAATCTACGTTTTGCTTCCAGTACCTCCAGGCGATCGCCGTGTTTGGCAATCCCGGAAACCCGGGCGCGGCGGCTGATGTCCTGCCGCAACTCCAGGGACGCCGGCCCGGCGTAAGCCTCTCCCAACGGCTCCGGATCGCTAGGATCGTGGCCGCACGCACAGAGCACGACAAGAAGAGGAACCGATAAAAGGAGTGGGGAAAGTCTGAAAGGAACCATCACGCCGGTTCTAATTCTTCAGTCTAACGCGCGAGGCGGAGAGATGAAAGCCAAGCGCCCCGGACTCCGGGTTATGCTCTATATAATCGTTTCCCGCCAAGCGTCCGGCGGGAGGCCGGCGGTGGACAAACCATGAAAAGAAGTCCTCTCAAATGGGTAATACTGCTGGGAGCCACGGCCGGAGCGATTTACCTTTGCGGCATGGTGCTCCGTCCCTTTTTGGACGTGATCGCCTGGTCGCTCGTCCTTGCCATCACGTTTTATCCCGTTCACCAGCGTCTGCTGAACGGCACGAAGCGTCCCTCCTTGAGCGCATTCCTCTCAAGCCTTCTGGTGGTTTTGACCATCCTGGTTCCGGTGCTTCTGATCACGGCCCTCGGAGTGAGCGAATTGGGCCAACTAAAAAACCTTCTGCAAGCGCGGTTCAAGGGCGGCATCGATCTGAATGGAATCGGGCCGGTCCGGCACGTGATGGACTGGCTGGACCAGTATCTGGAGCTTGACTTGAGCAACCTCTCGGAAACCTTGTTGCAGCACGCCAAAGGGCTCACCCAAATCGCCGCCAAGTTCTCGCTCAGCTTCGCGGGAAATATCACCGGCCTGATCGTATCGTTCGTTTTTACCGTGTTCACGGTGTTTTATCTTTTTCGCGACGGAGCCCGGCTCGTTGGCAAAATTCCAGAGTTCCTCCCGCTGGAGCGGCCCCAAAGCGAGGCCCTGATCCGGCGGATAGGGGACGTGATCGACGGAAGTATCTATGGCGTCCTTGTTATCGCCGTCATTCAGGGCGCCTTGGCTGGGCTCGCCTTCGCAATATTGAGAGTCCCATCGCCGGTGCTTTGGGGTTTGGTCACGTCGCTGGCGAGCCTGATTCCAATGTTCGGCGCCGCGAGTGTGTGGGTCCCCTGCGCGATTTATCTGTTAGTGATCGGAAACTGGGGTGGAGCGATCGCCCTGGCGGTTTTTGGCGGCTTGGTAATTAGCTCGGTCGACAACTTCCTCCGGCCAAGGCTCGTTGGGCAGAGGATCCGCCTGAATGAATTGGTGATGTTCTTCTCCGTGCTGGGAGGTTTGCAGGTTTTTGGCGTTTTGGGAATTGTCCTCGGGCCGGTACTGTTTGCGATCGCGGGATCGTTGATCGAGACTCTCGGGAAGGTCGAACTAACCGGCTCCGGCCCCTCCGCGGTGGCGAGCAAACAGGAGTAGTGTCGCGGAGCCTCCGGTGGCCGGTAGTCAGTGGTTGAAGCTGGCGTTAGTTAAACCGCCGCCGCGCACCCCGGCGATGGCGCGCGAGGGATTGGCCCGCGTGGAACTACGCCTGTCTGACGTCTGTTTCGCCGCCGCGTCCGCGCGAATCGCCAGGGCATCTGCCTCCGCGGACCGCTGGGCCACAATGATATTCGGGAACAAGCCTCCGAGCACGACGAATAGTACCCCGGCGGCCAGAACCCAGCGCTCGCGGGGCAGAGCATCCGCCATGTGGGTGAAGCCTGTCCGCCTTTTGCCCAAAAACAGCCTGGCAAAGAGACGGAAAACGCTGACCGCATTCATCGCGGTTGCGATGGGCAGGACGACGCCCGCTACCGGATGGGAGATCAATGTTCCATGGATCAGAAGATCCTGCGAGCAAAAGCTCAAGGTGCCGGGCAGGCCCACGAGCGCCAGACCGAAAATCGCGAACGACACGGCCAGCCGCGGCGCGTGTTGGGCCAATCCAAGATGCCTGCTCACCGTTAGGTTCTCGCCGAAGCGCACCTCCAGCAGCCGGAGAATCCCGAAAAGACCCATCGTCGAGATCGCCAGCACGAACCAGTGCACCAGGGCTCCGGTGATCCCTTCCGAGGTGTGGCTTTCCAGACCTTCCAGAATGGCCGCGGACTGACTGAGCGCCAGCAATGACAGCAGCCGGCGCGGCGAGTTTTCCGTAAGTGCGAGTATGGCCACATAGAGCGCCGTTGCCATGGCAAACCAGGAGAGCACCGGGAAAAGATTTCCCGCCGTCCGCGGGAACAACGGCAGGATCAACCGTGCGACAAGCAACGCGCCGAAATGTCCGTTCAGCAGAAGAGCGGTGGGAATTGCCGGGCCGCCTTCGGCCAGGTCCGCGACCCAAGCCTGGGCTGGGCAGATTCCCTTGCGTAGAATGACGGCAGCCACAAGCAGCCCGAATGCCGCGGTTCCGCCCGGGCTTTGGCCCTTCAAAGCCTGGATCGAGAGCGCATGTCCGCTGGCCGAAATGAGCACTATCGCCAGAGCAAGAGCGAGGCTGGACAGCGCAAGGGCCGTTCGAGGACGCCACGAGGGCGCGCGAAACCACGGCCGCACAAGGAACGGAACCGCGGTGAGAATCCATCCCGCAAGAAACGCTGCCAGATTGTCGGTGAAGTACGCGACCAGCGTGGCTCCGAGGATAAAAAGGATTCCCCCCATGGTGGGCGCGTCGCAATCGCGCTTCGGCAGCATCAGCGTAGATGCCAGCGTGAGGCAGGAAAACAGCACCATCAGGGCCTCGCGCAAGGATTCACCACCCGGCGCTGCCAGCAGGAGCAGTACACTGGCGGCAACCGAAACCAGCGACGCGGTGAACCCGACGATTCGCGCATGGCGGCGCCGGGCCAGCAGCAGAATTGCCCCAAGCCACGGTGCGCCGGCCGCGACACTGATGGCGGCAGGTCCGGCCCCGATCCATCCGGCGCCGGAAATCACTCGACTCCCTGTCCGGCGGGGCTGCGCACCGGGAGCAATGCGTCTTTTCGCGATTTGGCCTGCGCGCTCATGCCCATTCCGTCCAACCGGCCAAACAGCCGGGAGATCTGAAGAAGCGGGTAGATGAACCAGCGATCGAGAACTGAGTCCAGATGTCCACGGTCGAGCGCCCACCGGTAGAGCCACAGCCGGACTGGTTCGGGTAACAGGTCCTCTGTACGCCCGTGTGAAACCTCGCGGCCGACGGCGGAGTGCATGCGATGATAATCGTGAAGCATCGAGGGCGCGCGCAGGAACTGCAGTGTCCTGACGGCAGCGTGCCCGAGAACGTGCGCCACGGCAACTGACTTCCAGCCGAAGCCGATTTCGACGAAGATCACCCCGACCTGCGTGAGCGATGCGAACGCGAGCGACGTCTTCACGTCCGCGCTGGCGCGGCCTGCCAGGTTTCCGTAAATGGCCGTCGCCACGCCGATCGCGATCACACACACCGATGCCACACGGGTCCCGGCGAGCAGCGGTTGCGCGCGGAGCAGAAGGTAGGCCCCGGCGTGAATCGAAATCGCGCCATAGAAGATGGCGCTCGAAGGCGTCGGACCTTCCATGGCCCGGGGAAGCCACCCCGAAAACGGAATCTGCGCTGCCTTTCCGGCCGCTGCAAGAAGGAACAAGAGGCAAACGATGGTCGGCTGCGTTCCCGCAAGCCGCGGCATGCCTGCGCTGAACGAAGCATTTCCAGCCCAGTGGTGCAGCGCGAACACTCCCAGCAGCAAACCGACGTCACAGGCGCGATAGATGCCGAAGACGCGCAGGCCGTTCTCCACCGGGGAGGGACGCTGATCAAAAAACGCGATCAGAAGCACCGACGTGATTCCCACCAGTTCCCAACCGGCGACGAGCAGCTCGAACGAGCCCGCCGCAAATGCCAGCAGAGATCCGAACGCGAAAAGATGCAATAGCAGAAAGAACCGGAAAAAGCCGCGATCGCGGTGCAGATAGGTCGCTGAAAACTGGCCGATCAGCCCCGAGAGCACAGCAGTCATCGCAAGGAACGGAAGAGAAAGGCTGTCCGCCATCAGGACCAGTGGGAAGCTGTACTCATGAACGGCAAACCAGCTTCCGAAAGTCACGAGGATAACGCCGCCGCCGGTGGCCGCTGTCGTCCACAAGAGCCCTCCGATCGCCAGGACGCACGCTCCAAACGTGAGCCCCGTGAAGCGGGACAAAATTCGCTCGGACGGGACCCAGCCGAGCAGCCACAGCAGCCCAAGCAGGCAAAACAGCCCGCCGGGCGCCATGACGGCAAACACGAGAGCCGCCTGCGCCGGGCTCATGCGACTCTGCCTCCCGCGCCAGTGGGAATCCACGCCATGGGAAGATGTTCGATTTTGCCCCCATACCATTCGGCGGAAGAAAGCGCCACTGGCAGACGTTCCAAGGGACCTTGCAATTCTTCGTATCCGGAATCCCTCCGTACATGCACGTGGCCGGAATCCGGGTGGATTGTTGCGATGCGGATCCAGCGGTTCGCGGCCAGTTGCTTCAGCGATGGGTTCCGTTCGATGACGCGGTCCAGGCGTTCCGGTGTGGTCTCGACCACGAAAAGGATGCGCACCGGTTCGTGGATGGAGACCATCTGCCAGGGCAGGCCGGTTCGCAGGTCACTGGCGTGGCCGTCCATAACGCCCACGAGGCCGGTCACGTTGTGCGGTAGTTTCGTACCGCTGCCGTAGCGCTCGTTATCGACAAAGGAAAAGTAATATTCAAGGCTAATGCCCGCACAGACCGGAACGACGGCGGCCATTAACGAAGAAAGACTGCGATCGTCCGCATCCTGATGCGGGTCGTAAGAAACGAGGAAGGCGCGCCTGTCGAGAAAGAGTCCCCGCGTCAGGCTGCGGCGCCCGACAATACAGACCGCGTTGGTGCAGTGCCCGTATTCGGGGCGCGGCTGGGCGAGATGCTCGCTGCGTTCCTCGACATGGCGTAGCGCCTCCGCCGGGTCCGCCCCGGACGGACACGATTCAAAACGGCGCGCGCGCTCGTGGGCATCATCTGCGCGGGCCTGGTCGAGCGACTTCCGGATGCTCTCCAGATCGCCATGATGTGTGGCCGGAACAGTATCGAGGTCGAACAGTACAATGTCGTCGCTACAGGTGTCGTGATATCCCCCGATGAACCAGGTGTCATCCGGAACATCGATACCACGTTCGCGCAGGAGAAGACGCACTTCGGAACGGTTGGCCATCGCAGCGAAGAGCCGGGCGTTGGGACCGCCGCGGCGTCCACCGCAAGCCCCGCAGTCGTGCGCCGATTCATGAGGGTTATTGAGGCTTGTCGAACCATGGCCGAGTAGAAGCACGAGGCGCGCAAATCCACGCGTCAAGCCCGCAGGCCCCAGAACGCTGGCCACGCTCTCCGCCTTTTCCCCGGCCGCGAAGCCCATGAGCAGACCTTCAACCGCGTCCTGCGATTCCGCCGCGTTGCTCATGAATCGGAGCTCGGTGCGGGGTTCGGGAAGAAAGGCCTTGTTCAGCCAGTCGCGCAGCATCGCGTAGCGACGGGGCGCCAGCAGGTGCCCGATCAGCGGTACCGCCGAAAGCAGTCCCAGCGCGCTCGTCGACAGCCACCCGCGCACTAACGACCGCGAGGATGCAAACGAGTTTCGCATCAACAGCCCCAGCAATCGTCTGCGCCAGCGCCGGCTCTCGTGCAGCGCTGCGTCTTCCGCTTTCGGCTGTTCGAGCACCGTGTGCCGCGGCTTGACCACAACCGGACAGAACGCCGCTCCCTGCAGGTCGTCGATTCCCTGATAATCCACAGCGACGCCGAAGTATCCGGCAGCGCTGAAAGTCTCGACTTCCGGGTCCAGTTCCTCCAGCGCGCGCCGCATCGATTCTTCCCGCTCGTCCAGGCAGAAGAAAACCTGCGCACGTGGTCTGCCTTCCAGGCGGGCAAGCCCGCGGTATTTCCGATGGCTCGCCAAGCCGTGCAGAATGTTGCGCTCATGCCAGCGCTCGTACGCCAGATGGAGAATACGGCGCCGTTCGAGTCCGTTGCACGCTTTGACCTCATTGACGAATGATGCCCAGTCGGCTTCGGACAGCAGGTTGACCTCGGCGGCCGAAAAAGAAACCACACGCGCGGCGTCGTAGATGCGCGCCGTTCGGCTCAGACGCAGCCTTTCCTGGGTCTTGAGCGCGTTCTCGTGGGGCACGCTTTCCGCCGCGCCCATGCGGGCAGCCACATGCGACATGGTCAGACGCACGGCCAGAAAATCCATCAGGGAACAAGGGAGCGATTCGTGGGGAGCCAGCCCTGGACTCTCCTCCAGTTTCCGCATCAGCCCGGCCCAGCCCGGGAGGGCGAGCAGTTCCGCCCGGAGAATCTCTTCCCATTGGTTCTCCGCAAAGCCCTCTGCGTCAAGATAATCGAGCACCGCATCGGTTGCGGAGAAGCGATGCTCCTGCTGCCGCCGGAACTCTTTGTCGAGACCGCGCAGGTACCTCGGAAACATGCCCCCACGCTTCGCAAGCAGCATGCGGACAGATTCGTAAAAGCCTTTTTCGCGGTACGGCATGGGCCAATATGCCGCGCCCTGATCCAGAAACACGGAGCACAGCCGGATCAGCCAGGGGTGGATGATCTCATCGACGGGACGCGGCGGCGGAGGCTCTTCTTCATGCACCACCGTGCGCTTGAAACAGGCGTCAAACAGGGTGCGCAGCGCAGGGTGGCGGAAATCCCGGGCGAGATCGCCCTGTTCGGTGCGCCAAACAATTGTGGCGCCGTCGAATTCGCGCACGCCCGGCGTGATCATGGCGCCGCGCAGCGACCGGCGCGTCAGCCCGGGAAAGATGACGGCATCCGGTTCGCTTTCGAGCACGGCCTTGATGTCGTCCATGTGAATGCGGCCCCGTGCAAGATCCCTTCGGTACGCCGCTTCCGGCATATAGGGTTCTGTACCGAACAGTTGCGACGCTTCGATTACGGCGCGCTCAAACCGCAGGTGCTCGAAAGCGTGGAGCGTGTTGTGGTGAATAAAGACGCCGATTGGGCCCTGCGCGGGAAGCAGATGGGCGATGTGGTCAACCGCTTGCCGGAGCTTCTGCTCCCGGCTCGCGCATAACGGACCTTCGGCCTGTGCGCTTTTCCGCCGCGACGGCGCGGAATGGTCCTGGCCATTCATCGAGGCGTGGTGGTGCGGGCTTTCTGCTCCTGCCTTGCGGCTTCCTTCAGCATGCTCACCGCGCCGCTGAGCTGGGAGTAAAAGTAACGGCGAAGGATATCGAGGACTTCGATCAGCGCATGGTCGCGGATTGAGTAGAAAACCTGATTACCGGCCTTTCTACTGACAACGATCTGTTTGGCGCGGAGGACCGATAGATGCTGTGAGACGTTGGCTTGTTCGATCCCGAGCTTTTCGATCAGCTTTCCGGCCGGCAACTCGCCATCGCGCAGCAGCTCGACGATGGCAATCCGGGTTGGATTGGCGAGGCCCTGAAAAATCTCACTCTTGAACCGCCGCAGCGCGTCACTCATCCTGATACAGTATATTCGAAATACCGAATATTCACAAGTAATGGTTTGCGGCCCCACCGGAGCGGCTCCCGGTTCTCGCTGTTACGGACGCAGCAGCGTCTTGATCGCGCGCCGTTCGTCCATTGCCCGGTAGCCCTCTGCGACTTGATCGAGCGGCAGCGCCAGATCGAAGACCTTGCCGGGGTTGATCGTTCCATGCAGAACAAGGTCGATCAGTTCGGGCAGGTACCGGCGGACCGGGGCAGGGCCGCCGTGCATGTGAACGTGGGTGTAGAACAATTCTTCGCCGCGGAGTTCGACGCCATGCGGCACGCCGACATAGCTGATGTGCCCTCCGGGTCTCGTCGACTGGATGGCCTGCGCCATCGACTCCTGCGTGCCGACGCACTCCAGCACCGAGTCTGCGCCTATCCCTTTGGTTAGGTCCTTGATGCGTGCGATACCTTCTTCACCGCGCTCACTCACAATGTCCGTGGCGCCGAACTCTCGTGCGAGTTTCTGGCGCGCGGCTTGGCGGCTCATGGCGATAATCCGCGCCGCTCCCATCTGCCTCGCCGAGAGCACGCCGAGCAAACCGACCGCCCCGTCGCCGACAACCACGACCGTACCGCCCTGCCTCACGTTGGCAGCGTCAGCGGCGAACCAGCCTGTGCCGAGAACGTCGGAGCACGCGAGCAGGCCCGGCACAAGGTCGTCGTTCGGCGCGCCTCCCGGCGTCGGCACGAGCGTCCCATCGGCCTGTGGCACACGCAGGAAGGGCGCTTGCGCCCGCAGCATGAACTCGCGGTGCACGCAGGAGGACTGATAACCGTACCGGCAATGCGCGCAGGTATTGTCGGAGGTCGCAAAAGAGCCGACCACGAATTGCCCTCGCTTGACCGATTGGACCGCGCTGCCAACTTCTTCGACGAATCCGCAATACTCGTGCCCCATCGGCGTCGGACCGCCGATCGGCTGCAGGCCGCGGTACGGCCAGAGGTCCGAGCCGCAGACGCAAGTCGCCGAGAGGCGGAGGATCGCGTCTGTCGGTTCGACAATCTTGGGGTCGTCACGCTCTTCAAAGCGGATGTCACGCGCTCCGTATAGAACTGCTCCTCGCATAACTGTTAGGTCCTTTCTTCCTGGACTGGTTGTTCAAGGGCGCCGGTACTGCCCGTCGCTGACATGCTCCATCCACTCGACGACTTTTCCGTCGAGTTGCTCCTGAAGCGCGATGTGCGTCATGCGGGTTGTGGGTGTCGCGCCGTGCCAGTGCTTGACCCCCGGAGGAATTCGGACGACGTCGCCTTCCCGGAAGTCTTCAATTGGGCCACCCTGCTGCTGCACCCAGCCGGTTCCCGCAGTGACGATGAGCGTCTGGCCCAAAGGGTGCGTGTGCCAGGCCGTCCGTGCGCCGGGCTCGAATGTTACACGCGCCCCAGCCATCCGTGACGGCTCTTCAACCTGGAGGAGCGGGTCCACGCGGACAGATCCGGTAAAGTACTCGGACTGTCCCTCCCTCGACGGCTGCGACCCGCTCCGGGCGATATGGATGTTCGTCACTTCCCCTTCGTTTATGAGTCTTCGATCCCGTCGCATTGGACCTCTTTTCATCCCTCAATTCCAAGGTATGCTCGGAGGCGGGTTTTGAGTAGTATGTATTAAAAATAAAGCCTTGTGAGCAGGATTCACCAATGGGACGCAACGATCTCAGCACCCTGGCCGCTTTTCTCGCCGTAGCCGAGGAACGCAGCTTCACCCGCGCCGCCAAGCGGCTCGGCGTTTCCCCCTCGGCGATGAGTCATGCGATGCGTGGTCTGGAGGAAGATATCGGTGTGCGTCTGCTCTCGCGTACAACGCGCAGCGTATCCCCCACCGAAGCGGGAGAGCGGCTCCTTGCGCGCTTGCGCCCGGCGCTCGCCGAGGTTCAGGACGCCATAGACCAGCTCTCCGGGTTACGCGACAAGCCCGCAGGCCGCGTGCGGCTGCTCATACCCCGGCTTGCCGGAACTACCGTACTCGGGCCGAAGCTGGCGAAGTTCACCCGCGATTATCCCGACGTCATTCTCGATATCACGGCTGACGATAGCCGGCTCGATATCGTGGCCGGTGGCTTCGACGCAGGAATTCACTTCGGCGAATACATCCAAAAGGACATGATCGCCGTCCGGGTGTCGAAGGACCACCGGGCGGCAATCGTGGGCGCGCCCTCGTATTTTAAGTCGCACCCCAAGCCTAAAACGCCGCACGATTTACTCAAGCATCGCTGCATCAATTTCCGCCATGGAACGGCCGGCGTTTACCGGTGGGAATTCGACAAAGGAAAGAAATCCCTGTCGGTTGCGGTGAACGGACCTCTGATCGTTGATGATGTGGAGACTGTAATCCGCGCGGCGATTGATGGCGTCGGCCTTGCCTTCGTGTCGGACGAGCGCGTTGCACCGGAACTCGCGAGTGGGGAACTGATCCGCGTGTTGGAGGACTGGTGTCAACCGTTCCCTGGATTCTTCGTCTACTACCCGAGCCGCCGGCAGCAGCCTGCCGCACTGACGGCCTTGATCAATACGCTCCGTTTGTGACCGGTGCTCAACAGAAAGACGGCACTTCTCTGTTATCTGGTTTCACCCGGGCGATAGCCTGCTTCAGCAGTTGCAATGGGGATTCTATTTCCTGGTTTTGCCAGGAAGTGCTCTACTGCCGGAATCACTCTCTCGTGTTCGGAGAACAGAGCAAAATGCCCCGCGTCGGGGATCACCGCAAGTTCTGCGTTGGGAATTCGCCGGAAGGCATCGATGGCGTGTTCCAGGCGAACAAAATCGTGATCGCCGAGTGCGATGAGAACGGGCGCTTGGATTGAAGCCAGTTCCTCGTCCGAGAATCCTTTCCACCCGATGCGTAAAACCTTGCCACAAAATATTTGCCAGTAGTCAGGGCTTGGAGCTACTCTTTTGTAGGCCTCCCTCTGAAACTGGAAGCATCTGGAATCAGGCGTGGGCGGGTGGTCAAACCGAAGCATCTCAACATTGTGCGCCGCTTGCGGAGGGCCGAAAGTCGCTCCGTATGTAGCCACGCGGCCGACAAGCTCAGGGTGGCGAAGCGCGAGCATAGTGGCTATCACTCCGCCGTAGCTCTCACCAAAGAAATCCGCCTTGGCGATTCCAAGATATTTCAACAGGCCGGCTACGTCTTCGGCATTTTGCTCCAATGTGATCGGACGTTCTGGAATATCCGCCGTGTGACCATGCCCTTGGAAATCGACAGTGATTACTGAATGGCTTTGAGTCAATGCAGCAAATGATTTCAAACCTGCGAATCCAAATACTGGCGGGAGGTAGACCAGCGGATTACCGGTTCCCTCGATTTCGTAATACATCTCGAGACCGTTGATAGGCGCGTATCCGCGAGTCTCCGGCATGGTGCCGCTGAGTGAATTCATACGAGTTCCTTTCCCGCCGGACATTGTTCGGCAAAGATGCTTAAGAAGTAGTTCCAACCTTTCTCATGGCTTCTTCCGCCATCCGTGTCCGGGAGCGCCGAATGAACGAGCGTCATCACGGTGTTGTCTTCCTGTTTCCTGAAGGTCACAGTAACCATCGATTCCTGACCCAGAGTGTTCGGCGATACCCAGGTATGCTGAACCAGCCCTGGTCGCTCCACCTTCGTGAACCGGCCATAGTGGGATGTCCCCTTGAGGTGCCAATAGAAGAGCCCGTCCACCTTCGGATCCAGGCTGAACTTCTCGGCCGCATTCCAAGGATTGCCGGGGATCTTTGGATTCAGCCATGCATCGAAGACTTCATCCGCCGGAGCAGGTATTGTGCGCTCCACCGTGATTTCCAGCGTCTTCAACGGTTCTTTCATCGTTTCTTCTCCTTACTTTGTTTCTCCTTGAAATATTGCTGGAACTCGTCGAGGCGTTCGTTCCAGAACCGCTCGTACTCGTGAACCCATACGGCGACCTTCTTGAGAGGCTCGCCGTTTAATGTGATGTACACTTCGCGTCCGGTCTTTCGGCGCTCGATGAGCCCGGCCCTTTCGAGCATCTTGAGGTGTTTGGTCACCGCGTTCAGAGCCGTATCGAACTGCTTCGCGATATCCAGGAACCTGGCGGGTCCGCTGGCCAGCTGCCCGATAATGGCCCGCCGAGCCGGGTGTGAAATCGCGGTCATGACATCGGAGAGCTGATCCACGTTGAAATTACACCATAAGGTGTAATTCAAAGGCAAGCAAAATTTGACCGATGCCGGGCACGCCTGTCCGGTTCACCTTACCCGTGCCCGACGACATTCGTACCGCAGCAGCACCTTCGTCGGGGCGCCAATAGCCATTTAGAAATGCGCGTGCGTCCCGCGCGCTGCGTCGCAAGGCCAGGGCGATTGCATCAATGCCCGGTAGGGAGCGTTCCGCGTCGGAATGCGCGAGCCGCATCTAGATATGTCTTCGATGGGAGCATTCGCGCGGAAGGCAACAGCGGGCAGGACCATCTCGCGCGCCTCGTCTAGCCCGTGCGCCAAAGACAAAAACTCCAGTGGGTTTCAGTACGATTCGTCGCCCACCGCCGAAAAACGCGGATTCGGCGTGATTGGCCGGTATTGAATCCGATTTTGAATCCGAGTTCCGGGGAGGTAACAGCGCCTTTTGGCTGAAACTTCTATACTGGAAACATGGAGCGAAGCGAATACATCGAACAGCGCAACGGCGGCTTCTACGTCGCCGGCACGCGTGTGTCCCTCGACTCCATCGTATATTCCTTCAAGGCCGGAGATTCGCCGGAAACCATTCGTCAGAACTTCTCTTCTCTCACCCTGGAGCAGGTGTACGGGGCGATCACCTTCTACCTTGCTCATGAGCAGGAAGTCGACGTCAACATTCGCGAGGGTGAAGCGGAGATCGAGCGCTCCGTCCCGCCGCTGAGCGCAAGTCGCCCCGAACTGTACGCCCGTCTGGAGCGTGCTCGGCATGAGATCGGCACGCAGGATCTCGCGAAACATTGAGCATTCGCTTTTAGGCGGACAACGACCTGAAAAGGATTATCGTCGACGCGGTATTGCGCCGGGAGCCGCGCATCGATTTTCAAACCGCTCAGGCAGCCCGGCTGGACAACCTCGACGACGAGGCGGTTCTACGCCTCGCGGCGGCTCAGTCCCGAATTCTCGTAAGCCACGACAAGCGAACGATGCCAGCAGCGCTTGCCTCGTTCGTCGCGTCTGGCGGAACGAGCCCAGGAGTGATTCTCGTAATTCCTCAGAGCGCTTCGATCGCCGAGGTTATTGAAACCCTGACTCTGATTTGGGCAGATGGCCGAGCCGATGACTGGACAAACCTGATCGTGAAAATTCCGTTCTGATCTGAAACGAAGGCCTACCGCTGGCTACTTCGGCTTGTGATGGAACGAAGAGATTACGTCGAAAGGCTACGCTGGAACGACAAGCAAGGCAATAGCCTGCGCATCGATACGGCGATTGTCCATGGCATAGAGGTTGAAACCAAGACCGAAGGCAGCGATGCAGCGGTCTGGCTCCTGGTCTCGATCGAAAAAGAACTCGAATTCTGGCGTACGGCCGCCGAGATCGTCCTGCCGTACAGCTTTATCTTTCCATCCTCACGTGGGACGGCCATCAACACGAACAATTTCCTTTTCCGCGTGCTCAAAGAGGCGGGCAAGAGGGCACAAATCAAGGGCGTCACGCACCAGATGCCCGGACATGTGCTCCACCTATATGGCGCAACTCACGACCGTGAAAGACTTACAGGCACACCTGCGCCACAGCTCCTCGGCGACCACGCTCGAGCATTACATCAAGTCGGTGCCGGAGAGTGTCCGAGTAGCGGTCGAATCGCTCGACCATCTGCTAAAGAAGGCGCCCGCGGATTCAGGACAGCCCGCGAACTGAATCCAATTGAACCCAACTTTTCGGAGAAGAGAAAGCTAACTGCTTGAAATTCTGGAGCCACCCGCCGGGATCGAACCGGCGACCTGCTGATTACGAATCGTGAACGCACGAAGAATCAATAATTTAGCGGTAGGCACAATCATTGCCCGCAATTCCCAAACGTTGCTAGTTTCCAATCGCTAACGCCACCCTGGAACCGCAATACTCGCAACCGCGACCAAGCCTTCTATGTGTGGGGTGGGCACAGATTTGGGCACAATCCTGCTATAGCCGATTCTCAGCGAAGAAGCCGCACCCCACCCAAGTTACGACCCGAATG
>DASZXS010000056.1:0-1612 GCA_035545735.1 Bryobacteraceae bacterium | reverse complement strand
TTCGCTGTCGAATCATTCTTTGAATACGGCGCGCGATGCGGCGTGTGGCGGTTGCTGCGCATCTTCTCGACCTTCGGCGTCAAGGCGACCTTCTTCTGTTGCGGCCGCTCGCTATCCCGCAACCCCCTTCTCGGGCGCCGGCTGGTCGAACTAGGCCACGAAGTGGCCTGCCACGGCTGGCGTTACCTGCCGTACCACGGCTTTTCGGATTCGGATCAGCGGCGTGAGATCGAGTCGAGCCGCAACGCGGTTCGCGAATACTGTGGGGTGGAGCCGGTCGGCTGGGTAAGCCGTGTCCCCACCCCCTCGACTCGCGAACAGCTCGTGCGGGTGGGGGGCTTCGCTTACGATTGCGACGGATATGCGGACGATCTGCCCTACTGGGCTGGCACCGCTGCCGGGCCGATGCTCGTAGTCCCCAACACCTTCGACAATTCGGACGAGAAGTTCTGGCCGCTGCCGAACAATTCCGGCTTCACCAATCCAGCCAATTTTCTCAATTCGATGTCCGACAGCCTCGGCTGGCTGCTGGCGGAAGCGGGCGCGGTCGCTCGAATCTTGCCTGTGGCGCTGCGGCCCAGAATCTCGGGACGCCCCTCCAAGGCGGAGCAGATCCATCAGTTTCTCGCCAGCGCGACAACGCAGGCGGGCGTCCGTTTCATGACCCGGGGTGAGATAGCAAAATTATGGACGGAAAAAGCACCTTGAACGCCGTGGCTCAATCGTCGGTGCAGCGCCCGCCGCGTGATTTCGTGGGCTATGGCGAGACACCTCCCAAGGTGGTGTGGCCGAACGGCGCAAAGGTTGCGGTCTCCCTCGTGATCAATGTCGAGGAGGGCGCCGAACGTTCGCCGCTTTACGGGGATGACCGGGGGGAACCAGGCGGAGAGGGATATGCAGTTCCGCCTGGCTTCCGGGATCCGCGCGGCGAGAGCGCATTCGAATACGGCACGCGCGCGGGTTTCTGGCGACTGCTGGAGATTTTGCGCCGCCAGAACGTTCATGCCTCCTTTTTCATCAGCGCGGCGGCCCTGGAGAAAACACCGGAGATAGGCCGGGCGCTTGTCGCTGAGGGCCACGAGCCGGTTTGCCATGGCTATCGCTGGATGCCAGCCTACCTTCTCGACCGCGAGCGCGAGAGGGACGATTTGCGCAAGGCCATCGCGGCCATTGAGCAGATCTGCGGCACACGCCCGCTTGGCTATTATTCGCGCGGGGAAAGTCCGAACACGCGGTCCCTCGTCCAGGAAGAGGGAGGTTTCGTCTATAACTCCGACACCTACGCGGACGATCTGCCCTTCTACGTGAGCGAGGCCGGAAGGCCGATGCTCATGCTCCCCTACAGCCTTGAGATAAACGACACCAAGTTCAACCGGCCGGTGGGGATGTCGGAGCCGCGCGATCTCTACCGCTACCTCGTCGCCACCCTCGACTGCCTGCATCGCGAAGGGGCCGAATATCCCAAGATGAGGTCGCTCGGCATCCACCAGCGCCTTGGCGGGAAGCCCGGGCGCGCGGCCGCCATCAACGCCTTCATCGAATACGCGAAGAAGAAGGGCGACGTCTGGTTCGCGCGCCGGATCGACATCGCCAGGACCTGGCTGAGGCAGTT
>DASZXS010000055.1:0-11132 GCA_035545735.1 Bryobacteraceae bacterium | reverse complement strand
ACGATCAGGTCCGCCACACAACTTACGACGATTACTGGAAGGTTCGCAATCTCGCTCCGCACCTGAACAACATCAAGTGCGCGGTGATGACCGTCGGCGGATGGTTTGACGCGGAGGATCTGGCCGGTCCGTTCAGCACCTTCCGGTCGATACAGGCAAAAAATCCCGGCATCACGAATACGCTGGTGATCGGCCCGTGGGTTCACGGCGGATGGGCGCGCGGTAACGGCGAGAGCCTGGGAAGCGTGAACTTCGCGGCGAAGACCGCGGAATTCTTTCGCGATCATATCCAGTTCCCGTTTTTCGAGCAGCAGTTGAAGGGCAAAAGCGAGGATGTGAATCTGCCCAAGGCCTACGTGTTTGAAACCGGCACCAACATCTGGCGGCAATACGGCGCATGGCCGCCGGCAAACGCAAGCACGCGGACGCTGTATTTTCAACCCGGCGGAAAGCTCTCTTTCGATCCTCCCGCCGCGGACGGCGATTCATTCGATGAATACGTCAGCGATCCCGACAAACCAGCGCCTTTCATTGGCTACTATGCATTGGATGTTCCGCAGGAGTACATGGTGAGCGATCAGCGCTTCGCCTCACGCCGCACGGATGTGATGGTTTATCAGACCGATCCGCTCGAAGAAGATGTCACCGTGGCCGGGCCGGTTTCGCCAAAGCTCCGCGTCTCCACCACAGGCACGGATTCGGATTTCATCGTCAAGCTGATCGACGTCTATCCCGACGATTATCCCAATCCCGAACCAAACCCCACGGGAGTCCAGATGAGCGGCTACCAGCAACTGGTGCGTGGCGAGCCCCTGCGCGGCAAATTCCGGAACAGCTTCGAGAAGCCCGAGCCGTTTGTTCCGGGAAAAATGACCGAGGTGAACTTCAACATGCCGGACATCAACCACACCTTCCGGCGCGGGCACCGCATCATGGTTCAGGTGCAAAGCAGTTGGTTCCCGCTCATCGACCGGAATCCCCAGAAGTTCATCGACATCGCCGCGGCACGCCGTTCGGACTTCCAGAAAGCGACGGAACGGATTTATCACGGAAAAGGCGCCGCATCAGGCGTCGAGGTTCATGTGCTGCCGTAGAGCCGGTGCGCCACCTCAGTCCGCCACAGCGAGCTCGCCCGGAACGATCGGTCGCGTTCTCGGCAGATGCCCGCGGTATGCCAGAAAGCCCATGAATATCAGCAGCGCCGAATAGATGGCAAGTTTGAAAATGTCCGTCGTATGCGTACGAGGCAGCAGTTTCCATAAGAACAACAGAACCACCTGGGCGGTGGTGACCGACCAGACCGTGCCGTAAAAATACCGGCGCTCCGTGCCTTCGCCCTTCGTGGAAGCCATCACGCGCGGCAGCCGGCCGATCAATCCCAGGAACCAGAACGTGCCCGCCATCGGAAAGTACGCGGCGTCGTAAATCTGCCGCAGAATCCACTTGCCCGAAACCACCGCGTAAATCAGGCCGGCGAGGTTCAGCGCCGCGAATGTCACCGCCACGCTCCAGGCGAAGGTGTAGCAGACGCGCCGGTACAACGGATTTGGCTTGTCTTCGGTAAACCGAATAATATAGGGCCGCGGCTCAACTCCCGGTAGCTGCCCCGCCAGTCCCGCGAGACCCGTGCCGATGAGCACCGCCGCGAGCCAGATTCCCATGCGCGAATCAAAACCGTGCGCGAACAAATCGAACGTCAGCGGGCCGGGAGCAATGAAAAAAACAAAGATCCAAATCGGCCAGTGGAGGAAGCGATAGTACAGCTTGTTCCGCTCTCGAATCCGGCGCTGGCCCGCATACTCAACTCTGGTGTTCTCCGGCACTTTTTCTATGGTACGGCACGCGCCCGCCACGCCGCGTTTACAATCGCCAGGGCGGCGATGGCTGCCGTCTCGGCGCGCAAAATCTGCTTGCCGAGGGACGAAGGAACCCAACCCGCTTCCTGCATCCCGGTTCGTTCGCGCGGCGTCCAACCGCCTTCAGGGCCGACACACAATGAAACCTGGCCCCGTGGGTTCCGCTCCCCCGGTATCGCGTCGAGAATGGCCGGAGCATCGGTCGATTCATCCAGCATGAGCCGTAGATCCGCCGAAACGCCGTAAGGCGGCCCATCCACCGGTTCGTGGATTTCAGGCTGCGTCACGCGGCGCGACTGTTCGCTGGCCTCGCGCGCAATCCTGCGCCAGCGCTTCAGGCGCTTTCGGGCCGCCGCCTCCAATCCTTTTTCGCTCCGCTCCGCCACGAACGGATGCACAGCTTGCACGCCCAATTCCGTGGCCTTTTCAAGGATCCATTCGAACCGTTCGAAGCGGATTAGGGCCGCGAAAAGCTCGGTGTGCGCCGGAGGGTCGGGAGGAGCCAGCTTGTCCACAATGGCGAACGAAACTTCCTCTCTCCGCGCCGTCTCCACCTCAGCGAGGTACAGATTTCGATTGTCGGAGATTTCGTATTTCTGCCCCGGCGCTACCCGGAGCACTTTCGTCAAATGATGAGCGTCCTCGCCGGTAATCCAGGCGTGCCCGCCGCGAACCGTGTCCACAAAAAATAAGCGCCGCGCCATGTAGACCAATGTATGCAACCCCGGCGCTGCGCGCACCTTCGCGTGTCAAACTGAAAGATGGCTCTCATGGAGAAAAAGTGGACTCTTGTCACATCCCTTTGGGTTGGGCTGATCTTTTTTTCCTCCACTTCCATGGCCGCGCGCAGTTGCGAAAGCTTTTACGAATTCGTTCGCACTCACTTGCTGCCCGTCTGGAACAGCCCGGGGGGAGACGACCGGCTCCTGCACCTGATCGCCGAAAAAGGCGTGCATTTTACGTTGTTCTGCGTCTTCGGCTATTTCATGATGCACATCCTGCGCGGAGATGCCCTGCAGCGCGTGGCGAAGGTCGCCGCGTTCGGCTTCCTGGTGGGGTCGTGCAGCGAGTTCCTGCAAAGCCTTTTCCCGGGCCGCGACCCAGCCGCGCGTGACGTGATAATAAATTTGACTAGCGCGGTCATTGGCGGGCTCCTCACGCTGCTCTGGTGGCGGCGGAAAGAAGCGATACCCTAGCGTCATGATCGGCCATCTGCGCGGTACCCTTCTTGAAAAGCACCCGAACACCCTCCTGGTGGAAGCCGGCGGGGTGGGGTATGAGGTGCAGATCCCGGTCTCCACGTTTTCCGCCCTCCCCGAGACGGGCGCGGAAGTGCGCCTGCGTATCCACACCCATGTCCGCGAGGATGCGTTTTCGCTGTTCGGCTTCCTATCGCCGGAGGAAAAACAGCTCTTCGAGAAGCTCATCTCGGTCAGCGGGATCGGCCCCAAACTCGGTATTACCATCCTTTCTGGATTGCCCACGGCCGACCTGGTGACGGCCATCCGGGAGAATCGTCTGGAACAGTTGGTGCGCATTCCGGGCGTGGGAAAAAAGACCGCGGAACGCATGGTGCTGGAGTTGCGCGACAAGTTGGATCTTTTCGCCGCTCCCTCGGGACGCGACGCGCGTCAGGAACTGGCCGCGTTTTCCTCCGTCGAGCGGGATGTCATTTCCGCCCTTGTGAATATGCAATGCAAACCGCAGGCCGCGGAAGAGGCCGTGCGCAAAGCCAAATCGGCGGGCGCGCCGGACGAGTTCGAAGTGCTCTTCCGCCGTGCCTTCCAGTTCGTGCGCTAACCTGTAGTCGAATGCGGGATCACGGAATCGTCTCCGCCGGAGTGCAGGATGACGAGCAGCAAATCGAGGTTACGCTGCGGCCCACACGCCTCGCGGATTTCACTGGCCAGTCCAAAGTGAAGGAAAACCTGGCCATCGCGATCGAGGCTGCAAACAAGCGAGGCGAAGCCATGGACCACGTCTTACTCTACGGTCCGCCGGGGCTGGGCAAAACCACGCTGGCGAATATCATCTCGTCGGAGCTCGGCGTCGGTTTCGAACAGACCGCCGGCCCCATTCTCCAAAAAAAACTGGACCTTTCGGGCGTTCTCACCAACATCAAGGCGCGCCAGGTCTTCTTTATCGACGAAATACACCGTCTCCAGCCCGACGTCGAAGAGATTCTCTACTCCGCGCTCGAAGACTTTCGCCTCGATATTCTGATCGGCACCGGGCCGGGAGCGAGAACGCATTCCATGCCGATCCCGCGTTTCACAGGTATCGGAGCCACCACTCGCCAGGGCTTGCTCAGCGCCCCCCTTCGCAGCCGGTTCGGCATCGTCCTGAGGCTGAACCCCTACGACGCCGCGGAGCTGACGCGCATCGTTCTGCGTTCGGCGGCGCTGCTGAACGTGACGATCGACAACGCCGGCGCCGAGGAAATTGCCCGTCGCAGCCGCGGCACCCCGCGCATCGCCAACCGCCTGCTGCGCCGTGTGCGCGACTATGCTCAGGTCCGCGCGGAAGGCAATATCGACCGGCAAACCGCCGCCATCGCACTCGATCTTCTTGAAGTGGACCGCTTCGGATTGGATGAGATCGACAAGAAGATCATGCTGACGATCCTGGAAAAATACAGGGGCGGTCCGGTGGGCATCAACACGATTGCCGCCTCTATCGATGAAGAAGTGGAGACGATTGAGGAAGTCTACGAGCCTTACCTGATTCAGTTAGGATTTATCGAGCGAACCCCAAGAGGCCGCGTCGCCGCCCAGCAGGCGTTCGATTACTTCAACATTTTGCGGAAGCCGGAACACGGCCAGCAGGGCCTTTTCTAAGCCCGGCATGGCCGTTTTCAAGCCCGGCCTGGCCGTTCTTAAGCTATGACCTGCTACCTTTCCCTGGGCTCCAACCTGGGCGACCGCGAACGCAACCTCGCCGAAGCCATCCGGCGCCTGGACGAAGCGGCAGTTACCATCGCAACCCGCTCCTCCATCTACGAAACCGAGCCGCAGGATATATACGACCAGCCCTGGTTTTTGAACCTTGTGGTCGAGGCGAGCACATCGCTTGAGCCGGAGGCGCTGCTGCGAACCGTGCTCGAAACCGAGGCTTCCATGGGACGCGTTCGCGTTCGCGATAAGGGACCCCGTCTCATCGACATCGACATCCTCCTGTTGGGCGAGACGATCATCGACTCCGCGGCTCTGCAGCTTCCGCATCCACGCATGATCCATCGCCGCTTCGTTCTGGCCCCCCTGGTCGAGATCGCCCCGGATTTGCGCGATCCCCGGACCGGCGAACTCTTCCGCGACCTGCTGGCATCCATTGAGGGTCAGGCCGCGCGGAAAAGGAGCGGCTGACCTCGCCTCAGACCGGAATCCCGATGCGCCAGAGCGCGTAGCCCACGGCCTGGCGGAAATAGAGCCACTTCGCCCGCCATCCCGTTTCGTTCGACGGACGCGGCGAACCGTAGACGTCCAGGCCACGGAACTCCAGCATCTTTTTCACCCGGTAGATGTGGTATCCATCGCTCACCACGATGCAGGATTTGAGATTCATGCGCCGCATGATCTCGGCGACCGCAGCGATGCTGTGCACCGTGGTGCTGCCTTCCTCTTCGACGACGATCGCTTCCGGCCGCACGCCTTTGGCGGTCAGATAAGCGCGTCCCACGGCGCCCTCGGTGAACACAGGATCGCCGCCCGACCCGCCCGTCGTAAGCAGAAGCGGCGCCAAATGCCGGCGGTAAAGCCACAAGGCATGGTTCAGCCGCGCCTCCAGCACCGGCGAAGGCTTGCCGCGGTATTCGGCGGCGCCGAGCACAACGATGATGTCCGCCGGGCGGGCCTCGTCCATATTGGATTGCTTCTCGATCTCACCCGCAATGTGGGTGAGCGTAACCCCAACCGCAATCGAACCAAGGAGCGCCGCTAGCAGAAAGACGGCTAGCAGGGAACGTTTCATGGCTACGCCGGCAATCTGGCCCGGCGACCAATACGACTTTATCTCACGCGCCCGCCTTCCCGCTGGACTGTTTCCGTTTACGATTCTCTTATGGCCTCCGTCACCAGCGCGCGAAACCCTTTGATCCAGGACGTGCGCCAGGCTGTCCGGAAAGGAACGTTGACGGAAAGCGGCTGTTGCGTCGCCGAGGGCCCGCACCTTCTCGCCGAGGCGCGGCGCGGGAACTGCACGATTGAGGCGGTGCTCGCGGCCGAGGGTATTGCCGTGGACCCGCCGCCGGGCGTCCGGGTGATTACTCTTCCCGAGACGCTGTTTCGCGGCATCTCCGCTACCGAAAACAGCCAGGGAATTGTCTCGCTGGTAAAGACCCGCGCCTGGCGTTTCGACGATATTTTCCCTGAAACGCCGCTCGCGCTGATTCTCGATGGGGTGCAGGATCCGGGAAACGCCGGCGTCATGCTTCGTACGGCGGAAGCGTTTGGAGCAAGCGGAGCCATTTTCCTGAAAGGCTCGGTGAACCCGTTCAATCCGAAAGCCGTTCGGGCCTCGGCGGGGTCGCTGTTTCGCCTGCCGTTTCTGACCGCCGAGGAAGCCGCCGTTCTTGCCGAAATCCGGACGCGAAACTTACCGGTCTACGCGGCGCTGCCTCGCGCGTCGCGCAGCGTGTCCGAATGCGATTTTCGCGGCCCGGCGGTTTTCGTGATTGGCTCGGAAGGGCGGGGGGTCCGGCCCTCCATCGCCCTTGCGTCGAATGCCGTCCGTATTCCTACCATGGGAGTGGAGTCGCTGAACGCCGCTACGGCCGCCGCCATCCTGCTCTATGAGGCGCGCCGGCAGAGGACGGACGGGAGAACACCATGAGCCTCTTTGAATCCGACCCTTTGGCGCCTCTCGCCGGCGCGTCCGCCCCCGATACGGAACGTCCGCTCGCCGAACGTCTCCGCCCGGAGAAACTGGAAGACTACGTCGGGCAGGAGCACGTGATCGGCCCCGGCAAGCCGTTGCGGGCGCAAATTGACCGCGATCAACTCAGCTCGATGATCCTTTGGGGGCCTCCGGGCGTGGGAAAAACAACCCTCGCACGGCTGATTGCCAAGGCGACGAAGTGCGATTTTGTCCCGTTCAGCGCGGTGCTGAGCGGCATTAAGGAAATCAAGGAGGTGATGGCTGGCGCCGAGCGCAATCGCAGGCACGGGCGCCGCACGGTTCTCTTCATCGACGAGATTCACCGGTTTAACAAGGCTCAGCAGGACGCTTTTCTGCCGTATGTAGAGCGTGGCGATGTCATTCTGATTGGGGCCACGACGGAGAACCCGTCCTTCGAGGTTGTCTCGGCGTTGCTTTCGCGTTCCAGAGTCTACGCTCTGCGCGCGCTGACGGAGGCCGAGATTGCCGGCCTGCTCGAACGCGCCCTGCCGGTTCTGGGTGTGAAAGCGGCCCCGGAATTGCTCGAACAGATCGCCGTTCAATCCAACGGAGACGCGCGTCAGGCATACAATCTGTTGGAGCTGGCGGCAGCGGCGGCGGACAGCGGCGAGATTCCACCCACCGCGATCGAAGATGTCCTGCAGCGCAAGCTCCTGCTTTACGACAAGTCCGGCGAAGAGCACTTCAACCTGATTTCCGCGCTGCACAAGTCCGTACGCTCGAGCGATGTGGACGCGGCCCTCTACTGGCTCGGGCGCATGCTGGCAAGCGGCGAAGACCGCATGTATATCGCGCGCCGCCTGGTGCGCATGGCGATTGAGGACATCGGGATGGCGGACCCGCGCGCGGTGGAGCAAACCATCGCCATCATGCAGACCGTGCATTTTCTGGGAGACCCGGAAGGAGACCAGGGCCTCGCCCAGGCCGCCATCTATCTGGCGCTGGCGCCTAAGTCCGACGCGGCCTACCGCGCTCTCAACGCGGCTATGGAGGACATACGAACCCATCGCGCGGAGCCCGTGCCCATGCAATTACGCAACGCGCCAACCCGTGCGATGAAGGCGTGGGGCTACGGGAAGGGCTATCAGCACGCGCACCAGTTCGAGGACGCCATCAATATGATGGACTGCCTGCCGGAGCGCCTGAAAGGCACTCACTTTTACGAGCCTACGAATCGCGGCGTGGAGCAGCGTATCTCGGAAAGGCTTGCCGAATTGCGGAAGCGGCGTGCGGAAACGCCGTCCTAATGCTGCGGCGGAGGCTGGGCCTTGGCTGATACCGGCTGGGCGTTCCGGTATTGGACGATGACCGAAACGCGGCGATTGGAAGGGTCAAACGGCTTCGACGGGACGCGGAGATCCTGGTCCGCGAAGCCGCGCACCTGCATTACCTGGTTCGGCCGCAACCCGTCTTCCCCCATCAGGCGCCGGGCGGCGTTCGCACGATCGGCCGAGAGTTCCCAATTCGTATAACCCACTCCCGGGAAGGGCTTGGCGTCGGTGTGGCCTTCGATAACAAGCTGATTGGGGATCTGGCCGAGTTCGTTCGCCAACGTGGCCAATAGGGTAGCCCCAGCAGCGCTGGGCTGCGGTTTGCCGCTTTCGAAAAACGTCCCTTTGTCGCCCTCCAGCAATTCGATACGAAGCCCCTCGCCGGTAACGGTCATTTTGACGTTCTTCTCGATCTTCTTGAAGTCCGGCATCTCCTTGATGGCCTGCTGCAGCTTATCCCTAAGCTGGTTCATCTCGTTTTGCTTCACCTTCAGCGATTCCCCGTCGCCGGCCACCGCGCTTCCCGCCTGTTTCCCATGACCCTTCGGGTCCAGAAAATACCCGCCCACGGCCTGCTTAACTTCCTGGCTACAGCTCATCAGCCAGAGGACGATGAACAGGGCCATCATAGCGGTCACAAAATCGGCGTAGGCTACTTTCCAGGCGCCGCCGTGATGGCCGCCGCCGCCTTTCGTCTTCTTGACGACAATAATGGGGCGGGCTCGCTCGCTGGTGTTCTGTTCCGGCATGGCCGATTCTCAAGCCGCGCTGGCCGCCTGCGCCGCTTCGCCCCCGCCACCGCGGCATGCGGTCTCCATTTCCTTAAAGCTGGGACGGATGGCGGATGGAATGGTGCGGCGCGCAAATTCGATCGCGAGCATCGGCGCGGCACCACGCACAAACGCAATCGTCGCAACACGCAGGCAGTGATAATAGCTCGATTCGGCGTCGTTGGCTTTCGCCATGCTCGACGCCAGCGGGCCGATGAAGCCGTAGCAGAGCAGAATGCCCAGAAATGTCCCCACTAAGGCCGCCGCCACTTTGTGGCCGATTGCTTCTGGAGGTCCTCCCAGTGCTCCCATTGTGATCACTACGCCGAGCACAGCGGCCACAATGCCCAGGCCGGGAAGGGAATCCGCGGTGGTGGTGAGGGCATGCACCGGCGTGCTGACCTCGTGATGATGCACTTCCATGTCGAGTTCCATCATCTGGTCCATCTCGAAGTGGCTTACGCCGCCCGTGATCGCCATGCGGAGCGTGTCGCACACAAACTGCACCGCGTGGTGATTCTTTAGGAACTTCGGGTATTTCGTGAACACCTGGCTCTTCTCGGGCTCCTCGACATCCGCCTCGAGCTTCACCATGCCCCCTTTCCGCGCGCTCTGAAAAAGGTCGTTCAGCATTTTCAGAGTCTCCAGGTAGAAAGCTTTATCGAACGGGCTGCCGGCGAACGCGCCTCCCACTCCTTTCAAAACCCGGATAATCACCGGAAGAGGGTTGGCGATGAGCATGGTTCCAAGGCCCGCACCTCCGATGATGATCAACTCAGCCGGTTGCAGAAGAACCAGTAAGTTGCCTTTTTCCATCAGATAGCCGCCGACCACGGCCCCAATGACTACAAGAATTCCAACGATAGTAAGCATGGGTATGCATAGCGGCCCTTGTGGGGCTACAAGTTCTTATCGGTGGAAGCGGGCGGGAGTTTACAGGGATGATTCGGGAACCGTATCCCGCCCTTGCGTGGATACGAGGCGATTGCGCGGGCGCTCAGGTCCAGGGCTTCACTTCGCCGCTGAGACCTTTATAGCCTTCTTTCATCCGCTTTTCGATGATGGCCCAAACTTCCGGATCGCAGCCTTTCCACTCCGCGACAGCGCGATTGCCAAGATAAGGCAGGTCGGCGACCCCCATCTTGCTGGAAAAGAACGCGCCTGCCGTGAGGCTGCGCAGGCGGTTAAAGAATTTCGCCCATAGCTTGTCCTCTTCGGCGGCCCGCTCGGGCCAGGCGATGCGGTCCAGCAATTGCTTCTGGCTATCCACCGGTGCATCGGCGAAGTCCTTCTGGAACAGGCGGTTGGACTCACGGTCCAGCCAGGTGAGGCCGCCGAAGATCTCCGCCTGGAGATCCTCATTCCCGTCTTCCTGTTTACGGAAGTCGATCCAATCGTCGATCACCTCCGGAACGCCCGCCTGGGTGGCGCTCCCGCTGCGCTCATCGGCCGGGATGATCAAATCGCACAGGACCCGAAGCGTACGCCATTGGTGATCGTCAAACACCCTCCGCTGATACGCGCCGCCTGTGGAGGAGGTCGTTTGCGCCATCGCCGCGCCGCCCATGGCCGCCGCCGCGATCGGAGCTGAGCCCAGGATCTGAAACAGGCCGCGCCGGCTGACTTCCAGCGTCTCGTTTTTCGTGTTATCGCTCATCGGTTTCCTCCTCCTCAGACCTTCACGTTCAGCTTCTTCACCTGGTCGACGATATAATCCGACGTGCGCCAGCCCAGCGCGGTAATGCTCAGGGTCGGATTCTTGTCCGCATTGCTGACGAAAGGCGCCGCGTCGGTTACGAACAGGTTCTTGCAGTCCCAAGCCTGGCAATACTGGTTCAATACCGACGTTTTCGGGTTGTCGCCCATCTTGGTCGCGCCTACTTCGTGAATGATCTCGCCGCCGTCGGCGATGCCCCAGTTATCATCCTCGCCCGATTTGTGCGTTACCACTCCTCCGGCGGCCTCGATAATCTCCTGGAACGTCTCCTGCATGTGCTTGGCCTGAAGAATCTCGTCCTGGCTCCATTTGAAATGGAATTTCAACACGGGAATGCCCCACTGATCCACCACGTTCTTATCGATCTCGCAGAAGCTGTCCTCGTTCGGAATCATCTCGCCGCGTCCGGCGAACCCGACGCCAATGCCGTAGATTTTCCGCAAATCCCGCTTGAAGTCCGCGCCGTACCCACCGCCGAGCATGCGCTCCGATCCGCCAAATACGCCCATGCCAGGCTGGTCGCGGCCGCCGCCGATCTCGATATGATAGCCCCGCGCAAACGGCATCTTGTTTTCCTTCTGCGCCTTGTAATTCCACCACGGCATATACATGTGCATGCCGCCCA
>DASZXS010000054.1:0-144556 GCA_035545735.1 Bryobacteraceae bacterium | reverse complement strand
GATCGTTCCAGAGCCAGTCGCCCTGTTTGAAGTATTTTTCGGTGACATTCGCCAGCGTTCCGGCCCGCAGGAAAAAATCGTAAGCGTCGTGCGTGCCGAAGTCGAATCCTTGCGGCGTCTTGGGCGGAAGCGCCGGCTCGTCGAATGGCTTGAAGAATACGTAAAACCCGAAGTTGGCTGAGAGCATGAAGGCTCCACCGTGGTAGGCGTCGTCGCCCATGTAGAGGTCCGTAATCGGGGCCTGCGGGGAGGCGGCCTTGATCGCCGGATGGGAGTCGATGATGCTGGCGGAGGTATAGAAGCCGGGATAAGAGATACCCCAGATTCCCACTTTCCCGTTGTTCTGAGGCACGTGCTTTAGCAGCCAGTCCACGGTGTCGTACATATCGGAGCTGTCATCGACGTCCTTCGGCCCCTTTTTGCCGTCGATGTGTGGGGTCATTTCGATAAATTTCCCTTCCGACATGTACCGGCCGCGCACGTCCTGATAGACGAAAATATAACCGGATTCCTCAAACTTCGACGACGGCCCGAGCTCTTTGCGGTAGTTGTCCACGCCGTACGGTCCAACGCTGTACGGGGTACGGCTCATCAGCATCGGATAGGTCTGCGATTGATCCTTGGGAATGTAGACCGACGTGAACAGATGAACGCCGTCGCGCATCGGGATGCGATATTCGTACTTCGTGTAGTGCGCCCGGACGTCGAACTCCGCGGGCTTCGGAGTTGTCTTTTCCTGCGCCACCGCTACCAGACCACAGAGGATGAGCGCCGCGCAATAAGCGATGACGGGCGGGAACTTGCCCCGCCGAAAGGACCGGATTGGAGGGAACATGGAATTAGGGACATTGTAGTGCAATGAAGCAGAGGATTATTGGTTTTCATCAGGACGACAAAGATCACTGGATCGCGGATTTGGAATGCGGGCACACGCTCCACGTCCGTCACGATCCGCCTTGGATGAACCGTCCATGGGTGGTCACCGAAGAAGGGCGGGCGTCCTTTATCGGGCACGAACTGGTGTGCCAGAAATGTCTGGACTAGATTAACGCCGCATCCGTCGCCGCGAAGCTTGCCACCGCTTTTCCTTCGTCGGAAAATATCTCGAAGACGGTATAAAGTTTGGTGATCTGCAGGAGATCCTGGGTGCGGCTGTTCAGGTTCACAAGCTTGAGCCGCCCGCCGCGGCTGGTAACGCGAGTATATGCCGAGACCAACTCGCCCAGGCCGCTCGAATCGATGAAATAAACTTCGCCGAGGTTGAGGAGGATTTTCTTCCGCCCGTCGGAGAGCGCTTCCTGGATCCACTCGCGCAACCGGCTGGTCGATTCGCCGAGCGTGATGGACCCGGTCAGCGTGATGACGGTCACGTCTCCGACCTGCCAATCCAAAGCTTCAAGGCTCATGTTCGAGTTGCTCGAACGCGAACTAGGCGCGTTCCTGGTAAGTGCCTTCCGCGGTGCTGATGCGGATCATTTCGCCTTCGCTGATAAATGGGGGAACCTGCACCACAAGCCCGGTCTCCATCTTGGCCGGCTTCGTTACGTTCGATACCGTTGCGCCCTTCAATCCCGGTTCGGTCTCCACCACCTTCATATCGACCGTGGGCGGCAACTCTACGCTCATGGGCTTGCCCTCATAAAACTCGACGTTTACTTTTAACTGGGGGATCAAATAATCGACGGCGTCGCCAAGAATGTCGCGCGTGAGATGCATCTGCTCGAAGCTCTCGGTGTTCATGAAGTAGTAAAACTCGCCGTCGTCGTAGAGATACTCCATTTCGTACTCATCCAGAACGGCTCTTTCGACGCGGTCTTCCGACGAAAAACGGTGCTCCGTCATCGATCCGGTCCGCAGACTGCGCATTTTTACCTGCACGAATCCACGAAGGTTGCCGGGCGTTCGGTGAACCATGCTGAAGATGGAGTAAAGCTCATTATTAAACTTGATCACCATGCCCGGGCGTACTTGCGTTGCTGCAATCATCCTGACGGAAACCTCGTGAAGGGAATAGACCTTCATTGTATCAATGGGCGAAACACTTCGCCGGATAGTACGGAAAGCGCTGAGGGCGCGTGGTTTAGCCCTGAGCGGCGGCCAGCGCCTGATCCAGATCCCAGATAATATCCTCGAGATCTTCGATGCCGATCGAGAGCCGCACCAGGTCCGGCGTTACGCCCGCCGCGGCCTGGTCCTCCACGCTGAGCTGCTGGTGCGTCGTCGAAGCGGGATGAATCACCAGGCTCCGGACGTCGCCCACGTTGGCGAGATGCGAGAAAATCTTCAGGCTGTCGATGAATTTCTTCCCGGCGTCATATCCGCCCTTGATGCCGAAAGAAAAGACCGCGCCGCCGCCCTTCGGGGCGTACTTCTGCGCCAGTTTGTAATAAGGGCTCGAAGGCAGAGACGGATACTTCACCCATCCCACGAGCGGATGGTTTTCCAAATGTTTCGCGACCGCCAGAGTGTTCTCCAGATGCCGTGTCATGCGAAGGCTGAGCGTCTCCACACCATGCAGAATCAGGAAGGAATTGAAGGGACTAATGGCCGGACCCAGGTCGCGCAAACCCTCCACGCGAGCCCGGATGATGAAAGCAATATTTCCGAAGACTTCCCAGAAATTCATGCCGTGGTAGGCCGGCGAGGGTTCAGCAAGCTGCGGGAACTTCCCGTTATTCCACTGGAATCGGCCGCCATCGACGATGATTCCGCCGATGCTGTTCCCATGACCGCCCAGGAATTTGGTCATTGCGGTGACCACGATGTCGGCGCCGTAGTCGATGGGACGCGTCACCCAGGGGGTTGCGAAGGTATTGTCGACGATCAGCGGGACCCCGTTCTCATGGGCGATTTTCGCCACCGCTTCAATATCCAGAATATTGCCGCGCGGATTCGAAATAGTCTCCGCGAAGACCGCCTTCGTCTTCGGAGTGATCGCCTTACGGAAGTTTTCCGGATCGTCCGGCTCAACGAAAGTCACATCGTAGCCGAAGCGCCGGAAACTGACGTCGAATTGCGTGTAGGTGCCGCCATACAGCGTGCTCGCGGCAACAAAGTGGTCCCCGGATTGAAGCAGGCTGCTGATCGCCAGCAGTTGCGCCGACTGCCCGCTCGCCGTCGCCAGCGCGGCCACGCCGTTTTCAAGCGAGGCGACACGCTCTTCGAGCACCGCCGTGGTCGGGTTCATGATGCGCGTGTAGATATTGCCGAACTGGCGCAACCCGAACAGCGCGGCCGCATGCTCCGAATTTTCAAAGGTGAAGGATGTCGATTGATAGATCGGCACGGCTCTTGCGTGCGTCGTCTGCTCCGGCGTGTAGCCCGCATGAACCGAGCGGGTGTTGAATCCGTATACGCGATCGTTCTTTTCGGCCATAGTTGTGATGGCTTTCAGCATATCGGGGAAAAACAGGGGGGTCAACTTCGCGCGGTTGGCGGGGCAGGAGAGGAGCTGAGAACTGTTTGGGGCGCGACGCCCCCTCTTGCGGGCTTACGAAGCCAGCATCGGCTCAAGCAACTCGGCCGAATGGCTGCCTAAACGGCATTCGCCCAGGTCCACCCAGATGTTCTGCCGCGTGTTTTGAACGAATGTAATGGTTTCTACCGGGAAGCGCCGCCCATAAGAGAACTCCCGCCAGCGCAGCCGCGCCAGCCGGCACATCTCGTCCACGCGTTCCGGGTCGATTTCCTGGGCCAACGTGACGTGGGGATGGTACTCGTAGGGCTCCGGGAACCATAGTCCGGCCCGGTTCATGAGCTGGTGCATCTGCACCAACCGGCTTTCGCCCTTGCGGATGCCGATATAGATAACGTTGGTTCCGGGGAAAACTTCGATATCCCCCAATTCCAGGTGGAAGGGGTCAAAGATTGCCGCCGCATCGCGCACCTGGCGCCAGCCAGTTTCGGCGGATGCCGGAAGCTTTCTGGGCGGCAGAACCGTTACGTGCGCCTGAAGATAACAACTCGGGACCAGTTCCCGCCTCAACCTGTTCAAAAACCCAGCCAGAGGCTCTGGAATGTAGGCCACCAGAGCGTAAGAATCAATCCGGTCAGCCAACGACGGCGCGGATCCGCCACACCCCCCGGGTGTTTCCGGGACAACAGTCATAATTCCCTTTTTTTATACCATCTCTGCCTGCGCACCCGCTGAGAGCTGTTCCCCGGCCCCGGGTGCTTGTGCTTCCTCAGATGGCTCTAGACTTTGAGCATTTGCCGCCCCACCTTGCCGGACCTCCGGCACAAACCAGCGGGCCTCTTCAAACCCTATATATTTACAGATGCGCAGGGACCCGTCCTCGGTCTCCAATAAATCACCGACGTGAAGCGGCGTTCCCGCCTCCCGAAGCGCGAGCCAGGCCCCATATTCCGTGGGAGACTCGATCCTGGCGATTTTCTCGTAATCCTTGGCCTTCACGATGCTGGTCCCGGAAGTGTGCGGCGCCCAACGGAAGCGCTGGCGCTCGTGATCCCGCAGCCGGTGGATTTGGAAGCTCGGCATTACCCTGCCCTATTTTCGCGCAAAAAGCAAGCGGACGGGAAGCCGCGAGTACCGACCGGCCGCTGACCCTGCCTGGGCGTCATGCGGTTCGACGGGGCCGGAACCGTGCGCTTTTCCAAGCTGGTCCGCTCTCTAAACCAGGGCTTTTTTGCTTTGCGTGAGGAAGTCGGCATAGGGACCCTGGAAATCCTCGATCCCGCCTGGCTCAAACCGCCAGATGCGGGTCGCCACTTCGTCAATCAGATCGTGATCGTGGGTCACCAGCAGCACGGTGCCCTCGTATCGCTGGAGCGCGATGTTCAAGGCGTTGATGGATTCGAGGTCGAGATGATTGGTGGGTTCATCCAGCAAAAGAAAATTCGGCTTTTGAAGCATGAGCCGGCAGAATACCGCGCGCGCCGCCTCTCCGCCCGAGAGCGCGGTTGTCTTCTTCAGCGCATCGTCCCCGCTGAAAAGCATCTGTCCCAACACGCCCCGGAGTTCTTCCTGGGACGCCATGGCATCGAACTGGTGCAACCACTCGATGAGCGGCAATCCGCGCCGCAGGGATTCTTCGTGGTCCTGCGCGAAATAGCCGGTGGCGGCTTCATGGCCCCAAATCACCTCACCCGCGTCCACCGCGAACTCGCGATCCTCATCTTCGACGAATCCAGGCGCGTTGGCGAGCAGAGAGCGCAGCATGGTGGTCTTGCCGGCGCCGTTGCGCCCGATCAACGCAATCTTTTCGCCGCGGCTTACCGCGGCGCTGAAATTCCGGATCACCTTCACACCGTCGTATGACTTTTGAAGGCCCTTCACTTCTAGGGGATGCCGGCCCGATGGACGCTTCATATCCAAACGGATGTACGGGCGTTGGATATTCGACTTCGCCAGCTCCGAGGTCTGCAAGCGCTCCACTTCCTTCTTTCGCGATGTCACTTGCGACGAGCGGGTGCCGGCGGAAAACCTGGCAATGAATTCGTTCAACTGAGCGATCTTTTTTTCGCGCTGTTGATTGCTCGCCTCGATTCGGGCGCGGATCTGCGTTTTGGCGAGCACCATATCGTCATAACCGCCGGTGTAGGTGATTACGGTCTCGTAGTCGATGTCGGCGGTGTGGGTGCAAACCTCGTTCAGAAAATGGCGGTCGTGCGAAATCACGATCAGGCAGCCTTCGTACTTCGAAAGGTAGTCCTGAAGCCAATGGACGGAATCCAAATCGAGGTTGTTGGTCGGCTCATCGAGCAGCAGCGCTTCGGGATTGCCGAACAGCGCCTGAGCCAGCAGCACGCGGACTTTCTGGCCGCCCTGCAGCTCGCTCATCTTCCTCTCGTGGAGATTTTCCGGGATATCGAGGCCGTCCAGCAGAATCGCGGCATCGGATTCGGCGGTGTACCCGTCTTCATCGCCGACAATGCCTTCGAGCTCGCCCAAGCGCATTCCGTCCTGGTCCGTCAGGTGTTCCGGGTCTTTCGAGTAAAGCGCTTCGCGTTCCTGAAGAGCCGCCCAGAGCGCGCCGTTCCCCATGATTACCGTGTCGATGACGCGGAATTCATCGAAAGCGAACTGATCCTGCCGCAAGATCCCAAGCTTTTTAGGCCGGGTGATCGAGCCCTTCGACGGCTCGATTTCGCCAGTCAGGATCTTCATGAGCGTTGATTTACCGGCGCCGTTGGGGCCGGAGATGGCATACCGGCGGCCGGACAGAAACGTAACGGTTACATCTTCAAACAGTGTGCGCGCGCCGAAGCGCATGGTGACGTTGTTGACAGACAGCAAAGGAAAGACTCGGATTTCCAGGATTAGCCGGAGTTGCAGGAAGTGCCGAACCCGGCTGCCTCCATTATACGAAATGGCGTGCCGCCAGCCTCCGCGCAGCCTATACTCCCGCTGGAATCACGCCAGCGCCCTGGCCGCACGATTCATTGCGCGACGCCAGTTCCCGGCGGAAGCGAAGGTGACGGAGGCGCGTAAACTCCACCAGGGGACGCCAAACCATATGAACCAAACGGCGGCGAATCAACAAATGCCAGAAACGGTTGGAGCGTTTGTACAGATAGGACATGGCCAGGTACGCCGGTGCGGCGCGCCAGTCCTCCGGACGGCGGCGCCAGATAGACGTGTGAGAGAAAAGGCGGCGGTAAATCCAGTGATACCCCTCCTCCAGCTCGTCCGGCGTCATGTGCCGGGGGCGAAACACGCAGTGAGCGGTATCGTATAGAGACCAGTCGCGATGGAGCAGCCGTCCCTCCAGCTCCATCTGCCGGAAAAGCGGCGTCGCCGGATAGGGAGTGAGGATGTGAAAGGTGGCGCATGCAAGCTTGTTTTCCTCCACCCAGCCGGCGGTGAGTTCGAACACATCCTTGCGGTCGTGGTCAAAGCCCAGAACGAATGATCCGTTCACCTGGATGCCGTTGTCGTGCAGAATGCGAACCCGGTGCGCATATTCCGACGACAGCGGGGTCTTCTTATGCGCGTTCCTGAGATTCTGATCGCTGAGTGACTCGAAGCCGATAAAAACCCCGGTGCAACCGGCCAGCGCCATTTCGCGGACGAGCGACGGATCGTCTGTCACATCGATTGTCACCGCGGCGCTCCAGATCTTCTCAATCGGAGCCAGGGCCCGGCACAGCGCTCGCAGGTAATCGCGCCGCGACCCGAGATTGTTATCGATGAAGACGCCATACGGCTCTCCGTTCGCCTGAAATTCATCGGCCACCTGCCGCGGACTCCGCATCCGGTAAGGCATGCGCAGGCCCTCGGTGGCCAGATAGCAGAAGTTGCAGCGGTTGTGGCAGCCGCGCGTGGCGATCAGACTGCTGGTCGTCAAGAAACTGTTGCGGGGTAAGATGGAGCGCCGCGGTGCGGGGTCGTCGCTGTAATTGTTCTCGTAGGTGGCGTGATAGCGGGCGCGCAGCGTGCCGCTCTCGACATCGCGGAGGATGAGGGGCCAGAGTTGGACGCCGTCGCCCATGGCCAGCGAGTCCGCGTGCGGCGCGCACTCCTCCGGACAGGAAAGGACATGCAATCCGCCGAGGACTACTTTGCTGCCGCGGGACCGGTACCAGTGCGCGAGCTCGAAGGCCCGCCTCGCAAAGGTGAGATGCACGGTAATGCCCACCACGCCGGGCATCGGACGCGGCGGCGGCGGTCCCTGCAGCAGATTTTCGTCCCAATATTGCACGCTCCAATGCGGGGGCGTCACCGCCGCAAGGCTGGTCAGGGCCAGGGTAGGCGTGAGGACGTGCTTGCCGAAGCTCGCATGCGGGTCCTTGGGATAGAACGGGTTTATAAGAAGAGCGTGGAGAGGCTCCACTGGTCCGGGAGCGATAGACGGGAGCCGGGGCGGTTCCGCCATCTGACGAGGCAGCCACAATCGCGTATTCATGAAAAGTACTTTATCACATAAAGTCAACGCGCAAGCTCCCGGCCGTGAACATCAGAGCCCGGGCTATCTATCCCAGACCGCTGGCCGCTTTCTCGTCCACGAACCAGCGGACGTCGCGCGCGCCGTCGGCGACCATCTGCGCCGGCCAATGCATTGGATTGCGCCGGTTTCCGAACACCGACTTCAGAGCCCAGGACTTGTCGGCTCCCGCCACCAGCATGACGATGTGGCGCGCGGCCAGAATCACTCCGGGAAGAAGCGTGATTCTCACATGCGGAGGCTTTGGCGTGCTCACCACGGCCGTCAGATTTTCGCGGTCTTCGATGAGCGGTTCCCCCGGGAAAAGACTGGCCGTGTGTCCTTCGTCCCCCATTCCGAGATGAATCACGTCAAATTCCGGCATTTCACCGGCTTTGATCTGGAAAAAGCCTCGAAGCTCGGTCGCGTAGTCCAGCGCGGCGCGCTCCGGCGGGTCTTCGCCACGAATACGGTGGATGTTACTGGCGGGAATGCCGGCCGGGGTCAGAATGGCCGCGGCGGCCAGCGCGTAGTTGCTATCGCGGTCTTCGGGTGGAACGGCGCGCTCATCCACCCAGAACCAGTGAATCCGTTTCCAATCCAGGCGCGCGCTGCGTAGCGCTTCAAACAGGAGCTTCGGCGTTGAACCGCCGGAGACGGCGATCGATGCGTGCGGCGCATCCTGCAGCCGTTTGGAAAGGATGGCTTCGATGCGTTTGGCGCAGGCTTCGGCGGCGCCCGCCGGCGTGGGATAAACTTCCTGCTCCACGCTCATGCGAACGCTGTTTTCAAACACCGCATCGCGGCCTAGAATCTGCGTTTCTTCGCGGAGGCACCGCCAGGTTGACCGCTCGGGGAAAGCGGCGTGGTCGGTGCAGTCGTTCACCGCCAACTCAGCCCATCCGTCCTTGACGCGGATGGACGCGTCAATGCCAGGGCCGCTAAAGAGAATTGTCGCTTCCGCCGCGCTTTCGAGCCGAATTCGCGCTGGAGTCCGCAAGGACGCGCGCAGCCAGCCCGCCATATATCGCATGGCGACCGGGGCTACCGGTCCAGTGTGCCGGATCGTGACGTGCGACACCTTCGAAAGCAGGTCGCGCCGTTTGGGCTCATCGAACAATACGGCGATCATTTCGCGCCAGGGCGTCAGACGCGTCCACGTCAGGTCCGCGACCAGCCGCTGGGCCCTCATGTTGCGGATGAACGCGATCCCGTCCTCCGGACGCGCGAACGTCGACGTGTCCACAATTAGCTTGTCGACCAGCGGCAGCAGGTGCGCAAAGCGCGAATCCGAATAAAGCCGCGCGCTGCCGCACCACAGAACCACCGGCAGGTCGGCTACGGTCAACCCGGTTACGATGTGCGGGATCTCCTCCAGGCGCGAGATGGAAGCCGAAATCTCGATCTGCTCGCAGCAGATCTGCTGCCGCCGTCCAAACGGCATCCAGCATTGGGCAAGAACGCGCGCCTCCAGTTGCTCGCCTTCATTCGGATCGATCCTAAGGACAATAGCGCGGCTCGGGCTCTCATGAATCAATTCGGCGAGCGCTTCGCCTACCGCCTGCGAGTCCTCCTGCTGCTCCAGCACCACCAGAAGGGTCATCGAGCAGGCTCGCAGCACGGCGTTTTTCTTTTCGGAATCCGCCTTGCTCAGGCTCACCCACAGCGCTTCCAGCTCCTTGAGAATCCTTTCCGGTTGGACGTCAGTGATACCTTCGCCCGGTATGGTTTCGCCGGTCATTACGGCACCCTCCAAAAGTGGCCCTGCCTTGCGAGCATATCGTCGGCCTCTCGGGGTCCCCAAGTGCCCGCCGGATAGTTGGGAAAGTTGAATTTACGGTTGTCCCACGCCTCCAGGACCGGCTGTACCGCGCGCCAGCTCGCCTCCACCATGTCCTGCCTGGTGTAGAGCGTCGCGTCACCCGCCAGCGCATCCATCAGCAGCGTTTCGTAGGCGGTGGGCGTCCGGGTTCCAAAACTCGATCCGTAGCTAAAATCCATCTGCACCGGCCGGAGTTGCATCCCGCTCCCGGGATATTTCGACATGAACCGCAGCGAGATCCCTTCCTCCGGCTGAATGCGAATGATCAGCAAATTGGGGCGGGCGCTGGCGCGTCCCTCATGCCCATCATTGGCGAACATTGCATGGGGCGCGGAGTTGAATTGAATGGCGATGTCGGTGACCCGCTTCGGCATGCGCTTGCCGCTGCGGAGATAGAACGGAACGCCGGCCCACCGCCAGTTATCCACGAAAAAGGTGAACGCGGCAAACGTATCGGTCTGCGATTCCGGATTGACGCCCGGCTCCTGGCGAAATCCAGGGACGTCCTTGCCGCCCACGCGCGCCGCTCCGTACTGTCCGGCGACAGCGTAGAGATCCACTTCTTCCGGCTTCATCACCCGGATGGAGCGGAGAAATTTCGCTCGCTCGTCGCGAACCGCGTCGGCTTCAAAAACGTTCGACGGCTCCATGCCGATGGTCGCCATCACCTGCAGCAGATGATTCTGGATCATGTCGCGCAGCGTGCCCGCTTCCTGATAATAGGCGCCGCGCCCCTCGACCCCGATCGATTCGGCGGCCGTAATCTGCACGTAGTTGATATACCGCCGGTTCCACAACGGCTCGAAAATACCGTTGCCGAAGCGGAAAGCCAGGATGTTCTGCACCGTTTCCTTGCCCAGATAATGGTCGATGCGATATACGTCGGTTTCGGGAAACACGGCGTGTATTTTTCTGTCCAGCTCGCGAGCGCTATACAGGTCGTGTCCGAACGGCTTCTCCACCACCAGGCGCCGCCATCCGGAGCCCTTTTGCAAATCGGCCGAGCCGAGACCCTGAATGGCAACTTCGTAGTAGCTTGGCTGCGTGGAGAGATAGAAGAGGGCGTTACCCGCGGTGCGATGCGACCCTTCCAGCTCCCTCAGACGCCCGGCCAGCTTTTGGTAGAAGCCGCTGTCGCCCAAGTCACCCGGGATATAAAAGAGATTTTTCGCGAATGAGTTCCAGACATTTACGTCAAAGGGGCTGTCTTCCAGAAAATGATGGACCTGCTCGCTCATCTTTTCCCGGAATTGGTCGTCCGTCATCGCCGTGCGCGAGTTACCGATCACCGCGAACGAAGGCGGAATGCGCCCTTCATAGTGAAGCCGGTAGAGCGCGGGCAAAAGCTTACGTTTCGTAAGGTCGCCGTTGGCGCCGAATATGACCACCGCGCAGGGCGGCACGCGCCGCTCAAATCGCAGCGGATCGAGAAAAGGATTGCTATCCGCCATTGGATTCAACATAGCAGGTTGGTCCGGCGAGGCGGATGAATCGCCGTGCTAAACTGATGCTGACCCTTCCGAATTACGCGCCGGCTTCGCCGGCGGGCAAGATTTCGATTTCTTGGAACTTCAGGAGTTTTGTGTAACTTTCGTCTATGCCGACTCAGCCCCATAAGATTCTCGCCGTAGTGGACGACTTGATGTTTACGGTGAAGATCAATGACGCCGCCAAGCGCAACGGCTTTGAAGCGTTATTTCTGAAATCGGAGAAAGATGTGCTCGAAAAGATCAAGGAGTCTTCTCCGCCGCTGATCATTTTCGATCTCAACTCCAACTCCGTAGAGCCGCTCAAGCTGATCTCCAAAATCAAGAACAGCCCCGACCATAAGCGCATCAGCGTCATCGGCTACCTGTCTCACGTCCAGGGTGAATTGAAACAACAGGCTCAGGAAGCGGGCGCGGACATGGTGATGGCGCGCTCGGCGTTCTCGCAGAACCTCCTCCAGATCCTGAAGCGCTACTCAGGCAAGCCCTAAAAGGGTTCTTGCAATATCCAGATCTGGAGTATACACTCTAGATATGGAGATCGATGGGTAAAGCTCTTCCGATTCGCGCTCCGGAGCCGCTCGATACCGGACGGCGGCACGATCCCGAGGTGCGCAAACAAATGTCCGCTCCCGCCATGCGCGCCTTTTTCAATGTCGCCGGCGCATGGCAGCTTAGCGTAAAAGAGCAGACCGCCCTGCTGGGGCATCCCCCGGCGTCCACCTATCACAAGTACAAAAGCGGGCAGGTCGGCCGTTTGCCGTACGACATGCTGGTGCGTATCTCGCTCGTGCTCGGCATCTATAAAGCGCTTCACATCCTCTATCCCGATGATGCCCTGGCGGACCGCTGGGTGAAGCTTCCAAATAGCAATCCGCTCTTCGGCGGCGAGCCCGCGCTGGCCCGGATGGCCGCGGGCATCGACGGATTATTGGAAGTACGGCGGCTGCTGGACGGCCGGCGCGGCTAATGCAGGCTCCTCCCATCTCCACGCTCCGGTTTCGCAACACGTACCGGCTCATCCCGAGCCGCTTTCCCACCACCGGGATTTTGGATGTCATCGCGAGTCCGGAGGATCTCGACCTCATAATCGAACTGGAATCCTGGACCAACGACCGCATTTCCGGAGAGCTGGGACTCCTCCACCACATTCCGCGCGATGAGTGGGTGATGGGGAAACCGATGGCGTCGGTGGTCATGGCCGCTTTCTGCCACCCTCGTCCCGAGGGGGCTCGTTTCAACACGGCCGCCCGCGGCGCCTGGTATGCATCGCGCACGCTCGCCACGGCGCACGCCGAGGTGATCTATCATCGGGGACGGGAACTGGCTGAAATCGGCGTCCTGGACACCTATGTGCAGGTGCGGGCGTATCTCGCCGATTTCTCAGGCGCCTTCGCGGACATTCGCGAGCAGCGGCGCGAGTTCCGATCCTGCCTGGCGCCCAATAGCTACCGGAAATCGCAGGAACTGGCCCAGCGCCTTCTCGCGGACGGCGCCAACGGCATCGCCTACCCCAGTGTCCGGCACGCGGGGGGCGAATGCCTCGCCTGCTTTCGCCCCAGGCTGGTGCACAACGTGAGACAGGGCGCCCATTTTGAATATCGCTGGAGCGGTGGCTTCGAGCCCTCCATCCGCCAATTGCACGCCGCATAGGCGGGCCGCGTTGGTTTACATTAAGAGTCAGAATGAGTACAGAGGCTACAGACCGAAGGGACTTCCTGCGCGCCGGAGCCGCCCTTTTCACCACCTCGCTTTTCACCGGCAGGATTCGCGGCGCGAATGACCGGATTCGTGTCGGCTACATCGGCATGGGCAAAATGGGCCGCGACAACATGAAGGCCTATAAGGCCGCGGATGTTGAGCCCGCCGCGGTTTGCGATGTCTATGACCGCAATTTAGACTGGGCGGCCGATATTTCGAAGGGCGTCAAGAAGCATCACGACTTTCGCGAAATCCTCGCGGACAAGAGCATTGACGCCGTCTGCATCTCGACGCCCGATCACTGGCATGCCTATATGACCGTGGAGGCCTGCAAAGCCGGGAAGGACGTCTATGTCGAAAAACCCATCTCGCTCACCGTGGAGGAAGGCGCGCAAATGGTAGCCGCCGCGCGCAAATACTCGCGCGTGGTGCAGGCGGGAACGTGGCAGCGCTCCACCACCCACTTCCAGCAGGCGGTGGATATTGTGAAATCCGGGCAGCTTGGAAAGATTGCCGTGGTTCAGACCTGGAACGCGGGGCACGATAAGCAGGACGGAATCGGCAATCCGCCGGATAGCGATCCGCCGTCCGGGCTCGATTGGGATATGTGGCTCGGACCCGCGCCAAAGCGCCCGTTCAACTCGAACCGTTTTGGCGTCGATCCCGAGGATCATTACTTCTCCCGTTTCCGCTGGTTTTGGGATTATGCGGGCGGAATGATGACCGATTGGGGCGTGCACCTGCTCGACATCGTTCAGATGGCCAACAACGAGGAGATGCCGCGCACCATTACCGGAGTGGGCGGCAACTACTGGTTCAAGGATAACCGCGAAACGCCCGACACTCTGCATGTCAGCTATGAGTATCCGAGCGGCTTCATCGCGACGTACGAAAACCGCAACAGCAATGCGCTTTCGGTTCTGGACAAGAGCTACGGCATTCTTTATCTGGGCGACCGCGCCAGCCTCTTTGTCGACCGCGGCGGCTTCCGTGTGATCCCGGAAAAGAACTCGGATGTTCAGAAACAGGAAGTGAAGGTAAACGGGAACGGCCACCACAACCATTGGGTCAACTTCGCCGAATGCATCAAGAGCCGCCAGAAGCCGAATAGCGACATCGAAAACTGCCAGCGCTCCAGCACGACATGCCTCCTGGGGAATGTGGCTTACCGCTCCAGGACGCGGTTGGATTTCGACGCGTCTACCTGGAAGGTGGCACAGCCCGAGGCGCAAGCCCTCCTCTCCATCGAGAGCCGGGCTCCCTGGAAGATCGAAGTCTAGAAGATCACGATCGCCGGGCCGCGATCAGCGACTTGGTAAATCCGAAAAAGCGCTCCCGGATCAGCTCGGCTCCGGGGAACAGCGATTGCAAATCCTTTGCCCGGAGCAGGCGGACATCCCGCAGGTAATGTTCGATGTAGAACGCGCGCTGATCCGGATCGGGGCGTGCGATCCATTCCCAGATCGTAAAGCGGCGTAGAATGCCGGCTTGCCAGTTGCGCGGCAGGTAGTGCACAAACGGCGTGAGCATATGCAGCTCCAGCGGAAACCAACGGTTGGGGGTCTGCACCCAGTAGCGTTTTCCGACACGCGCTATCTCGCTCGCGAACCGCCTCTGTTCCACGGCTGTTCCGACGTGCTCGATCACCGAGTTGCTGAACACCACGTCGAAAGAATGGTCCGCGAACGGCAGTCTTCTACCGTCGGCGGCCACCCAGAGTTCGCGTTCCTCCGCCTCGCGCGCCCGCGGCATGTTCACCAGAACAAGACGCGGGCGCACGTCCGCCAGAGTCCAGTTGAGAGTGGTGCCGCCCACATCCAACACACGCGTTTCTTCGCGGATACCCAGAAGTTGAACGAAACGCCGCATTCGCCGCCGGCGAAAGCGCGCCATCAGGTTCATGGATTGCGTTCCGTGAGGGACACCTCCGGCTTCGCCGCGTCATAAGGAGTCAGCACCGGGTTGCCCGTGAATGCGCGCCACAGGGGTGTTGCCGCCGCGTCGAACTGCGTCATCGGCCGCAGCCCGAGGATTAGTTCCATGGTCCGGAGAACCGACGCCGTGTTGTAGAACGTGCTGTCCACAATGCCGCGCTGGACATAAGGCGAAATGACAAACAGAGGCGAGCGGTGCGAATCGATGTGATCCGCCCCTCCCTCCGCGCTGCTCTCCACCACAAAAATCGCGGTGCTTTTCCAGAATTTACTGTGCGACACCGCCTCCACAATCTGCCCGAGCGCCAGATCGTTGTCGGCCACCAGAGACCGGGGCGAGAGCTTACCGGAAGCGCCGCCGTAGGTTTGGTCGTTGGGGAGCCGCATGAGAATCAACTTCGGCATGTCGTTCGTCTCTTCGAACGATTTCAAATCCGCCAGGAACGCCTTGGCGCGCTCAACGTCGGGGTAATCCAGATCGAAGCCGCGGTAGTTCTTGTTGGTGACCCGGTCGAGCGTTCCATCGTGCACGGGGCCAACCTGCTGCGTTTCTCCCGCCGGGCGGTTTGTCACAAAATTTCCATAGTTGCGGAGCGAAAGGCCGCGCGCGGACGCGTTGGTCCAGAGATAGCCGGCGGGCGGAATCGCGGCGGGTTCGCTGCCGTCGAAAAAGTCGAACACCCTGCGGCGGCCGGATTCACTCGCCGGACCGAGCTTTTGCGTATAGTCGGACGCAATTGCCGCCATGGTCCAGTTCAGCCCGTCGGCGCCGGCATCGCCGTTTGAATAGAAATTGTCGAACAGAACAAATTCGCGTGCCAGCTTATGCTGGTTGGGCGTAACATTCTCACCGAAGGTGGTGAGCGCTGGATCGCCGGCCCCTTTTCCAGCGTCGCCAAGCACCTGATCGTAGCTCCGGTTGCCTCGAACGATGTAGATGACGTGCTCGATCGGCGAAGACGTCTCGTCGTTCGGAGGAATCGGGTTTCCGGGCGGAATCAGCGCCGCCCGCGCCAGATCGTCCCGGTAGGGCGAGTCGCCGATCGCCTGCTGTGTCAAATCGTCGAGCCTCGCCAGCGCCGAGGCCGGGATGATCGAAAGCGAGCCGGTTTGCAGACTCAGCGCCTTTCCTTCCTTGTCCGGACGGCTACCGCCTCCACGTCCATTCAACACCGCGAGTGCGCCATCCTTCCATACCTTTGCCGACGTCGGATACCACCCGGTGGGAACGAACCCCTCGACGTCGCTCAAGGAGTCCTCGATATTCACCACGGCGGCGGCATTGGAGTCGGAGCACACCACGTAGAGGCGCGTCTGGGCGGGATTTAGTGCGAGGGCGCTTGGGGTCATGCCGAGGGGCTGCATTCGCGATGCGGCGACGTTGATTGTCTCGATGAGTTGGGCATTGGTCCCATTCACACCGACCACGTAAACGTTGTTCGTATTGGCAGCCGCCACAAACAGCCGAAAAGTCCAGCCCGGCGCCTCTTCCCCGGGCGCGGTTTCCACCTTGCGGTCGCTCAGCACGACTCCGGTGGGATGCGCCCCCAGGCGCACGGCATTCATGCGATAGCCGTTATCCGTCTCATGTTGATACAGCGTGCCGTCGGCCCAACTCGTCACGAAGAACGACTTTCCATCCGGTGCGAAGACGATTTGGTAAGGCCGGCGTCCGGTCTGGAGTTTCGCGGTCACCTTCCCGCTTTTTGGGTCGGCTACCAGAATCCGGTTGTTAAAAACATCCGCGGCATACAGCAGGCCGCTGGGCGAAACCGCCACATCGCCGATAAAATCGCGCGGTCCGGGCGCACCTTCCATCAGCGGGAGCGTGCGCACCATTTTTAACTCACCGCCGGTGGAGAATGAAAATTCGTAGAGGCACGCTTTCGATCCGCCGCCCACCCACAGATGGCGTTCGTCGGGTGAAAAGGCCATGCCGAGCCAGGCATCCGGCACGGGTGTTCGTGAAATCTCGCGCGCGGTGGAGGTGTCGATCACGCTAATGGAAGGAGGGTCATAGCCGCCGTTGAGCGCCAGCATATACTTGCCGTCGCGCGTAAGCGCGGAGGACATCGGCAGCGTGCCCAGTGGAATCTGCCGGCCGGCGGGATGAATGCGCCAGCCGCTGTTTAGCAGGAAACCGCCATCCGGCAATGCCCCTACCCTCACCACCCCGGGCGGTTGCGCCATCACCGTCAGAGCGGCGGCAAGAAATGGGACGGCAAGATATCTCATGGCTCTCCAAACCCTACTCGGAAAATCGCTGCGCAATCGGAAACCGGCGGCCGATGCCGAAGGCCTTGGTGGTCACTTTCAGTCCGGGGGCGGCCTGCTGCCGTTTATATTCGTTTCGATCCACTTTGTTTACGATGTCGCGGACCAGCGCGAGAGGCAGATGATGCAGCTCGGCGATCCGGTACGGCGAGAGCGACTCTTCCACGTAGCCCTTCAGGATGTTATCGAGCACGCCATACTCCGGCAGGGAGTCCGAGTCTTTCTGATCCGGGCGAAGCTCCGCCGACGGGGGCTTGAGAAAGACATTCTCCGGAATGGCGCCGGCATGCCGCCGGTTGGCGACGCGCGAAAGCTCATACACCAGAGTCTTCGGCACATCGCTGATTACGGCGAGGCCTCCACACATGTCTCCATATAGCGTGCAGTAGCCCACCGCGAGCTCGCTCTTGTTGCCGGTGGTCAGGACCAGGGCGCCCCATTTGTTGGAGAGCGCCATCAACGTGACGCCGCGGAGCCGCGACTGCAGGTTCTCCTCCGTGACGTCAGCCGCGGCGTTTTCGAAAAGCGGCGCGAGCGTCCGGGTCATCGCCGAATAGCCTTCTCCGATGGACGCCAGCTCAAAGCGGATGCCCAGGTTTTCCGCCAGCGCACGGGCGTCTGTGACGCTATGGTCGGAGGAGAAAGGCCCCGGCATTGCAACGCCGGTCACATTCTCGCGTCCCACCGCATCCGCGGCGACGGCCGCAACCAGCGATGAATCGATGCCGCCGGAAAGCCCGATCAACACGCGCGAGAAGCCGCATTTGCGGATGTAGTCCCGCGTCCCGAGCACCAGCGCTTCGTAAACGGCTTCGCATTCGTCGGCAAGGTTGGCGCGCCGGTCGCCGGTCATCGCGCCGCTATCGAAGAAAACCAGATCCTCCTCGAAGGATCGCGCCGAGGCGACCTCACGCCCTTCCCGGTCCATGGCAAAGCTGGCGCCATCGAAGACGAGTTGATCGTTCCCTCCCACCTGGTTGACGTAAATAAGGGGAAGGCCGGAATTGCGGGCGGCGGCGGCGAAAATGTCGCGCCTCTGCGCCCGCTTGCCCATGTGATAAGGCGACGCGTTGATGCTGATCAAAAGTTCCACGCCGGCCTTCGCCATCTCGCTGATCGGGTCGCGGCTGTAGCGGCGCCGCTCCCAATAGTGCTTGTCGTTCCAGGCGTCTTCGCAGATCACCAGCCCGGCCGGGCGGTTTTGCCAGACGAACGGGCTTTGCGAGTCAGCGGGGCGAAAATAGCGTGCTTCGTCAAAAACGTCGTAGGTCGGCAGCAGCATCTTATGCTGCCGGAAAACGACGCTGCCGCGCGAAAGAACCGCCGCGCTGTTGTAGAGACGATTTCCTTCCCCCGGCTCAGCCTGGGAGATGGCGCCGGTGATAATCGCCGGCGGGAGCGCCGCTGTTTCGGCGGCCAGCTCCTGCAACTGGCGCTCGGCGCGCTCGATGAAGCTCTGCTTCTCCAGTAGATCGCGCGGAGGATATCCGGTGAGCGCAAGCTCCGGAAAAATCACGATCTCCGCGCCACCGGCGGCGGCGCGGCGGGCGAATTCGGCGATCCGGGCGGAATTTCCGGCCAGATCACCCACAGTGGAATTAATTTGCGCAAGGGCGCAGCGCATGCAAGCCTCTATTTTAGCGGGCTGACGGGCTTTTCCGTTGGCGAAGCGCCGCGCTCGAAGCGATTTTCCTATAGGTCCAGCGTCTTTTCGGCGTAGTCCAGGCTGTCGCGCACGTTCTGCTCCTCGGCTTTCAATTGCTGTTCGTGGCTTAGTCCGCTGATGCGCTGCAAGGGCTCCCGGCTGCGCTTTTCGTGGACCAGCCTCAGCGTGCGCGCCAGATAGAGGCCGTTCCGGTCCGGGAAGGTCGCCCAGTATTTGTCAGTCAGGCAGGGCACTTCCAGCGGATCGCGCGTGATCATTTCCAGCGACAGGTGTGTTTCCGGATTCGACTGCCGCACCAGCGCGATCATCTTTTTCAGGTCGAGAAACCCTCTCCCCAAAGGCACCTCGGAGAGGAGAAATCCGTCTTCGTAAGGCTCCACCCCCATGTCTTTCAGGTGGGTGGCGAACGTGTAAGGAGCCAGTTTTTCGGCCACTTCCATTGGATCGTCCAGGAGCGAAATATTGTTCCCGAAATCCAAACAGGCGCCAAGATATTCGCTGGAATGCTTCTTCAGGAGCACTACCAATTCATCGGCGGTCCGGTCCTTATGATTCTCCAGCGCCAGGCGGATCTTGTGTTTCTCCAGCAGAGGCACCGCCGCCGCCACCGACTGTTCGCTTTCGCGCGCAAAGGCCCGCCATCCCGCCAGCGTCGCGAATGTTTCGTACCGCCGGCCGCTCAGTGCTCCCGCGCGCACCACCGCCGCCCCGGCCGCCTTCGCGGTTTCCAACTGACGCTCGAACGCGCCCGCTTCCCCGCTCTTTGGCAGCGAAACCATCGCCTCGACGTACATTCCGTATTTCGCCGCGAGTTTTCGCACTGCCGCCGGGTCGTCTTGAATTGTAGTCTGAATGCCTCCCGCGCCCAGCGCGTGAGCATGTTCCAGGAATGCCAGTGTGCCGCGCGGCCGCGCTACGCTCATGTAGGAAGTCCAGGCGATTCCAATCTTTCCGGCGCTTGCTGTCTTCCCGCGGCCCGCGGCGAATGCCGCGCCCAGCGCTGTCTGTAACAGGCTCCGGCGCGTCATGATATCAACCCTCGCAGCACGCTATCCCACGGCTTGCGGTATGGCCGTTCCAGCATCGCGGACGCTTCCGCGTCCGACGCGATCTCTTCCTTGGCGGCATCCCAGTGCACCTTGCGCCCCACCCGCATGGAGATGTTCGCCAGATGGCAGGCGGTGGTCGAATGATGCCCTTCCTCCACGTCGGCGATCGGGCGCTCGCGCGACTTGACACAATCGAGAAAATTGCGCACGTGCAGGTCGAATTGCTCGGCGGACGATCCCGGCTCCTTTTTCGCCGGAATCCACGGCTCCGGCTTCTCCTGTTCGCGGACCGGGCCGCCGGCGGGATGCCCCTGGAACACTGGAATTTCATTGGCCGGATTCATCTTCAGATCGGGAATGACTTCGAACCCGGAGCGATTGATCGCCAGGCTGCCCTTCGTGCCGAAGAATTCAAGAGTGCCTCCAGCGCGCCGGCCGGCGCTGGCTTCACGAAAACCGTACTCCGCCGTGCGGCCTGGATATTCGAATAGAGCATCCTGGGTGTCGCTTGTTTCGGCCGGGCCTTCCAAGGCAAAACGGCCGCCGCTCGACGACACGGCCGACGGTCCGCTGCTTTTGAGCACCCACTGGACGATGTCGATCTCGTGCGCTCCCAGGTTTGTCATCTGGCCGCCTGAATAATCCCAGAACCAGCGAAAATGGTAAAGCCCGCGCATTTTGTTGTAGGGCCGTTTCGGAGCCGGGCCCAGCCACATGTCGTAATCGAAATCCGAAGGCGCTGGAGAATCGGCCGGCGACCCGAACCCCGGCATCACGTTGCGGAACGATCCCGCCCGCGCGCTCATGATCTGCCCGATATAGCCGGATTGCAAAAGCGCTCTAGCCTGTTGATAGTGCTTGCCCGACCGCTGCTGAGTGCCTACCTGGACCACGCGGTTATGGCGGCGCGCGGCGTCGATCATCCAGCGGCCCTCTTTGACAAACAGAGTGAGAGGCTTTTCCACATAGACGTCCTTTCCCGCGGCGCAAGCCATGATGGTCATCAGCGCGTGCCAGTGATCCGGCGTGCAGACCACGATCGCCTGCAGGTCCTTGTTCTCGAGCATCTTCCGGAAGTCGGTGTAGGGCTTCGCCTTCCCGCCGCAAGCGGCCACTCCCTGCTCCAGGCGCGGCTGATACACCTCGCACATAGCCGCCATGTCGACATCCTTTTGATTCCGGAAGTCGTGGACATGCTGGCCGCCAATCAGTCCAAAGCCAATGAAACCCACCTGAACCCGGTCGTTCGCCCCGAGCACTCGCCGGTAAGATGCCGCGGCTAACGCGCTCAATCCTATCGCGCCCCGCCTGGTCACATTCATGGTTAAACCTCTCCTTTCCGCGCCGCGTCGATGAGATAGTCACAACCGCGCGCAGCCAGCGACATCATCGTGAGGGTGGGATGCTTATCGCCGGTGGTTACGAAACACCCACCTCCGAAGACAAACAGGTTTCTGCAATCGTGCGCCCGGCAGAACGAATCGAGCACGCTGGTTTTCGGGTCGGCGCCCATGCGGCATGTTCCCACCTCGTGAATCAGGCTGCCTGGTATTGACAGATGCGGCGCCGCTTCCAACGGTTCTCCGTGCGCCGCGTGAAACAACTCCCGGGCGCGCGCGAAAAAGTCCTCATACAGTTTGCGATCGTTATCGCAGTGCGTCGCGTGGATGCGCAGCACCGGAATTCCCCAGGCGTCGCGCACATCCGGGTCGATCTCAACGAAATTTTCCTTGCGAGCAAGCATTTCTCCGCCGGACATCCAGACGCGAGCAAAAGCGGGATACAGTTTTTTCACTTCCTTCTTGTATTCCGATCCGAACCCGGCGTGCGCGGGCGCGAATGCCGGGAACATCTGCGCCCCGCCCGATGCGCTCATCGCATAGCCGCGAATGAATTTGCCAGCGCCGCGGCCGAGATTGACGAAATTGGGAATATATAACCCGCCCGCTTTTCCGTCGTCGTTCCGAATCGCCGCCCCTTTCAGACTGGGAAGAAATCCGCTCACTCCGGCGCCCGAGATCTGGTCCATCAAATAATGGCCCAACACGCCGCTCGAATTCGCCGCTCCTCCTTTTTTGGAATTCAGCAGCAGGCGGGTGTTCTCCAGGGATGACCCGGCGAGGATCACCACTCGCGCATTGACTTCCACGGAGCGTTTCGTATAACGCTCGATATAGCGCACGCCCCGGGCGCGATTTTCGGCGTCCATCAAAACGTGGCTCACAACCGAGTCGCAACGCAGCGTGAGGTTGCCCGTCCTCTCCGCGGGGGGCAGCGTTACCGCGATGGTGTTGAACATGGCGCCCACGTCGCAGCCGTTCCCGCAGTTTCCGCAGTAGTGGCACGGCGGGCGGTTGTTCCACATCCGCGTCAATTGCGCCACGCGCCTCTGCGTCGAAGGGAAGCCGAGTTTCTTGCATGCCGCCTCGAAAATCGACTCCGCGCAGTTGAGCGGCATTGGCGGTTGGAACACTCCGTCCGGAAATTGCGGCAGATTCGCCGGCGCCGCGCTCACACCGATCCAGCGTTCCACCCGGTCGTAATAAGGCGCGATGTCCTTGTAGGAGATGGGCCAATCGTCTCCGTATCCATCGCGCGAAGCCGCCTTGAACTCGAAATCCGACATGCGGTCGGTTACGCGTCCCCAATGCAGCGTCCGCCCGCCCAGCACCCTGGACCGCGACCACCGGAACGGCTTGTCCGCGGGAGTCGTGTACGGATTCTCCCGGTCGTCAATCATGATCCGGTAGTTATATTCGGTGGAACCCTTGAAGTACTTGCGCAGGAGCCCTGGCTGACCCGCGCCGCGAAAAGGCAGTTCGTACGGAAAACGGTGGTGAAACTCCTTCGCCGGATCGATGCGTGAGCCCGCTTCGAGCAACAGGACCTTGAAGCCTGCTCGTGTCAACTCCATCGCGGCCCATCCTCCGCATGCTCCGGAGCCCACGATGATGGTGTCGTATTTCTCCATGGGCCTCAGACCTTGTGGTGCTCCGGATGGTTGCACGCCGCAAATTCCTTCAAATAGGCGTTACCCTTATACTCCAGGTTCCCGATAAGCCCGGCGCGCGAGGTGTAGAACGCGTGCACGGTCATTTCTTTCATCAGCCGGTATGCCGGGAAACCCGCATGGTGTTTCGCGGGATCGCGTTCGGGCGCGGACATCCGGGTAATCAAGGCGTTCTGTTCGGATGCGGAGAGTGCGCCGAAGCCCTGTTCTTTCAGCCAGCCGAGCGCCTGACGCCACTCCCGCTGCACTTCGGGAGCATACTCCGCGGCGGCATTCACAACGAAATCGACGAACGGAGCCACGCGCGCCTCCCGCGCGCCCGGCGTGTCGTCGGTGGGAATGAGGATCGCGGTAAACGAGTCGAGAATCCGGTATTCTTCCGCGTTGAAAAACACCGGGCGGTAGGGTTCGGCTTCCGCCGCGGAGGCCCAGCTTGGAAAAAACGCACCGCCGCCGGACACTGCCACCGCCCGAGCGATCACCCAAGCCGCATCCCTGCGTGTCATTTTATTAGCAGGTTCCTACCGCGCGCACCATCCGCCATCGATCAAAACGTCGGTTCCCGTGATAAATCCGGCTGCGTCGGAACAAAGGTAAAGCGCAAGCGCGCCCACCTCCTCCACTTTCCCCCAGCGCCCCACGGGCAGGTTCGCCAAAAACTGCGCGTTGAGTTCCGGGTTGTTGATCAGCGGAAGATTCATGTCGGTCGCGAACGGACCGGGGCTAATTCCGTTCACCGTGATTCCATCCGCCGCGAGTTCCAGGGCCAGGGCGCGGATCAAGCCCAGCAGCGCCGTTTTGCTGGATGAGTACGCGCTCCGCCCGGGAAGCGAAATATGGCTCATGATCGACGTCAGGTTGAGAATCCGTCCGTAACCCGAGCCTTTCATGTGCGGCACAAACGCGCGGCACATCAGAAAGACGCTGGTCAGGTTGGTGTCCATCACGGTGCGCCACTCGTCGAGCGAGAAATCGACCAGGTTTTTGCGGATATTCATGCCGGCGTTGTTGATGAGGATTTGAATCGGGCCAAGCTGCGCGGTAACGTCTCGCTCCAATTTCACAACCTCGCTTTCGCGGCTCACGTCGGCCAGAAACACGCTGGCCTTCCCGCCGGAGCCTTCGATCTCGCCCCGAACGGCTTTCAATTTCTCTTCGTCGCGGGACACCAGGGCGATCGTGGCGCCGGCGGACGAAAGCGCGACTGCCATGGACTTTCCCAGCCCCCTGCTGGCGCCCGTGATTAAAGCGATTTTTCCAGAGAGATCGGTTTGTAATTGAGGCGGCGGCATTTGCGTAAGCCGCCATCTTATCAATGAATGTGGAGCAGTGAGCGGAGCTTACACCCGCTCCAGGCGGTGGCGCCGTTCAATATCGGGCAGAAAACCCGTAAGGAGCCCAATCGCCGGCAGGAACGAGCAGACGTGGTATACAAAGCCGATGCTCGTATGGTCCGCCAATTCGCCGAGCAGCGCGGCCCCTATGCCGCCCATCCCAAACGCGAGCCCGAAGAAGAGTCCGGACACCATTCCCACCTTGCCCGGCATCAACTCCTGAGCGTAAACCAGGATCGCCGAGAACGCGGACGCCAGGATGACGCCAATGATTACCGTGAGAATCACCGTCCAGAAAAGATTCGCATACGGAAGTATGAGCGTGAACGGGAGGACGCCCAGAATGGAACACCAGATGACGTACTTGCGTCCGATCCGGTCGCCGATCGGACCTCCCGCGAAGGTTCCCGCGGCAACGGCGCCTAAAAAAACGAACAGGTAGATCTGAGAGGCCTGCACGGACACGTGAAATTTGTCCATCAAATAAAACGTGTAGTAGCTGGTCAAGCTCACAAGGTAGAAATATTTCGAAAAGACCAAGGCTACGAGCACTCCGATCGCCAGGGCAACCTTTTTCGAAGAAAGCGGGGGATGAACTGCCGCGTGCGCCGCCCGCAACACGGTTTTCGCCGCTCGATACCGTTTCGACCATCCGCCGACATGGAAAAGAACGAAAATCCCCAGCAACGAAGCGGCGGAGAACCACGCGATGCTATGCTGTCCGCGCGGTAGTACGATGAATGCCGCCAGCAGCGGCCCGAGGGCCGAACCCGTGTTTCCGCCCACCTGAAAGAGCGATTGCGCCAGCCCGTGCTGCCCGCCCGAGGCCATTCGCGCCACTCGCGACGACTCCGGATGAAACACGGCGGACCCTACGCCCACCAGCGCCGCCGCCACCAGAAGCATGGAGAAATTCGGCGCAAAGGACAAAACCACCAAGCCGATGAGAGTGAAAGTCATCCCGGTGGAGAGCGAATACGGCTTTGGCCGGCGATCGGTGTAGGAGCCTACCAGCGGTTGCAGTAAGGACGCGGTCATCTGATAGGTGAGGCTCATGAGCCCAATCTGCCCGAAATCCAGATGGAAGGAGTCCTTCAGTAGCGGATAGAGCGCCGGGATCAACGATTGAACCATGTCGTTGAGGAAGTGGCAGAAGCTGATCGCGGTCAAAATGGTGAAGACCGTCTTCTGCGTCGAGGGCTTCGGAAGTTGTGCTTGAATTGCGCTCACGGGAGTGGGACCAAGCGGTTGGCCTATGCCTTTAGAGTAACCGACTGGCCCGGCGGTTGCTGTTTCTTGTGCCTTCGCCTTCTCTCGTTATGCTTTCGTTCACGGAGTTTCGCTGTGCAAAAAATCGTTCGTTGAAAAAACGCGCCTCTCATGCGCCTAACTATAGGGTTTTACAATGACTTCCATGCATTTTCCCACTGGGAACGGGATAGGAGACATACGCTATCTTATTGAAATTACATAACTCTTACAAACGACCCCAATGTTCCTTGATAGGGTTGTACCGTGAGCACCGAAGTCACTAGCATTTACAGCCGTCAGGGCTTGAATTGGATCACGACGCTGGTCCTGATTTTTCTCCATATTGGAGCGATCGCCGCATTCTTCTTCTTCAGTTGGCCGGCGTTTTTCACCGCGCTGTTTCTCTATTGGGCCTGCACCGGCTTAGGGATTAGCCTCGGATATCATCGGCTGCACACCCACCGTTCCTACAAGACGCCGCTTGCCTTAGAGTATTTCTTCGCGCTTTGTGGCGCGATGACGCTCGAAGGCGGCCCCATCTTCTGGGTGGCGACACATCGGATTCATCATCAGAACTCCGACAAGCCCGGCGACCCGCACTCTCCGCGGGAAGGCGCTTTTTGGGCGCATATGGGGTGGATCCTCGTCGGCGAAGCCAAGCATAACAACACCCGGCTGATGTCGAAGTACGCGCCGGACCTCGCCAAGCATCGTTTTTATGTCTGGCTGAACGATTACCACTGGCTGCCCCTGGTGGGTCTAGGCTTGCTGCTGCTCGCAATCGGCGGGCTGCCGCTCATGCTGTGGGGCATCTGTGTTCGTGTCGTATTCGGATTGCACGCCACGTGGCTAGTCAATTCCGCAACGCACATGTGGGGCTCGCGCCGCTTCGCGACGCGCGATGATTCGCGGAACAACTGGTGGGTGGCTCTCATCACCTTCGGAGAAGGCTGGCACAATAACCATCACGCGCATCCGACTTCGGCCCGCCACGGCTTGACATGGTATGAGTTCGATCCTTCCTGGATCACCCTGAAGGTCATGAAGCTGTTCGGAATTGCCAAGGGTGTTCAAGTAGCCAAGGTCAACAACGCGATCGCCGAACGCGAAGCCGCCTGAGCACCCGCCCGCAACTTCACCGGCCCGGCCGGGTCGACTATGATATGGGGCATGCTGCGTTCGCGGCCTGTCCCGTCCACCCGCCGCCGCTTTCTCGCCGCCGCCGCTCCGGCCGTGGTGCGCGCCGCGTCTTCTGACAACAGCATCCGCGTCGAAGAGGTTTCCTTCTCCTGCCAGGATTATCGTTACCGCACCCCGTTAAAGTTTGGCGGCCGCTCTGTCGAGCGCGCATCCATCATGAATGTGAAATGCACGGTCCGGGGCAAGGACGGGCGCTTTGCCCATGGCTTCGGCTCCATGAATCTGGGCAACGTCTGGTCTTTTCCCGAGGTCCCTTTTGATGTTTCGTTGAATGCGATGAAAGCGCTGGCTGCGCGGATTGCCGCCACCACGCGGAACTGCCAGGTTCAAGGCCATCCCATCGACATTAATATCGCCCTTGAGCCGCGATATCTCAAAGACGCCTCCGCGGTATCGCGGGATCTCAGTCTTTCCGCACCCATCCCCAAGCTCTGCACGCTGGTCACGTTCAGCGCTTTCGACGCCGCGATTCACGATGCCTACGGCAAGCTGCACGGTCTGAACTGCTATTCCACTTACGGGCCGGGCTTCCTCCCGCGCGACCTCGGTTTTTATTTGGGCGCGCCGTTCCGCGGAGAATTCTTAGACCGCTACATCGCATCCCGGCCCAAGGCCCGGATGCCGCTCTATCACATGGTGGGAGCGGCGGATGCGATCGACACAAGGGATATCCAAAGGCGCATCGACGACGGCCTCCCCGAAACTCTGCCGGAATGGATTCGCTACAACGGCGTGACGCATATCAAGATCAAGCTCAACGGTTCGGATCTCGAATGGGATGTCGATCGGGTAGCGGCGGTTGATCGAGCCGCCCTGGGAGCGGGAAGGACCCGCCGCGGCACGCGCTGGTTCTATTCGTTGGACTTCAACGAAAAATGCCCCAACGTGGACTACCTTCTCACCTTTTTGGGTCATCTGAGGGAGAAGGCCCCGCACGGTTTCGCTTGCCTTCAATACATCGAGCAGCCCACCCGGCGGGACTTGAAGACGGATCGCGCCAATTCGATGCGCCCCGCGGCGAAGATCGTTCCGGTGGTGATCGATGAGTCGCTGGTCGATTTGGAGAGCCTCGAACTTGCCAGAGAAATCGGATATAGCGGAATTGCCCTGAAGGCCTGTAAGGGCCAAAGCCAGGTGCTGCTTATGGCCGCGGCGGCGCGGAAACACGGTATGTTCCTCTGCGTGCAAGACCTGACCTGTCCCGGAGCGTCTCTCATCCATTCCGCCGGCTTGGCGGCACGGGTTCCGGGCGTTGCCGGCATTGAGGCGAACGCCCGGCAATATCTGCCCGAAGCGAACCGCGAATGGGAGCAGCGGTTTCCCGGTGTGTTCCAGATTCGCGACGGGTACATGAAAACCGGGGGCCTCACCGGCGCGGGGCTCGGCGCGTTGCCGGAGACTTGATGGCGCCCGAACGATTCGCAATATTCACAACCATTTTCCTGTTGGCCGCGGGGGTGTCTCAGGCCGCGAACGGCCGGCAGGTCTTCGAGTCCCATTGCGCGAGCTGTCACGGCGGCGAGGCGCGCGGCGGAGGAAAAGGTCCCGGCCTTGCCGCGAATCCACGCCTTTCGGGAAAAACAGAAGAAGAATTGCGCGCCCTCATTCGCGCCGGTTTCCCGGACTCCGGGATGCCTCCCATGATTCTTCCCCCCGGAGATCTGAATGCCGTGGCCGCCTATATCCGCGAGCTCAACGCCGGCGCGAAGCCCATTTCCGTCGCGAACACGCGGCGGGTGGCGTGGGGCCCTCCGCAACCCGGCGACTGGCTAACCTACAATGGCAGCCTCAGCGCCAATCGGTACAGCGAACTGGCGCAAATCAACACCGGCAACGTGAGCTCTCTGCGCTTGCGTTGGATCTTTCCGATATCGCAGTTCGGATTGGAAACCACGCCGCTCGAAGCGGGTGGCGTCATGTATGTCACCGGGCCGAACCAGGTGATCGCGCTCGATGCGCTTACGGGGGAGCAAATTTGGAAATACGAACGCCCCAGAACGCCGGATCTCGACGGTGACGCCGCGCTCGGGACCAATCGCGGCGTGGCGATTCACGACGACAAGGTCTTTTTCGTCACGGACAATGCGCATCTCCTCGCTTTGAATCGCGCGGACGGGACGCTGGCATGGGAAACGGTGATGCCGGAGGAGCCTCAAAAATATGGCGGTACTATCGCGCCGCTGGTTGTGAAGGACACCGTGATTGCAGGGGTGGCCGGCGCGGACGCGGGCATCCGGGGATTCATCGCGTGCTATAGCGTCACCACCGGTAAGCTCCTTTGGCGGCGGTGGACCATCCCTCTGCGCGGCGAGCCCGGGTCGGCGACATGGGAGGGGAGCGAGCCGGTAATCGGCGGCGGTTCGACATGGCTCACTGGCTCCTACGACCCGGAATTGGAAACTCTGTATTGGCCAACCGGGAACCCCTTTCCCGACTCCGACGACCATGACCGCGGCGGCGACAACCTCTTCACCAATTGCATCCTCGCTCTCGACCCTGCGAGCGGAGCTCTCAAGTGGCATTATCAGTTCACCCCCCACGATGTGCGTGATCGTGACGCTACGGAACCGCCCGTTCTGGTGGACACCATGTATCGAGGCGAGCTGCGAAAGCTTCTCCTGCAAGCGAACCGCAACGGCTTCTTCTATGTGCTGGATCGCAGGAATGGCGCGGTTCTGCTGGCGAAGCCGTTTCTTCGCAGGGTGGATTGGGCGTCCGCCGTCGGGACGGACGGGCGTCCGCGAGTTGTCAACCCGGCGGGCTGCCCGGATGACGGCGCCAATTGGGCTTCGACGGCGTTCAGCCCGCGCACGGAACTTTTTTATTTCCTTGCCCTCGAAGAGTGCACCGGAGAAAAGATGGGCTATCCGGACCAGACCGGGCAGCGTTACCTGCGCGCGCTGAACATCGAAACCGGGGCCATCGTTTGGGAGGTTCCGCAGCCTGGTCCTGCAAAAGCCAAGACGTGGAGCGGCGTGCTCGCCACCGCCGGCGGCCTGGTGTTCTACGGAAAGCCGAACGGCGGCTTTGACGCCGTGGAGGATCGCACGGGAAAAACGCTGTGGCGCTTTCCGACGAACGTTCGCATGAAAGCGTCCCCCATGACCTTCGCGGTGGACGGCAAGCAGTATGTGGCCGTCGCCGCCGGCCCGAATATTCTCTGCTTTGGGCTTTGAGGATCGTTCGATCAAGTGTAAAAAGCGATTTGTAACCGCTCCGCCACACGACTGTCAATTTGGTTTCTCATTGGACGGCTATGCTCTGAGGTCTTATGGCCACTAGCGCTACCTCGCCCACAGCCGTCCATGCCAAGCTGTCCAAAAGCCCGGGACTTCTTGGAAACATTGTTTTCGGAGTTATCCTGGCGGTCGGTGCGCTTTACGCCGCTGTTCACCTCAGCGCTGATCTCGCATCCGTTCGCACAACGTCCGCCTATCCCTTCATCCTGCTGGGCGTCGCGCTCACCATCGCGCTGGGCTTCGAGTTCGTGAACGGATTTCACGATACGGCGAACGCGGTGGCAACGGTCATCTACACCCATTCCCTGGAGCCCCATATTGCCGTCGCGTGGTCCGGCTTTTGTAATTTTCTGGGAGTGGTGACTTCGAGCGGAGCGGTGGCATTTGGAATTATCTCGCTGCTGCCCGTGGAGTTGATTCTGCAAGTTGGCAGCGGAGCCGGATTCTCCATGGTTTTCGCACTCCTGGTGGCGGCGATCCTGTGGAATCTGGGCACGTGGTGGTTCGGCCTGCCTTCCTCGAGCTCGCACACTCTGGTGGGCTCGATCATCGGAGTGGGAATTGCAAACCAGCTCATGAGCGCCCGGACGGGAACAAGCGGCGTGGACTGGAATCAGGCGGCTAGCATTGGGAAGTCCCTTTTACTTTCCCCGATGGTGGGCTTCGCCATGGCTGCGCTCCTGCTTCTCGCTCTACGGGCGCTTATTCCCGACAAGCGCCTTTACCAGGCGCCGGAGGGAGCGGAACCGCCGCCGTTCTGGATCCGTTGCCTTCTCTTCCTCACCTGCACTGGCGTGAGCTTCTTTCACGGATCGAATGACGGGCAGAAGGGCATGGGCCTCATCATGCTGATCCTGATCGGCACCGTTCCTACTGCCTATGCATTGAACCACGCGGTGACGCCGAGAGGCACGCTCGATTTCGTGGCGGTTTCCAAGCAGGCGGCCGAAACTGTGAATCGTTACGTCGACCCCAATGCCGTCCTGGGCGACGCCCGCGCGGATGTCACCGAATATATCCGCACGCGGGAATTCACCCCCAACACGATGGTGGCGATGCGCGAATTAATCGGTGATATCGGAAACGAGATGACCATGTTCCGCGCCCTGAAAGACGTGCCCGCTGACAAGACGCCGAACTTCCGGAACGACATGTATCTGGTAAGCGAAGCTCTGCGGCTGATTCAAAAGTCCGGCAAGCCGCAGTTCGCTCCAGCGGACCTGGCGGTGCTTGGCAACTACAAGAGGCACATCGACAACTCGACGAAATTTATTCCCACGTGGGTGAAAGTGGCGGTCGCCATGGCGCTGGGGCTGGGGACCATGATCGGCTGGAAGAGAATCGTGATCACCGTGGGGGAGAAAATCGGGAAAGATCACCTCACCTACGCTCAGGGGGCGGCGGCGGAAATCACCGCAATGATCACCATCGGTGCGGCGGACGGCTTTGGCCTCCCGGTCAGCACGACGCACGTGCTTTCCTCGGGAGTGGCGGGGACCATGACCGCAAATCGTTCGGGACTGCAATGGTCCACCGTTCGCAATCTGCTCATGGCCTGGGTCCTGACGTTGCCGGTGTCGATTGTGCTGGCCGGTATGCTTTACTGGGCTTTCCGCAGCATATCCGGGTCCTAGCGGACACGGGGGTATCACAAATCGGATGCGGGTGCCTGACCGGGCGTCCGTAGCCCGCATGCTTGCGCCAAGCGCACGAGATTCTCAGCGGTGTAATCCCGCCCGTCAACTTCGTAACCGATATCCCCGCTGCTCAAGATCACAGGAATCGCGACCTGATTCGATTCGAAAAGACGGCGCGCCGCCTGGCCGACGGACATGATTTGGTCTGGGCAATCGGATTCCGGCGTCCTTCGAAAGGGACGCAGGAGCCTGGTGAATGTCGTAGCCATCCAAAAAACACCTCACTACCTTAGAGAGTTATGTACATAGTACGCTCTAGGACGTTCACTGTAAATAGATTTTGGGACTTGCGGTACTTTGGTCCCATTGGTCCCAGAGGATTTGCATGCACGAAGGGAGGCTAGGTCGCGCAGGGGGACGCGCTGGCGAAAATACGCTAAAAGCGCCAATGGTCCATACGCTGAAAGTGATTGAAAAGGAATGGCGGGGACGACGGGGCTCGAACCCGCGACCTCCGACGTGACAGGCCGGCGTTCTAACCAACTGAACTACGTCCCCGAAGAGGAAGCTAACGTCGGAACTTCATAGTAGCATGGCCCTTCCGGGCCAAACAACTTCAACTGATGATCTTCGTGATGTCGTTATAAATCACGAACGCCACCACCGCCATCAGGAAAACGAAGCCAACCTTGAACACCGTTTCCTTAACCTGCAGGCTCAAGTCGCGCCGCATCAGCATCTCCACCAGAAGCAGCAAAATTACGCCCCCGTCCAGGATCGGGATCGGCAGCAGATTGAAAATGGCGAGGTTCAGGCTCACCATCACCATCAGTTCGAGGAACGTCGCCAGGCCTTCGCGCGCCGCTTCTCCCGAAGCCTGCGCAATGCCGATCGGTCCTGAAAGCGACTTCGCAGACATCCGCCGCGCGACAATTCCTTCGAGGAACTGATAGACCAGCGTGGCGTTCTTCGCATTTCGCCGGAGTGATTCGTTCAGCGCTTGAGGGAATGGCAGTTTTACGAAAACCACCGGCGCGGCCAGCGCCACGCCCAGCATCCATCGCTCTTCGTCCTTCACCTTCGACTTCAGCGGTGTTACGGTCACGGTGCCCTGCGCTGCACCACGCTTGTATGTAATTGCCACCGGTTTGCTGCCCGCCGCATTGATCACGTCATGCAGGGTGGTGACGGAACGGATCTTCTTGCCGTCAATCGCGAGCAGCACGTCTCCCACTTTCAAGCCCGCCTTCTCGGCGTCCATTCCCGGCAGCAGGCTGGCAACTTCGAGCGCGGTCTGCTCCTCCCAACCGGCCACGCCCAGTCCCTCTTTCGGGTCGGCGTTAGGGGTTACAACCAAGTGAATCCTCTGTCCGTCGCGCTCCACCCAGGTCTGGATCGGGTGGTTCGGGTTGGCGATTTCTTTCAGCCGGACATCTTCCCAGGTGGGATCGACGTGATCGTCAATCTGCAGGATGCGATCGCCTTCCCGCACCCCGGCCTTGCTCGCGGCGCTATCCGGCGTTACGTACCCAATGGTCGGATCCGGGTCATTCGAAACCTTGGGGTAATGCACCATGTAAAGACCGGTGAGAATCACCACGGCGAGAACGATATTCATGAACGGCCCGGCGAAGGCGATGATTAGACGCTGCCAGCGCGGTTTCGCCATGAAAGACCGCGGGTCCGCAGCCGCCTCATCGCCCGGTTGTTCTCCCGCCATCTTCACGTACCCACCGAAAAGAATGGCCGAAAAACGGAAATCGGTTTCGCCACGCTTGAATCCAAACAGCCGCGGGCCGAACCCGAAACTAAAGGCGTCCACACGGACGTCGAACATCAGCGCTGCCCAATAGTGCCCCAACTCGTGGATCAGAATCATGACCCCGATCAGGACCAGCAGCCAGAAAAAGTTGTGTAAAAAATCCATGAAAACTCACGCTTTCGCCAAGGGCCGTCCGATGGTTCGGGCCCCTGTGCGCTCCTCCGCGATGCCCCGCGCGACGGCGCGGGATTCGGCGTCTATGTGCATTATTTCCTGGACTGAGCGCGCTTCCCGCACGGGCACGCGCTGCAGCGTCTCGCTTACCACGGCGGCGATTCCAGGGAATGTAATCCGGCCGTTCAAGAATTCGTCCACCGCGACTTCATCCGCCGCATTCAGCGTGCAGGTGGCGGAACCGCCCGCATCGTGAGCCTCATAGGCCAGCTTGAGCAGCGGAAATTTCTCGAAGTCCGGCGGGTAAAAGGTCCACGTCCTGGCCTCGCTCCAGTCCAGCCGCGGAACAGGCGCTGCATCCCGATCGGGGTACGTTAGCGCATACTGAATCGGCATCCGCATGTCGGTCGCCGAAACTTGAGCAATTACACTACCGTCGTTATATTCCACCATCGCATGAATAGAGGACTGTGGGTGGACGACGACGTCCACTTCTTTTGTCGACAGGCCGAACAGCCAACAGGCCTCAATCACCTCGAAGCCTTTGTTCATCAGAGTCGCCGAATCGATGGTGATGCGGCGGCCCATCTTCCAGGTAGGGTGTTTGAGCGCCTGCTCCGGCGTAACCGACTCCAGCGCATGGCGAGGCGTTTCCCGGAACGGCCCTCCGGACGCAGTGAGCAAAAGGCGAGTCACTTCGCCTCTCCGCCCTGCCCTCAGGCATTGATGTGCGCCGTTGTGTTCGCTATCCACCGGGATGATCTCCGTCCCCACACTCGCAGCGGCCTCCGTCACAAGCCTCCCGCTTGCGACCAAAACCTCTTTGTTTGCCAGCCCGACCCGTTTTCCGCGGCGCACTGCTTCATACGTCGCTTCAAGTCCGGCGACACCGACGATTGCCGATAAAACGAAATCAACTTCGCCTGCCACCGCAGCCTCAAGCCGCGCGGATGGGCCGTACAACAATTGGGGCCATTCCGCAGCCGCCAGACCCCGTGAGGCCAAGCTACTTATTAGACGGTCCCGGGCGCTTTCTGTGGCAACAATTGCCACACTGGGCCGAAACTCCAGTACCTGATCCGCCAGGAGTTCGGCGTTTTCCCCGGCCACTAAGGCGTAAATCGAATATTCATTTAAATGGCGGCGCACCACATCCAGGGTGCTGACGCCGATGGAACCAGTGGACCCGAGGAGCGTGAGTTTCTTCATTTCGAAATTGGGGACGACGCTCCAATTATAACGTTCACGGTGGAAAAGACGGTTCGTTACCGGGGTGTTGAAAAAGGGAGAAGTTCAGGAAGCCACGCTGTGGAAAAACCTCGTTTCCGTTTCGCTTACCGGCCCACGGAACCCCTAAGGGCGCCAGGGAGGTTTGCTTCAGGGGTCTTATATGAGGTTAGTCTCGCTTTGGTGGGAGTTGCCTCCCTGGCTTGATTCCAATATTAGTATATGATTTCCGGGAATGCAACAGTTTTTTGTAGATTTTTTTAAGGTTATTCTTTTCTAACACTTACATTTGCGAGATCTTCCAAAACCCGGATTGACCCGCACAAATCGTCTTCTCCCATGCCCTTGGCTATGGTCGCGCGGAAGATCTGCTGGGTGACGCTGGTGATCGGTAGAGGGACAGACAGTTCTCCCGCGGACTCCAGCACCAGGCTGAGGTCCTTTTCCATCCACCGTGTGGAAAAGTTTGTGGAAAAGTCGTGGCGCAAAATAAACGGAGCCTTAAACGGGATCATCCCCTTGGCGACGCTATTGTTCAGAATGTCCACCAGAAGTTCCAGGTCCACGCCAGCCTTGGCGGCGAGTACCAGGGACTCGTTCAGCGCCTGCATGATATTTCCCACCAGAAGGTTTTGACTGAGTTTGGCATGCAATCCCATTCCCTGGTCGCCGCAGTAGTAAAGCTGCTTCCCCATCGCTTCGAAAACTGGCTTCGTTTTTTCAAATACCTCGCGCTTGCCGCCGACCATAAAGGTCAGCGTGGCTTTTTCGGCGCCGGGCTTGGATCCGGTGCAGGGAGCATCCAGAAAAGACGCGCCGTTTTCCGCCACCTTCTTCGCCATGGCCTGGCTCACCGTGGGCGATATAGTACTCGCATCGGCGATGATGGCGCCCGGCTTCAGGCCTTCCACCACCCCGTTCTCCCCCAGAATGACGCGCTCCGACATGGCCGTGTCGCCGACGCAAAGAAAGACAAAGTCCGCATTCGCGACGGCATCGCGCGGCGTGGAATGGACGGACGCGTTGCTCTCCTCGGAGGCCAACTTCTTTGCCTTCTCCAAGGTGTTGGACCAGAGCGCGACAGAATGTCCGGCGCGCAAAAGATTCCGCGCCATCGGATAGCCCATGATCCCCAGTCCTAAAAATGCTACGTTTGCCAAAGCGGTTGTTCCTTTCTATGCGAAAGTTAAATTGTATCGAGAAGTAGCAGACCATGCCCCCCAGTAAGAAGTCTGGTCTTCGGCCGACAACCGAAATTCTCACTCGCGGATTCGATCCCAGCCTTTCCGTAGGTTCTGCGCGTCCCGCGGTTTTTCGAAGCTCGACCTACGTTTTTTCCAGCCCGGAGACAGCCGAACGCGCTTTCGATCTTATGGCGGGCAGGGTGCGGCCGGGCGACGACGAGCAGATCGACCTCGTCTATTCGAGGTTCAATCATCCCAACGCCCAGATTCTGGAAGAGCAGATTTGCCCTCTCGAAGCCGGCGCCGCCGGCGCTCTCGTGTTCAACTCGGGAATGGCCGCGATCATGACCGCGCTCATGGCGGTGCTTGAGCCGGGCGACACCATTGTCTATACCGTGCCAATTTATGGAGGCACGCAGCACTTCATCGAGGACTTTCTCGCGCAGTGGGGTGTATTGGGCATTCCCATTCCGGCGGGCGCCACGGCGGAAATCACCGCAGCGATTCGCACCGCGGAAAATCTGCGTGTGGTGCTGATTGAAACCCCCGCCAATCCGACCATCATCATGACCGACATTCGAGCCGCCGCCAGCGCCGCTCAAATGGTTCCGGAAGCGCGCCCCTTGGTGATGGTGGACAACACCCTGATGGGTCCGGCTTTCCAGCACCCTCTTGCTTTGGGCGCCGACCTGACTCTTTATTCGGCGACCAAATATCTCTCGGGTTTCAGCGACATGATCGGCGGTGTCGTCCTTTCAACCGACCCGGCGCTACTGGCGAAAATCCGGTCCAAACGCAGCCTGTTTGGGAACATCCTGCAGCCCGATGAATGCTGGATTCTCGATAGCCGTCTGCCTACCGTCGAGTTGCGTATGAACCGCTCCAGCAAGAACGCGGAACGGATCGCCACCGAACTGGCCCATCATCCGAAAGTCCGCAAGGTGCTCTATCCAACCCGGTTTGAGGATCCGGAACAGAAACGCATCTACGCGGCGCAGTGCGATTTCCCCGGAGGCATGTTGTCCCTCGAAATCGAGGGCGGAAAACCGGCCGCCTTCCAGTTCCTCCGCAACGTCCGGCTTGCGCGAAATGCGGTGTCGCTTGGCGGGGTTGAGTCGCGTGTCTGCCATCCGAAGTCCACAACCCACTCCGGCTTCAGCGAGGAAGCATTCCGCCAGGCCGGAGTGACAGACGGTCTGGTTCGGATATCCGTTGGAATCGAACACTGGCGCGATCTTCTCGCCGATTTTGAGCAGGCTTTAGACGCCGCCTGAGCGCGCGAACGCGGTGAGGGCGGGAACGCTCTCCGCCGAATAGACGGTGTAGCCGTCGTAGTCGGGGTAAAGAGTCGCGCCGTCCACCGTCGAAGCGATCATCCACACCGCTGCGCCCGCCCCGTTACCGGCGTCCACCGCATCCAGCCACGTTCCAAAGATGGAGTTTCGGGCCGCCTCGTCCGCCGTCTTCACCCCGAATTCCTCCACCACCACCGGCTTGCCGGCGCGGCGCCCGGCATCCAGATGTTCCTGAATCCAGCGAACGCCGAAGGCGGCAGCATCTTCGTTCGCCGCATAATTCGGGTAAAGGTGGCACACGCCGAAATCGATGCCGGGCAACGCCAGCAGGCGCTCGTGGTCGACGCCGAAGCGCCCGTTGTACAGCGGCCGGCCCCAGGACCAGCTCTTCCGAAAGTAGCCTTCATCGCCGGCGCCGGCGAGATGGACGGGGTCCAGTTGCTTCAGAATCGCGCTCATCTCGTCCACCCACGCAGCCAGGGTATCGGTCCCGCCGGGCAGCCAGCTACCGTCCGTGTCGACGCAGCGCGGCTCGTTCATTAACTCCCAGGCGAGTATCGATGGCTCCTCCCGGTACTCCCGCCCCGTCTCCGTGTTTACACGCAATACGATGTGCTCCAGATAATTGCGGTAGGCCTGCCGGGTTTCCGGATGCAAATAAAACTGCGCGCGGCCCGTGAGGCCGAACCACTGGAGATACTGATCCACGCCGCCGAAATCGGGCCAGTAGTTGACCAGGGGAAGAATCAGGCGTATGTTCCATCGCTCCGCCAGCGCGATGATGTGATCCAGCCGCTGCAAACCGTCCGGCCCATCGTTATAGTCCGGCCGGCCCAGCGCCTCATTCCAATATTGAAAAAAAACTCCGTTTTTGGCGTTCGCCGGGGTTTCGCCCGGCGCCGCGGGCCCGCAGTCAAGAAACGCCCAGGTGCGTAGAGTATTGAGCCCCATCCGCGCCGCGAGCTGGAATACCGCCTCGGTGGCCTGGCCGCCCGCATAGGGCAGGTAGTAACTATTCGCGCCGGCCACGCGGAACGGCTGCCCGTTCAGACGGAAACCCGCTGGAGTGGCTGAGACGAAGCCCGGCGATGCGCTGTCCACGTCCATACCCCTAAAATGTCAGATAGCGGATGCTCTATCTTACTCACGTTCCGGCGTGGCCGCTCACGGAGTTCGTCGACCTCCTGTGGCTGTTTGACGGAGTCAAGCCGGCTCACGAGAAAGAACGCCTGTTGCCGGATGGCTGCATGGAGATGGTCATCAATCTTCATCAGGATGAAGTCCGCTTTTATGACCGCCGGGATGTCCGCAAATTCCAGAAGATGCCGGGGCGGGTGCTGGTGGGCGCTCAATCTGAATTTTTTGTCATCGACACCGCCGAGCAGCGCTCGGTGATCGGCGCACACTTCAAACCCGGCGGCGCGTTTCAGTTTTTCAAGATTCCCGCCGACGAGCTGCATGGCCTGCATGTTTGCCTGGATGACCTGTGGGGGCCGGCGGCGGCCGATCTTCGCGAGCAGCTCATCGAAGCCGCGGTTCCGGAGCGGCAGTTTCAGATTTTCGAAGACGCGTTGATCGCGCAGGCAAGGAAACGTTTCGAACGCCATCCGGCCGTTCGCTTCGCCCTCGGAGAGTTCAACAGCGCCCGGGGAACCGTCTCGGAAGTGTCGGACCGCACCGGTCTCAGCTCCCGCCGCTTCATTGAGGTGTTTCGTTCCGAAGTTGGATTGACGCCTAAGCTATTTTGCCGGATCCGCCGGTTCCAGAGGTTGATTCATGGCATAGGCCCGGGAGCGCGGGCCGACTGGGTGGATATCGCGCTGGAGTGCGGTTATTTCGATCAGGCGCATTTTATCCACGATTTCCAGGCGTTCGCCGGTCTTACGCCTTCAGAGTATCTGGCGAAAAGAACCAGGCATTTGAACCACGTCCCGCTAGAGGGATGAGGGTCAAATTTATACAATCCCTGGACAGGGCCCCGGCGGAAAATAGCGACAGGAGATAGCCACGATGATCCGTCCAGGATTCCGAACCATCACCCCTTATCTCGCCGTGCGAGGCGCGGCGGGTCTGATTGATTTCATGAAGCAAGCCTTCGGCGCGGAAGAGCTATTCCGCATGCCGCGTCCCGAGGGAGGCGTGCACCACGCGGAAGTCCGTGTGGGCGATTCCATGATCGAGCTTGCGGATATTCCCCAGGGGCAGTCCCTGCGCGCGGCCCCGCTTCATCTGCACGTCGATGACGTGGATGCCGCGTACCGGCGCGCCGTGAAAGCCGGCGGCGAGGGTAAGCGTGAACCTGTGAACCAGCCGTATGGGAGCCGGGAAGCCTTTGTGCTCGATCCGTGCGGCAACCACTGGTACATCGCCCGGCAGATTGAGGGGAATCCGATACCGGATGGCCTGCACTCGGTTACCTTGGGATTGTGCGGGAACGGCGCGGCGAGGCTGACCGCCTTTATGGAAAAGGCATTCGGCGCGGAAACAATTATGCGCGTGGAGGCGAAAGACGGATCCACTCAATATTCGCAAGTGCGGATTGGGGATTCGGTAGTGGAGGTGAGCGATCCGCATGGAGGACTCCAGGCGATGCCCGTGGGAATCCACTATTATGTGGACGCTCCCGACTCCGTCTATCGCCGCGCGCTCGATGCCGGAGCGACATCGATTTCCGAACCCGTCGATCAGCCCTACGGAGAACGGAGCGGAAGCGTTGCGGACGCGTCCGGGAATCATTGGTATATCGCGTCGCACACCGGCCAAGGTTAAGAGTTGGTTGCTCTCCCGGTTACTGTACCGAGAACGCCGCGGCGATCGCGGAATGGTTTGCCCAGTGGGACCGCCCATAAGTATTCAAAACCTTGTGCGCGGCCCTCGAAATCCAATAGCGCGGCGCCGATGTTTTCGTGTACCTCGATCGATAGGTAGGGAACGCCGTTCTCGAATCGGAATCGATCGTCTGGATTCCGAACTCCGACAGCCAGCAAAAGTGCTTTTCGAGGAGCACCAGGCCGTTTCGGCGAGCAAATTCGACGTACCAATCCGGAAGAAGGCGGTTGTAGTCGCCGGGGTAATTATGGATCGGCCAAACCGAAGGCACGAGAACCAACAGAGTACCGCTGCGTTCGACGCACGAAAGCGCATTTGTCAGGATCGTGATCGGGTCATAGGTATGTTCGAGCACATTGAAAATGCAGACCGTCGCAAACTTGCCGTGGCTCCATTGCGTTTTGAATTCACCGGGCGGCAAGTCAAAATCGAATACAACATCTACGCCATCTGTCCGCTCGATATCCACGCCCAAGGTATCGGTAACGCCGAGTTCTCTCGCAATTTCACACAGATTGGAAGCTTTGGCTATTTTTGCCGATCCGACTTCCAGCATGCGTCCGTTGACCAATCCCGCCGCGTGGCACTTCCGGAACCACTCCCTATCGATGTGAGTCATGCCGCCTCCATTTTTTTCGATTTATCGTTAACTATATCGGACGGCCGTTGGTATTTTTCGCCGATTTACTTATCGATTCCGAGCTGGCTCAGCATCCAGGTCCATTCGAAGGCCTGTTCGTGAAGGCGGTCATAGCGGCCGGAGGCTCCGCCGTGCCCCGCGCCCAGGTTCGTTTTTAGCAGCACCGGGTACGAGCCTGTATTTAATGTGCGAAGGCGGGCGACATATTTGGCGGGTTCCCAGTACATCACCTGGCTGTCGTTCAGACTCGTTGTGACGAGAATCGCCGGATAGCTCTTTCGCTCCAGGTTGTCATACGGGCTGTACGACTTCATGTAGTCGTAGGCCTCCTTCTCATTTGGATCGCCCCACTCCAGATATTCGCCCACGGTGAGCGGCAGGCTCGCGTCCATCATGGTGTTCATGACGTCGACGAAAGGAACATTCGAGACCACGGCACGGAAAAGATCGGGCCTCAGGTTCACCACCGCTCCCATCAACAGGCCGCCGGCGCTGCCGCCCTGTATTGCCAGGCGGTCCGGAGAAGTCCATTTCTCTCGTATCAGATATTCCGCGCAGTCGATGAAATCGAAGAACGTATTCTTCTTCTTCATGAGCATGCCATCGTCGTGCCAGGCTTCACCCATTTCATCTCCCCCACGGACGTGGGCGATGGCGTAGACAACGCCCCGGTCGAGAAGGCTGACACGCGAGCTCGAAAACGCGGCGGGCACGCCTAGCCCATAGGAGCCGTAGCCGTAGAGCAGCATGGGCGCTTTTCCATCCCGTACGAGGTCTTTTCGATAGACAATGCTGACCGGGACCCGCACTCCATCGCGCGCGGTCACCCACAGGCGTTCCGACAGGTATTGGGCCGGGTCGTAGCCACCCAGCACTTCCTGCTGCTTGAGAAGCGTGGAAGTCCGCCGCTTCATGTCGAACTCGAAAACGCTGGATGGAGTGATCAGGCTCTGATAGCTGTAGCGATAGACGCCGCTATCGTATTCCGGGTTGGAGCCGGGGAAGGCGGAGTAGACCGGCTCGGGAAACGGAATCGCGTGCCATTCGCCGGTCTCAAAATCGAGAATACGCAGATGGTTCAGGGCCTCGGACTTCTCCAGCGCCACCGCATAGTTCCGGAACAGATCAATGTCTTCGATCAGAACGTCGCTGCGATGCGGCAAAAATACCTTCCAGCCTTTTGGATCGGGGTCGGAGTCGGGCGCGATTAGAATCTGGAAGTTCTTCGCGTCCTTGTTGGAGCGGATGTAGAACAGATCCTCGCGGTGATCGACGCTGTAACGATGCTTCTTCTCGCGCGTAAGGAACACGCTCCAGGCGGCGTCCGGGTGGTCGGCGCGCGCGTAGCGGACTTCGGAGGTATCGGTGCTGTCGATATGCAAAAAGAGGAATTTCCGGTCCCGGGAACGGCCGCACGCGACGCGGAACAACTCATCGGTTTCTTCGTAGATTTTCTCGCGCGGCCCGCCCAGCGCCATCCGCCAGAGTTCGTTGGAGCGCTTGGTCACGGCGTCCTCCGTAGTGAAGAAAAGCGTCCGGTTGTCGGTGGCCCACTCGACGGATGTGATGCGCTCCGCGGTATCGCCGAGGGTTTCCCCACTTTCGAGGTTTTTTACATAAAGCGTGTACTGGCGAAACCCGGTCGTATCGGTGGCGTACGCGAGCAGACGATTGTCGTCGCTCACGGAGAACGCGCCGAGCCCCAGAAAAGCGTGGCCCTCGGCCAGCTCGTTCAGATCGAGGAGAATCTCTTCCGGAGCTTCCATGCCGCCTTTCCGGCGGCATTGAATCGGGTACTGTTGCCCTTCGACCGTCCGGGAATAGTAAAAATAGCCGCTGCGCAGAACGGGCACCGAGAGGTCGGTTTGCTTAATGCGGCCCAACATCTCCTGATAGAGGGCTTCTTCGAACGGCTTCAGCGGCGCGGTAATTGCTTCGGTGTAGGCGTTTTCAGCCTTCAGGTGCGCTATGACCTCGGGGTTGGACTTCTCGCGTAGCCAGAAATAATAGTCCGTTTCGCACGCGCCATGACGCATTTCAAAGTGCTCGATCCTTGTGGCGGCGGGTGGAGTGGAAATGGCTTCCGGGGTAATCATAGGAATTGTCGGGGGAAATCTAATTATAGGGGAACCGGCGCGAGCTTCCCGATCGCATCCCGCTGTACAGTATTACCCATGCGCTGCCGTTCGGGGAGACATCGACAGGGGAAATTTATGAACCACGGGCTTTGCCGCCGTGTCGTGGTCCGCATCGGGGCGATCGCCGCGCTTGCGGCCGCGTCCGCGGCGGGCCAAGGGCCTGCGGTCACCCGGCACAGCGACGCAAACATCCGCTCGGGGTCAAACCCCGGCGTCCGGCTCACCTCCGGACTGATGGTTTGTGACGAAGAGCTCTATAACGGCCGTTGGGTCAACCGGTACTGGACTTCGACGGGACAGATCAAGCCGGATTTTCATCTGAACGGACAAAGCCAGCGCCGGGCGGGCCTGCCGGAAGACTCCTTTGAGCTGGGCGTGGAAGGCCAGAATCTGGCCGGAACGTGGAAGTGGATCCAAGCCTCGGAAAAGCATCTCAGCAGTCCCGATGGCCTCCTCGTCACCGTGGAACTTCAGAGCACGGCGCGCCCGATCACGGTCAAGCTGAATACTCTCCTGCACGGCGGCCCGGTCATGGTCCGGTGGTTGGAGATTAGCAATACCGGCGGCAAGGCCACCGCGATCACGTCGGTCTCTCCGTGGTCGGGCATTCTGTGGGACTCGTCCGGCTATGCCGAACGGATCGTCCCTGGCAAGGAAGCTCCTTTCGAAGCCGCAACCGCGAAATACGAGGATTGGGGGCACGAGGGCGCATGGCAGTTCACTCCCATTGCCAATGGAACCACGACGGTGTCCGGCACACGAGGGAAATCCGGCTGGGGGCATCCGACTTTCTTCGCCCGGAATCGCGCCACCGGCGAATGGTTTGTCGCATCGCTTGGATGGAGCGGCAACTGGAAAATGAATCTCACCGGCGCCACGGATGAAGTAAAGAATACGGCGCGCCTCTTCTTCAATCTGGGCCCCAGCGCCGCCGATCCCGTGCTGCGCGTGATCGAACCCGGGGAGACGGTGAAGAGCCCGGAGACGCACCTTTTGTTGATGCGGGCCGATCTCGATCGCGTGATTCAAACTCTGCATTACCACGTCCGCCACTATGTTCTCCCGCCGCCCGTTCCGGGGAGGGAGTATCAAGTGGAGTCGAATCACCGCGGTTACATCGTGGATCACGAAAGCGAGGAGGGCCTCAAGCGCGAGATCGATCTTGCGGCCGCGATGGGGGCCGACGAATTCCTGATCGATGCGGGGTGGTATGGTCCGGAGCCGAACCGCTGGGGCCAGAACGTGGGCGATTGGTACGCGGGGGCTTGGCTGCCGAACGATCTCATGCCTGTCCGGGAGTATGCCCGAAAGAAGGGACTGCTCTTCGGCCTGTGGGTGGAAATCGAAGGGATCGGATCCGCCTCGAAGCTTCGGCGGGAGCATCCCGATTGGATTACGAAGCGCAACGGTCAGCCCGTTGGCGGAGGGCGGCAACTGGACCTCGCCAATCCCGAGGCCGCGAAGTGGGCGGAATCCGAGATCGCGCGAATCATTCGGAAATACGATCTGGACATGTTTCGCATCGATTACAACACGTCGGTCGAAGAGGGAGGCAATCGCATCCGGGACGGTTTCCTCGAAAACGAACAGTGGCGGCATGTCGAGGCTCTTTACGGCATATTCGACCGTGTTCGACGGCAGTTTCCGAACGTGATTTTTCAGAACTGCGCGGGAGGAGGCGGCAGGCTCGATTACGGAATCATGCGGCGCTTCCAGAACACGGAACTCTCGGATTGGCTGCGCGCGCCCCGGGGCCTGAAGATACTCAACGGCATGACCTGGGTGTTGCCGCCGGAAATTTTACTGCGCACGTTTGGCACCGAGTCCGGCGGTCTGGAAGAGGACGGCGACATCGATACGCAATTGCGCACCGCCATGATGTCGCGCCCGATTTTCCGCGGCATCAGTCCGGCTCTGGAAGAACTCAATCCGATTCTCGGCGCGAAAATCCGCGATGGCGTGGAGTTGTTCAAAAAGACGATCCGGCCGATCATGCTGAACAGCCTCGTCTACCACCACACGCCGCTGGTTCCGATGATGGAGCCATCGCCCTGGATTGTGCTCGAATATGCCGCGCCGGCGAAGGACCGGGCCGTTGTGGGACTGTTCCGCACGTCTCAATCGGGCGATCCGGTGTTTCACTTCATGCCGCGGGGTTTGGACTTCGCCCGCGCTTACCGGGTTCACTTCGGAAATTCCGGCCAAACGGTGGAAATGTCCGGATCGCAGTTGCGGCAAGGCGGTATCCCGGTTCGCCTGGAGGAAAATCTTACTTCCGAAATGCTGATCTTCGAAGCGAAGTGAAGCGCCGGGACCGGCGACCCGGCGTCGTCCCTACCGGATTGCCGAAAAGTCGGTGGGGTCGGCGTAAACAGAATCGATGTGCAGCACGATTTTTCCGCCGGCTTCCGAGGCGGCCTTCACCTTCTGCCATTCGGGGTCGGCGGCGAATTCCGCCCAGTGTTTCCTGGCGGCTTCCCGGCTGGCGTGGGCCACGATATAAATCAGCGTGTTCCCGGACTGCGGCGCATCTTGCGGGACCCAGTAGCCGATGCTCGCTATGTCATGCCGGTTGAAAATCCCTGTTGTGTGGTCCCGGAACCGCGCGATCAGGGCGTCCAGCTTCCCGGGCGCCGCGGTATAGGTGCGAATTTCAAAAACCCTCTGAGGCGATTGTGCGACGGCGGTCTCTTGCATCACTCGATTATGCTAGGTTTGCGCAGGCGCCGGAGCCGGCAATGCCAGAGGATCGCGCGGCATCACGATCCAGGCGACGAAGTATGCCAGTACTCCGAGACAAGGAATGGGCCACAGGGCGAGAACGATCCAGATAATACGCACCACCGTAACATCGACGTCCAGGGAGCGGGCGAAGCCGGCGCAGACACCGGCAATCTTCTTTCCTTGAACGGGACGGCTGAGCCGGATGCCGCGATCGCCAGGCGAAACCTGCCCCTTGCCCGTGGCGGCTCCGCACTCCGAGCAAAATTTTGCGCTCTCGTCCAATTGAATTCCGCACTTGCAGCAATACATCGAAGCCTCCTATGCGAGGATTACGAAAAGGCAGCTTCGCCGGTTCGATAAATTTGAGACCCGGGGTCCGGGCGGACGTAATATAAGGGCATGGGAGCCCGATTTCTTCCTGCGGCGGCGCTGTTTGCGTTCGCATTGCCGGCCATGACCGCCGATTTTGACGCCGGGCTGAAAGCGTACCAGGCGCACGACTACGCGACGGCGTTGAAGGAATGGCAGCCGCTGGCCAAGCAGGGCAACCGCTCGGTCCAGTTCAATCTAGGCCTGATGTATATGGACGGCCAAGGAGTGCCGCAGGACTTTGCGGAGGCCGCCGAATGGTTCCGCAAGTCGGCGCGGCAGGGTTTCGTCAAGGCGCAATACAATCTCGGAGAGCTGCTGGCGACCGGGAAGGGCATAAAAAAAGACTATGTGGAGGCTCACATGTGGCTGAATCTTTGTGCCGCTACCGGCAACACGACCTGCGCCGAACATCGGGATTTGCTGGCGAAAAAGATGAAGAAACCCGCCATTGCGGAGGCGCAGCGCCGCGCCAGCCTCTGGCAGCGCCAGGAAGACGCCGCCAAGGAGTACAATCCCGATGCGCCGGTCAAATAATTAGCACAGCTTCCCGAGAACGACCGCGCGTTTTGCGCCGGTCGCGGACGGGATGTTACCAGGGCGTGCGTGCACCGTTTCGAATGCGAGCAGCGCGAAGAGCACCGCCTCCTTGGCATCGGCGTCAACGCCCAGTTCCGCTGAGGTTCGCACTCGCTGCGGTAAGAGGGCTCGCAGCCTCTCCATCAGGTAATCGTTGTGCGCGCCGCCTCCGGAGACAATCACCTCGTCGATACCCGGAAATCGCGCGACGGAGAGTGCGATGGTGCGCGCGGTTAGCTCGGCGGCGGTTGTGACGTCGATGCCGCAGCGCAAAAATTCCGCGCCGTATTGTTCGCGCCCGGCGGTTTTGGGCGGAGGAGCCTGATAGTAGGGATCCTGGAGCAGTTTCTCCAGCAGACGCCGGTTCACACTGCCCGCGCGCGCCTGGCGTCCGTCGCGATCGAACGGCGGCGCGAGCGCATCCATCACCATGTTGCCGGGTCCGGTATCGAACGCGATTACTTCATCGGGACGCGCGCCGGCGGGAATGATGGTCACGTTGGCGATTCCGCCGATGTTGAGGGCCGCGCGTCCCACAGCGTCCGATCGGAAGAGCCGGTAGTCGAGGAACGGAACCAGGGGCGCGCCTTTTCCTCCCGCGGCCATGTCGGCGCACCGGAAGTCCGAGACAACGCGGATGCCCGTGCGCTCGCGGATCACGGCGCCTTCCGCAATTTGGAGAGTGCTCGCGATCTGGCGTCCGAACACCTCCACCTCCGCGCCTTCGTGAAAGATAGTCTGCCCGTGCGAGCCAATGAGCTCGATCGAATCGAGCGAAATGGAGTGCTTTCCGCACGTGGCAATCAAAGCCTCCGCGAACAGTTCACCCAGCAGAAAATTCAGGCGGGCAATTTGCGCGGTGTGCGCGGCCGCGTTCGAAACGCCGAGAATCGCCTGCCGGACGTCATTCGGATAAGGCACGGTATCGTGCGCGACGAGTTGGATCGCGTCCTCAATGTCTACGATCGCGACGTCGATTCCGTCCACGGACGTCCCGCTGATCATGCCCGCCACTCTCATCGCGCCTTCAACTCCTCCTGCAGTTGTTCGAGTAGTTGCAGGGCCTCGATCGGACGCAGTTCGTTTACCTTGAGGCGGCGGATTCGTTCGGCAATCTCATGATTCACAGGCTCGAACAGCGCGATCTGCACGGGCGCCGAAGCGCGCGGCGTGAGTTCCCCGGAGACCTGAAGTTCGCTTTTTTCGTGGAGCGCCAGGATCTCGCGGGCGCGTTCGATCGCAGCCATTGGCAGACCGGCGAGCCGCGCGACTTCGATACCGTAGCTCCGGTCGGCGCACCCCGGTTCCACGCGGCGCAGGAAGATGATCTGATCGCCCACTTCCTTCACCGAAACATGCAAATTCCGGACTCCGTCGAGGGTTTCCGCCAGTTCCGTGAGTTCGTGATAGTGCGTCGCGAAGAGCGTGCGCGCGCGAATCCGGGAATGAATGAACTCGACCACCGCCCAGGCCAGTGCGAGGCCGTCATAAGTGGCCGTGCCGCGTCCGATTTCGTCCAGCACCACAAGGCTGCGCGGCGTCGCGGTATTCAGAATCACCGCGGTCTCCGTCATCTCCACCATAAAGGTGGAGCGCCCCCGCGCCAGATTGTCCGAGGCGCCGATGCGCGTGAAGACGCGGTCAATCACCGGTAGAACCGCGGAATCGGCGGGCACGAACGATCCGGCTTGCGCCAAAATTGCGATCAACGCCGCCTGCCGGAGATAGGTCGATTTGCCGCCCATGTTCGGCCCGGTGATTACGGCGATGAAGCCGGAATCCTCGCCGGGGGGAGCATCGGGCGGCGCGAAGTAGAGATCGTTCGGAATGAAACGGGATCCCTCGCGGCCCGCCAGCCTCTCGATCACCGGATGCCGTCCCGCAACGACGCGCATTTCGCCGGATTCGGAAAACACGGGCCGCGCGTAGCGATCCTGCGCCGCGGTTTGCGCCAGGGCGCACGTGACATCCAGCTCGGCGATCGCCGCCGCGGTTCCACGCAGGCGGGCCGCATGGGACGCCGCGAACGCACGAAGCTGCTGGAAGATTTCCCGCTCCATTGTCAGGATCTTGTCTTCTGCGTCGAGGATCTTGCTCTCCAGTTCCTTCAGTTCGGGCGTCGTGAAGCGCTCGGCATTCACCAGCGTCTGCTTGCGCTCGTATTCGGTGGGAGCCAGATGCAGGTTCGCTTTCGAGATCTCGATGTAGTAACCGAAAACATTGTTGAAGCGAACCTTGAGGGATTGTATGCCGGAGCGGCCGCGCTCTCTTTGCTCGATCTGAGCGATGTACTGTTTGCTGTTCCGGCTGATATCCCGCAGCTCATCCAGTTCGCGGTTGTATCCATCGCGGATCGTGCCACCGTCGGCGAGGTTGACCGGAGGTTCTTCGGAGACAGCGTTGAGGATTGCGTCCCGCAACTCCGCGATTTCATCGAGGCCCTCGTGGATCTGCCGCAGGCGCTCGGATTGGAGCTTACCGGTGTCCTTCTTCAATTCCGGAATGATGGCGAGCGAGCGGCCGAGCGCGAGCAGCTCCCGGGCGCCGGCCGTGCCCAGCGACAGCCTTCCGATCAGGCGCTCGATGTCAAGAACACGCTCCAGCTTGCGGGTGATCTCCGCGCGGGCGATCGTCGAGCGAAAAATTTCCTCCACGGCATCCAGCCGCAATTGGATTTCCGGCAGGGAAAGACTCGGACGCAGGATTCTCTGCCGGATCAGGCGGCCGCCCATTCCGGTGGAGGTGCGATCCAGCACGTGGATGAGAGTGGACTCGCCCTTCTCCCCGGCGAAAAGCGGCTCCAGCAATTCCAGATTGCGAACCGTGACCGCATCCAGAATCATCGCGTCGCCGCGGTCGTAAAAGGCGGGGGCTTCCAGGTGGTCGAGCGCGCTCTTTTGCGTGTCGCGCAGATAATGGAGAATCGCGCCGGCGGCGGCGGCGGCCAGCCTCTTTCCCGACAGGCCGCGCCCATCGAGGCTCAGCAAATGGAAGTGTTCCCGGAGGGAACGGTCCGCATGGTCGGGGCTGAATACCCAGGGCTCGAGATTCGTCCGCAGGCCCGGGAGGGCCGGTGCGGATTCCACGGCCAACACCTCACGGGCGTTCAAGGCTTCCAGGGCCGCGCCGGCTTCAGCCGCGGCTAGTTCGGTAGCGCGAAACTCACCGGTGGAAACGTCCACATGCGCCAGTCCGGCCTTATCTCCGTCGAAGGCAACTGCCGCCAGGTAGCTGTTCTCGCGCGAACGCAGGAGACCGCCTTCGGTGGCCGTACCGGGAGTGACGACGCGCGTGATTTCCCGGCGCACCAGTTTCTTTCCCGGTCCGGGAAGTTCCATCTGCTCGCAGATGGCCACGCGGTAGCCCTTCTGGATGAGGCGGGTCAGATAGCCCTCGGCGGCGTGATAGGGGACGCCGCACATTGGGACCGGCTGACCCTTCTCCTTATTGCGAGCAGTGAGGGTGATCTCGAGTTCGCGCGCGGCCGTAACGGCGTCCTCGTAGAACAACTCATAGAAATCGCCCAGCCGGAACATCAGAAGAGCGTGCGGAACCTGCTGCTTAATGGAGTGATACTGCCGCATCAGCGGCGTGGCGGGTTCTTGCGAGCTCAAGCGTATAGCCCGCGCAGTTTAATGGCGAACGCAACACGATCGAGCGCCAGCATATAGGCGGCCGTGCGGTTATGCACTCCGTGCTTTCCGGCGTAATCGACTACGGCGTCGAAGCTGTTGATCATGATCTCTTCCAGGCGCTCGTTCACCAGTTTTTCATTCCAGAAATAGCCTTGCCGGTCCTGCACCCATTCAAAGTAAGAAACGGTAACGCCGCCGGCGTTGGCCAGAATGTCCGGCACAACGAAAATCTTCTTGTCGGCCAAAATTTGGTCGGCGCCCGAGGTGGTGGGTCCGTTGGCCCCCTCGCACAGAATTTTCGCCCGGATGCGGTCCGCGTTCGCGGTGGTGATGACGTTCTCCTTCGCGGCCGGCAGCAGAAGATCGCAATCGATAAACATCGCGGAATCGCGGTCGATATCTTCCGCTTCGGGGAAGCCGGTGATGGAGCCGGTCTCCGCGCGGTGTTTCGCGAGCGCCTCAATATCCAGACCGTGCGGATTAAAAACCGCGCCGTCGTATTCGATGATCGAAATGATCTTGAAGCCGGCGCGCGCCATGAGCCGCGCGGCCATGCCGCCCACGTTTCCAAACCCTTGAATCACCACTCGGGTGGAGGCGGGTTCCAGTCCGAACTTCTTTAATGCCTCCTTCGCCACAATCATGCAGCCGCGGCCCGTCGCTTCCGTGCGTCCAAGCGATCCGCCCAAATCCAGGGGCTTGCCGGTTACAACAGCGGTGGCCGTATAGCGCATGTGCATGGAATAGGTGTCCATGATCCACGCCATGGTCTGCTGGTTCGTGTTCATATCCGGAGCGGGAACATCGCGCTCGGGACCGATGAACTGGATGATTTCGGCCGTGTACCGGCGCGTAATGCGCTCCAATTCGCCATCCGACAGGAGAGACGGCTGGCAGATGACGCCGCCTTTGGCCCCGCCGAAAGGAATGTTCACCACCGCGCACTTCCAGGTCATCCACGAAGCCAAGGCGCGGATTTCATCGAGCGTCACATCGGGGGCATACCGGATGCCTCCTTTGGCCGGACCGCGGGCGATCGAGTGCTGTACGCGATATCCCGTGAACACTTCGATTCTTCCGTCGTCGAGCATTACGGGAATGTTTACCGTCACCTCGGTTGCGGGCGACCGCAGCACTTTTTGAATTCCCTCATCCAGATTCAGCCGCCGCGCCGCTTCGTCGAACCGCGTGGCGGCGGAGAGCCATGGATTAAACTCATCGACGACAACCGCGGGTGGTATCGCTTGCTGGATCATAGCGCTGCCGCTGCCTCCAGATTCATTGTAATCCGCGCATGCAGCCCGGCCCGATAGAATGAAGAGTTTCTGTCATGCGTTATCGCCGCGCCGCGCTGGCGCTGCTGTCGATTCTTTTCGCCGTCTGTGTGTACCGGGCCGTGACGCAGGCCATCACGGTGGACGAAGCGTTTGCCTATCTGAAGCTGATGAACGGGCCGCCGTCGCTGGTTTTCACCACCTACGACGCCTGCCATCACGTTTTGTATACCTATCTGGCCCGGATTTCGATCGCAGTGTTCGGCGTATCGGCAATCGCCTTGCGTCTGCCTGCCCTGCTCGCCGGGCTGCTCTACTTTTCGGTGGTCTACCGTTTTTGCCGCTGGCTTTCGGGCGATACATGGCGGCTGTTGCTCGGAGTGGCCGTGCTTTCGCTGAATCCCCTGGTGCTGGATTTTCTGGTCGCCGCGCGCGGTTATGGAATGGCGCTGGCGTTTCTGCTGCTCGCCTTCTACGAGTTTGCCCGGTTTTGCGCCGGCGAACGGGATCCAGGCGGAGGACGACGGTTGACGCGCTCGGGGCTATGGCTCAGCGCGAGCATCGCCGCCAATCTCACTATGGTATTCCCGGCGCTGGCGCTGATGATTCTTGCCGCCGGCGTGGTCGCTTTTCGGCGGCCCGGCGGATGGCTGCCGATTCAGCGTTACCTCGCCGCGGTTATTATACCGGCGTTCCTGCTGATGGTGCTGCCTTTCTCGCACGCCGCCCGCGGCAACTTTTATTACGGCTTGCCGGCGCTGTTCGATACCCTGCGAGGGCTTGCCGCTCTCTCGACGAGCCGCGCGGTCCCCCTGTGGGCGCTTCTCTCGCTGGCCGGCGCCCTGTTGGCAGCGTCTGCCGCCGCCCTGAAGCAGGCCATTTCCGTGCGCTTCACCATGTGGAGCGCGCCCGTGTGGACGCTGCTGATTTCGGGCGCGGGACTTTGGATGACCGCGGCCGGATTGATTGCGGCGCATCATTGGTTCCAGCTTCCCTATCCCGCCGGCAGGACCGGGCTCTATCTAATTCTTCTGTTTCTGGCGCAGTTGATTTCCGCCATCGAATGGGGGCTCGGACAGGAGCGAACCGGAAAGTGGATGGGCGCTCTGCTCGGCGTTTGCGCATCGGCGATGCTTGTGCTTTTCGTGGGGGCGTTTCGCCTGACGTTTTTTGCCGAGTGGGATTTCTGCCGCGAGCTGAAGCCAATGCTGGCCACGCTCGAGAAGAACAGGCCCGCTGGAAAAATCATCCGCGTCGCCGGCAGCTTTGAATATGAGACCTGCGTGAATTTCTACCGCATCAAGCGGGATCTGGGATGGATGCAGCCGATGTCGCGAGATCAACTCGATAGCGGCGATTTCTATCTATTTACGGGAATGGACTGGCGGCGCGCGGCGGACCGCCATCTCCGGGTGTTATTCACCGATCCCGTTTCCCACGCCGTGCTCGCCGCGCCCTAAAGAATACGCCGCGCGGGCGGGCGGCTCGACACCTTGCACTTCTACTGATCAACGGAGTATGATCGGTAGAAGTACAAGGTATATGGGCATGGCGTCGCCAAAATCCGATCTTCCCCAGGGCACGCTCGACCTTCTGATCCTCAAAACCGTCGCGCTCGGCCCTGTGCACGGTTATGCGATCGCGCAGCGGCTCCAGCAGATTTCACGCGACGTGGTTCAGGTTCCGGGAGGTTCTCTTTATCCTGCGCTGCACCGTCTGGAGAATCGGAAACTCCTGGTGGCGGAGTGGCGGCAAACCGAGACCGGGCGCGATGCGAAGTTCTACCGGCTTACGAGCAAGGGGAGGGCGTATCTCGAAGCCGGGTCAGCGCGCTGGCAGCGGCTTTCTGAGACCGTCGGTCTGATTCTGGCCATGGCGGAGACCCCGCGATGATCTTGCGGCGATGGTTGCGACGTAACGATCGGGAAGCCAACCTCGACAAGGAACTGAGCTTCCATATCGAAGAAAGAGTTGCCGGCATGGTGCGCTCCGGCCTCAGCGAAGAAGACGCGCGCCGCCGCGTCCGCCTGGAATTTGGCGCAGTCGAGCAGGTCAAGGAAGAATGCCGGGACGTCCGTCTCACACACTGGGCGGAAACGTTCGTACGGGACATCCGCTATGCCTGGAGAAACCTATGCCGTAATCCGGGCTTCGCGGCCGTCGCGATTGCCACGCTGGCGCTCGGTATCGGCGGCCTCACCGCCATGTTCAGCGCCTTCGACACGATCCTGATCCGTCCTCTGCCATACGCGAACGCTGACCAGCTCGTCATGGTCTGGGACGACTTGAGCAAAACCGACGACCGGACCAGGTCCGCCCCCGCGCCCGCCGAATGGTATGAGTGGCGGCGTTTCAACACCGTCTTCACCGACATCGCAGGCACCCAGCCCACGGACGCCACGCTATCCGGCGATGCCGCTCCCGAACAGGTCCCGGCGCGCAAGGCGACGGGCAATCTCTGGAGCGTGCTGGGGGTAAGACCGCTGATCGGGCGTGTCTTTCACGAGGAAGAGGATCGGAACGGTGCGAGGGTGGCCGTGATCAGCTACGGGTTGTGGATGCGCCGCTACGGTGGGTCGCCCGACATGTTGGGCCGGAAGATCGATGTGAACGATACACCGTATGAAGTGATCGGCGTCATGCCCCGCGATTTCTACTTTCTGCCCGCGCGCGATATCGACCTCTGGATACCCGCGTCCTTTCCCGCCTGGATGCGGACGGCCTTCGGGTGGCATGACTTACAGGTGGTTGCGCGGCTGAAGGCCCGCGTGACCCGGGAACAGGCGGAGCAATCGATGGCCGCTCTGAGCCTGCAAATTACCGCGAAGGCTTTCCCTCGACCGCACCGGACCGTCGTGACATGGCTGCGCGAAGACTTAGCGGGCAAGACGCAAACCGCGCTGGTTGTCCTGCTGGCTGCGTCGGCGGCGCTGCTCCTGATCGCCTGCGTCAACCTGGCGAATCTGCTGCTGTCTCGGGGGTTGGCGCGTAGCCGGGAGGTGGCGGTTCGTGTAGCGCTTGGGGCGGGCCGTGGAAGATTGGCCGCGCAACTCCTCACCGAAAGCCTCCTTCTCGCCGGACTCGGCGCCTTTGCCGGACTTGCGCTCGCCGTGCCCGTGATGAGATTTCTTGCCGGGCTTGTTCCGGAAACCATGGGCCCGGCGCGGCTCACACTGGATTGGCGTGTGCTTGCGTTTTCGGCGGCCGCGGCCTTTGCAGCCGCACTTGCCTTCGGACTTGTGCCTGCGTGGCGAGCCTCACGGACCGGCCCGCAGAGCGGGCTGCGCGAAGGCGGACGTGGCGCCGGGGGCGCTCGCAGCTACTGGTTCCAGCATTCGCTCATCGTGACCGAAACGGCCCTCGCGGTGTCGCTACTGACCTGTGGCGGCCTGCTGCTGCAGACCTTCCGGCATCTCCGGAATACGGATCTCGGCGTGCGGCAGGAAAAGCTGCTGACCTTTGAGACCCCGCTGTTCCGCTACCAGGAGTTCGGGCGGCGCGACGCGTTCCTCACCGCCCTATTGGAAAAAATCCGTGGGATTCCCGGTGTGATCAACGCGGGAGCAACCTCACAACTCCCACTGAAGCTAAACGACGCTTCCGCGACCTTCTATTGGATCGCCGGCCAGCCGCGGGAACGGATCCGCGACCAGGTCGCGCTCATCCGGTTCGTGACTCGCGATTACTTCCCGACCATCGGCGCGCGTCTGCGCGAGGGCCGATTCTTTGAGGAATCGGATCGCCGTTCGGACGCGCAGGTGGCGATCGTCAACGAAACCTTTGCGAATCGCAACTTTGCCGGGCGCTCCGCGATCGGCGCGCGATTCAAGTTCGGCAATGTCGGCGACCAGGGATATTGGTACCGGATCGTAGGCGTCGTGAAAGAGATTCATGAAGTGGGAATGGAGGAAGCTGAACGTCCCGCCGTCTACAGCCTGCATGAGCAAGGCAGCGACCAGCTCATGCTCCCTCCAAGCGGCATCGCGGTTCGGACCGCAGTCGAGCCGGCGTCGATTGTCCCCGCCATCCGTCAGGCGCTCTGGTCCATCGATAAGAATCAGCCCATGTGGCGCGTGCAGAGTCTCGAAGACATGTTCGCCCGCCAGTTGAGTACACCCACGCAGAGCACCGCGCTCATGAGCGCGTTCGCTTTGCTCGCTCTGCTGCTGGCGTCGGTCGGGCTGTACGGCGTGCTCTCCTATGCGGTCACGCAGCGCACCGGCGAAATCGGTGTGCGCATGGCATTAGGCGCAACTTCGCGCGAGATACTGTTCACCTTTGGTAAACGCGGCCTGGTGTTGACGGCCACCGGTCTCGCCATCGGCTGGGGACTGTCCATAGCGGCTTCGCGTTTCCTGAACGCTCTGCTCTATGGCTTCCGGCCTGATCTCATCCCGACGATCGCCGTAGCGTCACTGATTCTTCTTGGCGTGGCGGCGCTCGCGTGTCTGTCTCCGGCGCGTCGCGCGTCGCGAGTCGATCCAGTGGTTGCCCTGCGAAGCGAATAGAATAAGGGCCGGCGGTTGCCCGCCGGCCCGGGATGCGCCTGTTGGTGCGGATGAACTACTGTTGCGGAGGCGCCTCCGGCCCACCATTATCGTAGTCCTGGTAACCGTCGGGTGGGGGTCCGCCGGCGTTCGGATCGCCGTTGGGCGGTGGTCCGCCGGCATCGTAAGCCTGGTTGGCATTCGGGGGCGGCGGGACGCAACCTTGATAGTATTGCCAGTTGCCCGCCTGGTCATAGAACCCGGCGGGGTTGCAGGCTGGCGGCGCGACCGCATACCCATAGGCCGGGACCGGGTATCCGTACGCCGGATAGACTCCTACGCCCACACCGAAGCTGAATCCCGGACGGTATCTCGGGCCAACATATACGGGGCGTCCGTAGCCTCCCCGATACACCGGCGCGGCTGGCCGGACATAAGCGCGCCCGCGGTTGAATTGAGGCGCGACCGGCCGCGCGGCGAAGCCTCGGCCACCGTTGAAATGTGATGCGGCGGGACGACCCTCGAAGCCGCCGCGGCCCCCATGATTTGCGGCAAGTGCCGCAGCCGGCGTAAACGCCGTCATGGCGATTGCCAGAGCGGCGGGTATCCCCACCGTTTTCATCCGTTTCAAGAATCCCGTTTCCATAACCACCTCCAACTGCCTCCTTTCAGAGCAGGCGGGTGGCCGTTTCTAACTGCTTGGAAATATTGGGTTGGAGGAGGGGATGAACGAGCGGAAGCAGCCGGAACGGTGCAAAGGAACCACCAATCCCGTGCGCCCGGAGCGCTATGGGTTAAAGAAATGCCGTGGTTTTAATCCCCGAGATATCAAAGCGCTTCCGGCAGCGCATATTCTTGCAGTCCGCTTTGTCGTCGAGCAGCACCATGTAACTCGCCGCCTTGGCGAACTTGGCGCGGTCGCGTTCATCGGCGTTCCCCGGGAGGCGAGGAATTTTCGTGCGCACCAGCCAGCGCAAATCGTAGATTTCCTCCGCACGGCAGTAAGGGCAGTTCAACCGGGCCGGCTTGGTTGTCTGCGACTCTTTATAAAACGCGCGTTCATCCATTTTCTAAACTCCCACGGCCGCCTGCGGCCGCGCCGTTGCTTGGGCCAGGGACTTGTCCAGACGGACGGCAAACTCATCCACATCCGGCTTTCCGATGTTTAACGGTGGAGATAAACGGATTACGTTTCCGCTCAACCCGCCGCGCCCGATTAGAATCCGCTGGTCGCGGGACGATTCGAGCAACGCCAGCGTGAGATCCACCGCGGGTTTCTTCGACTTTGGGTCTTCCACCAATTCGAGCGCCTGCAGCAGACCCATGCCGCGCACATCTCCGATCACGGGGTACTTTTCTTTCAAAGCGAGCAGCCTGCCGCGCAAGTAGGCGCCTACTTCCGCCGCATTGTCCATGAGCCGGCGCTCTTCGATGAAATCGAGCACCGCCTTCGCCGCCGTTGTCGTGACGGGATTGCCGCCGAAAGTAGAAATCGTCGCGCCCTTGAGCGAATCGGCGATTTCCGGCCGCGCTACGGTTAAGCCAATGGGCGAGCCGTTCGCGAGGCCTTTGGCGGACGTGATGATGTCCGGAGTCACATCCCAATGTTCGATACCGAACCACTTGCCGCCGGTTCGTCCCCAGGCGGTCTGTACTTCGTCGCTGATAAAGACGCCGCCGTACTTGCGCACAATTCCGGCGACAATCCCAAAATACTCTTTCGGCGGGGTAATGAACCCCCCAACACCTTGAATCGGCTCGGCAATCATGCCGGCGATGCGCCCCGAAGTGGTTGTCCGGATCACGTCTTCCACATCCTGGGCGCATTTCAACTCGCAGGACGGATATTCGAGACCGAAGGGGCACCGGTAGCAGTAGGCGTTGGGCGCGTGGGTGATGCCTGGCTGAGACGGTCCCAAGCGCCAGCTTGCGTGCCCGGTGAGCGCCATGGTCAAGGCGGAGCGCCCGTGGTAGCTATGCCGCAGCGCCACGATGTCGGAGGAGCCGGTGTAGCAGCGGGCAGTGAGGATGGCCGCTTCGTTGGCTTCCGAACCACTGTTGGTGAAGAACGATTTTGTCAGCGCGCCGTGAGGGCTGATGGAGGCGATTTTTGCGGCCAAAGCGGCCTGCGGCTCATTCGCGAAAACCGTGGAGACGTGCTGTAGCGTATCGATCTGCTTGTGAAGCTTCCGGTTCACTTCGTCGTTGCAATGCCCGACGCTTACCGTCACGATCCCGCCAAAAAAATCGAGAAACTGGTTTCCATCGGCGTCCCAAACATACTGATCCTTGGCGCGCGTGATGACCAGCGGCTCTTTGTAGTAATGGAAAACCGATGGGAAAAGGAAATTCTTGTTGGCTAGGACGATCTCGTTTTTAGTCACGACGGGGAAAGTTTGAGTGGCTACTTCAAGATCGTATCATCGATAGGTGCGGACAACGGTGCCGCGAAAGGAAATGGCGCGGTACAACAGTGAGACTCGCGATTGACGCTACACCCTTAAGTGTTCCCACTGGCGGAGTGGCCCGTTACACGGCCGAGTTGAGCCGCGCCCTGGCGCGTGATTTCCCGGAAGACGAGTTCTGGCTGGTTTCCGATCAGCGCTATGAACATCCCGCTCCCCAATGCTCCAATTTGAAATGCAGCCGCGGGCCAGCCAATCTGCTGGAGCGCCGCTGGTGGCTGTGGGGGCTGCAGGGCGTAATCTCGCGCCTCTCCATTGACGTTTTTCATGGCACCGACTTCGCCGTGCCCTATTTGCCCGTGCGCCCCAGTGTCATGACGCTGCACGACTTATCTCCCTGGCTCGATCCGGCCTGGCATGCGGATGCCGACCGGATTCGCCGGCGGACTCCGGTGCTGATCCGCCTCGGCCGCGCGACCATGATCGTCACCCACAGCGAAGCCATCCGGAAAGCCGCCATGGAGAAATTCAGGATACAGGCCACCCGAATCGTGGCGATCCCTCTCGGGGTCAGCGAGGGTTTCCGCCCGGTTCCTCCATCCGCGCCGCGCGAGCCTTACTTCTTGTATGTCGGTACCCTGGAGCCGCGGAAAAATCTGGGGATGCTGCTCGAAGCGTGGCGGGCCGCGCGGCTCGAAACCGGCGCGGACCTTGTGCTGGCGGGACGTATTCGCGACGATTTTGCCGGCGTGGAACCCGAAGCGGGCCTCCACGTCCTGGGGCCCGTGGAAGAGAGCGCGCTGCCAGAGTTGTACTCGGGGGCGATAGCCAGCGTCTACCCCTCTTTGTATGAGGGCTTCGGGCTACCGGTGTTGGAAGCGATGAAGTGCGGCGTTCCCGTGATCACTTCCAGCGATCCGGCGATCCATGAAGTCGCCGGCGACGCCGCGCTGCGGTTAGACGCCACTGATCCTAAAGTGTGGGTGGAAGCCATGGTTCACGCCGCGATGGATCCGGAGTGGCGCAGCGCGATGAAAACCAAGGCCTTGGAGCGCGCCGCCGAATTTTCCTGGGACAAAACGGCGAAAAAGACACGGGAGGTCTATGTCGAAGCCGCGAACCGCTTCCGCCGCAAACGGTAGCCTGTTCCTGTCGCCTGAGCCCCCGTTTCCCCCCATCGGCGGAGGATCTCTCCGTTCCGCCGCGCTGTTGACCTACCTCGCCCGGAGAGGACCGGTTGACCGGATTCTGTTTCGGGAGCCGCCCTTCGGCGACCCTTCCGCCGCGATTCCGACGGAAATTGAGGGCGAGAACTGCGTCCTCGTGCTGCCCTTTCATCGGAAGGATCGTCTCTCCCGCCTGCACCGCAACGCTTGGAGAGCGCTTCGAGCCAAGCCTGCCCTCATGGACCGTTTTGCCGGTTTTACCCCGGGAATGAAGCGCTTTTTGGCGGGGCGCCGGTACCGCGTGGGCGTCATCGAGCATTTCTGGTGCGCCCCCTATCTCAATGTTTTAAAAGAACATTGTGAGGAGGTGTGGCTGAATCTCCACAACATTGAATCGGTGCTGCAGGAACGTTCGCGGGAAGTTTCCTCCGTGGTGGATGCGATTGGCTACCGTCGTTTTGCATCCATCTACCGGCGCGAGGAGCGGGTTTGGTTCCCGCGGTTTGACCGCGTTCTGGCGACTTCGGAAAATGATGCGGCGCTCGTTCGCCAGATAGCGCCGCAGGCTCGAACCATTATTCTCCCGAACACAATACCCGAGCTGCCGAGGCCGGAGAGGGTGGAAGAAGACGTTGTCGCGTTCAGTGGGAATCTGGCCTATCCCCCCAATATTGAAGCGGTTCGCTTCTTCACATCCGAAGTCTGGCCGGTCCTTCAGGAGCGCTGGCCCGGTTTGCGCTGGCGCATCGTCGGAAAGAACCCGGAAGCTGTCGTCAGATACCTGCGGGGAGAAAAGTACATTCAAGTAAGCGGCCCGGTAGAGGATGCGGTCCGGGAGTTGGCCAAGGCCAAGGTCGCCGTGGTGCCAGTCCGGACAGGCAGCGGCACCCGAGTGAAGATTCTGGAGGCCTGGGCGGCGGCGACCCCGGTGGTTTCAACGAGCCTGGGAGCGGAAGGGCTGCCGGTTCGGGACGGAGAACATTTGCTGCTCGCCGACGATGCCAAGCTCTTTGCGGAAACAGTCTCCGGCCTCCTGGCGTCACAAGACAGGCGCGCTCGAATTGGCGAAGCCGGCCGGAGGCTCTACGAGACTTCGTTCACATGGCCGGCGGGATGGCGTGTGTTGGACAAGGAATTTGGCTGCTCCGTCCGCAGTCCGGTGGGGTAAGGGGTACCGCCCCAAGGTGAACGACCGAATGACTTTATACTGGAAGATGGCACATGCGCTTTTCCGTTGATGCTCACGCGATCGGCCAGAACCTCACGGGAAACGAAACTTATGTAAGCAACCTGCTTCGTTGCTTCTCGTATCTTGATCGCGAGTCAGAATTTATTGCCTATGTTTCGCGCCCGGATGCGGGCGCCGGATTGCCTCGTAGTGTGCAGCGCCGGGTGGTTGCCGATAATCCTTTCTTACGGCTGGGGTTTGATCTCTCCCGGCAACTCAGAAACGACAACCCGAACCTTCTGCATGTCCAGTACACCTCGCCGCTCTCCACGGGCAATGTTCCCATAGTGGTGAGCGTGCACGACATCAGCTACCTGTCGCATCCGCAATATTTCACGCGCTTCCGGCGGCATCAGTTCCGCTATACGGTGCGCCGGACCATCGCCCGCGCTACCAAGATTCTGACGGCGAGCGAGTTTTCCCGGCGCGCGATCATCGATGCGTACGGGCCGGATGAAGACAAAGTGGTCGCCATGCCTTATGCCGCGTCGTCCCGCTTCCGGCCGGTGGCCCGCGAAGTGGCGGCGCCGGCGGTGCGGAAGCGCTTCGGAATTGCCGCCCCGTTCGTACTCACCGTCGGCGATTTGCAGCCGCGCAAAAATCATCTCGGACTGCTGCGCGCCTTTGAGGATGCGGTCCGGGACCGCCCGCAGCTCAAGCATCAACTGGTGTTCACGGGTAAGGAAACCTGGTACTCGCCGGTAATTCACGAAGCCGTGAAGGCGTCGCCTGTCCGAAACCGCGTTCATTTCACGGGTTTCGTCAGCGACGACGACCTGGTTCAGCTTTACGGCGCGTGCGACCTGTTCGTGTTCCCGTCGTTTTACGAGGGTTTCGGGCTTCCCATTCTCGAAGCGATGGCCTGCGGGCGGGCCGTAGCCTGCTCGAACAGTTCGGCGATACCGGAAGTCGCCGATTCCTCGGCCCTGCTTTTCTCTCCCGAATCGCGGCCGGAGATGACACGTGCAATTCTCGACCTGCTACTCGATCCGGAACTTCGTGCGCGGATGGAGCGCCTTGGGTTGGCGCGCGCGGCGCAATTTAGCTGGGAGCGTACGGCACGGGCCACGCTAGACGTATATTATGAGGTAGCCGGGATGCGCGAGCGTTCCCGGGCACGCGCGGTGTCCGTAGCCGGTTTATGAAAATCAGTTCCCTCCTTGCGGTGTTCATGCTTCTCGCGGCGGGCCAAGGCCGAAGCGCGCCTCCGGCCTCCATTCCCGGGCCGAGCGGCGAGACGCAGCGATACAGCATCAACTGGCCGAGCGGGTTGAGCTTGGGCGAAGCGGAGATTGTAGGGTCCCGGTCCAACTCGAACAGTCCCTCCGAGCACCTGAATTTCCGGCTGACGGTGGACGCGTCCATTCCCGGTTTTCAAGTCTCCGACAATTTCCGCTCCGAAGCCTCGCCCGCGTTCTGCTCAGACGAGTTCGAAAAGAAGATCCTGCATGGCCGCCGCCAGGCGGACGAGAAGACGAAGTTTTCGAGCGACGGGACCGCGAAGCGGGAAACAAAGGGCGGCGGGCACACCGATCTAAGTACGCCCTCCTGTGCCAAGGACGCCCTGACTTATCTTTTCTTCGTGCGAAGAGAGTTGAGCGAAGGACGGCTGCCGCAAGAGGAAACGGTATACTTCGGGGCTCCCTACAAGGTCAGACTTGAATTTAGCGGCACCCAGCAGATTCAGGTGGGCGATAAGAACGTTCCGGCCGACAAATTGGTGGCGACAGCGCGCGGCGAGAGCGCGAACATTCAGTTTGAAGTTTACTTTCTGAAGGACGCGGCGCGAACGCTCGCCATGGTCAAGGTTCCCTTCCCCATGGGCACTTTCGCCATGACCTTGGAAAAGTAAGCGTCCGGTTGTTTCCACCAGCGAATGCGTATTGCTTTTTTCTCTCCCCTGCCGCCCGCGAAAAGCGGAATCGCGGACTATTCCGCCACGCTGCTGGAAGAGTTGAAGAATTGCGCCGGCGTAACGGTTTTCACTTCCGGCGCCGGCTTTGAGGCATCCCAGTTCGATATTGCGCTCTATCAAATCGGCAATAACGGGTTTCACGAGTTCTGTTACGAAGCCGCGTTGAAGCATCCCGGCGTGGTGGTGCTGCATGAGGCGAACTTGCACCACCTGGTGGCGGGCCTTACGATTCGGCGGGGGGATTGGGACGGTTATCTGCGCGAAGTTCAGTTTGACGGTGGAGACCGCGCGCATCAGTACGCGGTAGAGCATGTCCGCACTCAAAAGCGCGGCCCGGACTATGACGGCGTTCCCATGCTGCGCCGCCTGCTTGAACACTCGCGCGGGTTGATCGTCCACAGCCAGTTCGTGGCGGACGCCGCGAGAGCCGCGGGCTATCAAGGCCCCATCGCGCGCATTCCGCACGGCGCATGGATTCCCGAAGCGAGCCGCATGGACGCGCGCGAGCGGCTTGGCGTAGGAATAGACGATCCGCTCATCGGCATCTTCGGGTTTCTCAAGCCCTACAAGCGCGTGGCGGAATCGTTACGCGCCTTCCGGCGTTTAACCCGAGTGGAACCCCGCGCCAAGATGATCCTGGTCGGGGAGCCGCATCCCGAGCTTCCGCTCGACTCCCTGATTGAGACGCTGGGCTTGCAGGCTTTTGTGCGGACTCTCGGCTTCACGCCGATTCAGGACTTCGTCAATTACGCCGCTGCGTGCGACATCATTCTGAATCTGCGGCATCCCACCGTGGGCGAGAACTCGGGAACTCTGATGCGCGCTCTGGGTCTCGGCAAGGCCGTCATCGTTTCGGATACCGGATCGTTTCGCGAATATCCCGATGACGTTTGTCTCAAAGCCCCGGTGGACGCCACGGAAGAAGACTGCCTCTTCGAATATTTGAATCTGCTGGTGGCGCGGCCGGACCTTCGCACCCGGCTCGGCGAGCGGGCGCGCGCCTGGGTGAAGGAAGAATGCAATTGGACGCTGGCGGCCCGCCGGTACGCGGATTTTCTCGAATCCGTCGCGGAGGGGAAAGCCGAAGGGTATCTGGAAACGGGTTCCGTTCCAGCGGAGCGCCCGCCGGAGCCCAGCCTCAAGATTGACCGCGAATTCATTTTGGGCTGGGCAGCGACTCCGGACGGACGAATTTACACCGAGGCACATATTTCGCGCTTCGAACGGACGCTGGCTCTGACTCCGCCTGGAGGGGCGAACGACCGGATTCTCGAAATGGGCGCGTATATGCAGATCACTCCCTCGCTGCGAAGACTTGGCTACGGAGAGGTTCGCGGGTGTTACTACGGCCCGGCGGGCAAAGTCGATCACAAGGAGGCGGTGTCGGCGGGCGGTGAGAAATTCGCTTGTGAGATTGATCTCTTCAATGCCGAAAAGGACCCCTTCCCCTACCCCGACGAGTACTACGCCACCGTGCTTTGCTGCGAGTTGATTGAACATCTGGCCGAAGATCCGATGCACCTGATGAGCGAAGTGAACCGGATCCTCAAGCCTGGCGGTCACCTGGTGCTTACCACCCCCAACATCGCCTCGTTCCGCGCGCTCAAGGCGATTCTGAACGGCCATCATCCCGGCTTCTTCACCACCTATATCCGTTCGAATTCCGGGGCGGACGCGGAAGCGCGGCATAACCGCGAGTACGCGCCGCTTGAAATCGGCCGGCTGCTCGAAGAGAGCGGCTTTCAGACAGTGCGCCTCGAAACCGGCGAGTTTCGCGATGCGCCGCACCCCGAATACTTGTGGGTGAAGGATCTGTTGGAGCGCTACAAGCTGCCGTCGGAACTCCGCGGCGACGGTATTTTCGCGGTCGGGAGGAAGATCGGGCCGGTGCGCAATCGTTTCCCCGCGTGGTTATATAGCTAATGCGAGGCGCATGAGAGCGGCTCTTCGGAACATCGCGGTGGAAGCGCGCGAGGGATTTGTCGCGGTTCAGGTCACGCTTGAAAACCGGTCGAGCGAAACCTGGGACGCCAGTTCATTCTTCCTTGGATGGCAGCTCTTTGATCCCGCCGCCGCCCGTTTCATCTCCGACGGGGAATGGACCGCGCTTCCCTCCGCGGTTGCGCCGGGGGAGTCTGTTGCGCTCAGCGTAAATATCGCGCTTGCGCCCGAACGCGGCGGCTATCATATCTACGTTTCACCCGTTGAGTCGGCCGGCGGCTGGCTCTATGATCGCGGAGAGAAATTTCTGCTGGTGTCCGCCGACGTTGCTGATGGTCAGGTGAGAGTAACGGATTGGGAAGTCACGTCCAGGCGGCAGATACGGTTGCGCAATCTGCGCCGTGTCTCCCCGGAACTGCTGCTCGACCCGGTGCGATCCATCTGGCGCAGCCGGCGGCTCATTTTCTCAATGGTCCGGCGCGACGTTCTGGCGCGTTATCGCGGGTCGTTCGGCGGGGCGTTGTGGACGCTGCTCAATCCCCTGCTGCTGATGGGCACCTATTTTTTTGTGTTCGGAGTCGTCCTTCGAACCAAATTCGGCAGCGATGCCAGCGGATCGGAGTACGTGCTCTATTTTCTTGCCGGGATGCTGCCATGGCTCCCGATCAGCGAGGCCGTAGGGCGCGCTCCCAACGTGATTCCCGACTACCGTAATTTTGTCCGGAAGCTGGTTTTTCCGCTGGAGACCTTGAACGTGGTGCAGGTGTTCTCCGGCCTGGTGACGGAACTCGTGGCCCTGGTGATTTTTGTGGCCGGCCTGTTGTGGATGCGCGGCAGCGTGCCGGCGTCCGTGGTCTGGCTGCCGGCGCTCATTGTGCCGCAGATTCTGATGACGCTGGGAATTTGCTGGTTTTTGTCGGCGCTGGGGGCGTTTGTCCGGGACCTGGGCCAGGTCATCGGCTTTATTCTGACGCTGTGGTTTTTTCTCACGCCCATCTGCTACCCCGAATCGGGACTGCCCAAGCAGGCGGTCTCGATTCTGGAGAAAAACCCGTTGTTTTTCCTGGTGCGCGCCTATCGCGATGTGTTTCTGGAGCAGCGCGCGCCGCAGCTTGAGGGGTTGGTGATTTTCTCGCTCATCGCGTGCGTACTCTTCTTCGCCGGCTTTGCGTGGTTCTACAAGCTGCGCAAAAGCTTTGCGGATGTGATTTAGAGATCCGCGGGGGCGCGGCGCGATTGTGCGACCAGATTGCTCGCGCGCAGCAGAGATTCGAACGTTCCGGCATCAGTCCACCAACCTTCGAGCATGCCGGCGGTCAGCGTGCCTTCTCGAATGTAGGCATTGTTGACGTCCGTGATTTCAAGTTCTCCGCGGCGCGAGGGAACCAGGGCGCGAATCTTGTCGAACACCGTGCCGTCGAACATGTAAATTCCGGTGACCGCCAGGTTCGTTTTTGGATGAAGCGGCTTTTCCTCGATTCCAACGACCTTGCCCTCTTTTAGCTCGGCAACTCCGAAGCGATGCGCCTCGGGCACTTCCTTGAGCAGGATCTTCGCGCCACGGCCCTGCGCCTGGAAGTCCTGCACCGCCCCGCGGATATTTCCCTCGATGATGTTGTCGCCAAGAATGACGCAAATCGGCTCTCCGTCCGCGAAATGCTCCGCCAGTCCCAGGGCATCGGCAATGCCGCCCTCACCTTCCTGATAGGTGTAGTTCAAATGAACGACGCCGAATTCCTTTCCGTTTGCGAGCAGGCGGAGAAAATCGCCGGCGTTCCGGCCTCCGGTGACGATCAGAATGTCGGTGATACCGGCGTCCACCAGGACCTGGATCGGGTAGAAGATCATGGGTTTGTCGTAGATCGGCAGAAGATGTTTATTGGTGATCTTGGTGAGTGGGAAAAGCCTGCTTCCCGTACCGCCTGCGAGAACAACGCCCTTCATAAACCCTTTCCTTTCCGATAGTCGCGAACAACAATTATGACATCCCCGCCGCATCCGGTTAGGGTTGGTGGGCGTTTCGGGCGGAGCTAGAATTGGCGGCATGGAACACCGTTCTCTGTGCCGTGAAGTTGACGGGCGGCTTTGCATCCTCACCATGAACCGCCCGGAACGCCGTAATGCGCTGTCCCTGGAGTTGATGCGGGAGCTGATCGAGGCATTCGGCGAGGCCGGCCGGGACCGTTCCATTCGCGCCGTGATTCTGGCGGCGAACGGCAAGGCATTCTCGTCGGGCCACGACCTCAGCGAGATGACGAACCGGACGGTGGGCGATTATCGTGAAATTTTTTCCGTCTGTACGGAATTGATGGAGGCGATCCAGACGATCCCACAACCGGTGATCGCGCAGGTGCAAGGGGTGGCCACGGCCGCCGGCTGCCAACTGGCTGCCACTTGCGATCTGGCGATTGCGAGCGAAGATGCCGTGTTTGCGACCCCCGGAGTGCGGATCGGATTATTTTGCACCACGCCGATGGTTGCCCTGACCCGGGCGATAGGCCGGAAGCGCGCCATGGAGATGCTGTTGACCGGGAATCCGATCAGCGCCGAAACCGCGGCCGCGTGGGGTTTGATAAACCGCGTGGTGAAGTCAGCGGAGCTCGCGAACGAAACACGCGCGCTAGCGGCGCAAATCAGCTCCGCGAGCAGCCTCACGGTCAGCGTCGGGAAGAGCGCCTACTACTCGCAGATCGACCTTTCCCAATCCCAGGCTTATGCCTACGCCCGGGAAGTGATGACGATGAACGCGCTGGCCGAAGACGCCCGCGAAGGCATCACGGCGTTTCTTGAGAAGAGGACTCCCTGCTGGAGCGGACGCTAGTCCCACCACCGGCCACGAAGTTACAGCATGGGCGCATCGTGTGCGGCGGCCGCGCCGGCTATTTGCTCTGCCCGAGCACCCGCTGATTGTGGACGACCACCGCCGCGCCGGCGCCCGCCGACGCCACACCCGTCCAAAGTCCTATTTCCTGCATGAATTTGTTCCTCCGCGCCGCGCCGAACTCGCCAATCGCCAAAGGCGCGGCGCACGCCCCGATCTTGAGCCCGACCATCCTTCCGGTGCGCAGTCTGCCCTGATTGGAAAGTATCGGATTGCCCTCCACGATTCCATTCGCTCCGATGTTTCGCGACGATTGAACAGCGTCCATCGCGCTCAGGCCGCATGCCGCCGCTCCCACCAGGCGGCGAATCCATTGATGCCTGACACTCTCCCGGTGTTCCCCGTTGTTTACCGGAATACTGGCCGCCCAGGCGCCGTTGACAAGGCACACGACCGCCAGAATCACTGAGATTCCCTTCCGCATTAAGTACCTCTCTCCTGGCGAATTGATCGGCGGAAATCGCGCAGTCCAGGAGGGTGGGCGCTAAGATGGGTCTCTTGACGAAGGCGGATGCCTGCGCCATAGTTATATTCTTCAACATGAAACTGACTTCCGCGTTATCACTCTGCGTGGTTTGGCTTTCAATGTCTTCTTCCTTGTTTTCCCAATCCCGATTCGATCTCCTGCTGCAAGGCGGGCATGTAATCGACGCCAAGAACGGTGTCAGCGCGGTTCGCGACGTCGGCATCAAGGACGGCAGGATCGCGGCCGTCGAGGAGCATTTAAACGCGTCGGATGCGCTCAAAGTGGTCAACGCCGCCGGGCTCTACGTAACTCCGGGCCTGATTGACATTCACGTCCACGTTTACGCCAGTACGGGTGAGCGAAGCTCCTATGCGGGCGATAACAGCGTCTTCCCCGACGGGTTCACCTTTCGCGCCGGCGTGACCACGGTCGCCGATGCCGGGTGCGCGGGATGGCGTAACTTCCCTGACTTCAAAGAACATGTCATTGACCGTTCGAAGACGCGAGTGCTGGCGTTTCTCAATATCGTCGGCGCGGGCATGCGCGGTCCCTCGTATGAGGACAGTCTCAACGACATGGAAGCGCGTCCGGCGGCGGAGATGGCGGAGCGCTACCGGAAGATTATTGTCGGCTTCAAAACCGCGCACTACTCCGGGCCGGAATGGACTCCGGTGGAGCGCGCGGTGGAGGCCGGCAACATGGCGCGGATCCCCGTGATGGTGGATTTTGGAAAGGACTGGCCGGAGCGTCCGCTTGCCGATCTGGTGACAAAAAAGCTGCGCCCGGGCGATATCTACACGCATTGCTATTCCGGGCTGCGCCACGAACTCGACGACAGCGGGCACGTGAATCCCGGAATGATCGAAGGGCGGAAACGCGGCGTCATATTCGACGTGGGTCACGGCGGCGGCAGCTTCGCATGGAGAATCGCCGCTCCGGCTATTGAGCAGGGCTTTCTGCCCGATTCCATCTCGACCGACCTGCACATCGGAAGCATGAATTCGGGAATGAAGAATATGCTGAACGTGATGAGTAAATTTCTGGCCATGGGTCTTTCCGTGGACCAAGTGGTGGCACGCTCCACCTGGAATCCGGCGCGCGAGATTCATCACGAAGAGCTGGGCAACTTATCACCGGGGTCGCCGGCCGATATCGCCGTTCTGCGGCTTGTGAAGGGAAACTTCGGGTACATCGACATGTACGGCGCGCGGATGAATGGAAACGAAAAACTGGAATGCGAGTTGACCCTCCGCGACGGGAAGGTCGTCTACGACTTGAACGGCATGACGCGCCCCGATTGGAAGACGCTGCCCAAGGACTATCTCAACACGGGCGACTCCCGATGGGACGCCATCCGGCCGGCACACTAAGGTCACCCCGGGGCCGCCCGGCCCTTTTAGGTCTTTTGCGCGCTGAAATTCACTTGCACAACGTAAAATCCCAGTTTATACTCGGTTAATCATTTTTGACAGGGGAGGCCGTTTCCGCATGAATCCTCGCTCTATTGCTCCGCATTTTCGCGCTTTCGCGAAAATCGCCATCGTTCTCACTTCGCTTTGCTGCTGCTTCGTCCCCGCTTCTTTCGCGCAGCTTGCCTCCACCACGGCGCTGGTTGGAAACGTGACGGACAGCGCGGGCGCGGGTATACCGGGAGCGAAAGTGACTGTGGTGAACAGCGCCACCGGCGAAGTGTACACGGCGGTTACGGGCAACGATGGAGCCTATCAGGTGCAATTTGTGAAGATCGGGACATACTCCATCACCGCGACCCGCGACGGATTTCAATCTTTCACGAAATCCGGGGTGCATGTGGAGTCAAACCAGACCGTGCGAACCGATTTCGCCATGCAGATCGGCACGGTCAGCGAGAAAATGACGGTCACCGCGGAAGCGCCGCCGATCACCACCGACGATGCCACTCTCAGCCAGACGATTAATAACCGCCAGACCGTCGACCTTCCGCTCAACGGGCGCGACGCGCTGAAACTGGCGGTGATGACTCCCGGGGTTCTTCCGGGTGTGAAGTCGCCAGCGGGGAATCCAGGCGGCGGCGAAGATTTCATTGCCGCCGGCACCCGCGAGATTCAGAACAGCGTTTCGCTTGACGGCGTCAGCATCATGAATAACCTGATTACAACCACCACTTTCCGGCCCTCGGTGGATGCAATTCAGGAAATTCAGGTTCAAACCGGAACTTACCAGGCCCAATACGGCGGCTACCTGGGCCTGCAAATGAACCTGGTGAGTAAAAGCGGCACCAATGATTTTCACGGGAGCGTATTTGAATTCGTCCGCAATAACTCCTTCGACGCGCGCGGCTATTTTGAAAACCGGACGAAGCCACAGGCGCCGTTTCACCAGAATCAATTCGGGTTCGTGCTCGCCGGGCCGGTGTGGATTCCCAAGCTATACAACGGACGAGACCGGACCTTCTTCATGGCCGATTACGAAGGCCTCAGACAGAACCAGGTTCTCGCTCAACCGGATTCGGTGCTGACGCCGCTGATGCGGCAAGGCGATTTCTCGGAATATTCGGGAGCGATTTCGAATCCCTTTACCACGCCGGCGCAGGCATTCCCGGGCAACCGCATTCCCTCCAGCCTTCTCTCGCCCCAAGCGCAGAAAGCGCTCCAATATATGCCTCTGCCCAATTTGCCCGGCATTGTCAACAACTACCTGGCTTCCATACGAAACTCGAACACCACGAACCAGACGATAGACCGGCTCGACCAAAGCTTCGGGGAAAAGATCAGGCTCTTTTTTCGCTACGCCTGGGCGGACACGGCCCTTGTAAATGGCAATACCAATCCCAACAACGGATACAATCAGCCCGTAACCGACCGGAATTTCGTCGGCGGATATACGCAGGTTCTGACGCCGAACATGGTGAACGACGTTCGCTTCGGACGCCAGCACACCACCATTGATTCGGTGAACTTCTTTGCAACTCAGGCGCTGGCCAACGCGGGGACGGAGTTGGGCATCCCCGGATTCACGACCACTCTCGCAAACTCGGGCCTCCCCGCGCTGGGCATCACCGGCTACATGCCCATCGGCGGGCAGAACATGTCGAGCAGCAACTGGTATCAGACGGACACGACCTGGCAGGGCGCCGACCTGTTCAGTTGGACGCACGGGGCGCACAGCATCTCCGCGGGTGTCGAAATCCGGAAACTGATCACGCTCCGAACGGCGAACAATAATCCGCGCGGCGGATTTACGTTTTCGGGCACGCTGTCGGGATTCGCGCCGGCCGACTTTATCCTTGGCGCGGTGCAGACCGACACCACTCCCGGGCCGCTGTTTCCGGGCGGAGGCGAGCAGTGGAGAGACGGTTTTTTCGTTGTAGACAAATGGCAGGCCTCGTCTAAGCTAACGCTCACTTTCGGGCTGCGCTACGAACTGCCGACGGTGCCGCATTCCACAAACGGAAACGGCACTATCCTAAATCCGCAACTGACGGCGTTCATCCCGGCGACGGTTCCTCAGGTGATTCCCTACACCAATCCCAATCATTCCGACTTCGCTCCCCGTTTCGGTTTTGCCTACCGCGCGACACCCGCCTGGGTGGTTCGCGGAGGCTTCGGAATCTACTACAACGCGAACCAGTTGAACAGTTATACTCTGGCCACGACGAATCCACCTTTCAGCACCATCTACACCTACAACTCCACTCCTGGAGCGATTCTCACTCTGGCGAATCCGGTGCCCGCGAACTCGTCGCCAACGGCGCCAAAATATCCGAGCGCCTTCACAATCAATCCGGACTTGCCCACGGCGCGCATGAACCAGTGGAGCTTCGACGTGGAACGCGCCCTATGGCCGAACGCGGCACTGGATGTGCAATACCTCGGATCTCATAGCTATCATCTCGACCGCAGCTACTACATCAACACTCCGTCCCCCGGTCCCGGCAATATCAACTCGCGCCGTCCGAATCAATTGTTCGGTAGCATCCGCATGATTCAGACCGATGTGAATTCCAACTACGACGCGTTGAATGTCGTCCTGCGCCAGAATCTTACGCACGGCCTCACGGTGCTTGGTTCGTACACGTGGTCCCACAATCTGGACATCAATACGGACTCGAACGGCGGCGGCGCGCCGGTCAATCCATTCAACTGGGCGGCCGATTATGGCAACAGCAATTGGGACGTGCGGCATCGCCTGGTGGCCAGTTTTGTGTATGACCTGCCATTCTTCCGGAGTGCTTCGCACGGTCTGGTGCGCACGGCGCTGGGAGGCTGGCAGGCGAATGGAATCTTAACCGCGCAGACCGGGTTCCCCTTCAATGTGACCGTGCCCGGCGATCCCGCGAACACCGGAATGGGCAATCAGCGCCCGAACCTGGTGGGTAGGCCGAGTTCGACCTGCGGCGACGGACATCTTATCGGATGCATAGCGGCGGCGGCGTTCGCGATCCCTCAACCCTTCACCTATGGCAACGCCGGCCGAAACCTTCTCACCGGTCCGGGGCTGGTGAATCTCGATTTCTCGCTCTTCAAGGATTTCGCCATTCGCGAGCGGGCGAAGTTCCAGCTTCGCGGTGAATTATTCAACTCGCTCAACCATCCGTCGTTCAGCAACCCCGCGGCGGTGCTCGGTTCACCGACCTTCGGGAATATCAACGGCACCTCAAACACGAACCGCCAGATTCAGCTCGCGGCGAAGCTGACATTCTGACTGAATGGATTGTCATCAAGGCGGCGCCAAAGGGTGAGCCCGGGGAACCGCTCACTCTCGATATTTCCCCGTCCAGGTGAGGATCCCGACCGGTCCCTCTTTTCCTGGAAATCCGCCGGTTGAGACCCTAAGCTCGTGTTAAACTAAAGGCTTACAAGCGTTTCGCACCCGCGCGCGGGGTACCCTCATCTGATGTAAGTAGTGTGCAATGACCGGAAATCCTGACAGTCTTTCTCTATCCTTTGGTTTCTCCTTCCCAGATCTCTACCGGCGTGAAGGTCTCGAACGCATCGATTCCCGGTTTTTAGAACACTTGCGCGCCAGCGATCCAGGCCTCGAAGCGAAGCTGCTGGCCGCCCGTCAGAACCCCGATTCCCTGCAGCCAAAGCAGACCTCGGAGCTTCTTTTGTCGCTCGCTCCGCACCTGGAAGATTTTCTCGGAGAGCTGTTTGGAATTTCGCCTGAGATCCACGCGCTTCAGGGGAAACATCATCATCTCGCGCCGCTTTATTCCGCGAAGCGCCGTTTCGTCCAGCGCAAGGCTCTCACCGGGGTTACGAAGGACCAGGCGGCGGCGATCGATCCCGAGGCGGCCCGTGCGGCGCTGGAGGCGGTTCTCGGCGGATCCCTGACCGAGCCGTTGTTCGCGGAGAAAGTGTCGAAATGGCTGGATGACGAAGCGAATCACAAGCCCGAATTGGCGGTGGCGGCGCGCTACACCCAATGGGCGATGCTGACACCCGAAGGTCAGGAATATCACCATCACGGCGTTCTCTTCAAGACTCCTCACAAGCTCGACATGCTCCACCTGGTTCCGGTGGAGACGATCGAGCGCGACAAACTGGTTCAGGTGCGGCTTCCGGAGAAGCGGCACCGCCATCGCGAAGGCTTCGGACTGACCGATCCGGGAATGGATCTGAAAGCCGCGCTCGATCACGCGAATTATTGCATCAAGTGCCACAACCAGGAGAAGGATTCCTGCCGCACGGGGCTGAAGGAAAAGACCGGGGACTTCAAGAAGAGCACGTTCGGCATTACGCTGGCCGGATGCCCGCTCGAAGAGAAAATCTCCGAGATGAACACGCTCAAAATGCAGGGCACGCCGCTCGGCGCGCTGGCCGTAGTGGTGGTGGACAATCCCATGTGCAGCGGCACGGGACATCGCATCTGCAACGACTGCATGAAGGCCTGCATTTTCCAGCGGCAGGAGCCGGTGGACATTCCGCAGGTGGAGACGCGCACGCTCAAGGACGTTCTGGAACTTCCCTGGGGATTCGAAATCTATAGCCTGCTTACGCGCTGGAATCCCTTGAATTTCGCGCGCCCGCTGCCGAAGGCGTCGAGCGGCTACAAGGTTCTGGTGGTGGGTCTCGGGCCAGCCGGGTTTACGCTGGCGCACTATCTGATGAACGAAGGGCACACCGTGGCGGGTGTCGATGGCTTGAAAATCGAGCCGTTGCCGCCGGACCTCTGCGGCGTGGATACGCACGGGCGGCGGACCGCGTTTCGCCCCATTCGCGATATCCAGGAGATTTGCGAATCGCTGGACGATCGCATCATGGCGGGTTTCGGCGGCGTGGCGGAGTATGGAATTACGGTCCGCTGGGACAAGAACTTCCTCAAGATCATTCGCCTGCTGCTCGAACGGCGCGCGGAATTTGCGATGTTCGGCGGCGTGCGCTTCGGCGGGACGCTGACCATTGACCGCGCCTTTGAAGCCGGCTTCGACCATGTGGCCTTGTGCGCCGGAGCGGGGCGGCCCACGGTGATTCCGATGAAGAACGGCCTCGCGCGGGGAGTGCGGCAGGCGTCGGATTTTCTGATGGCCCTGCAGCTTACCGGCGCGGCCAAACAGTCCTCCATCGCCAATCTGCAACTGCGTTTGCCGATTGCCGTGATCGGCGGCGGGCTCACCGCCATCGATACGGCCACCGAATCGCTGGCCTATTACCCCGTGCAGGTGGAGAAGTTCCTGAAGCGCTACGAGGCGCTGGTGGACGAACTGGGCGAGCGGGAGACGCGCGCCGGGTGGACCGCCGAGGACAAGGTGGTGGCGGAGGAGTTTATCACGCACGCACGCGCCATCCGCGCCGAGCGTCTGGCCGCGGCGCGCGAAGGACGCCAGCCCAATATCGAAAAGCTGGTGGACTCCTGGGGCGGCGTCACCATCGTCTACCGCCGGCGGCTGATCGATTCGCCCAGCTATACGCTGAATCACGAAGAAGTGGCGCTGGCGATGCAGGAAGGGATTCGTTTCGCCGAGTGCGTCACGCCCGAGGAAGTGGAGTTGGATCGTTTTGGCCATGCCACCGCTCTCCATTGCACGAAGCATCCTGTCGATGAAGCGACGGGAAAGGTGCTTCCGGGCGGTGAGGCGATCCGTTTGCCGGCACGGGCGATTCTAGTCGCCGCCGGCACGCAGCCGAACACCGTGCTGCAGCGCGAGGACCCCGACAACATCCTCATCGACGGCCGGTATTTTCAGGCGATTGATGAAGAGGGCAACGCCGCCAAGCCGGAGAGGCTCGCGAAGCCTTCCGCTGTGCGAGTTTTGACGTCCCTGCGGTCCGACGGCCGCGCCATCAGCTTTTTTGGCGATCTGCACCCGTCGTTCGCCGGCAACGTCGTCAAGGCGATGGCGAGCGCAAAACAGGGCTTTCCGGTGGTGTCGCGCATTCTCGAAAGACGCAAACCGGCCGGGCCTTCTCCGATGGTGCTGCTGGAGCGCTTGAACGACGAACTTCGCGCTCACGTCCACGACGTGGTGCGATTGACGCCGACCATTGTCGAAGTGATTGTGCGGGCGCCGATGGCCGCGCGCGCCTTCGAACCTGGGCAGTTCTACCGCCTGCAAAATTACGAAACTCTCGCCACGTCGATCGACGGGACCACCCTTGCGATGGAAGGCCTCGCGCTTACCGGCGCGGCGGTGGACCATGAAAAAGGCCTGCTCTCCACGATCGTTCTCGAAATGGGTGGGTCGTCCGATCTCTGCGCGCTGCTGAAGCCGGGCGAACCGGTGATTCTGATGGGACCCACCGGAACGCCGACCGAAACGCCGGCGCGGGAGACGGCGCTTCTGGCCGGCGGCGGTCTCGGCAATGCCGTCCTTTTCTCCATCGGCCAATCCCTGCGGGCGAACGGATCGCGGGTGATTTACTTCGCCGGCTATAAGAAATTAATCGACCGCTATAAGGTGGAGGAGATCGAAAAAGCCGCCGACGTAGTGATCTGGTGTTCGGACGAAGCGCCGGGCTTTACGCCATCCCGTCCGCAGGATTATACGTTTGTTGGAAATATTGTCGAGGCGATGCTGGCCTATGCCCGCGGAGAGCTGGGGCCGCAGCCGATCTCTCTGGCCGAAGCAGACCGCTTGATCGTCATCGGCTCGGACGGCATGATGAAAGGCGTCGCTACCGCGCGGCGGGCGGTGCTGGAGCCTTACCTCAAGAAAGACCACTGCGCCATCGGCAGCATCAACTCGCCGATGCAGTGCATGATGAAGGAAATCTGCGCGCAATGCCTCCAGCTTCACAAGGATCCGGAGACGGGCGCGGAGACCGTGGTATTTTCCTGCTTCAATCAGGACCAGTCGCTGGACCGCGTCGATTTCGCCGGCCTGCGCGATCGCCTGTCGCAGAACAGCCTGCAGGAGAAAATCACTAAGCTATGGGTGAACCGCTGCCTCGGACATTTAGGGCTCCGTCCGGAACTGGTGACCACTTAGAGCGCCGAACCCACCTTTTGGCCCAAACACATCTTTCTTTCGTTTGAAGCGCCGTAGCGGGATCGATTATGCCATGAACCGGTACTATAGCAGCCCGAGCGGGCGGTTTCTGACGCCGGACCCGTATAGCGGGAGTGCTGTCCCTGGAAGCCCTCTCTCGTGCAACCTTTACGCATACAGTTGGAACGATCCAATAGTAATAGCTTTGTGAGGTATTTGCTGACCTTTGCCCCGGACCTGCAGGGAGGCGGCCACACATGGCGAGCCGTAGGTTGGAATCATTTGGCATGGGGACATTCATTCCGTTTGAAGCCAGCTACTACCTCAACGGACACGCCTATATAGAAGGACAGTTGCGGCGCGCCGGCGTGGAGTTTCGCAAAAGCGACAATGCCTTCGCGAGCGTGCCGAGCGTCGAAGCACTGCAGAAGGCGGCCGATTCCTTCACTCCGGAGGTGATCCAGCCTTGGCTGAACTACTGGACCATGGTGCTGGGGCCGAAATGCGGGGCGGGCGACCGGCGGGCGGCGGGCCCAGCCCGCTCCCAGTCATCGAACGGGCGCGGCGCTCTCCAGCATCGCCGCAATCTCGTTGCGAATCTGCTTCGTTAGCGCGGACCGGTTGTGAAGAGTCAGATTTTCGGTCGGGATCGGGTCGCCGAAGCGCACGATGACGTCTCCCCGGCGAGGCTGGCTGGAGCCCATGGGAAGAATCTCGCGCGTGCCAATCAGGGCCATGGGCACGACCGGTGCTTTCGCCTTGATGGCCACATACGCCGCTCCGTCGTTGAACTCTTGCAGGACTCCGTCCTGCGACCGGCCGCCCTCGGGAAAAATCAGGAGCGAAATGCCGCGCCGCTGAATGGTCTCGGCAGCCTGGGACATGGTCTTCACCGCGGCTCGCGGATTGTCTCGAAATACCGGGACGTGCCCGGCGCGCGACAAATGAAAACCCAGGAACGGGACCTGGAACAGTCCGTGCTTTGCGACGAAGCGGAATTCGAAGGGAATCTTCGCCAGCACCACCGGCGTGTCCATATAGCTCAGGTGGTTGGGGGCGACCACGCAGACAATCCCCGGCGGAATCTTCTCTAAGCCGTCCACGCGAACGCGCACGCCCGCCAGACGGAGGAGAATTCGAGCCCACACTCTGGCAATCGCGATCTGCCGCCGGCCGTGAGGATCGAAGAATGAAACCACCAGGCTCACCGCGCCGAGAATGATGGTGGCAATGATGATAAGCGGGTCGGTGACCAGCAGCGCCCAAAGTAACGACATTCGATCTATTTTCGCAAGAGAGCGCGCGCTTCTCCGGCAAGAAAGAGGGAGCCGGCAAAAAATACGGCGGTTTCCGGGGGTGCGGAGAGCGCGAGAGCAACCGCCTCCCGCACGCTGCCGCCGATTTCAACCGGCGGCGGAACGGCGGCGCGAATCTCCACTGCGGACGCCGCGCGAGCGTTGTCGGGCGCCGTCGCGAAGACCCGCTGAGCCAGTGGAAACAGAATGGCCGCCATTTCGCCGATGGCCTTGTCCCGCATCGCTCCGAAGAAGAGCCAGACCGGCCGCTCCGCATAGAAACGCCGGATGTAAGCCGCCAGGGCTCTCGCGCCGGCCGGGTTGTGAGCGCCATCCAGGATGATGTCGGGATTGGCGTGGACGCGTTCCAGGCGCGCCGGCCAGCGGGTGTTGGCGATCCCGTCGGGGCTGACGTGCAGGAGATCCAATGCGATCGCGGCCGCCAGCGCGTTTTCCACCTGATGCTCGCCGGCGAGAGGGCAATCAATGGTCGCGCCGTGCGTGCGGATGCGGCAGCCGCCGGGATGGAGGTCGAGTTCTTCGATGGCCCAGTCGGAAGTAAGCAGCACCGGGCAGTTCCGCTCGTCCGCGCGCTCCAGCAAAACGCGTTGAGCCTCCGGGCGCTGCCGCGCGAGCACCGCAAATACGTCGTCTTTCAGGATGCCGGCTTTTTCGCCCGCGATCTGTTCGATCGTGCTGCCGAGGAAATTCTGATGATCGAAATCGATGGGAGTAATCACCGAGACCTCGGGGCGGATCACGTTCGTCGCGTCAAGGCGTCCGCCAAGGCCGGTTTCCACCACCGCGGTATCCACTCCGCGATCGCGAAACAGCAGGAACGCCATGGCGGTCACCGACTCGAAATAAGTGGGATGCAAATCGATGCCGCCGGAAGCGAGCAGCGTTTCCGCGGCTTCGTGCACCGTGTGGAACGCCTGGGCGAATTCGCTCTCCGTTACCGGTTCGCCGCCGATACGAATACGCTCCACCGGTTCGTTGAGATGCGGCGACGTATAGAGGCCGGTGCGGATCCCCGACGCCCGGAGTCCGGCTTCGATCATGGCCGACGTCGAGCCTTTGCCGTTCGTGCCCGCGAGGTGCACCGAGCGAAATCTCTTGTGCGGGTTGCCAAGAGCGTCGAGCAAAGTGGTGATGCGGTCCAGGCCAAGCTTGGCGGTCTGAACTTCGTTTCCAAGGGAGTACAGGTAGCGGACGGCTTCTTTATATTGCACGAGCGGTGGCGGACTTCCTATTGTGGGCGAAGATGAGCCAGCCCGCTCCGGTGAGCAGCGCGCATCCTCCGATGAGCTTCATTTCAAATGACCAGATGGAGGCGATGCCCTCCGGCGGGCTGAGGGAGAGCAGAATCGCCGCGGCGGAAACCACGAATCCGCTGGCGCCGGCTACACGGTTTCCGAAGCGGTATGCGCTGCCGAAGATATAGAGGAAAGGCAGAAAGCCGGTGAGCGTGCACATATCCACCAGCACCTGGTACGCGGCGGCCACCGTTTCGCCCGTCTGCATGGCGATCAGGAAGACCGTGGCGGCGACACCCTGGCTCAAAAGCGAAACATACGGCGTTTTCCAGCGAGGGTGCAGCCGGGAGAATATCGGCGGCATGTGTCTATCCAATCCGATGGCGTAAGGGAGTCGCGAGATTCCGGCAATATAGCCGCCCACCTGTCCGAGGATGCCAATTGAGATAAGAAAGGCAAAAGCGGGGGAAATCCAGGGCATGCCCAGGCGCTCGCCCGCGGCGTGGCCGCCTTGCGCAAGGCCGGTGAGTACGCTGATTCTTTCGGGTGGAAGCAGGGCCAGCAGCGCGAACGTGCCGGCGAAATAGAAGAGCACGCACGCGACGGCGGACAGCCCGGCGGCGCGCGGCACCACCCGCTCGGGATCCTTGATTTCCCCTCCGAGAATCGCGCCGAGTTCCAGCCCGATGAAGGCGAACGCAATCTGCGACCAGAGATTGACGCTCTCGAAGGAGATGGTGGGAAGAAAGTGAAAATGGGTTGCGAGTCCGTCTTTGGAGCTGATGACGATGCCCAGCAGGAACAGGATCACCACGATGAGATAGCTGGCCGCGCCGCCGATGTTCGCCGTCCATTTGCCCACATTGAGACCGAACAGATTACACAAAAAAACCAGCCAGAGGGCGGCGAGGGTTAACGGCATTGTGATTCCCGGGCTTTCGAGCGCTTTTACGGTGGAAGGGCCAAACATGTAGCTCGACATCGTGAGCCCGGCGAGGAGAACCGTGGGGAAGAAGACAATATTCGAGATCAAGTAAAACCAGGCGCATAGAAATCCATGCCAGGGGCCGAAGGCCTCGCGGCTCCAGACGTAAAGCCCGCCTTCTTCGGGAAACCGGCGCGACAGGCTGCTGACGGCAATCGCGCAGGGAATAAAGAAGAAGACGGCCGCCGACGCCTGAAGAAGGAACGCCCCGGGCCCGGAGTGCGCCGCGGCGGAAATCCATCGTACCCCCACCACCGCGGAGATATTCAGGAGAACCAGGTCCCAAAGGCCGAGCTCACGGCGAAGCGCGGGCTGTGTTGCCAGGGGAGAATCGCCGCGCCGGGTCATTGAGCCTAAGCCATAGTACAACGGCGAAGTTGGGGGCCTCTCCCAGGTGCTGCGGAACGGGGGAATTCAGGCATAATGGGTAGCAATATCATGGAGCACTCTGAGTATCTTGCCGCCGCTCAGATGGCGGTCGATTACGTGAAGCAGCAGGTTAAGTATCGCGGCTTGAACACGGCCGGGGGATGGATTCGCAACCCGCTGGATGTCCCCCAGAAGTTTGGGGCGCGCATCAAATCCCTGAACGAGGGGAAGCAGATGGACGCCCAATATCGCGGCAAGTTCGATCCCCAGGTTTATGTGGATGGATTGGAAAAACTCGCCAAGGACTCGAACACCGGCAATTGCTCCGAATTATCCTCCGTTGCTTTTAATTTCTTGAAAAGAAAGGGAACGAGGCCACTGGAGTTGTACCTCGTATTTCGGGGAAGCTGGGACCACGCCTTCGTGGTCCTGAATCGCGACGGAAAAGCGGCGGTTTCGGACTTCTCGACCTGGAGCTACCAGGCGGTGGTATGCGATGCCCTGTACGACCGGGCGGCGGACGCCGGCAATCTTGCAATCTGGTATCCCCGCATGTTTCCCATGAAGGCCGCCGACCTCGCCTGGCGCCTCGAGTAGTCGTTTCGCCCCGCGGTAGAGTGGAGGTTACGGCAGGTCTTCGACTTTTCCAGCGAGGCTAGCGTCTTAGAGAAGGAGCCAAAGGTTGATTTTCCGGGAGGTGGAGGACCGCGACCTCATCGTCAAGGCGTGCCGCGGCGACGTCGAGTCCTACAATCTTCTGGTGTCCCGTTGGGAGAAGCGTATCTTTAATTATCTTCTACGTCTGGTCCGCAACCGGGAGGACGCCCTGGATATCAGCCAGGACGTGTTTCTGAAAGCCTACCAGAACCTGAAGAAATTAGACGATCCGTCCCGTTTTTCTTCCTGGCTGTTCCGGATTGCGCATAACGAGGCGTTTTCCATGCTGAGAAAGGCGAAGCCCGAGGGAGAACTCGCGGCGGAGCCCGCCACCAGCCGGGAAAGCGGCCGTATGTACCCGATGGAGTGGAGTTTAGCGGTCGACGGGGCATTAAAGCGGCTTTCCGGGGACCAGAGAGAAGCGGTCCTGCTCAAGGTCTACCAGGGATTCAAATTCGAGGAGATGGCGGAGATTCTGGATTGTCCCGTTTCGACGGTGAAAAGCCGCCTGTACACGGCCCTCGATCTGCTGAAGGGCGTCTTGGCTCCAATGGCGCGGGGTGCTCAATGACGAATTGTTTGGAAGTGGATTTGAAGGCGTTTCTGTTGGGGGAAGCGGACGACGGGGAGCGGGAGCGCATCTCCGGACACCTGGCCTCCTGCGCGGAATGCCGGGAAGAGATGGAGCGGCTGAGGTTAACCCACATGGCGCTGGGAGCGCTGCGGGACGAGGAACCGCCCCGGCGCATTGCGTTTGTCTCGGACAAGATTTTCGAGCCGAAGTGGTGGCAAAGATGGCTGACTCCCGGCCCGGTGGCCGGCTTTGCCTCCGCGGCGGTGCTCGCGCTGGCGATTGTCGCGCATGGTGAGATGTCGAAGCCCAAAGTTCCCCCGGCCCCGGCGGTAAGCGCCGCCGAAATTGAGCAGAACCTGCAAAACAGTTTCGATCGGAAGCTCCAGGCCGCGATCGCGAAGGCAGTCGCCGATGTGCGTCAACAGGATAAGAGGGAGACGGCGGAGCTTCTCGAAGCGGCTGGAAAGCGATTTTCCGAACAGCGCCGCATGGACCTCGCCGCGTTCGAGGTGAATTACGAAAATCTCTACAAACGAACGGCGCTGGAGCGCAAGCTGGCCTACAGCTCGCAGCAGCTCAGCCCGACGGACGGCGTCAGCCGATGAAACGTCTGCTGCCGGTATTGGCGCTGTGCGCTGCGATTTTTTCGCAAACCGGGCACGCGTCTAAAACGAAGGTGAGCCGGGCGGAAATATCGGCCAGCGAACGGGCGCTCAACTCGAGGCTCTCGAACTTGTGGCCCGGCGATCCCTATCTTCTGCTCGGCACCACGCGCGGGGTCTATCTTGACGGCTACGGCGCGGTATTCACGGCCGAGATCGATCTGGCTCCCGGCCCAAGCCTCAACCCGTTCCATCAGTTCATGACCAAGCAGAACGTGGCCGATAATCACAAGAAAATGGCGGAACGGCTTCCCAGATTGAAGACCGCCATGGCGGACATGCTGGCATCCACTGCGTCGTCTCTCGACACGGTGCCAGCCGGTGAAAAAGTGGTCCTGGGCGTGACGCTGACGCAATATCCCTGGCAGGATCGCACGGGGATTCCTTCGCAGGTGGTGATGACCGGAGAGAAGGGAAAGCTGATCGATGCCAAGCGCGCCGGAGCGCTCGAACACGCGGTTACCGTTGAGGAATTTTGATGCGGCTGGGTGAGCTTCTCATCGAGCGCAAACAAATTACCGCCGAGGATCTCGAACGCGCGCTGGAACTCCAGAAGGAACGCGGCGAGAAACTCGGGAAGGTGCTGGTGGATCTGGGGTTCATCGCGGCGCGGGACGTGCTCGCGGCGCTGAGCGATCAGCTTGGCGTTCCTCTGGTGTCGATTGAAGGGCCGCCCGCGGTCTCGCCCGAGACGGAATCGCTTTCTCCGCGCTTTCTCCGCCAGTTTCGCTGCCTGCCGCTCGCGTTGTTCGATCATAGCGTGCAGCTTGCGATGGCGGACCCGATGGATTTCGAAACCATCGCCGCGGTGCAGAATTCCACGGGCTTACGAGTGGTGACGGCGCTCGCGCCGGAGCAGGAAATTCTGGAGGCCATCGACAAGTACTTCGGCGAAATGGCCAGGCCGGAGACCGAGCTGGGAGAGGACGGCGCGGCTCTCTCCGAAGACCTGGAACATCTGCGCGACATGGCGAGTGAAGCGCCGGTGATCCGCCTGGTGAACGCCATGATCGCCTCGGCCGTCGAAAAGCGCGCCAGCGATATTCACATCGAACCGTTCGAGCGGGAGTTCCGTGTACGCTACCGTATCGACGGCGTTCTCTACAATCAGGACGCGCCGCCGAGGGATTTGAAGGCGGCCATCATTTCGCGCGTGAAGCTGATGGCGAAACTGAACATCGCGGAGCGGAGGCTTCCCCAGGACGGGCGCATCAAGATCAAGACGCTCGGGCGCGAAGTGGATCTTCGTGTTTCAACGCTGCCCACGATGTACGGGGAAAGCGTCGTGATGCGCCTTCTGGACCGTTCCGCCGGGGATTTCTACGATCTTCAAAAACTGGGCTTCGACAAGCACATGCTGGCGCGCATGGAGCATTACGCGCTGCTCCCGCACGGCATCTTTCTGGTGACGGGCCCCACCGGCAGCGGTAAATCGACCACCCTCTATTCCGCGCTAAAGCTGATCAACACGCCGGCCCGGAAGATCATCACGATTGAAGACCCGGTGGAATATCAGATGGATGGAATCAACCAGATTCACGTCAATCCTCAGATCGGGCTGACTTTCGCATCGGGTTTGCGCCACATTGTCCGGCAGGATCCGGACGTCATTATGGTGGGCGAAATTCGTGACCGCGACACCGCCGACGTCGCCATTCGCGCCGCGCTAACCGGCCACTTCGTTTTTTCGACGCTGCATACCAACGACGCGCCCAGCGCCATCACTCGCCTGACCGACATGGGCGTCGAGAATTATCTGATCACCTCGTCGGTGGTGGGCGTGCTCGCCCAGCGCCTGGTGCGCACCATTTGCCGGAACTGCAAAGCGCCGGCCGGTACGAAGCTATCGCCGTTTGGCGAGCACGTACAAGTGTTCCGGGGCTCGGGCTGCGAGGCGTGCTTCGGCAGCGGATACAAGGGGCGCGTGGGAATCTTTGAGCTGATGGAGATGAATGAGGAGCTGCGCACCAGCGTCATGGCGAACGAAGACGCCTCGAAGATCACCGACGCGGCGCGCCGCAATGGGATGCGGAACCTGCGCGAAGACGGATGGATGAAGATTCGCGAAGGCGTCACCACTCCCGAGGAAGTGTTGCGCGTGACGCAGGAATTCTGACCGGCGCTTGAATCGCATGACCAGCTTCTACTTCAAGGCGGTGGCTTCGGACGGCAAGGTGCGAACCGGTACCCTGACCGCGGAGACCGACAGGCGCGTGGCGCAGGAATTGCGCAGACAGGGCCTGACGCCGGTCTATGTCGGCGTCCAGCAGCAGAAACAATCCTTTGAGTTAAAGCTGCCCTCTATCGGCGCCGGCAAGCGGCGCGGCGTCCTGTTTTTTACGCAGGAGATGTCCACGCTTCTCAATGCGGGGGTTCCCGTGGACCGCTCCCTGGCCATCTGCGGCGAGCTAACCGAAAAAGTGAGTTTCCGCTACATTGTGCTCGACGTGCTTCGGGTGCTCAAGAGCGGAAAGTCCCTGGCTGACAGCCTGGGCACGCATCCGGATTATTTTTCCGATCTCTATATCAATATGGTCCGCGCCGGCGAAGCGAGCGGCTCGCTGGCGCTGGTGTTCGAACGCCTCAGCGAATTCGAGCGGACCCGCGACGACCTTCGCGGATACATTATTTCCGCGATGGTTTATCCGGCGCTGCTCGCGACCGTCGGCGCGGCCTCCATCACGGTGCTGCTGAATTTCGTAGTGCCGAAGTTTGCGGAAGTGTTTGAGCAGGCGCGCGCGCCGATGCCTTTGCCTACCAAGGTCTTGATCGAGTCGAGCAATTTTCTGCGCGCTTACGGGCTATGGATTTTCCTGGTGGCGGCGGCATGCACGGTGGGGCTGGTCTTCTATATCCGGACTCGCGAAGGGCGCTTCTGGTGGGATTCCATCCGGCTGAAGGTTCCGCTTTTGGGCGACGCCCTGCGCAAGGCGGAGACGGCGCGATTTGCGCGGGCGATGGGAACACTGGTGGCGAACAGCGTGCCGCTGGTGCAATCCCTGGGAATCGCCGGCGCGATTCTGAACAACAAACGCATTGCCCGTTCACTCGATAAAGTTGCGCAGGGAGTGAAGCGCGGAGAAGGAATCTCGGGTCCCTTGAAGCGCGCGGGAGAATTCCCGCCGCTGGCCGCGCATCTGCTGGGCGTGGGCGAGGAAACCGGCCGCCTGGACTCCATGTTCAACCGGATGGCGGATATTTACGAAAATGATACCAAGGCCGCCATCAAGCGCTTTACCGCGCTGTTCGAGCCTTTGGTCATTTTGATCATGGGCCTGATTGTCGGCGTTCTGGTGCTCAGTATTCTATTGGCGATCACCAGCCTCAACGATGTGGCGGTTTAGGAGAAAAGAGGAATATCCATGACCAGGAATGAGCGCGTCCTACGCGAACTGACGCGGAGGCGGCGGAGACAAGCCGGCGTCACTCTGATCGAGATGCTCGTGGTGGTGACCATCATCGCGCTATTTGCGGCGCTGGTGGTGCCGGCCATGATGCGCCAGGCGGACAAGGCGCGCCGCGTGCAAGCGACGGCGCAGGTGAATTCGTTCATGACCGCGCTCGGCGCTTTTAAGCTCGACACGGGCGTCTATCCCACGACGGAGCAAGGCTTGCAATCGCTCCGCGCCAAGCCCGAGGGGGTCAACAACTGGAATGGCCCTTATCTGCCAAAAGATGTTCCCACCGACCCCTGGGGACGGGCCTATATCTACAAGTTTCCGGGCGACCACGGCGACGAGCCGGACGTTATTTCACTCGGCGCCGATGGCCAGGCCGGCGGCGACGGAAATAACGCGGACATTGTGAGCTGGAAGAATGACTAAAAGGAAGTCCGCCGAGCGGGGCGTCACCCTGATCGAAATGATGGTGGTGACGCTGCTCATCGCGCTGATGGTGGGAATCAGTTTTCCCTCGGTCAGCTCGGGCGTGGACTCGCTCCGCTTGAGCGGCGCGGCGCGGAATATTGCAACGTTTTTTAACTCCGCCTTGAATCTTGCCGGCCGCCGGCAGGAAGCGATCGAAGTCGTAATTTCTCCGGCGGACAACCGGTTGTGGATGATCTCCAGCCGCGCCGGGTTCCGGCGGGACTTGCAGTTGCCGGATTCTGTGACGATCACCAATATCCTGCCCGCGCCCGGGCAACCGGACGCGAAGGAACGGAGTTTCTTTCTTTATCCGGGCGGAACGGCGCCGGCGATGGGTGTGACCCTGACGAACCGGCGCGGGATGCTGCGGACTGTGCAGGTGGACCCGGTAACCGGGGTTCCGTCGGTGGGGTCTCCGGGGTCGTAATGAAGGGCAAGGCGCGCGGCTTTACGCTGCTCGAAGTACTGGTTGCGACGGCCATCATGGCGATCGCCGTCACTACCCTGCTGGCCGCGCTCAGCACGTCGCTTCGGAATGCGTCGCGCACCACCACCGTTGACCGGACCATCCTGCTGGCGAGGCAGAAAATGGACGAGCTTCTTTCCGAGCCGAAATTGCCGCAAAACACACAGATCGAAGGCGGCTGGGATGAAGCGGTCACCGGCGGGCGCAAGGCCGGATGGCGGGCTCAAATCTCGAATTTCGAGAAGCCGCCGAATGCCCCGCGCGGCAGCCAGATTCTGGAGCGCATCGATCTCGAAGTATGGTGGGATTCCGCCGCCGGCGTGACCCAGACGTTTCGCCTGCAGGGCTACCGTCCCGTCAAACTGGGCGAGGGGGCCATAGCGGAATGAAGCGCTCGCGAGCCATCCGGGCCGTCCGGCGAGGCTTCACGCTGATCGAAGTGACGATTGCGGTGATGCTGGTGGCGCTGATTTCTTTGGGATTGCTGATGGCGATGCGGGTCGGTTTCAACGCCATGCAAAAATCCAACGACAAGTTGATGCACAACAGGCGGGTCACCGGAGTGGAAAGGATTCTCCGGCAGCAAGTGGCCGGAATTTTGCCCGTGACCGCGAAGTGCGGCGGCGGTGACCCGCAAGCGCCGGGCGAAAAAATCGCTTTTTTCGAGGGCGAGCCCGGCTCGATGCGCTTCGCTTCCACTTTTTCCTTGCAAGAGGGGTCGCGCGGAATGCCCCGCATCCTGGAATTTCAAGTCATTCCGGGGGACCAAGGCGTGGGCGTGCGATTGGTTGTGAACGAACATCTATATAGCGGGCCTTTTTCGACCACCGGATTCTGCTCGGGGAAAGAGCCGGGCGAAAACGGGGAGCCGGCGCCGGTTTTTGTTCCTATCTCGGTGGGACCCGGCTCGTTTGTGCTCGCGGACAAACTCAGCGCCTGCAGTTTCGTATTCCTTCAGCCGCCGCGCGATAATGAGCCGGCGCGATGGGTCACGCACTGGACGCGCCCGGTGCTGCCGCAGGCGATTCGTATTGTGATGCTGCCCCTGGACGCGGATACCGCGTCGGTGCAGCTTTTGCCGCTCACCATTCCGGTGCATGTGACGCGCCTGCCGCTGGGGCCGTATGCGGAATAGCGAAACGGATCAGCGCGGCTCGGCTCTCCTGGCCGTGCTGTGGCTGGTGGCGGCGCTGGCGGCCATCGCCTTCACGGTTGCGAACACGGTCCGGGCGGAGACCGATCGCGTATCCACCGAAAAAGAGTCGCTAGGCGCCTACTATCTGGCGCAGGGTTCCGTGTACCGGGGAATTTTGTGGATTCTTTGGGGGAGCAACAACTATCGCACCGAGGATGGCGAGCCGCTCTTCTTCCACTCCCCGATGCCCCGCATTCACTACGAGTACCCCAACGGAGCGGTGGATGTTGAGGTGATTCCGGAGAAATCGAAGCTGGATATCAATCATGCCTCTCGCGAAGATCTTCTCCGCTTGCTCCAGGCCCTGGGGACGGAGCCGGACCGCGCCAACACCATCGCCCAGGCGATCGTCGACTGGCGGACGCCTGTCGCCGGCGACGGCCCATCCATGATGGATGCGTATTATCTGTCCCTGACTCCGTCTTTTCGCGCCCGGCACGCGTCTTTTGAAGAGATAGAGGAGCTCCTGCTGGTGCGCGGTATGACGCCGGAGATCTTCTACGGTGGATTCAGACCCGGGCCGGATGGGACGCTGGTTCCCTTTGGGGGACTCAAGGACTGCGTATCCGTATATGGCTCGGTTTCAGAATTCGACGTGAACACAGTGCAACCCGCGATTTTGAGCATGCTGGGAGTGAGCGGCGGTTCGATTCATGAACTGCTCGCGATGCGGGCCGTACGGGCGATCCCCTCGGCCGGTGTGGTGGGGGGCTTGCTGGCGGGCTCGCGTGCGAACGGCAAGCTGGTCATTGGAGGGGGAACGATCACAACTTTGAAAGCGACCGCGCGGATGCGGCTTCCGGATGGGAAACTATCGGATATGAGTCGAACGGTGTCGGCCATGGTGAAGATGCTACCCAGCCAGTGGGATCCACCCTTTCACATCCTCCGCTGGTATGACAGCGCCACCTCGGTAAGCGGCACGCCCTATCAGGCGCCGGAGATTCAGACCGGGGAGCTTTCGCAGCAGTGAGCCTGGAACGTTGAGTATGGACGGAAACTGGAACCAGGCGCTTCGGGATGCCCGGAAATGGCTGGCGATTGGAACCGGCGTAGGCATTGAGGCCGGCCCGCGGCATTTAAACGTTGTGGTGGCGCGGGTGCGGCCTTCCGGGGTGCGCATTCTCGGCTCGCTCACCATTCACGATTTCCGCAATCAGCCCGCCTCTGAGTGGGGCGCGGTATACGCGAATTTTCTGGCCAAGCTGGGCGTCGGATATCTATCCGCGGTGGCGGTGGTTCGCCGGGATGAAGTAACGGTGCGTCCGGTCCCTCTGCCGGGAGTCGCCAGGAAAGACATTGACGGGGCGCTGCAGTTTCAGATGGATTCGCTGCACCCCTATCCGGAAACAGATCCGGTTTCCGGATGGGCTCGCATCGGGAAGCCGGACACGGTCCTGGTGGGCATTGCCCGGCGCGCGACGGTCGACTATTACACCACGCTCTTCGCCGAGGCCGGCGTCAAACTTGCCGCGCTCACTTTTTCCGCGGCAGCGTTTTACGGGGCTTCGCGGCTCCTCTCCTATCCTCCCGCCGAGGGATTTCTGGCCCTGGAGGAGATGGACGGGCAGACCGAGGTTTATGGAGAGAGTGAAGCGCATGGAATTTTTTCCGCGCTGATCCACGCGCCCGCGGAACGTGCGCGGGGAATGGCGCTCTCCGAGCTCCGGCTCAATCCGGAGATGGAGCCCACCAATTTTGCCGGTGTGCTCCCCGCGCCCGCCGCGCTTCCGGACGATTTTGATTTATCCCGCAACGCCGTGCCCTATGCGGCAGCGCTGGCCGGGGCTTGTCCCCGGCTGGCGCTTCCTTTAAATCTGCTGCCTCCGGAGCAGCGCCAGGGCGGATCGAGGGCCATTTTTATACCCACCGCGGTGCTGGCGTCGGTGGTTTTGCTTCTGGCGGCGGCGCTCGGAATATCGGGGGCGGTGGAGAATCACCGCTACAAGAGCGAATTGCAGCAGCAGATTCAATCCACCGGCGAACGGGCGCTGCGAGTGCAGGCAATCGACCGTAAGATTGCGGATGCGCGCCAGCGCATTCAGACTTTGGATGCGTTTCGCATGCGCTCGAAGAGCGACATGGATATGCTGGCCGATGTGACTAAGGCGCTCCCCCCGCCCACGTGGCTGCGATCGCTCGATCTGACCGCCGCGCAACTGGATATTTTCGGCGACACCGACCATGCCGACACCGTGGTGAAGAGCCTGGATCAGATTCGCGGCCTGAGCAATTCGGAGTTCGCCATGCCACTGACGCGGGCCGGAGCATTCGAAACGTTCCGGATCCGCAGCCAGCGGAAAGGAACGGGTAAGTGACGCTTCAGGACCGCGACAAAAGGGCGCTGTGGGTGCTGGGCGGCGCGGTGGTGCTGGCGGCCGTTCTTTGGATTTCGACCATGGCCAAAGGCTCGCCGCAAGCCGTGGTTGGACAGACGGAAACGATCGAAGGCGCGGAAAAGAGGCTGACCCAATTGCGCAGCTTCGCCGCCACGGCGCCGGTGAAGCAGGAACGCCTCAAGGAATTAACGGCGGATCTGGCGAAGCATGAGAAAGGAATATTGCAGGCCGCCACCGTGGGCCAGGCTCAGTCGCAACTGCTCGAAGTAATCAAGAGGGTCGCGAAGAATGCCAATCCGCCCGTGGACGTGAGACAGTCGGAGTTAAGCCCGCCAGAGCCCCTGGGAGCCAGCTATGGCGTCGTCAAGGTCACGGTTTCCTTCGAGTGCCGTATCGAACAGTTGGTGAATATGCTGGCCGACCTCGCCGCGGCTCCGGAAATGGTGGCGACCGATCATCTCAGGATCAGCATGGCGCATCCAAAACAAAAAACGATCCCGGTGCATCTCACGGTAGCGGGTGTTGTGCCGCGCAGCCTGGTTCCAACGAACAGACTGGCCGTTCCGGATCGCGCCGGGAGTATGGATGGATTCGGCGATCCGCGCGGCGCCTTGCTTCCCGCCGGATATTCCCGGTGACGCCATGAAGAAGAAACTGCTGTTGCTGAACATCGCGCTGGTGCTGATTGCGGCCTTTATCGCCTACCAGATCCGTCAAAATTATCTCGAATCGGCCAGCCGCCACCAACGCATGCTGGAGCAGAGGCCGCGCGCGGTAAAGGCGCCGCCTCCAACGCCTCCAGCGCACACGCCGCCCGTATCGCCGTCGCAGTACGCGGAAGTGGCGCAAGAGATGTTGTTTACGCCCGATCGCAATCCCAACGTGATTCTCGATCCGGTAAAACCGCCTCCGGTAAAACCAGTTCCGCCTTTTCCGGTGGCTCATGGCGTCATTCTATTTGGGGATCTTCCGCCGACGATTATTTTGAGCCAAAAAGGGAAGAACGACCAGAAAGGATACAAGGTGGGCGATACGGTTGGGGCGTTCACGGTGGCGTCGATCGATAGTACGGATGTCGTTTTTACCTGGGACGGCAAGGAATTTAAGAAGCCGATATCGGAACTGGTGGACTATTCTCCTCCTCCGGAAACTTCGAGCGCCAGGAAAGCCGTCACCGCCGCCGACGCGGCCAGCCGTGCGGCCGACGCCGATGAAAAGTCCCAGCCATCGCAGCCCGCGGCATCCCTGTCGCCACAGGACCTCCAAAGGCCAGGGCAGTCGATGGGGCGGGACTTCTACGCGTGCAATCCGGGCGACACCTCTCCAGTCGGGACGGTCGTCGATGGAAAAGTGAAGAGACAGGCGAGCAACCCGTTTTCTCCCGGCGGCAAGTCCTGTTATTGGGAAGCGTCCCATTAGGCGCAATTCCCGGGAAAGATTCAAGGAGATTAGGAATTTCAGATGAAGATGGTCAACAGAATTCACACCGCAATCGCGATCGCGGCGGTTTCCGCCGCGCTTCCACTGGCGGCGCAAACCTCCCGCGCGGCCAAGCCCGCGGCGGCCCCGTCGAAATCCGCGCAGCCGGCGTCCAAACCCGGCGCGCACGCCAAGCCCGCCGGGCGCGTCACAAAGACCGCTCCCGCTCTCGGCGCGTTCAAGCCGGCCGGCGCCGTTCATCACGGCGCGGGGGTGGAGCTGCCGGCGGGCGCGACGAAGCTGGATCCGTCAAGCTGGCGTTGGACGGACCCCCAGGGCACGGCCTGGATCTACCGCAAGACGCCGTTCGGGATGAACCGCTATCGCGAGAGCGACGAACGGAAACAGGCCGAGCGCGCGCAGGCGGCCGGTGAGCCAAACGCCCCCCGTGTGAAGGACCTGGGAGACAGCTACCAGTTCCAAAAGACGACTCCGTTCGGAACCCAAACCTGGACCACGAAGAAATCGCAAATGACCGAGTCCGATAAACAGGTTTTGAAGGAAGCCCAAGCTTCCAATCTGGGTTCCCAAGGGAAGCAATAATGGCGAAGGCTCCCGGTCTGCTTGCCGGGCTGCTGCTGTGGGTGGCGGCTGCCGGTGCATGTTTTGCGCAGCGTCCATCCCCACCGCCGGTCGGCGTGCCGAACACGGCAAGGCGGCCGGTAACGCCCCCTTCAACGGCGAGTCCCGGCACGCAAGCCGCTTCGCCCGCCCCGCAATCCGCGTCACCCTCTCCGCAGACATCGCACATCGTTTATGGAGGGCTCAATCTCCAGAACGCATCGCTGACGGAAGTGATCGACATGCTGGCGCGCCAGCTCAAGATCAACTACGTCCTCGACCCGCGCATTAAGGGTGGAGTGATTCTCAATACCTACGGGGAAACCAAGAATATCGATACGCGCGATCTGCTGGACGCGGTCCTCCGAATTAACAACGCGGCGATGATCAAGGAAGGCGAGCTGTACCGGATCGTTCCGTTGAACGACATCAATCGCGAGCCGCTCGATCCGCTGCATCTCGAAGCAAAAGACATTCCGAGCGACGAGCAGGAAATGCTGAACCTGGTGTTTCTCAAGTACACCACCTCGGATGAGTTGATGGGTGTTCTCAAGACCTTTCAGGGGCCGGGAGCCCAGATTTATTCCTATGCGCCCGCCAATTTGCTGCTGCTGCTCGACAGCCGCCGGAGCATGCGCCGCACGATGGAGCTGGTGTCGATGTTCGACAACGATACTCTCGTGAACCAGCGGGTGCGTAGCTATGAAGTCACCAACGGCAGGCCGACGGACATCGCCAAGGAGCTGGAGGAGGTCTTCAAGAGCATTGCCTTCAACGGAAAGAATTCGCCAATCCGGTTTCTGCCCGTCGACCGGCTGAACACCATCGTCGCGGTGGCGCCGAATCCGGGCGCGTTCGTGGAAGTGAAGAAATGGATTGACAAGCTGGACGTTCCGGCCAAGGCGACCGCGGGCGACGTGGATAACTATATCTATCGCGTGAAATACGGCGATGCGCAATGCCTGGCCCAAGCGATTATGGCGCTCTATTCCGGAATGCCGATGATGCAGTGCGCTTCGGCGAACACCTTTGGGCGCGGGGCCATGGGCGGTTACGGCGGGGGTGGTTACGGCGGGGGCTACGGCGGTTATGGCATGGGCGGCTACGGAATGGGCGGCTATGGCATGGGCGGCTATGGCATGACCGGCGGCTATGGCGGCATGGGGTATGGCGGGGGTATGGGGTATGGCGGAGGCTACGGAAGTTATGGCATGCCGGGGAATTATGGTTCCTTTGGGCTAACCCCCAGCGCGTCCGGATTCGGGGCGGGCATCTCGCCGACGGGGGTTGCCGGAACCCAACAGACGCAGTCCGGCGCCGCTCCGCGCACGCAAGGGGAGGACATGACCGGGCAGTATCTGGGCTACCAGGGGATGTATGGACGGATGCGCGGACCTCGCGTCATTGCCAATCCATATGCGAATACCCTGATGATTCAGGCGACGCCTCAGGACTATCTCAGCATCGCGAAGCTCGTCCGGGACCTCGACGTTCCGCCGCGCCAGGTGCTGATCCAGGCCCAAATTTACGAAGTCGATCTTACCGGGGCGTTTTCGAGCGGAGTGAGCGCGTATCTGCAGAAGCTCGGCTCGGGCTCCTCCACTACCACCGGCACCGGCGGTACGGGCACGACAGGCACGACCTCGGGAACCGGCTCCAGCGCCACACCAAACGCTGTGACGGCCAGTATTCCCCATCAGGTGCTCGGGAGCCTGGTAAACGGCAGTTCCGTCCTCACCGGAGGAATGATGGTCGGGTTGTCGCGCGAATTGCTGGCGGCGGTAAACCTCCAGGTGAGCAAGACGAAAGCCAAAGTGATCTCGGCGCCCAGCATCATCGCCACCGACAGCATCCCGGCCTCCATCAACGTCGGCGAGAGCGTGCCGACGTTATCCTCCACCGCGGCCACGGGAGTGCAGAGCGGCGGCAGTTCACTGTTCGCCAACACGATCTCGAATCAGGACACCGGCGTGACGCTGAACGTCACGGCGCGGGTGAATACCAGTGGAATCGTGACCATGGTGATCAATCAGGAAGTCAGCGCTCCGATTCCGCCGGCCGCCGGCGCGATCAACTCGCCGTCGTTCAACAAGCGGACCGTTCAAACGCAGGTGACAGTGCAGGATGGCGACATGATCGCCATCGGAGGCATCATCGACGAGAACACCACCTCGTCCTCCAGCGGCATCCCTTTCCTGCATGAACTGCCCTATGTAGGGGGGCTTTTCGGCAGCAAGAGCTACAGCAAGCAACGTACGGAACTAGTGATTTTTCTTACCCCCCACGTGATTTACGACACGAACCAGATTGTGGATGCGACGGAGGAGTTAAAGGCCGGTTTCAAGAACGTCCGGCCCCTTCTTAAGAACCAATAGTAGCGTTGGCCCGGATCAAACCGGGCCAAGCTCCGTGTCCGTCTCCGGCCTATTCGTCTCCCAACTACGGCCAATCCCCAAAAATTCATTGACTTAGAAGCTGCGACATGATTCAATAAGCCCTTGGTGGCATGAACCCGAATACCCGGACGCGCGGGATGGAGCGGTACTTTGCTCTTGACTTGACGTGAGCCGGGATGTTATGAATGATTTGATTGCGTCTAAAGGGTTTAGCGGCATTCATTCCGTGTATGAATCCCGCGAGCACAGCTTTTCAGGAAATAAAGAGAAGTCGACATCAAGATTGAGCTCGAAACGGAGAAGATGAGGAGAAACCAGACAACTTGGCGGGGAGGAGCGAGCGACATCACGCCCGCACTGCCTGCCGAATTTGGGTTCGAATTGCCGATCCAATGAAACAAACACCAACGAGGCTCAGGTTGAAAAAGAGAACTTCCATCAATTCACTACCCAAAATTCACAAGGAGAAGGAAATGGCAGATTTTCGCAAATCGCTTTTAGCGTTTGCTGCCGTAGCCCTGGTTTCTATGACCGGGTCTGCGGCTTACGCGCAGACCACACCGGCCCCTGCGTTTAGCTGCACGGCACAAGCTTCCAACCCGCCACTCGTACGCTCGCAAGGCGTTACGGAACTGGTGGGCGACGTGGTGTTGACTTGCACTGGCGGTACGCCGACCCCGGCCGGCACCGCGATTCCGCTGTCCAACATCACTATTACTTTGAACACAACGATCACCGACCGCATCCTCAACACGGCCAATGGCCTGACCGAGGCGCTGTTGATCGTTGACGAGGCCTATCCGGCCGCTCCGCTGCCTGCGACGGCACCGCGTCCGATTGCCTCCGGCAACCAGTTGCTCTGCCAGGCGGTTGGCAACCAGACCTGCTCCATCATCGCCACCGGCGGTGGTGCGACGGGCGCCGCGGGCGGGGACTATGACGGCGTAGACGGACGCTACAACGTGTTCCAAGGCGCAGTCAGCCCCAGCGGCAACCAGGTGACCTTCCTGGGTGTGCCGATCGACGCTCCGGGTACGCAGGGAATCCTGAACCTTCGCATCACGAACGTTCGGGCGAATGCCAGCCAGCTGGCCGTCGGCTCCCAGTTCTCGCTGTCGCCGATCCAGATGTTCATCGCCCTCAACGGTTCGCAGCAGGTTTCGATCAGCAACCCGCAACCGATCGTCGGTTATGTCACCAACGGCCTTGTCACGACGCAGACGCCCGCCACTTACGACGAGTGCTTGACGCCGGACGGTCCGTTCTACATCAACTTCACGGAAGGCTTTGCGGCCGCGTTCAAAGCCCAGACGACGCCTGTCACCGGCGAAGGTGGAGCAGGCGAGTTGACCGCTCAGAACGTGTCGGGCTTCTCGTACAACTCTGAATCGGGCCTGTTCGATGGCACAACGGTTGTCGCGACGGGTAGCACCACCTTGGGTGTCGCCGGTCTCGCCGATCATGGCACCAAACTGATGGCGACTCTCACTGGCATTCCCGCCGGTGTAGCGCTTTCCGTTCCGGTTACGCTGCAATTGACGGATCCCTTCGGTAGCGGCACCAACAATGCTGGTTCCGTCACGAATGCGGTTCTGATCAGCGCCGATCAATACGGCTATAGCGCACCGCTGCCTCCGGGAACGCTCCCGACCCCCGGCACGGGCACGATCACTCCTACCAACGGCACGGCGACCATCGTGTATGAAATCACGAACGCCGATCCGAACACGCTGGAAAGCCTGAATGTTCCCGTGAGCATCAATTTCACGAGCACCAATCAGGACGATCTGCTCGGCACGATCAGCGCCGGCCTCTCCTACGCTCCGCTGCCTCCGACCGGTGTTTCCGGCTGGACGTCTCCTGAGCCCATCGTTTCCGGTGGCGTTAACTATCCGCTGCCTCGCTTTGTCACCTCGACCCCGCCGACCACGGTGGCTTCGATCGTGCCTTGCACTTGCAACCTGCTGTTCCCGTTCGTGACCAACCAACAGGGCTTCGACACTGGTCTGGCAATTTCCAACACCACCACCGATCCCTATGGCACTGCGGCTCAGTCCGGTGCAATCAACCTGTTCTTCTACGGCCAGTTGGATGGCGGCACTGCCCTTACCCCGGCGCAGGCTGCTCAGACAACTCCGGAAGTCCCGTCGGGCTGCATCTTCACGATGACGCTCAGCGGTGGCGGCAGCATCGCGAACTGCGCGTCGGCCAGCACCGACACGGTTCCGGCGCTTGCCGGCTTCCAGGGCTACCTGATTGCTCAGTCCAACTTCCAGTTCTGCCACGGCTATGCGTTCATCACCGATATGGGCGCCCACAACCTGGCACAGGGCTACGTTGCTATCCAGCTTGACGTGCCGGGTCTCAACCGGACCGGTCAATATGGCGAGAACGAAGGGCACTAAACTGGCCTAGGACCAAACCGTTAGTCAAAACGGGGGGAGCTTCGGCTCCCCCCGTTTTTTTTTGTACTCTTCTTATTCCCGAGCGGGGAATAATCCCGCGCTCCATGTTCGGCTCATTGTGTTACGCTGGAGCATTCACGATAGTCGTCCCGCGTCTATCCAATCCTGTGAGGTATTCCGTGCAGCTCGCCAGAGCCCTTCGACCGCTCTTTTTTCTCTCTATCAGCCTGATTCCGCCAGTCTTTTCGCAGAGCGTCTTTGTCCTGCCGTCTCCGACCACCGGTCAAGCCGATCCCGATCTGAATGCAGCGAGCTACGACCCTAGCACGCTGACGGTCAATGGTCAATTCAAAGCGGGCACGGGCGCATATCGTGTCATCAGCACCGCGGACGGAAGCAAGTTCTATGTTCTCTCCAACGACCCGCAGATGCCGCTCTACTCGGTCTCCGGCGATTTTGCGACGGTGAAGCCATTGTCAGGCGTTTATTCCGGCATTACTCAGGCCACGCTTCTTCCGGACGGGTCGCAGCTTTATGTGATCTCGGGAGGCGCGCTGGTGGGGTACGCGACGAATAACGACACGGTAATTCCACTACCGGCGGTTCCTTCCAATACTGCGGTTGCCGACATCGACGGCGCTGTAGACGCATCCCAGATCTTCGCCATCCTCACATCGAGCCTGAACAACACCTTCGAAGCGATTTCAGCCTCGACGCACAAAGTGACGCAGACGATGTTGCTGCCTATGATTCCGAGTGCAGTGACGGTGGGTCCGAACGGTTTGGTATATGTTTCCGGCGCGAACACGATCCTGGAAATCGATCCGAACTCGTATCAGATCCTCCACCAGTATTCGATCACCGCGACTCCCGGTAAACTGGCGTTCACGCCGGACGGGCACTATGCCCTGGCAAATAATCTCGCGTCGGATGGAACCGTTGCAGTCACCGCCATCGACCTACAATCCCACTCGGTTGCGGGGACAATCCCCAGCACCGCACTCCCGCCAGGGACGACAATCAACGCCATCTGGCCTATCAATTCCACGATTGCGCTCGGCTACGTGCAGGCGACCCAGAAGATTTACAACATTTCCTTGTCGCCGCTGGGAATCTCCAGCAACGGGTTGCTTCCAACGTCGAAGCCGATCGTGGCCCTGGCTCTTTCCGGTGATATTGCATCGAGCGCGCATCCCAGTACGCAGAACTTGTTTTTTTCCACGTCCAATACGCTGCAGCGCCTGAACCTGACAACCGGGCTGGTGGAAAGCGGTACTTTCACGTCCAGCCAGGTGGCGGCGCTATCTTATACCTCGCCGGCCCTCAAAGGCGTGGCGGCCGAATTGCTCCCCTACGGCGCAAACCAGCAGCTTGCCCCCGGGTCGATGTCCCAGCCGATCGTCGTGCGCGCGGTCGACAGCGCCGGCAACCCGCTCTCCGGTATCGCTGTGACCTTCCAGGCTCCCGCCGGCGCAACTCTGGCAAAGACCAGCGTGACCACCAACATGTTGGGATTCGCCTCCACAACGTTCACCGCGCCTGCCACGACCGGCGCGATCTCCGTGAGCGCTCAGGCCGCCGGTGGTGTGACCGCGATATTTAGCGCCGGAATCGGCAATGCGGGCGGAGGAAATGGCGTTCCCGCGAGTCTTACCGTAATTGAGGGACAAGGTATGCTTGCGCCGGAAGCCACCAACATCACTTTGAACGGTCCTCCGCTGACCGTGCAGGTGAAGGACGCGGCTGGAAACCCGGTCCCCTACACTCCGGTCACGTTTACGTTGACGTCGGGGCTCGGCTCGCTGGTGCTCCATAACTACGTCGGAACCAGCCCCAAGCGGAATGTCATTGTTGTGCCCACCGACAAAGACGGACTCGCCTCCGTTGAAATGGTGACAGCATCCGTTAGCAGCCAGTACCCGTATTTCGACAGCGAAGTGATTACGGCGCAGCTTCCATCTGGAATCTCCACTCCTATTTACGTGACCACGGTTGCTCACAAGGAGCCCGCGACGATCCAACTCCTCTCTCCGCTCCCTGGCACGGTATTTAAAGGAGCCGCCGGAACCACGGTGAAGAACGCATTCCAGTTTCGGATCTTTTCGAACTCGGGCCCCGGGCTCTCCAATGTGAGTCTGCGTCTGATTCCTTCGGGCGATCCAGCGACCACGCCATCGGCTTCCTGCGCGGGGCCGCCGCTTTCCGACAGCCAGGGACTGGTGTCGTGCGACTTGGTGTTCGGTGGAATCGTAGGGCAAGCGCAGGTGACTCCAGAGGTCGGCTACTACGCCCGGTCGCTCGCCACCACCATTCAAGTTACTCCCGGCGGTCCAGGGAAATTTGTCCAGATCCAGGGCGACGGGCAGACCGGCAAGCCGAATCAGAACCTTCCGCTGGGGATTTACGCCGTACTCGAGGATTCGTTTGGGAACGTTCTCCCCAATACACCCGTCACCTGGGCGGTGACTTCCGGTTCGGCCACGATCCGTGGTTCGAGCAATCAGACCGACAAGACCGGAACAACCTGGGCGTACCTCACTCTCGGGCCCATTCCCGGACCCGTCCAGTTGACCGTGAGCGCCGGCCCGGCCAACGCCCCCGTGGTTTCGAATTTCACCGCGAATGTCGTGGTCACTCCGGGAGGATTGAAGCTCGTTTCGGGCGATAACCAAACTGCCGACGTCGGCGCAGCGTTCGGCGCTCCATTGGTGGTGCAGGCCCTGGACGATTCGAATCAGCCGGTGCAGGGGGTGAACGTCGCGTTTGACGTTACTTCCGGTGGCGCCGCACTGAGTAGTCCGTCGGCGGTCACCGACGCGCAGGGTAACGCGAGCGTAACCGCCACCGCTCCGGCGGCGGCCGGCGATTCGGTGGTGACGGCAACTTACGGCGGCTTTTCCGCCAGTTTCACCCTGAAAGCGGTATTCCCCGGCCCGGCTAACGTCGCGTTCTTGAACGGCGCGAGTTTCGTGGGCGCCGGACCTTCGCCGGGCGCCATTTCTCCCGGAGAGATCGTCACCATCACCGGCGATCACCTGGCGCCGGGAGTGGACGGTGTTTTGACACCTCCGGCAGGCCCGCTGCCCACGACCCTGGGCGGCGTACAGGTGCTGTTTGGCGGCATCGCCGCGCCACTCTATGCCGTGGTGAATCAGAACGGTCAGGAGCAGATCAACGCTCTGGTTCCGTTCGAGCTTGGTTCGGCCACCACCACGAGTGTGACCATTATCAACAGCAGCAGTTCCGGCACTATCCTAAACGTGCCCGTGCAGCCTCTCTCGCCGGGGTTCTTCTCCGCGTACTACAACAACCAGAGCTATGCCGTGATGGTGCGGGCGTCGGATGGGAAGTATATCGGCCCAACGAACATGGCGAAGCCTGGAGACACCGTGATTGCCTTTGTCAACGGTCTGGGCCAAGGCTCGCCTGTTATCGGGTCCACTCTCGCCGGCGAGGGGCAGGTGGTCAATGGGGCTCTCACGATAACGGTGAACGGCGTGTCGGTGGGGGATGTCTCCGCCGTCTATCAGGCGCAAGCTTACGGCATCTATCTGGTCACTTTCCGTGTGCCGGACAACCTGCAGCCTGGACTCTACCCGCTCACGCTGAGTGAAGTCGGTCCCGATTCGAACACTTACGCCGCGGCCAGTTCGTTCATCATGGTCGGCGAATAAAGGTCAATGGCGCTGGCAGCGCGGGCAATAGTGTGTCCCGCGCTGCGCCACGGTGATTCTCCGGATCGGGCCGCCGCAGGATGGGCAGGGCAGTCCTTTGCGGCCGTAGACCTGGTGGAATATCTGAAAGCTGCCGGTGTGCCCCTCGGCATCTACATAATCCGAAATTGACGAACCGCCGAGCTGAATCGCCCTTTCGAGAACATCCCGCATCGCGGTATGGAGAGCGGCTGCGCGTTTGGCACCGAGGCGTGACGCGATTGCCAGGGGGTGAATGCGGGCGAGAAAGAGAATCTCGTCGGCATAGATGTTGCCGATGCCTCGCAGGAATCGCTGGTTTAGCAGGAGCGCCTTCATCCTGGTGCGGTGGGAGCGCAGACGCGCGAGCAGGTCGCCGGCGGTGATGGAGAGGGGGTCGGGGCCAAGCCCGGCAACCCGAGCCGGAAGATCCTGCGACCATTCGATGCGTCCGAAGTGGCGGATGTCGTCGTAGACTAACAGGCCGTCCTCCAACTCAAAAACGGCTCGGGTATACGGCCCGGGAGCGCTGCCCACCAGCAGTTTTCCGGTCATCCCGAGATGAATCACCAAGGCGCCGCGGTCCAGCAGAATAACAATGAACTTCCCGTGGCGGGTGACGTCCCGCACCACGCGTCCGGCCAGGGAGCTCGCCAGCATGGTGAAGTCCTGCCGCACGACGTGGCGGGACGAGAAGCTGGCGCTGACGATGCGGCGTCCCTTGAGATAGGGCCCGACGGTTCGGACAACAGTCTCGACTTCGGGAAGTTCGGGCACCTAGAGTGGCCTGTCGGGATTGATAAAAATGTCGTTTCCCACAATCCGCACAGCGAAGCGGCTGGCGCGCATCCCGGGGTCAATATCGTTCTCGCCGGTGCGGCAATCGAACTCAAAACCGTGCCACGGGCAAACCAGATTTGTCCCTTGCAGGATGCCCTCACCCAGCGCGCCGCCGGCGTGGGGACAAACCCCATCGAGCGCGTAGATCTGCCCGCCGGCGTTGCAAATTGCATACGTCCGCTGCCCGGCGCTCGCCTGCATTACCGACCCGGGAGGTAATGCGGATAGCGTAGATACTTTGACGAAACCCATTTAATACCTGTTCTACCATGCCTCCTCCGGATCTCTTGTGGAGGAAAATGAGGGATGGCGTGGATCTGGCGGCCAGGACGGGAATGGGTAGAGCAGACCAACGCGCATCGTATGATGCGCCGGTTAGGCTTTGACGAAACCGGAGCATTTCTGCAGTGGTCGCGCGACGACCTCGAGGCTTTTTGGGCGGAAATGATGAGCGAGATGGGCGTGCGATGGATGCGCCCGTACGAGCGCGTCCTGGATAGTTCGAGCGGCGTGGAATGGTCGCGATGGTTCGTGGGCGGCCAGCTCAACATTACGGACAACTGCCTGGACCGGCACAAGGATTCAGGCCGGACCGCCATTCTCTGGGAAGGCGAGCAGGGTGAGACGCGGTCCATTTCATTTGCCGCCTTGTACGTCGAGACCGGCCGGCTCGCAAACTATCTGAAATCGCTCGGGCTCGAGCGAGGCGACCGGGTCGCTCTGGTGATGCCCATGGCGCCGGAGATCGTCACCATCCTCTACGCGTGTTTTAAGCTTGGCCTGATCGCCGTGCCGATCTTTTCCGGATTCGGGAGCGGGGCGATCGCCACGCGTCTCAAGGACTCCGGCGCGCGGGTGGTTTTCACCGCGCACGTCTCGGTAAGACGCGGCAAGCGGATTCCTCTCTTCGAGAAGGTGCGCGAGGCCACCGCGCAAGCACAGGACGTCGAGACGATTGTCGCTCTCGAGGATTGGGCGGCGCTGCTTCAGGGTCAGCCGGAGGAATGCGAAACTCTTCCACTCGATTCGGAAGCGCCCGCCCTGTTGATTTATACGTCGGGGACAACGGGGAAGCCGAAAGGCACGATACACACGCACGCCGGCGCGCTGGCGCAAACGGCGAAGGAGATCTGGCTCGGTTTTGACCACAAGCCCCAGGACCGGTTTTTCTGGCTCTCCGACATCGGCTGGATGATGGGTGCCTGGACGATTTTGGGCAATCATCACTTCGGCGGGACGATTTTCATTTATGACGGCGCGCCGGACTATCCTTCCCCATCGCGGCTTTGGGAGATGATTGAGCGGCACAAAATCACCACTTTCGGAATCTCGCCGACGGCAATCCGGTTGTTGATGAAAAGCGACCCGCCGGCCGGCCTCGCGATGGCCTCGCTGCGCCTCCTGGGCTCCACCGGAGAGCCGTGGGATCCGGTTTCCTACCGCTGGTATTTCGAGCATGTGGGTAAGGCGAGATGCCCGGTGATCAATATTTCCGGGGGCACGGAAATCCTGGGCTGTTTTCTGCTCCCGCTGCCAGCCGAGCCGTTGAAGGAGTGCACTCTCGGCGGACCGGCGCCCGGCATGGCGGTGGAAGTTGTGGATGAGAGCGGGACTCCCGTGCGCGGGAAGAAGGGCTATCTGGTGTGCACCAAACCCGCTCCATCGATGACGCGGGGGGTGTGGCGCGATCCACAACGCTATCTGGAGGCCTATTGGTCGCGATTTCCCGGATGGTGGTGGCACGGCGATTGGGCCAGCGTGGACGAGGACGGGTGCTGGTTCCTGCATGGCCGCGCGGACGAATCGATGAACGTGGCGGGGCGGAAAGTGGGACCGGCGGAAGTGGAGGAGGCTCTGATGGAACATGCCTCGGTGTTGGAAGCGGCGGTGATTGGAGCGCCCGATGAACTGAAGGGAGAAAAAATCGTGGCGTTCGTCGTGCTTCAGCCGGGGACTCAGTGGAGTAGCGCACTGAGCGATGAAATCGGCGAATCGGTGGTGCGGTCCCAAGGCCCTACGCTTCGCCCCAGCGTGATTCGAGCCGTTCCAGCGTTGCCCAAGACGCAAAGCGGCAAAATCGTGCGAAGGCTGATCCGTCAACGGTTCTTGAACGAGCCCCTGGGTGACACGTCCACGGTGGAAAATGCCAGTCTGCTGGAGGCATTTCGTCTTTAGGGGCGCTCGCACCGTCATAATGAAAGAGAAATCTGAAACACAGGAGCCCCCGACATCGCGCCCGAAGCCTCCATTCTGAACCACGCCGCAGTGCCGCCCGTTGAAACGCGAGCGGCTAAGACGCTGCGGGGTATCTTTGAATCCGGACGTCCGCTCACCTACATCCGTTCGACCGAAGAACAGCGGGTGAGCCACGTGCTTCGAGACGTCGCCCGAGGCCTGGCGGGGTCCGCGCCGGCGAGCATTTGGACGTGGAGCCTCACGGAAGGGATGCGGCGCGACGGCCAGGCGGTGGAACCGGGAACGGAGTCGCCACGCGGTGCGTTGGAGTTCATTGCGGCGCAGCCCGGTCCGGCGATCTTCCATCTCAAGGATTTTCACGAGCCTCTGCGAGATTCGGCGGACGTCCGCCGGCGGCTGCGGGATCTATTTGAAAGCTGCCTGGACCGGCAGAAATTCATCGTCATCACTTCGCCCGTGCGGTCGATTCCGGAAGAGGTGGAGCGGAGCCTGATGTTTCTGGAGCTGAGGCCGCCGGACCTTGCGGAATTAGTGCAGTTTCTCCGCGAAGAGATCGCGCTCCTTTCCGCCGCGGCTCCCACGGAGGAAATCCTGTACCAGCTCGCCCGCTCGCTGCAAGGGCTCACGCTCGACGAAGCGCGGTACGCTCTGCGCCGGGCGCTCGCCGCGAGTCCGGTTCTCGGCGCGGAATCGCAGAAGGCGGTGCTCGAAGAAAAGCGCCTTCTCATTAACCGCGGCGGCGTGATCGAATATATCTCCGACGCCGGTAACATGGGCGAGATCGGCGGCTTGGAAAATCTGAAGAAGTGGCTGTTGGAGCGGCGAAAGCTCTTTCAGATGCGCGATGATCTGAGCAGCGAAATTGTCCCCAAGGGGCTGCTCATGATGGGCATACCAGGCTGCGGAAAGAGTCTTTGCGTCAAAGCGATCGCCTCTCATTTCGACTTACCGCTCTACCGCGTGGACATGGTGGAGATTTTCTCCGGGCGGCATGGCAAACCGGAGGGGGCTTTTGTCGAAGCCTGCCGGATGATGGAAGACATGGCGCCCGCGGTGCTCTGGTTCGATGAAATCGAGATGGGGATCACATCCACCGATTCCTCGGGCGAACAAGGCCGGATTTTCGCATTTTTCCTGACCTGGATGCAGGAAAAAACACGAGGGCTCTTCGTTGCCGCCACCGCCAACCGGATTGATCTCCTCCCGGCGGAAATGATCCGCAAAGGGCGGTTTGACGAAGTGTTCTTCGTCGATCTTCCGACCGATGAAGAGCGCGTGGAGATTTTCAAGATCCACCTGAACCGGAGGGGTGTGGACGCTTCGCGCTTCGACGTCCAGCAACTGGTGCAACTGACGACCGGCTGGACCGGCGCGGAGATCGAGCAGTGCGTGGTTTCCTCCATCACCAAGGCGCGGCTCGCGGACCGGGAGATCACCGACGACGATCTCATCAACGTGGCCGTCACCATCGTGCCCCTCTCCCGGACGATGAAGGAGCAGATCAATCACATTCGTGGGTGGGCCTTCGAGCGCGCGGTGCGCGCGACGCCCCGAACCGCCGGCCGGTAAGAGCTCGCAAAAAAATAAACTGTGAGATGTGGCCCGCCCCGCGTGGATAGTACACTGATTTCAGCATAATGGAAGCAATCGCCAACGAGAACGAGCTCGAAGACTGCCTGAGTAGACCGAATTCGCAGGACATCGCGGCGGCCGCGTCGCTAGGCGGCGACGTGCTGGTGCTCGGCGCGGGCGGCAAGATGGGGCCCAGCCTGGTGGCGCGGACGATTCGCGCGATTCGCGGCGCGGGCCGGAATTACAAGGTCTTTGCGGCGGTCCGTCAGGATAAGCTTGGACATCTGAAAAACCTGGGGGACGGGGTGGAAGTGATTGAGACCGATCTGCTCGACCCCGCAAGCTACGATGGACTGCCCGACGCTCCGAATGTGGTGTTCATGGCCGGGCGCAAGTTCGGCTCGACGTCGGACCAGCCGCTCACGTGGGCGACAAATGCCTGGATGCCCGGACTGGCGGGCCATCGCTTCCGCTCGTCCCGCATCGTCGCGTTCTCCACCGGAAACATTTATCCGTTCGTCGATGCAATTGATTCCCGGGGCGCAACGGAGGAGACGCCGGCCGCGCCGGTCGGCGAATATGCGCAGTCGGCTCTGGCCCGCGAGCGGATGTTTGAGTATTGCTCCAACCGGAATCGAACCCCTGTTCTGATTTACCGTCTGAATTACGCCATCGATCTGCGCTATGGAGTGCTGCTCGACATTGGCCAGAAGGTGTTTCGCGGGGAGCCCGTGGACGTGACCATGGGCTACGTGAACGTCATCTGGCAGGGTGACGCCAATTCATACTGCCTGCGCGCGCTCCCGCTGTGCAGCTCACCCGCGCGAATGTTGAACGTCACCGGACCCGAGATCACGCGCGTGAGGGATATCGCCGCTCAATTCGGCGCGCTATGGGGCAAAACACCGGTGATCACAGGGTCGGAGGCGCGCACCGCGTTGCTCAGCGATTCGTCCCTCTGCACCCGGCTGCTGGGGCCGCCCGAAGTGAGCGTCCCGGAGATGATCGAAGCGACAGGGCGATGGATTGAAGCCGGTGGAGAAACGCTGGGAAAACCGACGAAATTCGAAAGACGCGATGGCGCATTCTAAATTTGATTGGCAGGAGCACTTCCGGCGCGGAACCGTGATTCCCGCGCATCCGTTGGCCTTGACCGAGGACAGGAAGCTTGACGAACGGCGGCAGCGCGCTCTTACGCGGTATTATCTCGATGCGGGCGCTGGCGGCATCGCGGTCGGCGTTCACACGACGCAGTTTGAAATTCGCGACCCCCGCGTTGGCTTATTCGAGCCGGTGCTCGCGCTGGCGGCGGAGACGGCGCGCTCGCGGGACGCGATTCTTGTGGCGGGCATCTGCGGGCGCACCGGGCAGGCGGTCCGGGAAGCGGAAATCGCCGCGGATCTGGGCTATCACGCCGGGTTGCTGAGCCTTGCCGCGTTCGCCGATGATTCCATCGACGAATTGATCCGGCACACGCGGGCAGTGGGTGAGGTGCTTCCGGTGATCGGCTTCTATTTGCAGCCGGCCGTGGGCGGAAGAGCGCTCCCATTCGAATTCTGGCGGCGGTTCGCCGAAGTGGAAAGCGTGAAGGGAATCAAAATCGCGCCCTTCAACCGGTATGCCACGTTGGACGTGATTCGCGGAGTCGCCGAATCCGGGCGTTCGGCGGATGTCGCTCTCTACACGGGAAACGACGACCATATCGTGGCGGACTTGCTCACGCCCTTCCGCTTTGGCGCACACACTCTGCGGATTGCCGGCGGGCTGCTGGGGCACTGGGCGGTGTGGGCAAAGGCGGCGGTCGAGTTGCACGCCAAGATTCGCCGGACATTGGACCAGCAGAATCTCCTCGCCGTAAGCTGGTTGACCCTGGCCGAAGAAGTGACGGACATGAACGCCGCGATCTTTGACGTGGCGAACCACTTCCACGGATGTATTGCCGGTATCCACGAAGTTCTGCGCAGACAGGGATTGCTGGCGGGCACTTGGTGCTTGAATCCGGCCGAGGGTCTGTCGCCGGGACAGGCCGGCGAGATCGATCGTGTCATCCTGGCGTATCCGCACCTGATCGACGATGAATTCGTCAAGGAAAACCTCCACCGCTGGCTGGCCTGAAGTAAACCGGCGGGAACTTCTGTTCCGCTCCGCGGCCGCATTTGCCCTTGCGTCTCGCGGGCGCTCCCAGACCGCCGGTTCGCGGCCGTTCGAGATCAGCGGCAATCGCCGTTTTGTTACCGGCCGGGACGGGAAGCCCTTTCTGCTCCAAGGAGATGCGGCTTGGTCTCTCATCGCGGGGGTGACCCGCGAGGATGCCGAGTACTATCTGAAAAACCGGAAAGCGAAGGGCTTTAACGCGATTCTGGTCAATTTGCTTGAGCACCAGTTTGCCAAAGGCGCGCCGTCCAATGCATACGGACAAACGCCCTTCCGCAATGCGAACGATTGGTCGGCGCCCAACGAGAAATATTTCGTGCATGCCGATTGGGTGATTCGCCGCGCGGCGGAGAACGGGATTACCGTGCTGCTGGCGCCGGTTTACCTGGGTTATCCGGGAACCGAAGAGGGGTTCATTCGCGAGGTTCTGGCCAACGGTCCCGAACGCCTGCTCCGCTACGGACGCTTTCTCGGCGAGCGCTACAAGGATTTCGACAATATCATCTGGGTGATGGGAGGCGACCGGGATCCCGCCGAGGCGCGCGAAGACGTGGATATGATCGCGCTAGGTATCCGGGAACATGACGAGCGCCACCTGTTCACCGCCCATTGCCATCCCGACTCCGCGCCGGCGGACCAATATCCCGGCCCGTGGCTGGATCTCGGAAATACGTACACCTACCAGATTGTCCATTCGCGGCTCCTCGCCGACTACAACCGAAAACCGGTCAGACCCACCTTCCTGATCGAGACGACCTACGAAGGCGAGCACAATGCCTCAGAGTTGCAAATCAGGCGTCAGGCCTACTGGGCGGTGCTGTGCGGCGGGTTTGGGCATGTGATGGGGAATTTACCCGTCTGGCGATTTGGCGACGGCTGGAAGCGCGCGCTGGACCTCCCGGGATCGCAAGCCATGGAGCATTGGGGAAAGCTGTTCCGCTCGCGGCGCTGGTTCGATCTTGTGCCGGATCAGCGACACACCGTTGTAACCTCCGGCCTCGGCGAATTTAACGGTTTGGATTACCTCGCGGCGGCAAGCACTCCGGACGGAAGGCTGGTGATGGCGTACCTGCCATCCGAGCGTACATTCACGGTGGATCTGGGAAATATGCCGGCGGACAGACTGCGCGCCTGGTGGTTCAATCCACGCGACGGAACTCCCGTTTCCCCGTCTGAAATTTCGGCCCAGGGGATGCGGGAGTTTACGCCGCCGGCCGCGGGCGACTGGGTGTTCGTGTTGGATGATGGATCGAGCGCCTACCCCTGATAGCGGAATTCACGGATCGCTTCGCCGCGGAAATTCGCTCCGAATCCGGGGAGGTCCGGAACCAGCGCCAGTCCGTCCCGGATTTCAAAGGTCGCATGCAGCAGACCGTCCAGCCAGTCGAACGACTCAATAGCCACAACGTGCGGCTGCGCGGCTGCAAGATGCACATCGTGCTCACGGTAGAAGTGCGGAGCAATGCGCAGCAGATTCGAAGCGGCCAGCGCGGCCACCTGGCGCCACCCGGTGACTCCGCCCACCCGCATCAGATCCGGCTGCAGGATGGAGAGGGCGCGCGCATCGGTGATCCGCCGGAAGGGCTCCACGCCAAACTCCCGTTCCCCGGCGGCGAGGGGAATGTCGGTCACGGCTGCGAGGCGCTGGTAGCTTTCGAGGTCGTCCTTGGGAAACGGCTCCTCGATCCAGGCCAGGCGGCAGTCTTCCACTCTTCTGGCCAGGCGAAGGGCCCGGTCGAGTGTAAGTCCCTGGTTGGCGTCCACCATCAACTTCCGGTCCGGCCCCAGAGCGGAGCGCACCGCGCGAATCCGGTAAACATCGCGGTCTTCGTCCGGGCCTCCGATCTTGATCTTAACGGCTCGAAACCCGCGCGAGAGGTAGCGGCCTACCTCGTCGGCAAGCTCATTATCCGAATAGGAAAGCCAGCCGCCGCTTCCATAGACGGGGACCGCGGTTGCGCAACGCCCAAAAAGCACGGACGCGGGGACGCTCAGACGCCTCGCCAGCAAGTCCCACAGCGCCACGTCAATCGCGGCAATCCCCCACATGGCGACTCCGCTTGTTCCGATGTATTCCGTCGCGCGAAGATTTCCGGCATGAATGCCGCCGATGTCGTCGGCATCGCGGTCCATCACGTAGCGCTTCAATTCGTGATCGATCACGCCCTTGAGCAGTGCTGAACCATAGTCGAACGACAACATGTAAGAGCAGCCGGTGTGATCGCCGGCGCGAATTTCGACCACGATCAGGTCCATGAAGCGCAGGACGTGCGTGGAGTCGGCAATCGGAGGGTTGATCGGGACCCGGAGCCACTCAGTCCGTAGATCGCTAATCCTCATCGGGATTGCGCCCCGTATCCAAGCGACTCGTAGTAGCGGATCATCGAGTCCCGGGCTTCTCGCCAACTGAGCCCGTCTTCGGATGGAATCTTCCCCGGCCAGATGCTCACGTAGATGTACTTCAGAGGCGTGAGACCCGTATTTTCGACGTGATGCTCCGCCCTCAAGGGGATGTAGGCGACGCCCGGCGCGGTGATATCGCGCGTCTCACCGGCGATATGCACGCGCGCGGCGCCCTCCACCAGGAAATACATTTGAACGAACGTCGCGTGGGCGTTGGGTGGAGTCGCGCGCCCGGGCGCGATCGTCTCAAGAACCGCTTCGAAGCACCGTGTCTCATCCCTGGCGATCAGCATCTTGTACAGAGATCCGGCGCACCAGAAAGGCTCGCCTTCATCCAGCGTCAGACAGTTCATGCGTCCTCCCTTACAGCACGGGCCGGCAGGTCTCCCGTTTCATCAATTTCGTAGCCAGCAGCACCTCAGGCATCGTTCTCTCCGGCGCGGACACTTTGGCGATTGCCATTTTGGCCAACTGGCGGCCCACCTCGGCGGTATCCACCCTTACGCTCGTCAGCGATGGTACGCGCAGCGACCCCTGCTGGTCGTCGAACCCAATGAGGCTGACATCGCGCGGCACGTCGAGTCCCCGCCGGCGGAGCGCCTCCCACGCGCCGAAGGCCACGTCATCGGTGCCTGCAAAAATCGCCGTAAGAGGAACTTTTTGATCCAGCAGCGTTTGCACGCTCTTCAGCCCGTTCATGAACCTGTCGTCGGACAGGGAGAGAATCTGGGCGCGCGGCTTCAGGTTGGCTTTCTCTATTTCCCGAACATACGCATCGTGGCGCACGCGATACCAGGGAAGTGAGGTATCTCCGATGTACCAGATATGCTTGTGGCCGAGCTGGACCAGATAACGCGTCGCTTCGGCCGCTCCTTCCTCGTCGTTGAAGCGAACCTGATCGCGCGGCGGCCGCGGCTTGGCGCTCACGAAGTTGTTCGCGAGCAGAACATACGGAATGTCCCGGCCCTCCAGCGCCCGCGTGAAGTTTTCGTAATTCACGCCGGCCAGAATGACGCAGTCCGTCATTCCATGAATCTTGAGGACCGGCGGCAAAGTTATTTCGCCGGGCTTCAGCCCCGAGGTGTACTGAAACCGGGTATACATCACGAAATATCCCTCTTTCTCGCAATACTCCTGCACGCCCTGAAGAATATGGGAGTGCAGGGGATGGAGGAAGTCGCGATTGCTGAGAATGAAGGAGAGTAGAGCCGAATTGTTGCGAGCCAGGCTCCGTGCTCTCGCATTGGGGCGGTAATTCAGTTCTTCGGCGGTGCGGACGACCAGGGCGCGAAGCTCTTCGTTGACGTCCGGACGGTTATTCACAACCCTCGATACGGTCCCGACGGACACACCCGCTTTTCGCGCCACATCCTTGATCGTCACCGGAGGCTTGCGCGGGGAGCTGCCGGGCTTAGTTTTGGTGAACCGTTTCATCAAAGCTCCATGTTGCGCCATGTGCCGGGCCGCAGTCAATTGAAGTTTGTGTCAATCCGGGCGGATAGTGCCCTTGCGGGTGTCCGCGCCGCGCAATTCGACAAATGTCTTCAACTCCCGATCGGCGGCCTCGTTGTCCTTCCGCCTCCGGTAGATGCGCGCCAGCGCATAATGCGGGTCGGGGTAGGTCGGATCGAGTTCCACCGATTTCTGAAGCTCTCGAACGGCGCGCTCCAAATCGCCTTTCTTTTCGAATACTTGACCGAGGCGAAAGTGGGCGGGTGGAAAGTTCGGGGTAAGAATGAGGGATTGCGACAGCGCCTCCTCGGCCTCCGGAAGCCGGTTCAGACGCAGGTAAAGCGTGCCCAGGTTCAGCGCCGGCCACGGCCAACGCAAAGCCTGTTGCTCGCTCAATTGAATGGCGGTCCTGTAGCTCTGGATCGCTTCTGTATCCATTCCAAGGCCGCCATAGCAAAGGCCAAGCTGATCGTAGGCTTTCGCGAAGGAGGGATCGAGCTGGACGGCCTTTTTGGCGTAGAGAAGCGCCTGGTTGAAATCGGTCTTCCGGTACATGAGCCTGGCCAGCCAGTAGGGGTATTGCGCCGCGGAGGGGTGGGATGCGGCCAGCTTCTCAAACTCCGGGATGGCAAGATTCCGGTGTCCAATCGAAACGTAGCCCAGCGCCAGTAAATAGCGGCTGCGCTCGTCGAGGGGACCGAGCAGCTCCGCTTTTTTTAGAACCAGAATTGAGTTCAACTGTTTGCCGTCGAGAAAAAGCACATCACCCAGCAGCAGCAGCAACGCCTGCGATTTCGCGTGCAGAGCGGCGGCCTCGGCCAGCATGTTTTCCGCCAGAACGTAGTCGTGTTTCCGGAGTGCATCGCGCAGGCTGGCTCGCTGAGCCGGCGCCAGCTCGGTGACCGCGAGCCGGCTTTCCGGCACATCGCCCGGGGCTGGCGATTCGGGCACCGGTTGTGCGTGGACGGCCGCCAACAGCAGCCCTGAGAATACGCTGGCGCGCACCGCCGGGCATCCGCGAATCGTTTGTAGACGGCCCAATCTGGCACCAATCTAACGGCGGAATAACCTTGAGTCAAGCTGGAAGGCAGGTTATAATTTTCCCGGTTGCCTTTCCCGATTTCGCTGCGGATGGCCGTCCTCGCTGTTGCTTGCGCGCAGGCCCTTGCGCCGTCCGTTACCGCGGGGGTGGAAGACGGCGAGGCCCGTTTGGTCCGCATCCAGGAAGCCATTCAGCGGGACGATTTAGCTGTCGCGCGCCGTGAAATAGAGGAGGCGCTCCGAGTCCTTCCCGGCGATGCCCGAGTGTATAACTTTCTTGGGGTCGTGGATGCGAAAGGTGGAGATTTTGAGAGGGCGGAGGCCGGTTTTCTTCGCGCCGTCGCAATCGCCCCCCGCTTCGCCGGTGCCTATCGGAACCTGGGGAGACTCTACCAGCAGCGCGCTGCTGAGTCCCCCGCCGCGCTTGAGAAAGCGTTCGATGTGTACCGGCGGCTGTTGGAAGTATCCCCCGCGGACACCGAGGCGATTTACCAGACCGCATCCGTCTTGTTTCGCCTGAAGCGGTTTAGCGAATCGCTTCAATTCCTGGACCGGCTACCCGGCACGGCGCAGGAGCGGGCCGCGGCGTTGTCCTTGCGCTGCGGAAGTCTCTCTGCCTTGGACCAGCGGGCGAGGGCCGAAACATGTGGGAATAAACTGGAGCGGGCAGCCGACCTCGCCGAGCCGGATGTCCTTCCCCTTGTTCCTCTTTTGACGGAGCATCACCAGGAGGCTTTGGCGGTACGTCTATTGGAGGCATTGCGAAAGCGGAACTCCGCGTCGCCCGCGAGCTTGAGCGAGCTCGCAGCGCTCTATGAGAAAACCGGTCGCCTGACGGATGCCCGCGCCGCGCTCACCCAGGCGCTCCCGGTCAACGGCCCGCCTCCCGTCGCATTATTGAGCCAGCTAGCCAAATTAGCCTACCGGTCCGGCGATCTGACCGGGGCGCTCGGGTATCTGGCGCATGTTCGGGACCTTGAGCCAGGGAACGCCTCGACTCACTTTCTCTTCGGTCTCGTCTGCATCGAGTTAAAGCTCCCCCCGGAAGCCGCGGAGTCCTTTCGAAGCGCGCTCCGTTTGGACCCGAAAAATCCGTATTATCACTATGCGCTGGGGTCCGTGCTGCTGCAGCAAAACGACCCCGACGCGGCTATCCCGCATTTTCAACAGTTCCAAACCGCCAGGCCAGACGATCCCAGAGGCCGGTTCGCTCTTGCGGTTGCCTTTTTTGACGCGCACCGGGCGGATGACGCGCGCCGCGAACTTCAATTCTGCCTGGGACGTCCCGAGACCAAAGCGGGCGCGCTTCTCTACCTCGGAAGGCTCGCGCTGCAGGACGATAATCTTCTGGAAGCGGAAAGGTTTCTGCAGCAATCCTCCGCGGTGAATGCTTCCTCCCCGGATGCAGCGGTAGAACTCTCCCTGGTGCAGATTCGGCGCGCCGAATACGATCTCGCCGCAAAAACTCTTGCCAGAGTGCTGCGTGATGCGCCGGACAACTACCGCGCGAACCTGCATTTGCTGCTCCTCTACCGCCGCACCAGGGATGGCCGCGCGGAGGACCAGGCCCGGCGGGTTGCGGAGCTACAAAAGGCGGGCGAGGAGCGAGAGAAACTGCTGCTTCGCTCGCTGGATATACGCCCCTATTGAAAATCCAACAGTTCACTGGCGCGCCGCGGTGAAACAGTAATATGAATCGGTTCATGAACATAGCATGAATCGACTAAATAACTCTTGACAAGCCTACCGTTTCCGTGGCGCAATTATCCTCAACACCGACAGGAGGCTTCATGAGCCAAAGGTTCAGCAGGGTACTTCTTCTTTGTGCGGTCGGCCTGACTTTGTGTTTTTCCGGTTGGGCTCAAGGCACGCGCGCGCTCATCACCGGCATCGTTCACGATCCCAGCGGCGCGGCCGTCCCCGCGGCCGATATGGGTCTCCGCGCCCTTGCCACTTCCGCCGTGTCGAAAGCGTCGACCGGGGCGGACGGCTACTACACCTTTCCCAACCTCGTCGCGGGAGTGTATGAGCTTTCCATCAGCGCGAAAGGATTTCGCGACTACGTCCAGCGGGGCATTACGGTCAACCTTGATCAACAGGTTCGTATCGACGTTGCTCTGGAAATTGGCGCCACTACGGACACGGTTCAGGTGGTCGCCGACGCCTCTCCGCTCAACTTTGAATCCGGCGTCCAGAAGGGAACCATACAGCCTGGCACGCTGGAACAACTCCCTCTCATTCTCGGCGGCCATACGCGAAGCGCCGTGGCGTTTGCCCGGCTCCTGCCCGGTGTGACCACGGGCGGCGATGAAGACAAGCTGAACTTCAATACCCGCATCAATGGCGGCACGAACGAGACAGACGAGGCTCTTCTCGACGGGGTGTCGATTGTGGATGGCTCCCTGGGGCAGAACGGTATCGAGCTGGCGGTCACCGGGCATCCGTTATCGCCGGAATCCATCCAGGAGATTACCCTGCTGACGTCCAACTACGACGCCCAATATGGGTACACGTCCAGTTCCGTGATGACCGCGGTGACCAAGTCCGGGACGAATCAGTTTCACGGAGCGCTCTACTACCTGACACACAACTCGGCGCTCAATGCCCGTCCGTTCGGCGTCGACCAGCGGCCTAAGGATATCGAGAACGATTTCGGCGGCGCGATTGGAGGGCCAATTCCTCTGCCCATCTTTTCCTCGGGCCGCAAGAAGAGCTACTTCTTCGTGAACTATGAAGGCTTCCGGCTGCGTGGGTCGACCAGCTCGCCTCATTACACCGTTCCTACCGCCCAGGAACGCAATGGAGACTTCAGTGACTGGCCGGCGCCGATTTACGATCCGGAGACGACGCGAAATAACCCCAACTACAATCCGAACCTGCCGACCGGCGCCAACAACCTTCCCGTATTGCGCGATCAATTCATGGGCTGCGACGGCCATCATCCGAACGTGATTTGCTCGTCCGATCCACGCCTTGTTAACAGTGCGGCATCCGCGTGGTTGAAGTATTTGCCGCAGCCGAACCTTCCGGGAGTAATCGCAAACTACACGCCTCCCACTCCCGTGAGCAGCACAGTGAACGCGGATAGCACCGTACTCGACATCCGCGGCGATATGTACTGGCGCGATGTGGACCATTTCACGGCTACGATTCACTATTTCGGCTCCTTCGGCAACAACCAGCACGTGTTCCCGGAACAGATCGCGTCCGAGGGCTACCGGTCTCCCAACTACGACTACGCCAACCGGGGGAACTGGGATCACACCTTCCGGCCCAATCTGATCAACACGTTCAATATTGGATACAACGACATTCTCTCGGTGATTCTGTGCGTCGACGCGGGCCAGACCGGGCTGCCCACGATTCCCGGGGCGCTCAACAACACGCTTCCCCCGCAGCTCAACTTCGAGAATTATTCCGGAATGGGCTGCAATGCGGACGGCGAAACGACACGCCCGGCGTGGCTTCTGAACGACCGCCTGATGTGGGTGAAAGGCAAGCATACTCTCTCCTTCGGAGGAGAGTTCCGCGCTTTGCAGGACAAGGAGCGGAACGAGGGGAATGAATCGGGCTCCTATTCTTTTTCGTCCCTGAACACGGGCCTGCGCGGCATCGCCAGCGGAAATGATTTCGCGAGTTTCCTGCTCGGCTACGTTGGGCAAGCCAATCTATATGTGCCGACTTTGGCGACCCAGTACATTCGTCAAAAATACATTGCGGCATACATCAACGACAGTTGGAAAGTCACTCCCAAACTGACCCTGAACCTCGGCGCGCGATGGGATATCTCGACGCCGACCCGGGAGAAGTACGACCACTGGTCGTTCATCGATCCGTCTTTGCCGAATCCGGGCGCGGGAAATCTGCCCGGGTCGCTGGTGTTCGCGGGCAACGTTGCGGGCGCCGGGAATCCCGCGAGTTTCGGCAAGCCCTACCCGGAGACCACCAATCTGACGGAAGTGGCGCCGAGAGTGGGCTTCGCATATTCGGTGACGCCCAATACCGTCTTGCGGGGCGGCTACGGGATCTTTTTCCAGCCGCTGAGCTATCCGGGCTGGAATTCGGGGGTGAGCGGAGGACGCGACGGCTTCAACACCAGCGTCGTGCTCAACAGCACGAACGGAGGAATCACTCCGGCGACGATGTTCGACAAGGGCTTTCAAGGCGCCCAGTACCAGGCGCCTCCGTTTTATAACCTGGCCTTCGATAACGGAAAATATCCGGGCGCTTACCGTGAATTCAACGACGGCAAGCTCCCCTACACGCAACAATGGAATCTCACCGTGGAGCGGCAGTTCGCCAGGGACCTGGCGGTGAACGTAGCTTATGTCGGTAATAAAGGCACGCACCTGATTTCGGGAATCGCCTCGCCGAACGTGCTCAATCCGAATCTGTTGTCCATGGGCAACGCCCTCTACGACCAGTTTCAACCGGGACAGACGTCGCTCGATGGAGTCTCCATACCCTATACCGGCTGGGTAGAGCAGCTCACCAACGGACAGTGCGCCCCGACCGTCGCGCAGGCTTTGGTGCCGTTTCCTCAGTTCTGCGGCGGCATGACCGCGCTGAATGAAAACGGGGGGTATTCCTCGTATCACTCCTTGCAAGTGAAGCTTGAGAAGCGCATGTCACATGGTTTATGGACACTGGTTTCCTATACGTGGAGCAAGTTCATCAGCAGTGGCGCCGACCAGCAATTCGGGGCCAGCTACGACCAGTATTCCGGGTTGATCTCCCCGTATCAAAGGCAGCGAAATAAAGCGCTCGATGCGCAGGACGTGCCGCAAACGATCGCCTGGACCACCGTCTATGAGCTTCCCGTGGGGCAGGGACATCGCTTCCTGGGCGGTTCCAACGGGTTTATGAGCCGTGTCTTCTCCGGCTGGCAAATCAACACGGTGTTCCGCGCGCAGTCCGGCACTCCCTATATTTTCCGGTCTGGGCAATGCAATATTCCGAGCCAGTTTGGGATGGCGTGTATTCCTTCCATCCTGAACGGGGCCCAGCCCTTTAATAGCGATCCCGGGAGTTACGATCCGGATAGCGGGCCGCTATTCAACCGGCTGGCATTTCAGAATGGCGCGGCGGGTGGCGTGTTCAGCTTCGACCAGGGGAATGGCTCCCGTACCAGTAACATCCGGCAGCCGTCCTTTCAGAAGCTCGACTTTGTCCTCGCGAAGAATACGAAGATCACGGAAGGCATCAGCCTTCAATTACGCGCTGAGTTCTTCAATGTCTTCAACTGGCACTATTTCTCCCAAGGGACTACCTGGGGCCAGGGACAGGCATTCATTACTGATGTCGGCAGCCCGCTGTTCGGCCAATGGACCGGTGCGGTGACCACACCCCGCAACATTCAGCTCGCCGCTCGCTTAGCATTCTAATGATGCAATGGAAACGAACACTTCTCGCGCTGGCGTTTGCCGGTGCGCCCCTTCTTGCGCAGACTGAGCCGGGCTATTTAAAAGGCATCCTCGCGGAGCCGGTCCTCCCGCCGGACGTCGCCCTTTTTCAGCTTCGCCAGTACATTCTGAATCGCGTGCCTCATCTGCCCGCGCCGGCGAGCGCCGCGGAATGGACGGCCCAGGCGGAGAAGGTGCGCGCCGGGGTTTTGAGGGACGTCGTCTATCACGGCTGGCCCAAGGAATGGGTGGAGGCGAGCCCGCATTTCGAGGACCTCGGCACGATCGAGGGTGACGGATACCGGATGCGCAAATTGCGCTACGAAGTTGTTCCGGGGTTTCAATCCACGGCGATTTTGTACGAGCCGCTGAGCCTCACCGGGAAGATGCCCGCGGTGCTAAACGTGAACGGGCATGTCGGCGCGCCGGGAAAGTCCGTGGAGTACAAGCAGAAACGATGCATTACTCTGGCCCGCAACGGAATTCTGGCGTTGAACCTGGAGTGGCTGTCTTTCGGCGAGCTGGGCGCGAAGTTCAACGAGCACTGGTACGGCGCGCATCTTGACCTGGCAGGGGCCAACGAACTGGGTCTGTTCTACCTGGAGATGCGGCGCGGGTTGGATTATCTTTACAACCATCCGAACACCGACCGCGCGCGCATTGGAATGTCCGGGCTGTCGGGCGGGGGGTGGCAAACGATCATCCTCAGCTCGCTCGATGAGCGCGTGAAGGTATCTGTTCCAGTCGCCGGGTTTTCGTCCATCATTCCCCGCGTCGAGGTGAAGGACTTCGGCGATATAGGAGACGTAGAGCAATCTGCCGCGGACCTTTTCGATGGTCGCGACTATACGTGGCTGGCGGCCCTGCGCGCGCCGCGGCCGACGCTGCTTGCCTACAACACCGAGGACGACTGCTGTTTTCGAGCCGCCATCGTGAAGCCCGGCGTCTATGACGCGATCCGTCCGTTTTTCGCGCTCTACGGCAAGCAGGATGATTTTGCCTGGCACGAGAATCGGGACCCGGGCACGCACAACTATCTTCTGGACAACCGGAAGGCCGCCTACGAATTCTTCAGCCGGCAATTCCAACTCCCGCCGATCGTCGAGGATCCTCGGATCGGATCGGAGATCAAAAGCTACGACGACCTGGTGGTGGGTCTGCCCGCCGATAATCTGACAATCGTGGGCCTCGCCCGCAGGCTGGCCGATCGGGTTAAACGAGAGCCCCTCCCCGCCGATGCGGCCGGGCGGGATGCGGAACGCGAGAAGCTGAGTGGAATTGTCCGTTACCACCCGGCAAAGTTGGATCGCCTTTGGACCATCGCGATGAGCAAACACCACGGCGTCGAAACCAGGTCCTACTGGTTTGCGCTTGACGACGGGATGACCACCAATGCTGTTTGGCTTATTCCGATCGATGTGCCCGCTCACCCGGCGGCAACAATTGTTCTCGATGATCACGGCAAAGGCGCGGCCGCCGCCGAAGTAACGGATCGCATCACGCGCGGCGAGCAGGTACTTGCGGCGGATCTCCCTTTCCAGGGCGATGCCTGGCGCGATGAATCCTCCTGGCTCTTCGGGCAGATGGTCACTACCACTGGCGCGCGTCCGCTGGGGATCGAGGTCGCGCATTTGATTGCATTGGCGGAGTGGCTGAAGAGCACGGGCGCGCCCAGAGTCCGTGTGGAGGCGCGCGGAAGACGGAATCAGGTGGCGGCGCTGGTCGCCTCCGCGCTGAAGCCCGATCTCTTCTCGGAAGTCGTTGTCCGGGACGGCATGCCGTCCCTTCGCTATCTGATCGACAAACCGGTGCCGTTCCAGGAAGCCGCCGAACTCTTCTGCCTGGATCTTTACAAGTTCACCGATCTGGACCGGCTCGCGGAAATGAGCGCCCCGGCAAAGGTTCACGTCGAACTGGCCAAGGAAAAAGAATAGTACGCCCGCGCGCCCGGCGTTTCCTCACCGCCCGGCCGGCTGACTGGCCCACGCAATGAGGTTTTCGGCGAATTGCGCTACCGCGGAGTTCTCCACCTTCCGCCGGGTCTGTTCCATGTCTTTGCGGGAGTGCGTTGTCCACTGGCCTATCTGCGCCAGAACGATTTCTCCCGCGCCGAACTTTCTGGCGAGGACAACCGGCGCGTACACCGGATCCATCAAAGAAGTCCACCGCGGCCCAAACGTTTCGTCGCCGGCGTAGAACTGGCCGGACGCGGAGCTGGGTAGAACTGTGTACGCCAGCGTGTGCCAGTCGCTGGAAGATCCGCGAACGCTGCTGGCAAGAGCGTCGCCGGCGTTCAGCTCCACGGATGCGCCGGAGAGGTGGGGGAGTAACGGATGTTCGGTCTTCGTCCATTGAAAGGCGGCGCCTGCGCGTACCGATGTCATCTGTGTGAACACCAGGCCTTGCAGCAGCGGCCCGGGTGCGGCGCGGCCGGCCGGGTCCCAAATCAGCAGCTTGCCGCCGCCGCGGACCCATTGCTCCAACTCCGGCTCGAATTTCACAAACGCTGGAGAAAGGGTGTCATAGGCGACCGCCAGCTTCGCCCGCGCGAAGAGCCCCGGCTGGAGATGATAGCTCTGCGCCCGCCAGCCCGCCTTCTTGCGGCCCGCCTCCAGCAGCCAGTGGAAGGTATGCGTGGCGTCGTTCATGGGACCGTCGAGGCCAAGATAAACCACGCCGGCGCCCTCCCTGGCGATGTCGCGTTGCTCGCGGTAGAAAGCCAGTTCCTCCTGAAAGCCCTTATCTACGGTGTCCCACCGGTAGTAGTAACCCAAATCCGTGGCATGCAGGTATGCCTTGGAGGCCGCCTTGTCGAGCGCGCCATAGTAAGACACGCTGCCGGCATCCGCCTTGAGCATTCGGTCATAATGTTCATCGCCGCCGGCCGCATCGTACAGCCCTTTTTCATACGCCGCTTCCAGCTTTGCGCGGTAGAAGCGCGCGAGATCGAGGATGCACTGCGCGTCGGTCAAAAAGCGCCGGTACTCGTCTCCGGCGGCTTCTACGGACTGCAAACCATGCACGGCGTCTTCCGCCATGGATTCGAGCAGCACGCTAAGACGGATCGGGTCCACTCGCTGGCCCGCTCCGCCCGATCGCTGCGCCGCTACCCACTCGCGTACGGATAGAGGCGGCTTTCCCCGGCCATCGCCCAGCTTGCCGAACCTTGCTTCAAACAAGTTCAGGGTGAGATCATCCAGTGGTCTCGCCAGGTAGTCCCCAACATCCTCCCAGCGGGCTGAATGCAGAATGCCGTTCAACGTGGCCTCCTGGCTGATCGCCAGCGGGTGATAGTTCATGTTGAAAACATTCACCACATTTTGCAATGCCGGCATAATTGGGCCGGTTTTCACGTAGTAGTTGTAAACGGCGTCGCCCGCGGCGGCGCTTCCAAAGCGTGCGGCCAGTTCGCGCTTCCAATAAAGCTCTTCGCCGGCGGCGGGCCGGTCCGGCTGCCATGCATATCGTCCAAAGGCCCGGAGCCAGATCCGGTCGCGGTCGAGCGTTAACAGTCGGGGCTCGGTCCGGTCGAGCGCGGCCGGCCAGTCCCAGGAAACCGCGGGGTACAGATGCATGCCCGCCACGCCCATCGACTTCCAAATCTTCACCATTTGTTGAATGAAAACCGGCGAACCCCAGCGGAACGGCTTGATATCGCCGTTTTCATGCACATTGATGATGTGGTCCTGTCCGAACGAAATCCAGGTCGCGTTGCGCGGATCCGGATAGGGACTCACGATCATCTCTGTGTTGTGCTTCATCATGGTGTACAGGTTGTCGTAATTCGGTCGTACGATGTTGCGAAAACGGTACGGGTCGATTGTCCACTGGCGCACAATCAGAGGCGGGTGGCGGCCGCTATCGCGAATGCCGGGAATGATCGCGTCCCGCACCCACTCTTCCTTGCCGGCGCCCAGCGCCTCCCCCGCGGTAAGCATGAGTCCGACGCTTGGATAGGTGCTGACGAATTCGGCGACGCAGCGCCGCATGTAGTCGCGGAGAAGCGGCGTGGAGACTGAATTCTGCAGGCGCACGCCTTCGCTCTCGTGCGCCTTTGCAAACTCCGGCGACACGTGAATGTTGTAGAAATGCATTACCGTCCAGATGCCGCGCCGGTCCGCTTCCCCGGTAAACCACCGTAACTGCTCCATGTTGCGCTGGAGATCCGCGTCGCTGAGCGCCCGCGCTTCGGGATACCTGGCGAGCTTCAGAAAGTAGACAAAGGGATGGCCGTTCCAGAAAAAGATGGTGTTGTAGCCATTGCCGGCAAGCTCATCCAGGTAGCGCAGCATCAGAGCGCGGTCAAAAAACCAGGGGAAGTTTTCCGGTGTCACGGCCCAGTCGTAGCTGCCCTGCTTCATCCAAAAAAGATTGGTGCCTCGAATCTTGAAAGCCGGGCGGTCCGCAAAAGATTCCTCTTTCGGCAGCGCGTGGTTTTCGATTACCCTTCGGGAAAATTCGAGGCCGCCGTAGAGTACGCCCGACGAATCGCTTCCGGCAATCAACCAATCGCGGCCGTGGCGTACCCAGAGAAACGCTTCGCTCGCGCCGCTGGGAAATCCCGGCAGCGATCTTCCGGAGAAGACCGGCGACGAGGGCGTGCCAAGCAGTACCCTCCCTCCCAGGGGAAGCGTCACGCCGGACTTGGCGAGCGCTTCCTCCACGCGCGCGGCGGCGTATTTCTCTCGGGGCGCGGCGGACGGATCGACGACAACAGCCGCATTCGAAGCCGGACGCGCGATGGAACATGCCACGCCGGCGAACAGCAGAGCAAGGAGTTTGCGAATCATGGCGGCGGCCTTTTATGTCCCGTTACGATAGCCGCAAGAAATCACCCATAGTCTATATCAACGGAGATTTTTTCGAAACAAAAAACAGCCAATTTATTGCGTGGTTCGCGCCTTCGCGGCGGTTTGCTTCTCACCCTTCCGGCAAAGGCTGGAATTTCGGCTCAATCCAGTGGACCAGGGCAATTGCGATCAGGTACGCGCAAGCGCCCCACAGAAATACCAGCACGTAGCTTCCGGTGAACTGAAGAGCCAAGCCGGTGGCCGTGGAGGCGAGCATTCCTCCCACGGAACCGGCGAAACCTGCCAGGCCAACCACGGAGGCGACCGATTGCTTCGGAAACACATCCGACGCCAGAGTGTACAGGTTAGCCGACCATCCCTGATGGCCGGCCGCCGCGAGGCCGATGAGCATTACTTCCACCCATACGCCGCGCGTCCAGGGTGTCAGTGCAATCGGTGTCACGGCGATTGCGCAGACCAACATCGCGGTTTTTCGGGCGGCATTCGCCTGCCATCCACGGCGAAGCAGGAACGAGGAGAGCCAGCCTCCCGCAATACTTCCCACGTCCGATGAAAGGTAGATGACGATGAGGGGCAATGCAACCTGGTCGAGACGCAGGCCGTTCTGATGATTCAGAAATTTCGGGATCCAATAGAGATAAATCCACCAGACGGGATCGGTCAGGAATTTGGCCACAATAAGCGCCCAGGTGGCCCGATGCGGGAAAAGCTGCATCCACGGGGTTCGAGGCACGATCGGCTCACTCGCACGGGGCGCCGGCGAATTTCTACGCGGCCGCGTGAAGAAGAGCCAGGGTCCGATCCAGAGGAAGCCAAGCGCCCCGGTGCATACGAAAGCCCATCGCCAGCCCCAATGCATCGCGATCCAGGGAACCATGAGCGGTCCGAGGATCGCGCCCGCATTCGCCCCGGAATTGAATAGCCCAGTCGCCAGCGCCCGCTCGCTTTTCGGGAACCATTCCGCGACCGCCTTAATGGCCGCGGGGAAATTGCCGGCCTCGCCTAAGCCGAGGGCAAATCGCGCCACACCGAAGCCAAACGCCGAACCGGCAAACGCATGGCCCATCGCCGCAACGCTCCAGACCGTGATGCACCACGCATATCCCAGGCGCGTGCCGATGCGATCGATGATCCGTCCAAAGCCCGCCAGCGAAATCGCGTACGCCGCCTGGAACGCCGTTACCACGAACCCATAGTCCGCTTCGGACCATCCGACCACGCGTTCGAGAGGAATGGCGAGCAGCGCCAGGACCTGCCGGTCAATGTAGTTCAGCGTTGTGGCGGCGAAGAGCAGCGCGCAGATGACCCATCGAGACCGGTCCAGTTGTCCCGTAACCACGCTCCCTCCCGGTGCGGCGGGATATTTTTCCATCGTTCCAGTGAATCAGATTGCAGGCCCCGCTTGCCAGGAAAAAAGGACTCCCGATAGCATTTTCGTTCCCGGCTTCTTTGCGTTCGCTAAACTCGGCAGTAGGACATGGCTTTTCTGGATGACGATTTTCTACTGAGAACGCGGACCGCGCGTGAGCTTTACGGTAGGTACGCCGAACCCGAGCCGATCCTCGATTATCATTGCCATCTCTCGCCTTGCGAGATTGCCGAGGACCGGAAGTTCGAAAATCTCTTCGATCTTTGGATTTCGGGCGACCATTACAAGTGGCGGGCCATGCGCGCCAACGGAATCGAAGAGCGGTTCTGCACCGGGGCCGCCTCGCCTTATGAAAAATTTCTTGCGTGGGCGCGGACGGTGCCCTATACGCTCCGCAATCCGCTCTATCACTGGACCCACCTGGAGCTCAGGCGGTATTTCGGAATTGAGGAACTGCTCAACGAGACGACGGCCCCGGAAATCTGGCGGCGCGCCAATGAAAAGCTGTCCGGTGGAGAGCTGACGGCCCGGGGAATCCTGCGAAAATTCCACGTTACCGCCATTTGCACCACCGACGACCCCGCCGATCATCTTAATCATCATGCGGCAATTCGGGAGTCGGGTTTTGAGATTCCCGTGTACCCGGCGTTCCGGCCGGACCGGGCATTGGATGTTCACCTGCCCGAACAGTGGAACGGATGGCTGGGTCGGCTGGAAAGCGTTTCGAACCTGGAGATCCGCAATCTTGCCTCTCTACTGGAGGCCCTTGAGAAACGGCACGACGATTTTCATGCTCTTGGGGCGCGTCTCTCCGACCACGGCCTGGCCCGCTGCCCATCCGGATGCTGCGACGAACGCGCGGCGGAGGGCATTTTCCAGAAAGTGCGCGGCGGCGCCCCCGCCGCTCCGGAAGAGCACGACGCTTTTACGGGGTTCCTGATGGCGTTCCTCGCGCGTCTCGACGCCCGCAAGGGTTGGACGAAGCAATTGCACCTGGGCGCGCTCCGCAATACCAATACGAGAATGCGCGAAGAGCTGGGACCGGACACCGGGTTCGATAGCATCGGCGCATTTCCTCAAGTGGAGAGCCTGGCGCGGTGGATGGACAATCTGGAGCGTGAGAGTTCGCTGCCGAAGATGATCCTCTACAACGTAAATCCCACCGAGAATTACGCCTTCGCGACACTCGCCGGCAACTTCCAGGAGGGCGGCATTCCGGGCAAAATCCAGTACGGCAGCGCGTGGTGGTTCCTCGACCAAAAAGACGGGATCGAAATGCAGTTGAACGCGCTTTCCAACTGCGGACTGCTTTCCCGTTTTGTCGGCATGCTGACCGACTCGCGATCGTTCATGTCGTTTCCCCGCCACGAATACTTCCGCCGGATTCTTTGCAACCTGATCGGGAGCGAAATGGAGAGCGGAGAATTGCCGGACGATGTAGAACTGCTGGGGAGCATGATTCGCGGCATCTGCTACGGCAACGCCCAGGCTTATCTCGGGCTGCCCACGGCGAAAAGACAAGGCGCGTTCTGACGGCAAAACGCCCGTGCGCACGTTTACCATGGAACTTGTCATCTCATGCCTGAATTGAAGTCCTTATCCCCGGAAATACTAATTCACGTTGCACAGACCGCGGGCGTACCCATGAAGGGGCTTACCGCCACCATCGAGCTTCTGGATGAAGGCGGAACGGTTCCGTTCATTGCCCGCTACCGGAAGGAAGCCACCGGAAACCTCGATGAGGTGCAGATCCGTTCCATCGAAGAAAAGCTCAACTATTTTCGTGAGCTCGAAGATCGCCGGGCCACGGTTCTCGCCTCCATTCAAGAGCAGGGCAAGCTCACGGACGAGTTGAAGGCGCGTATCGAAAAGGTCCTCGATAAAAGCGAGCTTGAAGACCTCTACCTCCCGTACAAACCGAAGCGCCGCACCAAAGCCACTATCGCGCGCGAGAAGGGCCTGGAGCCGCTGGCGGCTTATCTTTGGGCGCAGGAATCGCGTGAAACACCGCTCCCGGATTATGCGGCGACTTTCGTCGATTCCGGGAAAGGCGTCGCTACCGTAGACGAAGCGCTCGAAGGCGCGCGGCACATCGTCGCCGAAATGGTGAGCGAAGACGCCGCGCTGCGCAAGGGCCTTCGTGAGATCATGCTCGCCGAGGGCGTCGTGGTGAGCCGAAAGTCGGACGGTGCGGTGGACGAGCAGGAGAAGTTCAAAATCTACTACGACTACCGCGAGCCCGCCGCGAAAATTCCTTCTCACCGAATGCTCGCAATCCGGCGCGGCGAGAGCGAAAACATTCTTTATTTCCTGATTGAACTCGATCCGGCGCGCGCACTCGGGTTTCTCAAGAGTCATGTCCTGAAACGGCCGGGCGATTGGACGCCGCATCTCGATATGGCGATCGAGGATTCTTATAAACGCCTTCTCAGCTCCTCCATCCAGGCGGAAGTGCGGCTGGAGTTAAAGCAGCGCTCCGATGTGGAGGCGATCCGCGTCTTCCGGGAAAATCTGGAAAACCTGCTGCTCGCCCCGCCTGCCGGACAACTGAATGTCCTCGCCCTGGACCCCGGCATTCGCACCGGCTGTAAAGTGGCGGTGATCGATGAGACCGGGAAACTTCTGGAACATACGGTCATCTATCCACACGAGCCGAAGCGCGACACCGCCGGCGCCTCGCGCACGTTGAAAACGCTGATTTCGAAGTTCGGCATACAGGCGATCGCCATTGGAAACGGCACCGCGTCTCGTGAGACCGATGCTTTCGTGAAGGACTTTCTGAAAAGGGAGAGCCTGAATGGCATCTTTGTGGTGGCCGTGAACGAGTCGGGCGCCTCGATCTATTCCGCTTCGGAAATCGCGCGCCAGGAATTTCCGGACCTGGATCTCACCGTTCGCGGAGCCATTTCCATCGGCCGCCGGCTGCAGGATCCGCTCGCTGAACTGGTGAAGATCGATCCGAAGTCGATCGGCGTCGGGCAGTATCAACACGACGTGGATCAAAGGCAACTGCAGCATTCGCTCGAGACGACGATCGAGAGCTGCGTCAATCGCGTCGGCGTCGATCTGAACACCGCGTCGTGGGCGCTCTTGCGATATGTTGCGGGTGTCAACGAGCGGACGGCGCAGAAGATCGTCGAATTCCGGAACGAAAACGGGAAATTCCGGTCGCGCGTCCAGTTGACAGCGGTGCCTGGCGTTGGTCCGAAAACATTCGAGCAGGCCGCGGGATTCCTGCGCATCCGGGGCGGCGACAACCCTCTGGATAATACCGCCGTGCATCCGGAATCCTATGGCGTAGTGGAACAGATCGCGAAATTACTGAACACCAGCGTGGACGATCTGATCCGGCAGCCATCCCTTCTGGACAGACTCGACAAAAAGCAACTGGAGGGCGGCGTTTTCACCCTGAATGACATCGTCGAGGAAATTCGGAGGCCCGGGCGCGATCCGCGCGACAAATTTGTAGCGCCCAGCTTCCAGGACGATGTCCGCGAAATCGCCGACCTTAAGCCGGGCATGGCGCTCGAAGGCGTCGTGACGAACGTGACCAAGTTCGGCGCGTTTGTGGACATCGGCGTCCACCAGGACGGGCTCGTTCACATCAGCGAGCTGGCCAACCAATTCATTCGGGACGCGAGCGAGGTGGTAAAAGTTGGCCAAATTGTGAAGGTACGGGTGCTGAACGCGGATCCGAAGCAAAAGCGCATCGCTCTGTCGATGAAGGCGCTGCAGGAGCCGCACGGCAAATCGCAGAAGCGTGCCGCCCCGCCCAAGCGCCAGCCCACCATGGAGGAAAAACTCGCGGCGCTCTCGGACCGGTGGAAGAGCCGCTAAATCCGGCCGAAACGGGCAACCGCCTCACGGATGGAGCGGTATTTTTCGATGAACGGATACATGCGGTGTTCGGTGTCATCGAGCTCTTGCGCCTTTTTAAGCACTTCGGCCGCCTTCTCCTTGGGCACGACGACCACTCCATCCATGTCGGCAGAAACGATATCGCCGGGATTGACATGAACTCCCGCGCATTCCATGGGCACGTTCATTCCGGCGAAGCGGTAGTGATTCACCGTGGTGGAGGGAACGATGCCGCGGCTAAAGACGGGGAACTGCAGCTTCAGGATATGAGGCACGTCCCGAACTCCTCCGTCGATCACGGCTCCGGCCAAGCCGCGGTATTTCATTGCGGTGGCCATCAAGCCGCCGATGCCGGCATAGTCGACGCCGTCCTCCACTTTCATCACGTAGACCGACCCGGCCGGCGCCTGGTCGATTGCATCTAGCATCCCTTGCTGCGCCTTCGAGCCCTCGTGATGCTCCTCCTTCTTCAGCAGGATGGTAACCGCGGGGCCGGCGAATTTTGTTGTGGCGAGCGGACGCATGTCGTGAGTCATGTCTATCCGCGTTCCATAAAGTTGCTGCATCGCGTCGGCGACCGAGGAAACCTCCACCAGGCGGTAGTTCTCAACTAAGGATGCGCCCGAAGTTTCGGCTCCGCGCGAAATTTTCGTCGCGACGACCAGCACGAAAAGCAGCGAGATGGCGGCGAGGCCAAGGATTTTTGTCTTCATGATTGGTGTTATATTATGATCGCATCCGCCGTGCATCGACGTTCTTTTCTCCATCTGGCCGCGGCAACACCGTTGCTGGCCCGTGAAAACCAGCTGCCGCAATATCGGATTGTGACTCGCTACCCGGCGCGTCCGGGCGTCGGAATGCCGGAACCCTATCGCGCACGTGTGGTCCGGGTGCATTCCGAGGGTTCCATCGATCCGGTTTCAGAGAAGATCGACGAGGGCAAAGTCCGCGAAATGCTCTCCCGCGGCATGCGCTCCTTAACGGGAGAGTCGAGTGACGCTGCCGCATGGTCGCGCTTCATCACTCCCAAAGATGTTGTCGGAATAAAAGTGAATTGCTCGGGCGCGCCGAGGGTGATGTCAAACCCCGAAGTGGTGGGCGGCATCGTGGCGAACCTGACCGCAATTGGTGTGCCGCCCGAACAGATCTATATTTACGAGCGCTTCGCCGACCAGGTGAAAACAGTGGGATACGACAAGCACGTTCCCGCCGGCGTGCACTTCGACACCGCGGAAAACGGGCGAGGCTCTATCCTCGGGTACGACCCCTATACCTACGTCGAGGTTGATTTCTTCGGCGAAGAAGATACGCGTTCGTACCTGACCCGTTTGGTGTCCGCGAAGTTTACCAAGATTATTAATGTGCCGAACATGAAGGAACACCAGGCGGCGGGCGTTACCGGATGTTTGAAAAACATCGGGTACGGCGATTTTTCCAACGTCGCGCGATCCCACCGGTACGCCAAAACGAATACGTACTCGTTCATCGGCACCCTGGCATCGGTGGAGCCTTTGCGGTCGCGAACGGTGTTGCACATCATGGATGGGCTGCGCGGCGTTTGGCACGCCGGCCCTTTTTCCCGTTCTAAGAAATTCCGCTTTTTCCCCAAGCAGATCATGTTTGGAACGGACCCCGTGGCCATGGACCGGCTTCTTATCGACGTGATTGAGGCAAAGCGGAAAGCGGAGGGTGCGCCGTCTATTTTCGACCGGTCTCCCAGCCGCATCCGGGAAGACGACACGCCGCAAAGGGACCCCGCCTATAACCACTTTGTGCGGGAGCCGGGCCATGTCGAATACGCCTCCACGCTCGGTCTCGGCGAATACGACATTAAGAAGATCAAGGTCATAGAACTTTAATGCTCCTGCTTCTCGCTGCGGCGCTTCCTTCGTTGTTCTGGGACGGAGGCGCGAGTACCGCTCCCGCGCTCAAAGAGAATCAAATCTCCCGCATCGCCGTCCCGGCGGCGAGTCTCGATTCCTGGAAGGCCGTCGCGGGTGTCGCCGCGGAAGCCGCCGATCCTTCCGGAGCGATCAAACTGCTCAAGCCAGCGGTGAACTACCGCCCCGATCAGGCGTCGGCGAGTACGGCGCCATGGGTGGATTCGAACGGATGGCGATTTTTGCGCGATCCGGGTGGGCGTTTCTACTACGACGCGCCGGGAGAGTCCGCCGCGCTCGCGGCCGCCGAAGCGTATGTCTATGGCGTCCAGGCACTGGTGCATACCGATACGAACGGGCTGAAGCCTTTTACGCAGATCATCGCGTTCCTGAAGAGCCTGCCGGAGGCAAGCCCTCATCCGTTAGTGAATATCGGCTATGAAGACGACGGCTCGGCGCAGTCGGGCGAGCTGATGAATTTGCTGGTGCGCCGCAATCTCCTGTTCCGGCTTGTTTCCACACCCGATCCCAAGCTGAATATCACCGTCGCTTTCGGCTCCTCTGCTTATCCGAAGACCGAGAAGGACCCATCCGTGCTCGCGCAGTTGGTGCGGTCGAATCTCACGGACGATAAGCGCCTGGTGCGCATTTACGGCAGTGAAGTGGTGATCGCTCGTCTGACCGGCGGCGGAGGACGAGTGCGCGTTCATCTGTTGAACTATGCCGCCACGTCCCGTCCCGTTCTCGGCCTGCGGGTCAGCGTAGAGGGGAAATATCCACACCACCGGATCTACGCCTATCGCGTGCCGGATGCGAAGCTTCTGGATTTCGATCCGGCGGCGGCCGGCCGCACTGAATTCACGATCCCGAATCTCCGCGAATACACCGTTATCGACCTGAGCCGTTGAGGTCAGGGCAGTCCGAACACCACGATATTCGGCCCCGCGGCCTGCGCGATGTATTGTCTGCCGTCCACCAGGTAAGTCATCGGCGACGCATGCAGATGTTCGTTCAGCGGGAAGTTCCAGAGAGGCTTACCCGTCTTCGCGTCCACCGCGGTGAAGCCGCCGTTGTCGTCTCCGAAGAAGACCAGGCCGGTCGCCGTGGTTAACAATCCGGCCCAGGATTGGCCCGGCCCCGTCTGCGCATGCTCCCATGCGATTTGCCCGGTTTGCAGGTCGATCGCTCGCAGGAACTTTTCCGGCTGCTGGCTGTGATCCTCGCGCGCTGTTCCGGCATAGAAGGACTGTCCGTGTTTCCACCATTCGGAATTCTTGGTGAAGATGTTGCACTTCTCCAGCGCCAGGAGATAAAAGAACCCGGTTCCGGGATTGTAAGAAGTGGACATCCAATTGGATGCGCCGTCCATCGACGGGCACACCCGCGTGCCGTCCACCGTAGGCTCCCATCCTTCGGCGAGGATCGGACGCCCATCCTTGCCGATTCCCTTCGCCCACGTCAGATTTTTTACGAACGGAGATGCCGAAAGAAATTCACCTGTGGTGCGATCCAGCACGTAGAAAAAACCATTCCGGTTCCCCTGGAGCAGCAGCTTTCGCGGTTTTCCGCGATAGATGGCGTTCACCACCATGGGTGTTTCGGTGGAATCCCAATCATGCAGATCATGCGGCGTGAACTGAAAATGCCACTTCAGCTTGCCGGTGCGCGGGTCCAGCGCCAGGACGGAATCCGAATAGAGATTGTCGCCCTTTCGTTCATCGCCGTTGAAGTCCGGGCACGGATTTCCCGTCGGCCAAAAAAGTGTCTGCGTCTCGGGGTCGTAGGTTCCGGTGAGCCATGTGGAAGCGCAGCCATGTTCCAGCGCGCGGCCTACCCAGGTTTCCGAGAGCGGTTCGCCGGGCAGGGGAATGGTCCAGAATTGCCAGGCGCGCTCGCCGGTGGACGCTTTGTACGCGGACACGAAGCCGCGAATTCCTTCGTCGCCGCCCGAGACACCGGAGATTACAAGATCGCCCACCACCAGCGGCGCGGACGTCGCTCCGTAATGGTGATTGGAATCCGCCATTTCGATGTCCCACAGGAGAGCGCCCGTAAGCCGGTGCAGCGCGAGCAGGTGCGCATTGTCCGTGACCAGAAACACGCGATCGCCCAGCACCGCAACACCGCGATTGATACCGCTTGATGCGTCGCCCACCAGGTTCTTGTTTCGCGGGCGAGAATAGCGCCAGATTTGCCTGCCGCTGCGCGCGTCCAAGGCAATGGCGGTATTGGCCGCTGTAATGTACATCACTCCATCCACCACCACCGGCGTCACTTCCAGGCTGCGCCCGCCGGGAACAGCGAACATCCACTTCGGAGCGAGGCGCCCGACATTCTCCGGCGTGATTTCACTCAACGTTGTATAACGGTTGCCTCCGATGTCGCCGTGGTAGGTGGGCCATTCGCCCGAGGCCGGGCGCTCGATGGCGCTCCATGGCACTCCGCCGGGGAGTTCGGCGGGAGGCGTCCCCGAAGTGATTGTCTCCGGCATCTTGACCAGAAATGCGATCAGGTCGCGCATCTGCTCCGGTGTCGCATGGAGCGGAGGCATCAGCGATTCCTTCTCGCGCTCGACCCTCGCGATGGAGCTATCCTCCAGGAGATAAAGCCGGTTGTCGAAGCCCTGCAACTGCAGATCGAAGCCGCTCTCATTCCGGATGAATCCGCGGATCGCCTTCCCGGACCGAAGATGAACCGTGGCCACGCGATATTCGCGATCGGCGCGCCGGTTCGGGTCGCGCAATGTCTGCTCGATTTCGGCCAGCGTCAGGCGCGAACCCGCGGTGGAGAGGTCTGGTCCCTTCAATCCGCCTCGTCCTCTCACCAGGTGGCACTCGCTACAACCACCCGCGCCGAAGAAGAATGCCTCGCCGGCGGCGGCATCTCCGGGTATCGTTTTCGGGTCCGCCGGCTGTACACGGGAGCGCACGAAAGCCACAAGCTGGTCCAGTTCCCGCTCGGGTATATGCGTGAAGCCGGGCATTCCGGAAGCTGGAATACCGTCGTGAATGATGGAGCGGATGGCCGCGTCGGATTTCAAGCGGGAACGGTCTCCCTGTCCGATCCCCGGCGCGCGCTCCCCTCCCATCGCATCCGCGCCGTGGCAGCCTCCGCAGCGAATTTGAAATTGGTTCCGGCCCGCGGAGATCGGATCGGAGGGCGACGCGGCGCTTTGGGCGGAGGCCTGCTGTCCGGACCATGGGAGGCACAACAGAGCGCAGGCGAATTGTAGACCGAAGTTCCGCGATATTTGCATTGCTGGTGTCTGTTACTTCGTGAATAGCATAGTCCCAAAATTTTCGGGAACGTGATTGGGGTCGCGATTCTGCACACAGGTAGGCTGCCAGCAAAGGAAGCGGCGTTGCGGGTCCGCGCCAAGTCCGTCGATGCGATACAGATTGATTCTCCAGCGGGTTCCCGGTTTCACCGAATCCGTTGTGACGGCGCTCAACGGGATGCGCGCCGCGGCGTACCAGACCTTGGCTTCCTTATCGATGCGCGCGGCGGTCTTCCAGCCGGAACGCCAGCTTTGATCGTAGCTCTGATGATCGAGATCGATGGCCAGGTCGATCCAATCTCCGGTGGGCGCTATTTCGAACTCGCGATAGTGCCGGATGTTCTTCCAGTCCGAGCCGAGAAACATCTCGACCACATCGCGGTCCCAGAGTTTGTTGGGCGGGCCGCCTCCCTGCGCCGGCAGGAAAAGGTTCAGTTCGCGATAGGGGCAGGAAAACAGCAGATAGAGATCGGAATCTGTCCAGAACCCCCGTATTTCGGTCTTGAGATCGGGGTATTCGCGCCGCACGCTGCAATCCTTCAAGATAGATGTCCGCCGTGCGCCGGACCAGAGCGGGGAGTGCGGGTCCGTGTTGAGCTCCGGCGATCCCGCGGCGTGTGGAATGGAAAACGTGGCGGTGGGCCGTGTAACCGTACATGGCGGCTGCGCCCAGGCGGGAGCGGCCCCGATCATCGCAAGAAACAACACACAGGCAAGTACTTGTGGCTGCATAATGACCCAAACTAGCGAGATGCTATCACAGATCCCGATGAGTTAACCGCCGACTTTTTTTCTGCAAAGCCGCATTTTATGGTATGAAAGTTGAAACGGAGTGTTGACTCGATGGAAACTCAAAAGCTCGGGAACGCAAGTAGGCCGTTAAACGGGTTCAGCCGGAGGGACCTCCTTCAAAAAGGCGGCGCCCTTGCCGCCCTGATGGGCGCATCCGGCGGAGCGCCCGGAAGCGTGGCCGAAGCCGCAACTTCAGCCGCCGGATCCAATCCATATGAAGCCATCGGAGTTCGTCCCCTGGTAAATTGCCGCGGGACGTTCACCATCATCAGCGGGTCGCTCTCACTGCCGGAGGTGAAGCACGCCATGGAGGAAGCGTCACGCCATTACGTGGATCTCGACGAACTGATGGAAGCCGTGGGAAAGCGCCTGGCGGAGTTGACGCAAGCCGATTGGGGCATCGTCACCGCCGGATGCGCCGCGGCGATGACGCACATGACCTCGGCCTGCATCGCGGGCTCGGACCCCGAGAAAATGCAGAGGTTGCCGCGCCTGGAGGGCATGAAAAACGAGGTCGTCATCCCCGCCTACTCTCGCAATGTTTATGACCACGCCATCCGGATGCTGGGCGTGAAGATCGTCGAAGTGCACAAGCCGGAGGAGCTGGAAGATGCGTTCAATGAGCGCACGGCGATGGTCTACATTCTCGCTGGTCCCGGAGACGACGGGCCGCTGGGCACGCAGGCCATCTCCGCGGTCGCGCGCCGCAGGCATGTTCCGGTGATGGTAGATGCCGCGGCCGAAATTTTGACCATTCCGAACATTCACCTGCAACGGGGAGCCACCGTGGTGGGCTACAGCGGAGGGAAGTGTCTGCGCGGTCCGCAGTGCGCCGGGCTCCTGCTGGGCGACAAGAATCTCTTGCAGGCCGCCTGGGCGAACAGCGCTCCGCATCACGCCTTCGGGCGGTCCCTCAAAGTCGGCAAGGAAGAAATTATGGGGATGCTTGCCGCCGTGGATATGTGGACCAAGCGCGACCACAAAGCCGAATGGGCGCAGTGGCAGGGCTGGCTCGACAATATCTCCTCGCATGTAACTAAGGTGGCGGGTGTAACCACCAAGGTTCGGCAACCGGACAGTTTGTCCAACCACGCGCCGGTCCTGGAGATTGAGTGGGACGGAGAAAAGCTTGGCATCACCGGCCGCGAGGTGGCGAAAGTTCTGCTGGATGGTGAGCCCCGCATCGCGCTGGCCGGTTCCCGCGGTATGCGGCCTCATCCAATGGCCAGTTCCGTTTCCGTGATGCCCTACATGATGATGCCGGGCGACGACCGGATTGCCGCCGAACACCTCTATGCCGTCCTTTCCAAGCCTCCCAAATTTGAGAACCCTCCCGAACCCTCCGGCGAAACCGCCAGCGTGGACGGACGCTGGGACGCGCGAGTGGACTTTCTGCGGGGTTCCGCGGACCACGTAATTACCTTCGAGCAGAAAGGGAAGTCCCTGGTTGGCACGCACCAGATGGAGTGGCTGACCGGTGACTTGCACGGATCCGTCACGGCGAACAAAGTGGAATTCCGGGCCGCGCACCATTACGAAGGCCAGGAGTTGCACTACCAGTTCCAGGGCACGGTAAACGGCGATCACATCGACGGCGATGTCAATATGGGCGAATACGGCCCTGCCAAATGGTCCGCCCAACGGCACAAGTACGTTTAAAAAACACTTCGAAAGGGAACAGACATGGCGAAAGACAATCGACGCAAATTTCTGGGTGCGGGGCTCGCCGCGGGAGCAGTAGCCGCGGTTGCCGCCGCGCCCGTTCCGGCGAGGGCGGCCGAAAAACCGGAGAAGAAAGTCCTCCGAACCAACGGAAAGAATGCTCTTTTCAGCGGGACCATCGCTTACGGAAACCTGGTTTTCATCTCCGGAGTGGGTTACCACCAGGAAGGCGATATCAAGGTTCACACCAAAGGGGTCCTCGATTCGATCGAAAAACAGCTCAACGAAGCCGGCTCGTCGATGGAGAAGTGTCTGAAGTGCAGCGTCTTCCTCGCGGATTTGAAGGACTATGACGGCATGAACGAGGTATTTCGCGGGCGTTTCGGCGCCGAGCCGCCCGTCCGCACCACAGTCGCCGCGGCCGGGTTGCCGGGTAAGTCGCTCGTCGAAATAGACGTGATCGCGTACATCTAGATCAGTGAAGTCACTCTTCGGCACGCGCACCCGCTGGGCGCTGGTCATTTGGATGTTCGTGATCAGCGCCATTGCGTACCTGGACCGCGTCAATATATCCATCGCCGGTCCGGCGATCAAGACGGAGTTTCATCTCGACAATATTCATCTTGGGTGGGTGTTTAGCGCCTTTGTGCTTGGTTATGCCTTGTTTCAGGCGCCCGGCGGGTGGCTTGCGGATAAGCTGGGCGCGCGCAACGTGCTGACGCTCGGCGTGCTTTGGTGGGGCGTCTTTACCGCGCTGATCACTTTCCTGCCGGCCGCGATGCCGGGCCTGGTGGCGATGCTGATCGGCGTGCGTTTCTGCCTGGGCATGGGCGAGGCGGTGGTCTATCCGGCGACCAATTGCATTGTCGCCCGCTGGATTCCCCACTCGGAACGCGGCGTTGCCAACGGGATCATCTTTTGCGGTGTAGGCTTTGGCGCGGGCATTACGCCTCCCCTCATCACCTATCTGCTGCTCACCTACGGATGGCGCGAAGCCTTCTGGGTCAGCGCGGTGCTGGGCGTCGCGGCCGGAGCCGTGTGGTTTTGGATGGCTCGCGATTCTCCGCGTGAACATCCCTGGATCTCGCCCCGGGAACGCGATCTCATCGAGTCGAGCCTGGTGGCGGCCGACGACAATCGTCCGCCGGAAGCCAAGCTGAGCTGGAAGGCCATCGCGAGCAATCGCCATATTCTCCTCGTGACTTTCAGTTATTTCTGCTACGGTTATGCAGCCTATATTTTCTTCAGTTGGTTTTTCATTTACTTGAGCTCGGTTCGAGGCTTGAATCTCCGAGAAAGCTCCTATTACACGATGATGCCGTTCCTCGCCATGGCCGGCGGATCGTTGCTGGGCGGGTGGATCAGCGACCGGCTCACCAAGTCTCGCGGCGCCCGAACCGGCCGCTGCGGTGTGGCGGTGTTCGGCATCGGCCTCTCCGCCATTTTTATCGCTTTGAGCACCCAGGTGGCAAGCGCGCAGCTTGCGAGCGTCGTGCTGGCGGGGGGCGCCGGGGCGCTCTACATCTCGCAGAGTTCCTTCTGGTCCGTTTCCGCGGCGATCGGCAAAGGCTCGGCGGGTACGGTCTCGGGAATCATGAATATGGGCGGCCAGATCGGCGGCGCTCTGACGGCGTCCTTGACTCCCATGATCGCGAAGGAACTCAGTTGGAACGCATCGTTTCTGGTTGCCGCTATCCTGTGTGCCGTTGGCGCGCTTGCGTGGATTCCCGTCGATCCGGAAGGTGAGCGCTAACCGCTATTTCTTCCGGTAGGGGACGAAGCCGCTTGTGTTCGTCCGGAGCTTGTACAGCGAAGTTGTCGCGGTGATGTACAACGTCTTGTAATCCGGGTCTCCCCAGGCGAGATTCGCGGGCTGCTCGGGCATCTCAATGGTTCCAAGGTGATTCCCTTTTGCATCCCATATCCAAATTCCCAGAGGACCGGTGACGAAGATGTTGCCCTTCCGGTCGACTCTCATGCCATCGGGTCCCCCAGCGCCCTCCGGTCCATCCTCCTTGCCGAACAGCCTCCCATTGCTGAGCTTCCCGCCCGGTCCCGCGTCGTAGACCCATATATCGCGGCGTTCGCTATCATCCACGTAGAAGCGCCGGCCGTCGGGAGAGAATGCGAGCCCGTTCGGTTGCGCATGATCCTTCGTCAGCAGCGTGACCGAGCCATCGTTTCCCAGGCGGTAGACGCCCTGGAAGGGGATCTCCTGTTTTTCGCCCTTGACCAGGTCGAGCGTCGGGTCGGTGAAATAGAGCGCTCCGTCCGGTCCGGTCACCACGTCGTTGGGGCTGTTGAATTTTCTGCCCTCGTAAGTGGATGTGAGAACCTTGAAGGAGCCGGCCGGGTCCACTTCGATGATCGCGCGGAGAACGCTCGCCGTGCTAATCAGCTTCCTCTCACGGTTGAACGTGCTGCCGTCCGGATCGCCAAGACTGACGACAACCTCTTTGCGGCCATCCGGAAACACCCGGTAGATGTGGTTCTTGCTCTCATCGCTCAAATACACGAAGCCCTGGGGATCCCATACGGGGCCTTCGGTGAAGCCGAAGTCTCCAGCGATCTTTTCCAACTTGGCGTCTTTGGGTACCAGCTTCCAAAACCGCGAGTATTTGGCACGCAGCGCGAATTGGCGCGCGGGCCGGGTCTGCGCGCTCCCGACCGCCGCGAGCGCTACGGAAGTGAGAACCGCCCACGCCGGGACTCGTCTCATCGCACCCGCCGCGGCGACCCGGCATAGCCCAGGGCTTTCGAGATGACTTCGCTGGTCTCGCGCACCAGCAGGCCGAATTCGCGTAACCGGGCCCGCTGCATCCGGGGCGCCGGCCCGGTGATGCTGAAAGCCGCAACTACTTTGCCCGCTTCGTCCCAGACCGGCGCAGCGATGCACTTGATGTGCGCCTCATGCTCTTCCTGATCGATCGCGTAGCCCTGCTGCCGGACATTCTTCAATTCTGTCCGCATGCCGGCGATGGAGCAAATCGTCGAAGGGGTGTAGCGCGTGAACGGAAGCCGGGAAAGAATCTCGGCTTGTTCGTCGCCCGGCAAATGTGCCAGGAAGACCTTCCCCATCGCGGTGCAGTGCAGCGGGACGTTTGCCCCCACGCGCGAGAAGATGCGCAACGGCTCGGGCGACTCGAACTTGTCGACATACACCGCGGTGAGCCCGTTGCGGATGGCGAGATGAACCGTCTCTCGCGTCACGCGGTTCAATTCCTCGAGCGCCGGCCGGCTGGCCCGCCGGGCGTCGAGGCGGTCCATCGCGGCCCGGCCTAACGAAATGCAGTGTGTGCCGAGGTGATAATTGCCGCGATCGTCGCGCACAACATAGCCGGAGTCTTCCAGATTCACCAGGAACCGGTGAACCGTGCTGCCGTGCAGGTTGGCCGCGCGCGCTATCTCGCTGGCGCTCAAGCTGTGCTCCGCCTGCGCCAGAAGGGAAAGAATTCCCAGGCCGCGCTGCAGGGAAATGATGCCGTACCGTGGAGGCGTCTTTCCCACCGCCCGTGCCGTGGACGGTGTTGAGATGGATGGCTTCGCGATCTGCGATGCTGCGGAGCGTTTCGATACAGGCATGGTGCGTCTCACCAATGAATCACAATTTTACACAATGAAAACACGCCCACATCCGTTTATTCCTTCACGGCGACGAGTGAGATCTGTTCGAGCGTTGGCCACTGGCCCTTGGCGTTCGGCTTGCGCTCCCCGGCGGGATACTGTTGAACCGTGGTCCGCGCGGGTGGCGTGGCATCGAAGAATAGCTTATAAATTCCATTCATTTTTGGAAAATCCGCCACATCGTCCAAATAGACGTTCGCGGCGACCACGTTTGAGAAGTTGAGCCCGGCTTCCTCGAGACCATCCAGCAGGTTCCGCATCGTCTGCCGGACCTGCTCCTCGACGGTGGAGGCGTAGATACCACTGTTGGGCCCGGGGATGAAGCCCGACTTCGCCGAGCAGTAGAAAACGCCGCCTGCGAAGACGCACGGACTCGCAGTGGGGCTTGGCTCCATGTTCTTCGGGCGCACGGCGCGGCGCTTCGAAAGTTTGGAGACGGCGACGCCGGTGAACTCGATATGAGCGCCTGCGGGGAGACTGGCCACCTGAATGGTCGCACGCGCCGGCGTGTTGCCAAATTCAAAGTGCGTGGCATAGTCCCGGTTCATTTCCTCGTAACTAACCTTATCGGTGAGGTAAGGATTCACGAAAACCATATTCGCGAAGTCGAGATGAGCCCCTTGGAGAACCTGTCCCATGCGCGCGAGAGCGTCGGCCGTGTTCTCGCCGCGACAATCGGAAATATACAGGCGCTCGCCTCCAAACACCGCGGCCGGAACACCGGCGGACAGTCCGCCGGCCACCGAAACGGGGCGTTTGTCCGAAAGCTTGCGAACGGCTACGGCGTTCACTTCCACCGGCGTGTTTTGCGGCAGAGCTCCGACGCCGATCATCGAGCGCGCCGGGCCATTTTTAGAGAAGTAGGCGCTCCAGGCGTGATCGACCGCATCGAACGCGTGCGGGTCCTTCACGTAGACTTGCGCGTACACCACGTGATCCATGGTCAGCCCGGCGGCCTCGACCACCGTCCGGACATTTTCGAGGCACTGCCGCAGTTGCGCTTCCGGTGTCTCGGGAAACGTCCCGTCCGCTTTCTGCGCTCCCTGTCCGGCGACATAGAGCGAATCGCCCGCCAAAATTCCCGGGCTATAAGGGCCAACCGGCTTAACGCCCGGAGGGAAAACTGAGCTCTTTTCGGCTCGCACCGACGCTGCCAGTACCAGGACGGCCAGAAGAAGTTTCGAGGTCTTCATGAGGTTTCAAAAATCCAAACAATGGTTACTTGGATAAAACTCTATCACCCGCGCAGAACACACTCGCCTTGCCCTAATGCTTTTAGCCGCTACGCCGTTTGTCCACCATTATAGTTCTCTGGACAATTTTTATACGCCCGGGTTAACGGGATTCATCGAAGCGATCGCGGGCTTGGTCCTCTCGGTAGAATCGATTACGATGGATTATTCTATCCGTTTCAGCGAATTGGTTCGTAAGGGCCTTCGATTCAGGAAAACATTTGAACGGGCTAAGCGCAGCGTAACAGACCGAGACTTCGCTTGGTACTCCTACGACAGTTTCTCAACTTTATTCTTCCTTCAACAGTTGTTGAATGAAATCCAGATGTCCTTTAGTGAATTAGTCGACGCCAAGCCTATATTGGATGTAGGCGCAGCCGACGGTGGACTAAGTTCTTTTTTGAATCTCTGCGGTTTTCTGTTGAATGTTGGGGATAATTCTGGAACTAATATTAATCAAATGAAAGGAATTCACGCCCTAGCTAAGTACCTAAATTCCACGATTGATATTCGGGATTCGGATCTAGATCAACACTTTGAGATTAGTGGGCAATACGGGATATGTATGTTTCTTGGAGTTCTATACCACTTGACGAACCCATTCTACGCATTAGAGAAGCTGGCACATCATTCGCTTTTTTGCTTTCTTAGTACCCGAGTAGCCAGATTCAGCTCTAATAAGGCAGTTCGCCTAGATGGGCTACCCGTGTCATACCTCCTTGGCCCGGCCGAATGCAATAACGACAGCACCAACTATTGGATTTTTTTCCGTTAGGGTTAGAGCGCCTCGTGGAGCGGGCTGGTTGGCTTGTCCTGGGTTCGGTATCCACTGGTTCACTCGACTCTGATCCTCGGTCCAGCACCGCTGATGAAAGGATGTTTTTGCCTCGGGGGACACCCAAAAGCGGCCAATGAGGGACAGCTGAAAAGCGGCCAATAGAAATCGGCAAGACATTGAGAGCGACGGAGGGATTACCCTCCATCGACGTGAGCAATGTCTTGAGCGAAGAGAAACGACAACAGGTCATCGCGCTGGGGCGGCTAGGCTGGCCGCTGCGGCGCATCCAGCAAGAAACGGGCATTCGCCGGGAAACGGCGGGAGCGTACCTGAAGGCCGCCGGAGTTGCCATTCGGGCTCCCGGCGGTTGGGGACGGCGCGTGCCGGCAAAACCGGCCAACGAGGTGTCCCCCGACCCCACCACGGCTGGTCCGGCCGGACCCGGCCAAAACCGGCCAATGGTGTCCCCCGACTCGGCGCCGACCTCACTGCCCCCACGCAGTCCCGGTGGCAGTGCCTGTGAGCCCTACTTCGACTTCATCGAACTGTCGCTCGGCAGGGGGCGGAATGCCAAGGCGATCTATCAGGACTTGGTGGACAGCCACGGTTTCACGGGGGGCTACGCCAGCGTGAAGCGCTTTGTCGGCCGGCTGCGCGGGCAACCGGCGAAGTCGGCGTGTGCGGTCATCGTCACGCCACCGGGCGAGGAAGCGCAGGTCGATTACGGCAGCGGTCCGATGGTGCGCAATCCGCGCTCCGGCCGATACCGGCGCACGCGCTTGTTCGTGCTCAGGCTGGGCTACAGCCGCAAGGCTGTTCGTCTGCTCACCTTCCAGTCCAGCTCTCGCACGTGGGCCGAACTGCACGAGCAAGCGTTCCGCCGGCTGGGCGGGGTCTGCCGCACGATCGTACTCGACAATCTCAGCGAAGCCGTGCTCAAACCGGACATCTACGATCCGGCCCTGAACCCGCTCTATCGCGACATGCTCGCCCACTATGGCGCCATCGCGCTGCCTTGCCGCGTCGCCGATCCGGATCGCAAGGGGAAAGTCGAGCGCGGCGTCGGGCACGCCAAGAACACACCCTTGAAAGGCGTGCGCTTTGAGAGTCTGGAAGAGGCACAGACGTACCTGGATCACTGGGAAAACAAGTGGGCCGACACACGCATCCATGGCACTACCAAGCGCCAGGTAGCTGCCATGTTCGCCGAAGAGAAGCCGGCTCTGCTGCCATTGCCGCTGGAGCCGTTTCGCCTGTACCAGTTTGGCGAACGGCGCGTGAACCTGGACGGCTGCGTCGAAGTCGATGCCGCTTATTACAGCGCACCGCCCGGCTGGATCGGCCGCCGCGTGAAAGTGCAGTGGGACGGCCACGTAGTGCGGGTGCTGGATCCGGGTACGGGGCAACTGTTGCGCGAACACCGCGGCCAACAGCGTGGCCGGCATCGCATCTCCGACGAGGACAAGCCCGCGCACACGCCACGCTCCACCTCCCAACTGCTGGCGCGTTGCGGCAAGATCGGCCCTCATGTCGGTGCGGTCGCCGAGCAGATCTACCGGCGCGACGGGCCCGAGTCCCTCCGCCGCATCATGGGCTTGAGCGGGCTGGCGAGGAAGCACGGCGCCGCGCTTACCGACGATGCCTGCGCCGCCGCGTTAGAAGCCGGCCTCCCGGACAACCCCTATGGCTTCGCTCGCCGCTGGCTGGAACGCCGGCCGGCCCTGACGCTTCGCCAGGTAGATCCCATCATCCGGCAGCTGACTTTGTATCGCGACCTCATTGACAGCAAGACTTCGCTGCCAGAAAACCAGGAGAACCCAGAATGAATCTCAACGAACTACAACGCAGCCTGCGCCAACTCCGCCTGGGAGGTATGGCCGCGGTGCTGGAAACGCGACTGCGACAAGCACAAGCCGAACCCATGGCGCCGATCGACTTGCTCGCCACGCTAGTCTCCGATGAGTTGACGCGGCGCTCGGACCGGCTCCTGGAACGGCGGCGCAAGTTCGCCGCCTTCCGCGATCCCAACAAGACACTGGACAACTTCGACTTCAGCTTCAATCCGAAAATGAATCGCAGTATGGTTTTCGATCTGGCTACCGGGATGTTCATCGATCGCTGTGAGGATGCGTTGTTTCTCGGGCCGGGTGGCACGGGTAAAAGCCATCTGGCGCAGGCCATCGGCCAGGCCGCGATCCTGCAAGGCCACAAGGTGCTCTATCGCCAGACACACATCCTGCTGGAAGAAGTCACTGAAGCCACCCTTGAGGGCACGCGCAAGCAGTATATGGAATCGATCTCCAGCGTGGCGTTGCTGATCATCGACGACTTCGGCATGCGTAAGCTGCCGCAGACGGCTGCCGAGGATCTGCTGGAGATTGTGATGCGACGGTACGAACGCGCCAGCACGCTGCTGACGTCCAACCGCCCAGTGGATGACTGGGGCAAACTGCTGGCTGACGTGGCGGCGGTCGGCGCCATGCTCGACCGGTTGCTACATCATGGGCACGTGCTCAAGTGCGGCCCCAAGAGCTGGCGCACGAAAACGGCCGTTACCGGCTGAACGATGAGAATAGCTTGAAGCATGCGAGGGCTCTGCCCTCGCGCTCCCGGGATTTATCGCTTTGCCGCCAGAATGCCGCGGAGGCGGCTCCGCGCCGCCCACGCATTCTGGCCGCTGGGTCGGCGCTCTGGTCGCATCCCTGCGGAGCCATATCCTCCGCCCAGGTGCTGTCAGCATAGCTGATGGCAGGCGCCCTTCTGAAGTTTTCCCTTGCCGCAATGTGCGGCCATGGGTTATAACTACCTTGTCTTGCCTGAGTCCGTTGGCCGGTTTTGAGGTGTCCCTCATTGGCCGCTTTTCAGGTGTCCCCCGAGGGCCGAGGCCCAACATGAGACATAGACAGTGGATTCTGTCCCTTGGGGCGGCTATGGTTGCGTCCGTTCCCCTGATCGCTGAAACCGGAGAGCCTTTGAAGACGACGGTTTGCGAGTTGCTGGCAAAGCCCGAGCAGTTCAGCGGAAAAGTAGTCGTCTTCCAGGCTGATCTCATCAACCCGCGGCGGATGGCCCTAAAGGATGGCGGGTGCGAACGGGTCCTATTAACGTTCCCGAAAGACCCTGACACCAAGCCCAAGGCGAAGTTCAACCTCGTCGAGGATGAGAGCTACAAGAAGCTGATGGCTTCAGTAGGGGTACTTGTCCCCATGCCGCCCAAGAAGCCGGGCCGGATTACCGCAACCTTCGAGGGCCGATTCGATTCGGTCTTCATCCTCCACAACGGTCAGAAGGTGCAGCGGGATCCGCGTTCGCTCCGACTGGCCGCCGACGAGGTGAGATTGGTTCTGCGGAAAGTCTCGGACGTGCGTGTGCTGGAGCCGACGCAGGCTTCCGGAGCCTCGAATCCAGACCAACTCCAGCACGAGATGCAGCACGCCGCTATCCCAGAAGCGCCCGAAAAGAAGCCGTAGTCGGTTCCCGCAGAGGCGAGCGGAGCGGCGGCGAGGCCGCCGCTGGCCGCTCGCGGTGATCGGGAGTCCAACGCTGGCCCCTCGGAGCGGCAGGTCCGGGACATGGTCATCTTGCAACTATTGCAAGATCGCGCAGCCACTCTCTGCATATCGTGGAACTCGGGATTGGTGCTGATGTAAGACCGCCAGCCGCCATCGCGTCGAAGAGTTCGCCGGCCATCTTGCACATTCGCTCCCGCTTGTCATCGCTCCGGATGAGTTCGGAGAGATGGTGCGAAGCGATCGGTTGCAATTTCAGCCTTATTTCAAGCTGATATCTCTCACTGGCAC
>DASZXS010000053.1:0-60163 GCA_035545735.1 Bryobacteraceae bacterium | reverse complement strand
GTGCCGGGCTACGAAGCGCCGGTGAATCTCGCTTACTCGCGGCGCAACCGCTCGGCGGCTTGCCGCATTCCCATGTACTCCGCCAGCCCCAAGGCAAAGCGCGTGGAGTTCCGGCCGCCAGACCCCGCAGCCAATCCTTATCTCGCGTTCGCGGCGATGTTGATGGCCGGGCTGGACGGTGTGCTTAACAAAATCGACCCCGGCGAACCGCTCGACAAGGACATTTACGATCTCTCGCCGGAAGAGATGAAGTTGGTGCCGTCCATGCCGGCGTCCCTGGACGAAGCGCTAAAGTGCCTGGAAGACGATCACGATTTCCTACTGAAGGGCGACGTTTTCAGCGAGGAACTGCTCGAAGCATTTATCGACTACAAGCGCCGCTTTGAAGCGGAGGCGATTCGCTTGCGCCCTCACCCGTACGAGTTCTCTCTGTATTACGACATCTAGCGGGGAAAGATCACTTTCTCCAATTCTTCGTGGTGGCGCGGGCGGAACTCCAGATAGATGCCGCCCGCGCACGAAATCAGCGAAAGCACGATCATCCCCAGCGAGATCCCGTCCAGTCCCACGTGCCAGAGCACGGCGACACCGGAGACAAAAGTGCGCAGCACCCAGGAAACCAGCGTCGCCTGGCGTGCGCGCCCATTTTTTACACGAACCGCGGCACGGCCCAGGAAATGCGCGAAGAACACGCAGAGAAGGCCGACGACGATACGCAAAGGAGCGTAGGGCATTCAATAAAAGTTTGCTGAATCCGGCCTGTTTTTGCAAGGCGCCCCGGCGCAGCCCCTCTGTGCCGCCGCTCCATGCCATAGATATCCGGGGCTTTGCCTGCAAAAAATCCGTGACATTATCGAGGATTCTGAGGTATAGTTTTTTCTGGTATCGTGCCAAAAAACTTCCGGCTATCCACTGGATTCTCCGCGCGCAAGATAATAGTCGGGTTAATGGCGGCAGTATTCACCCTAGGGGTGGGCTCAATTGTTTGCGCACAGAGTCTGCCGGACGGCGGCGATACTCAATCCAGCAGCGCATATCCTGCCACAAATTTTGGAGCATTGCCCTCGATACAAGTCGGAGGCCCGAGTCAGGGCTATGTGCAATTCGACATTTCGGCGCTGGCGGGAGTGACGCCCGAGAACGTACAGCGGGCTACGCTGACCTTGTGGGTTTCCCGCGTCGGTACGGCGGGCGCGGTGGACGTCTCCCCGGTCACGAGCAGCTGGGATGAGTTGGGACTCACCTACGCCTCACTACCGGCGGCGGGGCCGGTATTCGCTACGATACAGACGAACGCGGCCGCGGTATTCGTCTCCGTTGACATTACGACGCTGGTGAGGCGTTGGATTACGTCTCCGGCTTCGAATTATGGTTTACTGCTCACCCCGTCCTCGGGAGCGGTCTCGACGGTTGTCTTCTTCGACTCGAAGGAAAGCGTCTCAACCAGCCATGCTCCACAGCTAACGGTTACGATGAATCCCGGCAGCGGACCGGCCGGTCCAGCCGGCAAAGTAGGACCGACGGGACCCACCGGGGCGACCGGAGCGACCGGAGCGACCGGACCCGCCGGCCCAATTGGCCCCGCGGGCGCCCCCGGTCCGCCGGGAGCCCCCGGTCCGCCGGGAGCCACCGGTCCGGCGGGCCTCCCTGGTGCGACGGGCGCCACGGGGGCCACCGGCGCCACCGGGACGCTGAATGTCTCCGCGTCCAATCCCACGTGGGCGGCGGGAGCCACTTACTCGATGGCCGATGTGGCCGCTTTCGGCGGTTCGGCCTATATTTCGCTTGTGAACGGAAACACGGGGACTCAGCCGGGAACGGACCCCACCAAATGGGCTCTTCTTGGACAGATCGGCCCCACCGGCCCCACGGGCCCAACGGGTGACGTGGGGCCGGCAGGGCCCGCGGGACCTACCGGCCCAATAGGGCTCACTGGTCCGACGGGCGCGACCGGTCCCACCGGGTTGCAGGGCGTCATTGGCCCGACTGGCCCCACCGGGCCGACTGGCGACACCGGCCCCACCGGATCCGTGAACGTTTCCGCGACCAATCCGGTCTGGGATGGAGCGGCCACTTACGCCGCCGGGGACGCTGTAGGCTTCGGCGGGTCCGCGTATATTTCCCTGGTTTCCGGGAATACCGGGACTACGCCCGGCACCGACCCGACCAAGTGGGCGCTCTTGGGGCAGGTTGGTCCCACTGGAGCGACCGGAGCGACGGGCACAAACGGCCTGAACGGCTCCACCGGAGCGACTGGCAGCACCGGTCCGACGGGAGCGACCGGAGCCACGGGGGCACCCGGCGCGTCTGGGGCCACTATTTTCGGCGACGGATCGGACGGGGCCGGCAACTTCGGCCCGGCCAACTGGGTGACCAGTCCACCGGTCAGCACCTTGCAGTTTACAGATTTGACAATCACGGGAACCTTGACGGTGCCGAGCGGGCTGATCCTACGAGCCACCGGAAACGTGACGATTTCCGGGAACATCGTGGTGGCGCCCAACCAGGGGGCTGGCCAGGGAATTGGTGGGAGTCTCGCGGCTACAGACGCCGCCGGTGGGAACATCGCTGCCGGGGGCGCCGCGGCGAGTAGCTTGCGAGCGCGCCTCCTCGTCAATCCCGGGCCGGCAGGAGGTGGCGTTGGGCCAGCTACCGGCATCCCAGTCGCGGGTGGCGGAGGAACGATCGTCATTCTCGCGGCAGGGTCCATTACCATCAGCGGCGGGTCTATTCATGCCGACGGAGCCAACGGCGGCCCCGCCACTCCCAACTCGATTGGGGGTGGTGGAGGTGGAGGGGGCATCATCGTTCTTGCATCCCAAACGAGTATTTCGAATAGTGGCACGCTCTCCGCGGTCGGCGGCACCGGCGCGAATGCAGTTTCCTCGTCGGCTGGAGCTTCCGGTGGGGGCGGAGGTGGCGTTATCAACCTTCTGGCTCCCAGTATCACTCCGGGTACCACAACCGCGGCCGGCGGAGCGGCCGGGACGGGTACTGATTCCGCGGGCTTTGGTGGAGGAGGCGGTGGATCTGGCGGGGCCGGTGGCAACTCGGGAGCCGCGGCTCCGGCAACAGCAGGCGGAACGGGGCAAGTGTTCCAGAAGACCACGCCCGATCCGTCTACCCTATTCGTTCCAGCGGGTCAATAGACAGCCCGCATGCATTTCAGAGCCGAACTCGATAAGAAGACGAAAGGATGAATGAATGTCAGAACCATTTTTAGGCGAGATAAGAATGTTTGCGGGTAACTTTGCTCCGCGGGGGTGGGCTTTCTGCAATGGCCAAATCATGTCCATCGCTCAAAACACGGCCCTGTTTTCTCTTCTTGGCACGACCTACGGTGGCAACGGTGTGACGACGTTTGCGCTGCCCAATCTCCAGGGACAAGTCCCGGTCCATTGGGGAAGCGCCCCCGCCGGTTCATCGTACTCGCTAGGGCAAACCGGCGGCTCCGAGAACGTTACGTTGACGATCTTGCAGGTCCCCAGTCATACCCATCCGGTGAATGCAAGCAATACGGCGAGCACGCCTAGCGTTGGCGGCGGCGTCCCAGCTACAATTCCCGCTCCTCGAGGAGGCACGGCGACGAATGCCTACGCCGCTAGCGGAGACGGCACCACCATGAACCCGCAGATGGTGGGTCCGGCCGGCGGAAGTCAGCCTCACCCCAATATGCAGCCCTACGTGTGTGTGAGCTTCATTATTGCGCTCAGCGGTGTTTTCCCAGCCAGAAATTAGCCTGTGGCCGGGGCATCGGTTCCTAAAGGGAGCGCCCCGGCATTCATGACCATTTCGCGCCGTCCGGAAACTGCCGCGGACGAACCGTTCCTTAGAAAGCTGATAATCGATACGATCGCGCTGCAGTTGGGCGCCAGTGCCTGGCTCGCGCCCATGCGCGAGCAGTTGCTCGATATGCAGTATCGGGCGAGGCGCGCGGGCGTGCGCTCCGTGTTTCCGGATTCGGCGAGCGAGATCATCATCGCCGGCGGCGTGGATGTGGGGTGGCTGGTAGTAGCGGAACTGCCGGACCAGATTCGAATTGTTGAGATCATGGTGCGGGAAGACTATCGCGGGCAGGGCGTCGGGTCGTCGATTGTCCGGGAAATTCAGCACGGCGCTCGCTGTGCGGGGCGGCCGGTCCGCCTCGGCGTGAACTCCACGAACGCCGCCGCTATCCGGTTGTACGAGCGTTTGGGCTTCCGGCTCGCGGGCGGCGATGAGGTCCAGCTTGAAATGGTGTGGGAGTGCTGACCGCGCTTCGTTTGCCCCTCCGGTTTGATCCCGCCCGGCTGAAGGCGGACCTGAGTCTCGTCGATCCCGGCGAGTGGCGGCCTCACTATAACGAGCGCGATTACGGCGGGGAATGGAGCGGCGTGGCTCTGCGCTCTCCTTCGGGCGCCATTTCCGATCTTGCGGCGCGCGGGGACTCCTTCGAGAATACGGGGCTCTTCACCCGGTGCCAATATATCCGGGAGGTCCTCGCGAGTTTTCACTGCTCGTTGAAATCGGTGCGGTTCTTGCGCTTGTCGTCCGGATCGTTTGTGCGCGAGCATTCCGACCCTGCGCTCGGATTCGAAGATGGCGAAGTGCGAATTCACGTTCCCGTCGAGACAAGCCCCGAGGTGGAGTTCTATTCCGCGGGCGAGCGCCTCCAACTTGACGAGGGCGATTGCTACTACGTGAATGTAAGCCTGCCGCATCGCGTCAACAATCCCGGTCTCACCAGCCGGATTCATCTCGTGATTGACGCGGAGGTGAACGGCTGGGTTCGCGAGCTCTTCGGACGCGGCACGGCCATCGCGCGCGCCGCACTTCCCGTTGGCGGCTTTGAGGCGTTTCGGGACGTCCTGCTCCGCGACGTGGAATTGCAGAAGACATTGCAGGCCATCCCGGAGCGCGAAGCGTTTCTCGATGCGATTGCCGCCGCGGGCCGGGAGCGGGGATTCCGATTCGCCGCGGCGGATGTGGAAGCCCAGTGCGGCGGCACTCCGAATCCGCCGGCCGGGCGGGAGTGGGCGCCGGTAAAAATCCGGTTTCGCGGCTCGCAAGCTGTTGCCGAGTGGGTCTGGTTCGGAACACGGCGGTTCAACGAACCTTTTTTCGAAGACTCCGTTCTCCTCGCGATGCGGAACCCGTTCGGCCGGACGTTTCGCCTCGAAGCGCCTCTTCCCCGCGCCGGGGCGTCGCCGGCTGGCTTGATTTTTCACCTGTCGCGATGTGGTTCGACGCTGACCGCCCGGATGCTTTCCACTGTCGCCGGCGCCACGGTCATCTCCGAAGCGCCGCCGGTGGACACGCTCATCCAAGCCGGTGATATCGATGGGCTGCGCGCTCTTGTCGCGGCTTTGAAACGCGGCGACGGACCTTGTTTTCTGAAACTGGACTGCTGGCACATTCACAGCTTGCCGCTGCTACGCGCGGCTTTTCCGGAGACGCCCTGGATCTTTCTGTACCGCGATCCCGTCGAGGTGCTGGCGTCGCATTGGCGATCGCCGGGGAGGCAGGCTCTTCCGGGCGCCATGGATCCGGCTGTGTTGAAACTCACAGCCGCGGATATCCTTTTGCCGAGAGAAGAATGGTGCGCCAGGGTTCTGGCCGGGTTTTGCGGCGCCGCGCTGCGCTTCCGGGAAGATGCCAAGGGAATGTTCGTGAACTACAACCGCCTGCCGGACGCCTTCTTCGGGCCCATCCGTGAGCACTTCTCCTGCCGCCTCGGGCCGGAAGAAGCTGAGGAGGCGCGGCGGATTGCGCGGAGTGATGCGAAGAATCCATCCCGGGAGTTTTTGCCGCCATCCAAAGAAGACAGCGCCGGTCGGCCGGCAAGGCTTCGCGAATCCTCCGCCGCGCTGGTTCAGTCTTTGTATTTGGAACTGGAAGAGGCGAGCAGCCGGCGCCTCAGCGCTTTATCCTGACCGTCCGCGGGGATTCCGATGCTCTCGCGCGCTGCTGGACTGAGTACGCCAGGTTATTTTTGGCGAGTTGAAAGTCCGGCCTGAGACGGATAGCCACCTTCGCCGCCTCAATTGCGTCGTCCCATTGCGCGAGCGACTGCGAGCAGGCGGCAACATTATTCCACGCTTCCGGATAATCCGGCTTAAGCTTCGTGGCGCGCCGCGCCGCCTCGACGCAATCCTGAAATCTGCCAGCCCGGTAATACGCAAGGGAGAGTTCCACGTCGGTCTCGGGCGAAGGATGCGTACCGGCCCGGGCTTCGAGAGCGGTGTAACTGCCGGCGGCCGTGGTTTGGGCCGCCGTGGCCTGGCTTTGATGCCGAAGGAAATATTGCGACCATGGATCTCCGGGCGCGATCCGAAGAGTTCCCGCGGCGAGAGCGCGCAGTTCCGGCGTGTTCCCCGTAGCCGCGTAGATGCGCATCAACTCGTAGCGCGCGGGGAAGTATTCCTCGTTTTTCGCAACGGACGCTCGCAACAGCGCCGTGGCTTCCGGCAGCCTGTTCTTCTGGTGCAGCCAGCGCCCGTAGTAATAGTAAGGCAGGGCGTCGGCCGGGGCCAATCGCATGGCGCGAAGGAAGTGAGCGGTTGCGTCGCGGTCATTTCCCAGCGCCGCACATGCGATTGCGCGGTTAATCTCGAGAATGTAGTAATTCGGCGTGAATTCCGCGGCTTTTTCGAAATAGCCCGCGGCTTCTGCCGTACGGCCCTGGGACATCAGCGATAGCCCGTAGTTCATCAGCCCCCGCCCGTTGCGCGGGCTTTTTAGCGTTACATCTTTCCACAGCGACTCTTCGGTGTGCCACACACGGTTTCGCTGCCACGCCCCCTGTGCGTACGCCACAAGCACCAACATCGCGCCGCAGGCGATCGCCGGAGTGCGGAGCTTTGGTCGCGCCGCAATGCAGAGCGCGAGTGTCCACGACACGGCCAGCACGAGTCCGGCGAACGGCATGAACATCCGGTGGTCGTTCTCGACCTCGGCAAGCGGATAGAGCGCGGTAGGCAGAAGCGCAAGCAGGAACCACAGGAGGCCGAAGCTGATGGGGCGCGTCCGCGGGGCTTTGGCGGTCTTCACGATCACCAGCACAACCGCGGCGCAAAACGCCATCCCGGTCAGTGCCTCGGTGGTCCACGGCGAAGGGATGGCAGACAGATCGGTGTCGGCGGTCAGTCCGAAAGGAAGAAAGAAGGAAAGAAAATAATGCAGGGCGACGAAAGGCTGGGTGAGAATGTAGTCCCTCGCGGAAATGGCGCCCGCTGTATAGCTCGGCGGCGTCATTCTTACTTCGACAACCAGCAGGAAGGCCGCAACCAGGATCGCCGCCCAACATTGGCGTAGTGCTGCGAGCGCGCGGCGCGGGTTTGCGTCTTCCTCGAACAGCCAAATATAGGTGAAAAGGATGGCCGGAAAGATCGCCGCCGGCGGTTTGGCCAGGATTCCCAACGCGGCCGGCAATAGATAAAGCCGCGTCTTGCGGGCGCGGGGAAACATCGCGAACGCGGCCAGGGAAGCCGTGACGCCCAGCGTTGCATAGAGATCGCCGCGCTGAATTATGTAATTCACGGTCTCGGCCATGGCGGGGTGAACGCCAAACCAGGCGGCGGCAAATAGCGCGCCGTATTCCGTCCACCACTCGTCGCCGGCGCGGCGAAGGATGGCCCGGAACAGCAGGAACAGGATGGCGAGTTGAACCAGAAACCAGAAGAATGTCGAGATGTGAAACCACAGCGGCTTCAATCCTCCGCCGAGCCAGTAGTCGATCGCCAGTGATGTTGAGACCAGCGGCCGCCAGGTACGGTTCGCCGGAATAGTGCTGAAGGTGCCCGCGTCGGTGAAGAATTTCGGAATGTTATGGAGGCTGCGGATATACGGGTTGTCAACGATCGTGTGCGAATCGTCGAACTGGAAATGATTTTCGAAATGGTTCGAATAGCAGGCGGTCACCAGGAGGACGGCGCACAGGGCGGCCCAGCGTAATTTCGAGGAAAGGGGCATGGAGGCAGCCAATCGGGCTGGCTGCGCCGGCCGGAGCAAAGGAGAACGGCGGGTGAAAATGAAGTCGCGCTGGAGGGCGAAATTCCCGAAAAACAGAATCGTCTCCACCAGCAGCTTCGCCGGCATCACTGCAAAGTGAAGACGCGAAGTAAGCAGCAGAATCGCCGCGTAGGAAAGGGCGCCGCTCACGGCCACCAGGAGGAGATAGGCGGGGAGCACCACCAGGTGGCGCTGATCGGAGCGGAATGCGGCTTTCCGGACGGCCGCGTAGTTGAACAGTACAGCAACCGAGCGGCCCCAGATCTGCGCCGCACCCACTCCTCCCAAAATAGAGAAGGCCACAAAGAAAACGGCGTTGTCGATCGCGGCCGTCGCGAGCGCGATGAAAGCGAAGCGCAGCAACACGAAGTAAATGCGCATCGAATCGAGCAGAGGGTCGAAATGGGAGCTGCGGTTGCCGTTTTCGTAGATGGCGCGGATCGGCTCTTCGGCCACGGGGATGCTCAACTGCCTGGCGGCCATGAGCATCTCCAGCTCAAACTCGTAGCCCGAAGCCGGAATCGCCAGCAGGGATGGAAGCAGAACGGCGGGGATGGCGCGCAATCCGGTCTGGGTGTCACGAATGGTCTGGCCGAGCACGACGCGAAGCACCGACCGGGTCAGGGCATTGCCAACGCGGCTCCGCGCGGGCGCCGATTCGTCGAGAACACGCGAGCCCAGCACCAGCGAGCCGGGTGATTCGAGGAAGCGATGGGCCACCCTCAAAATATCCTCGGGTGCGTGCTGTCCGTCGGCATCCGCGGTCACCACCCCTTCGACGCCAGGCCAGCGGCAAAGAATGTAGTTAATTCCGGTCTTTAGTGCGGCGCCTTTGCCAAGGTTTATCGCGTGCCGCAGCACGTAAATGCCATCGATTTGCGAGAGTTTTTCAAAAACCGCCTGAAATTCGGGGCCGCTGCCGTCGTCGATTACAACGATGCCTTGAAAATCCTCGCTTTTCAGCGCTTCCACCAGTGCGGAAAGCGCCGGGCCCGGGCAAAATGCGGGAATCAGCGCGACGCAAGACATGCTGTTTATTTTAGCTGTCTTCCGCGCGTTGCACTCCGGAATTGATGCCGGATGTTGAGTTGTCATAACCCGCTGCACGATCCCGGCCGGGTTAAATTGGGGAAATGCTACCCGAACGGTGGAGACGAATCCGGCAGCCCGCGCCGCCAGGAGTGTCCCATGCCCAGCCGGCGTGAATTCATATCGGCTCTTTCCGTGGGCGCCGGCGTTCTCTACGGAGCCCAATCGCAGTCTTCGGAATCATCCGCCGGGCGCCGCTGCCCTGACCCATACTGCGTCGAGGTACGGCTCGAAGACTCCGTATTACGAGGGAGAGTGTCCTCGAAGACATCGAACGGCGTTCTACGCCGGAAGTCCCGGTGGACCGGCAAAACCGGCTCGGGGCGCCGCGCTTCCATCGTCGAACGCTGGACCAGGACGGCCGCCGGCCACCGCTGTGAAATCGAGATCCGCGGCGAAAAGACTCCGTGGAGCGCGCCGGTCCGCGTTTCCATCGCGTATCCCGCGCGCGCCACCACTCGCATCTGGACATGCTGGGACCATTACCCGGAGGGCCCCCGAAGCGAATGGACCGATCCGCTTATTCCCGCGCCCCTGCAAGCGATTCGCTATACCTACGGCGGCCCCAGGTACACACTCGAACATCCGGGCATTCCCTGGTATTCCTGGGGGCAGCAGCACCATGGCGAGCGCTATTTCTCCGTCCCGGTCTTTACCTGGATTGAGCCGGGAACGTCCGGTTGCAGTGTGATACTGAGCCCGGAACCCGTGCAGCTTGATTTGGAAATGTCGGTGGCCGAGACTGGCCGGCTGGATTTCACCTGGTACCGGTACAAGCTGTCGTCCGCCGCTCCGGTTCGCCTCGCTTTTGATGTCGTGCACCACGGCGACGACTTCCGGGAGGGGTTGGGCTGGATGATGAACCGCTACCGGGAGTATTTTTACCCGCCGAACCCACGCGTCCAAAACATGGCGGGCGCCGGCGCCTATTCCACGTATGACGGAGAACTGGACGCGCCCGAAATGCACCGCATGGCCTTTTCCATCAACTGGCGCGCGAGCTTCGATTTCCCCTATATGGGCATGTTCCTTCCGCCGGTGGCTCCTGACGCCGAGTGGACTTCCTTTCGAAGAACACCCACCTCCGCCGCGGGTCTGGAGGCGTATTGCCGCCGTATGAAAGATGGCGGATTTCACGTTTTGAGTTATTTCAACGTGACCGAGTTCGGTACGAATATTCACTATCCTCCGGCGCCCGGGGACCAGGTGAAGCCGGACGAGGCCGACTGGCGAAATCCCAACCAGTACCTGTTTTCACGTTTTGAGAGCGCGCTCCTTCGTGTGCCGCCGAATCTGCCGCTGGCGGGAATCCACTGGCCGGGAGGGTGGGAGCGGACCCGGCCCGGTGGACTGTTCTACACCTGGGAGAAAGGCATCGGTGTGGATCCGGGCGAACCGGTATACGCGGACTTTTTAATGGAGCAAGCCCGGCGGCACCTGGATCGCCTGCCCAGTTCCAGCGGCTTCTGCATCGACCGGCTGGATTGGCTTCGCTTCTACAACACCGAGCGGGATGACGGCGTAAGCTGGTTTGACGATAAACCGGCGCGATCCATTTACTGGTCGTGGCTCCAGCTCATGAACCGTCTGGGGCCGCTGGTTCATAACGCGGGGAAGGTGATCTTTGTGAACCCGATCTGTAAACGCCTGGACGCCTTCCGACATGTCGACGGATTCTTCGACGAAATGGCCGACGACCCTGCCGCGCTGAATGGCGTTGCCTTTGCCGGGATTTGCAAGCCGGTAATCGTCTGGCGCGATGCTCCCATCCCGCCGGCGCAGGTCGACAGCTACTTCCAGCGTCTTCTTTATCTCGGCGTTTTTCCGATGTGCCCGTATCCCAAGAATGACCACGGCTTGGATTGGGGCAGTCCGGAAACACGGCGTCCCTTTACCGATTACGGCCCGCTGCTGGCGGCCATCCGCGGACGGGAGTGGGTACTGAAGGCGCACGCCTGGGAGATTGAAGACGCCCAACACAAGACCAGCCCGGCCAAGGCAAATCTGTTTTCCGTTCCGCAAGGCTACGCGGTCCCTATTGTGTTTGGAGAGGATGGCGAGGTTGTCCTGAAGATTGCCGGCGCCGTTCCGAATACTCCCGGCCTGATGTGCGATGTGCTGCATCCGGGCGTCGAAGACGCGCAGCCGCTGGGGGCAGAGTGGACTGGAGACGTTCTGGTGCTGAGAGTGCCTCTGCGAAGGGGATGCGGGGTTGTGCGAATCACGACGGCAGACCACCGCGGCTAAGCAAGCGGGGTCACCCGCCTTCGAGCAGTGCGTTCAGGCGTTCGTAGCCGGAGCGGCTCAACGGCAGCCGCGCGCCGTCGGTCAGAATCGCCAGCCGCGTATCCTTGGTCACCGGCTCAATGCGGGCGATGCGCGAAATGTTCACGATCACCGAGCGATGAATGCGCACGAACTGGCTTGGATCGAGCGATGCTTCGAGGCTCGAAATGGTCTGCTGCTTCAGGAACGCTTTGCCGCCGGAATGCAGCGAAATGTAGTCGTCCTGCGCCTCGGCGTAATCGAGCTGGCTTACCGGAAGAATGTGCACTTTCGGGCCGTCGCGCACCACGATGCGCTGCAGATGCTGTTCCGGAGCGCGGGCCGCGGCGGATAACTCCGCCGGCGCCGGGTTAGAAGGAGGAGCTTGTGTCCCCAGGCGCTGCCGCACCCGCTCCAATGCTGTCCGGAACCGTTCCATGCTGAACGGCTTCAGTAGATAATCCACGGCGTGGGCGTCGAAAGCCCGCATCGCATACACGTCGTATGCCGTGACGAAAATGACCGCGATCTCGTTGCCGATTAGCTCCAGCACTTCGAAACCATCGAGCTTCGGCATCTGCACATCCAGGAAAATCAGGTCGGGCCTGGTTTCCGCTACCGCCTTGACGGCTTCAAATCCGTTGGCGCACTCCGCGGCGATCCGGATATCCGGGACGGTTGACAGATACTCGCGCAGCAGTCCCCGCGCCAGTTCTTCGTCATCTACAATCACCGCGGTCAGCTCGCTGCGCGCCGGGTTGGCCAGGAGCGCCTGCGATGTCCGGGCGCTTGCTTCCCGTTCGGCGGATTCCAGGTCCACCAGCAAATCGCGCGCGGTGGCGTAACGTCTCTCCCGGTCTTTTTCCAGGCATTTCCGGACGATGCGTTCGAGCGTCTCCGGGGTGTCGTAGTTGAACCGCGCGATCGCTTCCGGCTGGCTCTGCAGGATGTGGGCGATCGTCTCCTGCGCGTTTGCGCCGCCAAACGGCAGCCGCCCCGTGATCATCTGGTACATCACGGCCCCGAGGCTGAACAGATCCGTGCGGTGATCGAGAGTCCGGCCCAGAGCCTGCTCCGGGCTCATATACATTACGGTCCCCACCAGGGCTCCGGCGGTGGTGACCAGTTGTGTCTCGGTATCCACGCGGCCCTCCGTCTTCGCGAGGCCGAAATCCAGCAGTTTCACGTGTCCCCGGGGCGTAACAATAACGTTCCCCGGTTTGATATCGCGATGAATGATACCCAGCGAGTGCGCGGCGTCCAGGGCATCGGCAATCTGCCGGGCGATCGAGAGAATTTCGTTGAGCGGCAACGGCTCACCCGCCAGCTTCTGCTGCAAACTCTCGCCTTCGACGTATTCGAGCGCCAGAAACCGCAGACCCGCGGCCTCGCCGATCTCATGAAGCGCGGCGACGTTCGGGTGGCTCAGGGAAGAGGCGATCTTCGCTTCCTGCAGAAAGCGATCCGTACGCTCCTGGTCGCCTTCCAATTCCGGCAGCAGCGCCTTCAACGCCACTTTTCTCCCGAGCCGCTCGTCGATGGCAAGGAACACCTGGCCCATCCCTCCCTGTCCCAACCGGCTAACCAGTTTGTAGTGGCCGAGCGACGAGCCTGGGCCTAGCGATGTAGCCATGGCATTTCCGGTTATAGCACTACCTCTTATTGCCCCACCTCTTATTGCCCCATCCCCGCCGCGGCCTTGGCGCGTTCGCAAGGCAGGACGATCTCGACGGAAAATACGTCCGCCTGGGTGTTCGCATAGAAGCGAGCCGTCTCTCCATAGCGGGCTTGAAGCCTCCCCCGAACATTCCGCAGCCCGATGCCTTGCCCGGCCTTGGGGGGGGTGCCGGCATCGAACTCGTTCTCCACTTTGATGCGCAGCAGATCGCCTTCACACTCGGCGCGCAGTGTAATCGTGCCGCCCTCCACCAGCCCACCCACTCCGTGCTTCACGGCATTCTCAATCAGCGGCTGGAGAATCAGAGGCGGCACCATGCAGTCCTCGCATCCGGGGTTGATATCCTTAGCGATCGCAAGCCGCGAGCCGAATCGCATCCGCTCAACGCCCAGGTATGAGTTCGCGAGCGCCAGCTCGTCGCCGAGCGGAATCTCTCGCCTTTCTCCCAGCGCCAGCGTGCTGCGAAGAAACTCCGACAGACGGATACACATATCCCTGGCGCGCGTGGAATCCACCGTGCAAAGTGCGCTGATGGAATGCAGGCTATTGAAAAGGAAGTGGGGGTTAATCTGAGCCTTCAGCGCCTGCAGCTCAGCTTCCTGCGCCAGAATGCGAGCTTCGCGCGCGCGCGTTTCGGATTCGCGCGACGCCTCACTGCTCAGGATGACATAGTAGAGGGCGACCGCCAGGAGATAGAGGATCACGCCCACCGCAAAGATCATGGGAATGAGCGGATTCACGCGCCGTTCCAGTCCCGGGAAAAGACGCGAAAGCAGGAACCCCAGCCCCTTGGCGATCAACATCCATACCAGCGCCGCCACCGCCGCCGCGGCGATGTGATTTCCAATCAGTCTCGCCACCGGCGTGCTGAGCGGCATCACGCGGCAGAGGTACCACGGCGAGAGGCAGATGAACTGATAGATGAGGATCAGCGGCGACGCGAGCGCAATCGCTTCGGGCCAGGAGAGCCTCCCCATGGTGGCGAGCAAGAAAGCCAACAGCGCCGCCAGTGGCATCCACTGCAGCAGGTAGACTCCCAGCCGGCTTTTGTTAGCCAGGAATGGATGCATTGCCGTCTCAGTTGCGGATGGTGACTCCGGCGAACATGGTGTATCCGGTCAGCACCAGGCGTGGCGCCTGGCCGGCGGGGGTGGATTGGTTTGCGAGTGTCCGGTCTTCCACTCCCGCGAATATGCTGATGAGCCGGCTATCCACCACCCAGGTGTCGGGTATGGTCATCTCCACTCCGCCGAATACGGCATTGATTTCGATTACCGTCTGCCCGGCCGGCATCGCGGACCCGCGCAGATCCAGATCGATTCCTCCAAATACGGCAAGCACGTCACCGCCCCGGAAGTCGACGGCCTCGACTCGCCGTTTTATGCCCCCGAACACGGCGTAGAGGTGCAGATCGCCCGTCGGAGCGGGCAGATCCTGGCTGGCGCGCAGGCTCCTGCCTTCCACGGTCCGCCACAGCAGGCTGAGACCGAAAGCAATCAGGATCAGGGGCCAGATGAAGCTGAAATCGACGCGCAATATATCGAGGTTTCGCAACAGCAGCAGCCCGCCCACGGCCGCCACCATGGCGCCGAAGATGATTGAGCTCGGCCCGTGCGCCTCGGAGAGACGGGCGATTCCGATGACGATCAGGACTGCCGGCCAGTATCTCCACAGGTCGTCAATCCGGACCAGGCCCATGTTCTGCAGAAGGAGCAGCAGCCCGACAATTACGATCATCGCTCCGGCCGCGATTCCCGGAGCGCCCCTCCGGCCGTAGCGCCCTCTTCGCCGTGCTTCCCACCGGTCCATATCCATGTCTGCAGCGTAGCAGCAGTCTTTCGCCGCTCCGACGGAAAATCGGCGAATTCCGAATGCTTGCCGGTAAATGCCGGAAGGGCGTGGGTTGTCCCGGCGGCCTGCGCGCTCTTTTCGCGGGGATGCTTGTGCGTCGAAGGCGTTTTGTGGAATGCTGGCGAAAGTCCCGGCGCCCCTCGCACAAGCCGGGCAATCTGGAGTCGCACTATGGCATGCAGTCCCGATCTATTGAAGGAAGTGCCCCTCTTCGCTCTTTTAGACGATGACGAAATTGCCGTTCTGGCATCGCAGGTCGAAGCCAAGACGTTTTCTCCGAGGCAGCGAATCTATAAGACGGGTGAACCCGGCGGCCGCGCCTATGTGCTGATTTCCGGCGACGTCCGCGTGACCACAATCGATCAGGACCAGCAGGAGGTTGTGGTGGATGAGCCTTCGCCGGGCGAGTTTTTTGGGTTTGCTTCGATGCTGGCCAATACGCCGCACCATACCGATGCCACCGCCTGGACGCCGAGCACCTGCGTCGAGATCGACCGCGTGGATATCATTACATTGCTGGAACGCAAGCCGCACGCCGGAATGGACCTGTTGACGGTGTTAAGCAGGCAAATCCACGCCGCGCAGGATCTGGTGCGCAGCCGCGCGACACGCAGTCCCAACGAGGTTATCGAGGAGGAGGCGACCCGGGGAGAGCGCATTGCCGATTCGGTGGCGCGCTTTGGCGGGTCATGGACCTTTATCGTCTCGTTCCTGGTGACGCTGATTGTGTACGCGTCCTTGAACATCATCCTGGCCGTGCGTGCGTGGGATCCATATCCCTTTATTCTGCTGAATCTGTTTCTGTCAATGCTCGCGGCGATCCAAGCTCCCATCATTATGATGAGCCAGAACCGCCAGGACACCAAGGATCGCGTCCGCAGCGAATTGGACTATCAGGTGAACCGCCGTGCCGCGATGGAGATTCAGGGTCTGTCGCAAAAACTGCATCTGATGGACGAAAAAATTGGGGATCTTGAAGACTTGGTGAGAGAAGCGGGCCGGAGTGCGAAATAGCGCCGCGGTTCGGGTATCATCGTTAGCTGAGCAACGGGTACGGGGCGCGTCCCACGAAGGAGACTTATGAAGCTGTCCACAGCGATTTGGCTTCCCTGTCTGCTGGCAGCCTATGGCGGCTTGCCGGTCCTGGAGCGTGCGGTCGTCCATGCCGCGTCCGGAGTGGCTTTCACTCATCGTTCCCGCGTTGAGCCCCTGCCGCCGTCTGAATTTCGAGTTGTCAACGAGATCCGGAACGATTCGAGAACCAATCCGCTTTCGGTTCGCTGGGACTGGGGACGGATTGCCTGTACGGGCTTCCTCCAGCTTCCGCCGGGCGCCACGGATTCCGGAGGTAGCGAGCGGATTGTCGCCACTCCGATCGAGTACCGTTCCGAGATCCGGTTCGGCGTGGATCTGAAGCAAACCGCCCGCGCGCAAGTTTATGTCGATCGCGATGAGTTAGACAATCTGCTCCCGCCCAAAACGAGCGGGTATCTACGACGCAACGCGGACGGAACGGTTGCCTTCCGCGTGGAGATTTACTCCGGCATCTACGACCGTCGCCACACAAAGCTTCAACTTCGCGTGGATGGAGGCTTGAGCCTGGCTCTCCCGAAGGAATTGGGTGGATTCGTTCAACAAAGCCCCGATTCCCGTGCTGCGAATGGATGGAAAATCACCGAGGCCGGCTCGCTGGCCCAACTGGAGATTCGGGACGCGTCTTCCCGGCAGTTTGCCGGCGAGTGGCTCGGGTCCGGACAGGAACGAGGTCTCGTGGTGCTTGAGAATCTTGGCAAAGGGCCGAAAGAATTGACGGCGGCGCGCAATGCGGACTCCTGGAAGTTACATAAAGTCAACATAATCGGGTTCAACGCTGAGCGAACCGGCGTGATCGGTTTCACCGCCGATGTCTACCTGCCCTGAGGGCGTATGGAACAAGGTCTTCCTCTCGCGATCAACATCATCCTGTCCATGCTTTCTTCCGCCGGGAAGTGGCCGGTCGATCCAATTGCGGGGTTCGAGGGTTGGCCGGCCATGCTCATTGCGCTGATGGCCGGCGTGACTGGCACGCTGGTGGGAACCTACCGGCGGAAGCCGGGAATTGCCCTGTTAATTGGAATCGCGGTGGTTCCTGCCGTGTTCGGCTACACTTACTATCTCTCCCGCGGGGGCATCTCCAGGATCGAAACACTGGTAGGCTTGTTTCTCTATTTTTACTTATTTTTCGCGGTTGCTTATGGGCTGACCTGTCTCGAAATCATCGTGATGCGCCGCCTGCATAAGCCGTAATCCGGATAGGACTCGTTTCGGAGACAATCGCTCTCCTCCCGCGGCGGTCAACTCGCCTTTGGTCCACCCCGCACGGCCAAATATGGATCGCCCCGGGGTGTAACGTCCCGTCCTCCTATCTCACTTCTAATCCTGTTGGGTTGCCTCAATCTTGTCGTCCGGACCGCTCGCTAAGCTGCCAAGCCGACCAGCCGGCCGCAGTGCAGCAGGCGGAAGGGTGAAGCCGGAGCCGCTGGACACTGAGTTCAGCGCCTGTTCTTTTGCTGCCCGCGTTCGAAGGTGCCCCATGACACGAAGAGGGACGTTGAATACGCTCACGGCGACCCTGACTGCCGCGGCTGCCGTGATTTGGATTTCCCAGCGAGGCGGAGCGCAGCCGCCCCCTAACAAAAACCTGTTTGTCCGGGGGTTCGTCGAGGCCTCCGTATCTGCCCGGGTGGAAAAGCTGAAATTGATTGCGCTCCCCCACGCCAGTGTCTTTCTCGTTCGGGCCGGGCAACTTAATACGCCGGTCGCATCCGCCCTGTCTGATTTAAGCGGCCGCTTTTCGATTAGGACCAGCGAGACCGGAACGTTCCAGCTTTGCGTGGAAGCCGATGGCTTTCCGCGGTTTTGCCCCTCCAAAGAGTTCCGCCTTTTCAGTCTCCCGGTGCGCTATGGCCATCTGGTTCTTCCTGTATCGCACAGTCAGGATACCGCCAACGCTTATGGACAAGTGACCCTTCTGGACGGGTCGCTGGCGCGCGGATTTGAACCATTCATGACCGTCAATTCTTACCCGGTGGTGGAATTTGGCGCACCGCGCGCCAAGCCGGTCCGCAGGGCCTACGTGAATAATTTTGGCGAGTATATTCTCCCCGGCATTCCCATCCGCCGGAACTTCGTCTTCCGGGCGATCGCGGACAAGGAGGTCCTGGAGCGGCCGATCGACCAGCGCACGGGAATCGCGCCCGGACGCGATTACCCCTTCGATTTTCAATTCAACAACACGCCGCCGCGCCTGCGGTTGCTCACACCTACAGTCGCCGGCAAGCCGGTCCAGATCGTTGCTCCGGGAGCCACCGTCGTCATCAAGGCGGTAACGGAAGACCGCGAAAAGGACTCCCTCGAATACCGCTGGCTTCTGCCCGATGGAACTATGGCCGGGCCAAACCCCACCCCCGAGCTGTCGTTCACCGCGCCCGGGCGCATCGGGCGCTTTGGCGTGGATGTTCTTGTCGGCGACAACCGCGGAGGCTACCTCCGGAGTTCCTACGCTTTGGTCGTCTCAAACGGCGACGTCCCCTTTAGTGGCCTGGTCGTCGATACGGGCGGCGCTCCCATCGGCGGCGCGCAAATCGACGTGAATGGCCGGCTGACGAACGCCAACGCACGAGGAGTCTTCGGCTTTCGAGTGCCGGTTGCCGGCACTTATGTGCTCACCATTCGTAGTCTGCCTTCCTTCGGCACCGCGTCCTACGTGTACAACGGTTCCGTCGCCGGCGGGAAATGGGTTCTTCGCCGGGCCACGGTATCGAGCTTCGATCCCACTAAGCCTATTTCTCTCCAGCACAAGCGCGAGAAGGGATGCGACGGGTCGGTCTCGGGCAAGATGAATTGGCAGTCCTACCTCAAGCCAGGTCTCTTCGAATGGCAGGACGGCCGGGGCAACGCGCGAGTGCTCGCCGAAGTCGGCAAGGCGGAGCCCCAGGCAATTCAAGGAGTTCTACGTCTGCTTTTCCGCATGAACCCGTCTCTGGTGTCGCCTTTTGCAGCGGCGTCCCGGGTCCGGTACTCTGTGGATTTGCCGCGTTTACCATGCGGCCCCGGAATCCAGGTGGATATACCGCCCGGCTCGCTGGAAGATCCAACAACCCATCTCGCGCCTTCGGGAAACGTTCAGGTTTCCGTTTCCACGGTCAGTCTGACTGCCGGCGACCAGATGCCCGGCGATTATTCCGCCGTCTCCGGAACCAAGTCCTTCAGCATGGAGAGTTATGGCGCGGGAAGCGTCGAGGTCAGCTCCGGGGGTTCTCACTTCAACCTGAAGTCCGGCAAGACCGCCACCGTTACCATCCCCGTCGATCCTACCCAGATTGCCGGCAACGCCACGCCGCCGCAAACCATCCCGTTCCTCCACTACGACGAGCGCAGCGGCGTTTGGAAAAGAGAGGGATCGGCACGGCTCAAGGGTTCCGGCGCGAATGCGGTGTATGTCGCGAAAGTCAAACACTTCTCCACCATGAACGCGGACATTCTCAAGTCCGGGCAATCTTGCGTAGCCGTCGAAGTCGATCCCCAGGCTAACTTTGTTCTGCCCTTCAACGTCGAGGTCACGCTGCCGCCCTCCAAGCCGAATCCCACGGTGATCCAGGTGAGAACGCTCAACGTCAACTCATCGAAGAGCAATGTCATTTACAATTTGCCGAACGACACCAACATCGTCCTAACGCCCATCATTCAAGGCGTGAGACCCGATGGGTCCACGGGCGACGTGCCCGCGGGCATCTTCGTCGTCAACACCGGAGGAGCTCAGATTCCTGGCACCAACCCGCCTCAGCAAAATCCGGACGGAACCTATTATGCGGAATCGAACGGTCAGCCAACCGGTCCATGCGGCTCCCGCGTCACGCTGAAACAGCTCAATGGTCCCACGCTCGCGAACGGCTTTGAGTTCTTACAGGGTTTCTATTTTGAATCGAGCAACATCACCGAGTTCGCCCAAACCAGCCAGGCAATTGCGGACAACATCGTGCAGGGAGCAACCGATTATTACGCGCAAGCCGACCCGCGCAGTCTTCGCAACAGCTTTAACCTCTTTAAACAGAAAAACCGCTTCGGCCAGGCGCTAAACGCCAATGAAGTCGAATTCGACGCCCAGTATGCCAACTCCGGCGATTTGGGTTTCGGGCGCGACATGCACTGCCGCCGCAACGTCGGAACCGATAACGCTTTTGACCTTGCCTGCTATGTCACCAACTACGGCCAACCGCCCGTTTTCGATCCCGACCAGACCGACGCCGACAATGCACTCGCCGGTCAGAATCCCGACGCCACCGTCGCGATGGAATTCTCCCGGGTCGAGAACGCGCCGAATGTGAATCCGGAGTTCCCGGATAACGTCCGCGCCACCAAATTCTTCGTCTATAACACCGCCGCGCCGGATAGCGCTCCGATCAAGCAAGCCGATCTCGATGGGTTCGGTGCTCGTCCGGTTCCGCAGCTCTGCGTAATTTGCCACGGCGGACAGGTCAGCAGCATCGCCGCCGATCCCAACAATCCGAGCGGGCCCAAGCAGGGAGCCTTTGCCAATCGCAACGACATCCTCAGCATGACCTCGAACTTCCTTCCGTTTGATCTGCACCTCTACAATTTTCCGGCGAACAAGAACAAGGCCGGCCAGCAGGCTGCGTTCAAGAATCTGAATGTCGAAATAGTCCACCAGGTTGCCACCGCGAATGGCGCACCTGGAGCCGCTATCGCCGAATTGATCGATGCATTCTACGCGAACAACAGCGCCAGCCAGTTGGAAGACGCCGTAATCACGAACTGGGATGCGGCCGATCCCAACTCCGACAGCCACCGTTTCTATCGAGACGTCTTTGGCCGCGCCTGCCGCACCTGTCACATCGCTCAGCCGTTCACCGGACCCGCCTTTACGAACAAGGCGGATTTTCAGAACGACATTGTGAGCGTCCAGAATCGCGTCTGCGATCAAAAGGTGATGCCCCACGCGAAGCGGACGAACGACGTTTTCTGGACCAGCCTGAACCCGAACATGCCGGGATTCCTGCAACTCTACGGACAGACGCTGCCGAACTGGTCCAGCGCGGACGCCTCCCAGTGCGGGCTATTTGTGCAGCCCGGCAACAACGTGCAGTCGTACTTCTCAACGCACATCTATCCGGTCCTTTCCGGCCAATGCGCGGGCTGCCACGGAACGGTTGGCAACGCAAATTGGTCGGTTGGAAACCTGACGAACACGTACAACAGCCTGCTGAACGCGCTGGCCAAGGACGGCGTCTCGCATTACATCGTCCCGAACAATCTTGCATCCAGCCTGCTTTATCAGCGCATCACGACGTCGAACATTGGCTCCGGGCGAATGCCCCTGGGCGGCCCGGACCTGACGGTAAGCGACACGAACAATGACGGGCAGATCGATTCCACCGAGTTCCAGACGTGGATTAACAGCGGCGCCGTTGGACCGTAAACGCCGCACAGCCCTATGAAACGCTGAATCTGTACAGGGCATCCCGGAAACGGACCGGAAGGTCAGGTCCTATTCGCTAACGGCCGTGATGCCCTCCAACCGGGAACGTATCAGTCTTCGCGACGCAGGCTGATTGGAAGCCTTACAGGAATCGTCTCCCGCCCCGGTCCGCTCCGTTCTATGTTGGAATGGTCGCCCGGGCGGCATCCAGAAAGGCATCCATGACTCGTCGAACTCTCGTGAAGCTTGCCGGCGCGGCTCCGCTTAGCGCCGGTCTGGCGAAGGCGGCGGAAGCCGCCAAGCAAATCAAGATCACCGGCATTGAGACGGATCTGCTGCGCCTCCCGCCCTCTCCGTTCACCGGGGACGCGATTCACGACTTCGGTTCTGCCGGCGGCGGCGTAGTCCTCCGCGTGCTCACCGACGCCGGGATCACCGGGTGGGGCTACAGCAATTTCGGAATGATAGAAGGCGGCCCGCGCGTTGTGCAGACCATCCTGGAGCACGAAATCAAACCGGTGCTCGTCGGCCAGGACCCGGCATTCCCGAAAAGGATTCGCGCCGATCTTTGGCGCGCGCTCGAATATCAGGGTGTACAGGGCGTCACGCAATTCGCCATGTCCGTGGTGGACATTGCCGTTTGGGACATTCTGGGGAAGGCGGCGGGGCTGCCGGTGTACAAGATGCTGGGCGCCGTGCGCGACCGCATGCCGGTGTACGCGATGTGCGGATGGTATCGCGAGAACGATCAGGACCATTCACAATACCAGCGCACCATTGAGGAAACGCTCGAAATTGGATATCGAGCGTTCAAAGTGAAGGTGGGACGCTACTCCCTCGATGACGATGTCGAGCGAATCGAATTCGGCCGCAAAACAGCCGGCAAGGACATCCGGATTATGGTGGATGCCAACCAGGCGTTTAATCGGGTGGAGGCGCTGCGCCGTGGCCGCGCTTACCAGGAATTGGGCTGCTTCTGGTACGAAGAACCGCTGCCGCCGTGGGATCACGAAGGCTACGCGGAATTAGCCGCCGCGCTCGACATGCGCATTGCGACCGGCGAAAACGAGTACAACAGGCACGCTTTCATGGATCTCCTGCTCAAAAAAGGCGCGGACGTGGTCCAGCCCGACAATCGCCGTGCGGGCGGTCCGACGGAGTGGATGGAGATCGGAGCTCTCGCCGGCGGCTTTGGCGTGGAACTGGCAAGCCATGGCGGAGGGCCCGCCAACATGAATATCCTGTGCGCGATTCCGAGCGCGATCTATATGGAATCGGGCGGCAGGCAGAAACTGGTCAAGGGAGAACTGCTCGCGCCGGAAGCGCCCGGAATGAGCAGCGAAGTGTCGAGCGACTTTATCGCCAAACACAAAATCGGGTGACGATCTTAGCTGGTTCGCTTCTCCGTGTGGCCGAGCGGTTTTTCTGGAGCGATGACGTCCCGGACCAGCCTTTTCAACTCGGTGATTTCCGGGAAACCTCCCTGGGCGGCGCGAGACCAGATTGTCCTTTCGCCGGCGCGAATCTCAAACACGCCGCCGGTTCCGGGAATTAAAGCAACTTCTCCGATTTCTTCGGCAAATGTGGTCAAAAGCTCCTGTTGCATCCATGCGGCCCGCAACAACCAGCGGCACTGGGTGCAGTATTCAATCTCGATGCGCGGGCTTCGCGAACCAGTCATGCCTCCAATTCCCTCAGCCATTCCACCAGTTTGGGGTCACGAAAATCCGCCGCCATGATCTCGACGCCCGGGAGCGCGCCTTGATGCGTTCCGATGCCCGCCACGCGCATGCCGGCCCCGCGCCCGGCTTCGACTCCAGTGGGGGAGTCTTCAAAAACAATACACCGCGCCGGGGGAGTTTGCACCAGTTCCGCGGCGCGAAGGTAGATGTCCGGAAACGGCTTGGCGCGAGCCACCTGGTGCCCGTCTACCACCACTGGGAAGAAGCGGCGCAGCCCCGCGCCGTCCAGCACGAAATCAATGTTCGCCGGCTCCGCGTTCGACGCGATGGCCTTCGGCAGGTCCGCGAATTCCGCCAGAAACTCGCGGACGCCCGGCACGATGTGCTCTTCCAGGCGCGGCGCCATCAGCTCGCGAAACAGACGTTCTTTGGCGGCGCCATGTTCAAAAATTTCCTCCTGCGTCAGAGACCCGCCCAGGAACGCGGAGACAATCTGATCGTTCCGCGCGCCATGCATCCGTTTTTCCAGATCCGGAACCCATTTCCCGAACCGTTTCAAATATACTTCCCAGGCCTCCGTATGCAAGGGCATGGAGTCGAGAATCACGCCGTCGAGATCGAAGAGCAGCGCAATGCCGGAAGAGCGTTCGTTCATAGCGGAGAACCCGCAGGATAGCACGCGATTTGCGTTCGTTATAATTCGGATAAGTGGACGTGTACGAGGAGCTTATCCGCCTGCGCCGCTCCGGGCAAAAATGTGCGCTGGCTACCATCGTAGAGGTGAACGGCTCCATCCCCAGCTATGAGAGCGCGAAGATGCTGGTGCGCGAAGACGGCTCCATCACCGGCACTATCGGCGGGGGCTGCGTTGAGGCCGAGGTGTGGAACGCGGCGCGCGAAGTGATGCGGACCGAGCGTCCGCGCAACTTGCATTTCACGCTGGGTGAAAGCGCGGCGTACGATAACGGTCTAATTTGCGGGGGACAACTCAGCGTGTTTATTGAGCCGGTAACGCCCCAGCCGATGGCGTTCATTTTTGGCGCGGGTCACATTTCAAAGAGCCTTTCGCAGGTCGCCGCCGTCGCCGGTTTCGCAACCACCATCGTCGATAACCGGGAGGCGTTCGCCAACCAGGAGCGCTTTCCGGATGCGCAGGCGATTTTCGCGCTGGAGTTTGAAGACGCTTTCGCCAGGCTGGAAATCCGGGATACCAGCTATATCGTGATTGTGACGCGCGGCCATCGCGACGACATGCGCGTACTGCGCTGGGCCATCAGCACGCCCGCCCGCTATATCGCCATGATCGGCAGCAAGCGGAAGGTGATTTCGGTGGAGCGCGAGCTCGAAAAGGAAGGCATTTCGCGCGCGGCCTTCGACCGCATCTTTGCACCGATGGGCTTCGATATTGGCGCAATCACGCCGGAGGAGATCGCGATATCGGTGGTGGCGGAAATGATCGCCGTCCGGCGAGGCGGGAGTGAGGGATGGAAGCGCCTGTCGAAGACGATCTTCGCGCCGGAGAATGTCCGGACGGCCGCGAAGTGAAGCTTACCGGTATTGTGCTCGCGGCCGGCGCTTCCAGCCGCATGGGTAGTCCGAAAGCGCTGCTGCGGTTGGAAGGCGAGACCTTTCTGGATCGTATCGCGGCAAGACTGGGCGCCGCTTGCGAGCCTGTCATCGTAGTTCTAGGCTGCCATCGCGAGGAAATTCGCGCCGGATCGGTCCGGGCGGACCGGTTGATTTTCGCCGTGAATCCCGATCCCGCGCGAGGCATGCTGAGTTCCTTGCAGTGCGGATTACGCGGCGTTGGCGCGGATGCCGCCGGAGCGATGTTCTGTCCGGTCGATTTTCCCCTGATTCGCCAGGACACCGCGCGGCTTCTGGCGGAGAGGTTCCTGAATCTCCGGCCTCCGGTCGCATTGCCGGAGTTTCGCGGGCGGCACGGCCATCCCGTCTGCGTGGCGCCGGAGGTGATGCGGGAGCTTCTCGAGCTCCCGCTGACCGCGCAGGCGCGCGACGTGATCCACCGTCACATGCCCGCCGCGGCGATCCTAGCCGTGGACGACCCTGGCGTGGTCACCGACGTCGATAGCCCGGAAGATTACCGGAGGCTCGCCCAATGAAAATCACCATCCGGCGCGCGTTCTTTTGGGTCGCTCTACCGGGACTGGTTTTGATTGCCGCGGCGGTCGTGATCGCTCCGTATCTCAGCGCCAACGAATTCCGGCCGCGTATTCAGGCGGCGCTGGAGCGCGGCTTGCGCCGGGAAGTAACCGTCGGCGAAGTTCATTTCACTCTCTTACACGGCCCCGGATTTCAAGCCGATCATGTCGTGATTAAAGACTCGCCGGGAGCGGGAATCGAACCGTTCGCCTATGTCAATTCGCTGGAGGCTTCGCTCCGCCTCTCGTCGCTGTTCACCGGCCGGTTCGCGTTTGACACGCTGCGGCTCGACGACCCCACGGTCAACCTGGTGAAAGCTCCTTCGGGCGTGTGGAATGTCCAGGAGTTTATGAGCGGCGACTCTGCCTCCGCCGCGAACGAAGGGGCAGGTTTGCCGGACATTCAGATCCGCTCCGGCCGCCTCAATTTCAAGTTCGGTGACGTGAAATCGGTCTTCTATTTCAACAACGCCGACGTAGACGTCTACCGGGCGGGCGCGAATTCGATCGGCGTCCGGTTCACCGGAGAGCCTTCGCGAACCGACCGGGCCGCGGCGGGATTCGGAAGCGTGAGCGGGCGCGGCCTTTTGAATGTCGCGCCGGGTTCGGAAGCGCATCTCAGCCTCGGATTGGTCCTAGAACGCAGTAATCTCTCCGAAATTGTCACGCTCCTCGATGGCCATGACGTCGGCGTGCATGGTTTCGTGACTGCGTCCGCCCATCTCGCCGGTCCTTTATCCCATATCGCAATCACTGGCGATCTAAACTTGAGCGACCTGCACCGGTGGGACCTTATTCCCGCTGAGGCTAGCGATTCCTGGCCCTTTCAGTACAAGGGCGAATGGGATGTCCCGGGGCAAAATGTGAGCATTCACACCGCTCCGGCCAATGGACAGCCTCAGCCGGTCTCAATCGATGTGAGCCTTGCCAGCTATCTCTCATCGCCGCAGTGGACGCTCAAAGCGGCGTTTCAGGATGTCCCTGCCGCGCCGGTGGTCGAGACGGCGCGCCGCTTCGGCGTTCCGCTGCCTGTGGGGATTCGAGTGGAGGGCAAGGTCAATGGCGGCATTGCCTATGCGGCTGCCACCCAGTGGAGCGGGGAACTCGATCTCACCGGCGGGTCCATCACTTCGCAAGCCGGATCGGCGGAGGGTACGGCTCAAATCGATACCGCGTCCGCCGGGATTCAAGGAGGCCGGATCACGTTTGGTCCGGCCGCGCTCCGGTTGCCCGGCGGCGAATCCGCCTCGCTCAGTGGAACTTATGACCTCGCCGCGCAGAACTTCTCCCTGCGTCTCGAAACCGATAAATTGAGCATGGAGCAGGTGCAGTCCGGAGCGATTCGCGCGCTCGGAATCGCTCCGCCGCCGCTGCTGGCGGCCTGCCGGCGCGGTCTGTGGCGCGGTTGGGCCGGCTACGAATGGCGTCCCGCGAGCCCGGGCGCTTGGTCGGGCCGTTTCGAACTGCTCAACACCGACTTGTCGTTCCCCGATCTTGCCGTGCCGTTTCGCATGGTGTCCGCAAGCGTTGCGCTCGATGGCTCAAGAGTGCAGATCTCGAAGCTGCGCGGGCGCGCCGGAAAGCTGACGCTCGACGGAGACCTGCGGTATGACACGGAATCGGCCAGGCCCGCGTTTCTTCGTCTTCACTTGTCCGAGGGAGACATTCTGGAGATGGAGCGCGTTTTGGATCCGGTCCTGGAGCGCCAGGAAGGCCTGCTGGCGCGTCTTCGAATCCGGCGCGCGGTGTTGCCGGAGTGGCTTCGATCGCGCCGCATCGAGGGGCGCGTTCAAGTGGACGACCTCTTCTTCGGACCAACCAGCCTGGGGTCTGTCTCCTCTCATTTCACCTGGAACGGTCCTTCCCTTCGGATGACCAACCTGCGATGGATTCAGGAGGGCTCCGAAGGAAACGGCGCCATGGAGATCGATCTCACCAACACCTCGCCGCGCTATCGCCTATCGGGAAAAATAGACTACTCGCCATGGCGCCAGGGCAACTTATCGGTGGACGGCGTCTTCGCCACTTCGGGCACTGGGGAGGCGCTGCTGGACAACGCCTCCGCGGAGGGTACGTTTGAGGCACAAGACGTCGCGTTGTCGCCGGAAGTGTCGTTCGATGAAGTTTCGGGCACATTTCAGCTCCGCCCGGTCAGAAGCCAGGGGCAGCTTCGTCTGCTCGGCGTTCGCGCCACGCAGGACCAGGAGGCCTTCGCCGGACAAGGCGCCAGCCAGTCCGATGGCCGCATTCTTCTGGAACTGAATTCCGCCCGGCGCCAGATTCGGGAGTTGACTGCCGGCCTATCCCATTAACATGAGCCTATTGCCTTACTTACATCGCACCGTGGCGCGCGAGGATCTTTCTTCGCACGAAGCGCGCCTCGCCATGCTCGCCATTCTCAATGGAGACGCGTCATCCGCGCAGGTGGCGTCTTTTCTGGTCGCTCTAAAAATGAAGGGCGAAACGGCCGCCGAGCTGGCCGGTTTTGCCCAGGCGATGCGGGAGAAAGCGGAGCCCGTTAAGGTAACCCCGGATGGCAAGCCTCTGGTGGATACGTGCGGCACTGGCGGCGACGGGTCATCCACCTTCAACATCTCCACGGTCGCGGCGTTTGTAACCGCCGGCGCCGGAGTGCGGGTAGCCAAGCATGGGAACCGCTCCATCTCGGGAAGATGCGGCAGTGCCGATTTACTGGAAGCGCTCGGCGTCCCGGTGGCGCCCGACGCGGCCCGCATGGCGAGGGCGATTGAAACGGCCGGCATCGGATTCCTCTACGCTCCCCTCCTCAATCCCGCCATGCGCCATGCCCAGCCCGCTCGCCTGGAGTTGAAGATGAGAACCGTGTTTAATCTTCTCGGACCGCTCACCAACCCGGCCGGCGCGAGCCACCAACTGATCGGCGCCCCTTCTCTCGCGGCCGCCCGTCTGATGGCCGAAGCGCTGGCGGGGCTGGGAACCGTGCGAACCTTTGTGGTGCACGGGTCCGATGGCCTGGATGAAATCACCACCACCGGCTCCACAGCCATTTTCGAGGTGCACGGCGGCCTGGTTACGGAGCACGTTTGGACTCCCGAGGATTTCGGAATCCGGCGAGCCGGGCTTGGCGATCTGCTCGGCGGCGAACCGCCTCTGAATCGGGAAATCGCGGAGAAAATTCTCAACGGCGAGCGTGGGCCGGCGCGGGACATCGTGGTGGTGAACTCCGCGGCGGCCCTCTTTGTCGCCGGAGCGGCGCGGAACCTGAGGCAGGGAGTTCAACTTGCCGTCGCCTCCATCGATTCCGGCGCCGCTTTGGCGAAACTCAACCAGCTTCGCCAGCTATCGGCGGCCCCATGCTGACCTGGAGGCTCCTGATCGAATACGACGGTTCGCGCTACAGCGGCTGGCAGGACCAAAGCAATGCGCGAACCATCCAGGGGCAGATCCGCTCCGCCGCCGAAGACTTCCTGGGAACAAAGGTGGACCTGCAAGGCTCCGGCCGCACCGATGCGGGCGTGCACGCTTTGGGACAGGTCGCGCATCTCCGCGCCGATGTGAAGGGCATCCCGCACCCCGAAGAGTTGCTACGGGCCCTCAACGACCGCTTGCCCGCCGACATCGCGGTTCTTTCGATTGAGAGAGCCTCCCCTTCGTTTCACGCGCGCCATGACGCCGCCTCGCGCGTGTACCGCTACCAGATTTCCACCCGCAAAACGGCGTTCGAAAAGCGGCGCGTCTGGTGGATTAAAGAGCCGCTCGATGTTCCCCTGATGCGGCAGGCGGCGGCGCTGCTCGCCGGACGTCACGACTTCGTCTGTTTTCGCGCGGCCGACGCGGCGAGGCCGGATGAGTCCACCATTGTCGTGGTGAACGAGGCTTCCGTCGAGGCGGACGGGACCCGCATCACCTTCCGCATGGAAGCATCGCACTTCCTGTGGCGCATGGTGCGGCGCGTTGTGGGCGCCCTGGTCCGGGTAGGTAAAAAACAGTTGTCCATCGAGGATTTCGCGGCGCTTCTGGACGGGCGCTGTGAGCCGCGTCTGGACGTTGCCGCGTGGACGGCGCCCGCTTCGGGCCTTTTGCTCGAAGCGGTGCGCTATCCCTTGACCACACCGTTGCGCGCGCCAAGCCACTCCGCCAGTTCCCGCAAGTCGTCCACCAGGAGATCGGGCGGGTTTTCGCGAAAGCCTTCCGGCTGGAAGCCGTAGGTAACGCCCACGGCACCGATGCCGGCGTTGCGGGCGGTCAGAATATCCACGGCGGAGTCGCCTACCATCCACGCCGATTCGCGCGGCAGTCCGCTCTCTTCAATCAGCTTGCCTGCGCCGGTCGGTTCCGGCTTCTTGGTGCCGAAGCTATTGCCGCCATAGACCTGGAAGAAATACTCCGACACTCCCAGACCTTCGAGAATCCCGCGGCTGCAGCCCACAGGCTTGTTTGTCAACACGGCCATGGTGGCTTTCTGGGCGCGAAAGCGCTCCAGCGCCTCCACCACGCCGGGATACAGGTGGGTGAAATCGAGCATGTGCTCGCGGTAATACTCGAGAAAATAGTCGAGCGCGCGGGCCACGTCCGCGTCGCTTGTTTCGGTTCCCAGGGCTCTTCTCATCAGCACGGGAGCGCCGCTGCCGACATACGAATAGACGGTTTCAGCCGGCAGGCGCTCCCGCCCCATGTGAACCATCATTGCGTTCACGGCGTTTGCCAGGTCTCGTTTCGAATCGATCAGTGTGCCGTCCAGATCGAAAATAAGCAGGGACATTTAAGCCTTGTTCTCCGGTTCATGATTGGCGGGTTCGCTCTGGCCTTCCCACAATTCCTTCACGCGGCGCTGGGTATCGTCGAAGGCATGTTTCCACTCGTTGGGGGTCATCTCCGCAAGCACGCGCGAAGCCCGCATCACGTAGGGCATCACCCTGGATTGCACAATCACCGGCGGCGGCGGCTTGGGAGCGCAGGCGAGCACCACCGTCATCAGCGCGATAGCAAGGATCGCTCCGCGAACCAGTCCGGCCAAGCCGCCGAGTAGACGGTCCATCCAGGACAGGCCCACCCATTTGAACATCGACGCCAGAATGCGTCCCACGATGGCTCCCGCTAATGCGCAAAGCGTGAGAATGATGAGGAACCCGATGGCATAGGCAAGCTCTTTCCGGCTGACGTAAGGAACGATCGGCGCCGCCACCACGCCATAAAACCAGAAACCCAGAAAAATACCGGCAATCGCCGCCAGAGTCCCGACGACGAGGCGCGAAAAGCCGTGCATTAGCCCGCCGATGGCCGAGATGCCCACCAGGAGGACCAAGCCAATGTCGATGGGATTCGTGCTCATTACGCCGCGCTCCTCACGCAAGGTTCTGTCCCGACAGGACGTACAACGCTTCGGAATATTTTTCGCCGGTTTTTTTCGCGATGTCGGCGGGAAGCTCAGGCGCCGGAGGCTGTTTATTCCAGCCGCTCCGCTCCAGCCAGTCACGGACAAACTGTTTATCGTAGGAAAATTGCGCCGACCCGGGCCGGTAGGTGTCCTTCGGCCAGAATCGCGAGGAATCCGGTGTCAGCACTTCGTCGGCGAGCATCAATTTATCCCCGTCGAATCCGAATTCGAATTTCGTGTCGGCGATAATTATGCCGCGCGTCGCCGCGTAGGCGGCTGCCTTGCGGTAGATGGCCAGCGTCAACTGCCCCAGCCGGGCCGTCAACTCCGCCCCGAAAAGCTCTGCCACTTCGGCCGCTGAAATATTCTGATCGTGTCCGGACTGCGCCTTCGTCGCCGGCGTGAAGATCGGTTCCGGCAGCCGCGCGCTTTCCTCCAGGCCTCGCGGCAGGGTTACGCCGCAGATCGCTCCCGTGCGCCGGTAATCCTTCCAACCCGAGCCCGAGAGATAGCCGCGCGCCACGCATTCGATCTCCACCATCTTCAGCCGCCGCACCAGCATCGAGCGGCCTTCCAGTTGGTCCCGGAACGGCTGGAACTCATCGGGATAATCGCGCACATCGGCGGACACCAAATGGTTGGGGATGATGTCCTTCAGCAAGCTGAGCCAGAATAGCGTCATCTGCGTCAGCACTTTCCCTTTTCCAGGGATGGGCGTGGGGAGAATACAGTCGAAGGCGGACAGGCGGTCCGTGGCGACGATCACCAAAAAATCGCCCGCGGAATATACATCGCGTACCTTGCCCCGGGCCGGCGGCTCCAACCCCGGCATATTCGTTTCGAAGAGTGGTTTTTCGCTCAAGGGAGTTCTCGAACAATCCTATCTACTGTTAGCATACCCGCCCTCGAACGAGCCCCGTCTATACTGAATAATTCGCATGCTTTTATCGATTCTCATCCCGGTCTACAACGAGCGGACCGTGGTGGAGAGAAGTATTGCCCAGGTGCTGTCCGCGCCACTCCCGGAAAGCATGGAGCGGGAGCTGATTGTCGTCAACGATTGCTCTACCGACGGGACCGCTGCCATCCTCGATCAGCTTGCCGCGAACGACTCCCGGATCCGCCTGTTTCACAAACCGGTGAACGAAGGAAAAGGGGCCGCCGTGCGCTCCGCAATTTTTTACGCGCGCGGCGACTTTTGTCTGGTGCAGGATGCCGACCTCGAATACGATCCAGCCGAATACCCCAAGCTTCTGCGGCCTCTGCTGGACGGTAACGCCGATGCCGTTTTCGGCTCCCGCTACCTGGTGAGCGAACAGACGCGGGTGCTGCCGTTCTGGCACTCGATGATCAACAAGACCCTGACCGCCGTCTCCAACATGTTCTGCAATCTCAACCTGACGGACATGGAGACCTGTTACAAAGTCTTCCGCACCGATCTGCTCAAGAGCATTCCGATTCGCTCCAACCGCTTTGGATTCGAGCCGGAAATCACCATGAAAGCCGCCAAGCGGCAGCTTCGCATCTACGAAGTGCCGATCAGCTACCACGGGCGCACTTACGAGGAGGGGAAGAAGATCGGCTGGAAGGACGGCGTGAAGGCGATGGGCGTCATCCTGCGTTTCTGGCTGATTGACGACCTGTATGTTAAGCGCTACGGGCGCGCGTTTCTCAACAATCTCACCGGTACGCCGCAGTACCTGAACTGGATTACTCGGCTGCTTCGCCCGCACCTGGGGTTGTCGGTGCTCGAACTCGGCGCCGGCATCGGGAACCTCTCCGGACGGCTGATGGGGCGGAGGCTTCGTTATGTCGCCACCGAAAAAGACCCTCTCTATCTGCACGCGCTGCGAAACCGCTTTCTGAGAACGCCAAACGTTGCCGTCCGCGAACTCGATCCGCAGGACGCGGCCGGATACAGCGCGCTCGCCGAAACCTTCGACACCGTTCTGTGCCTGAACGTGCTCGAATATTTTGACGGCCCTACGGCGCTGGCGGCGATGAACCTCGTTTTAAGGCCGGACGGGCGGCTGATTATTCTTGTGCCTCAGGGTCATTCGCGCTTCGGCTCCCTCGACGAAACCCTCGGACACAAGCAGCGTTTCGAAGAATCCGAGCTACGCGATTTTCTTCACGACTACGGTTTCGTCGTGGATCGCACTTACCAGCTCAACAAAATCGGCGCTCCGGCGTGGCTCGTATTCACCAAGGTTCTGCGGCGCAGGCATGTGAACAAGGTTTTTCTCAAAATTTTCGACAAGACCGTGTGGTTCTGGCGCCGCGTTGACGGTATCCTGCCCTGGAAGGGCTTGTCGCTTGTCATGGTAGCCCGAAAGGTTAAATAGCATTTCATGTCCTATCGCTTCCGCCACGCCTTGTGCAATGAGATTTATCAAAAGCAGCCCTTTGACGAAGTGTGCCGCGACATCCGTGACGCCGGCTACGAGGGTATCGAGATTGCCCCGTTTACGCTTGGCGATAAGCCGGGTGATATTTCCGCTGAGGCGCGCCGCGAATACAGGGACCGGATCTCCGCCGAGGGCCTGACTTTTGTTGGCCTGCACTGGCTGATGGTTTCGCCCGCCGGTCTTCATGTCACCGGACCGGACCGCGCTCTGCGCGAAAAGAGCTGGGAGCACGTCATGCATCTCGCCGATCTCTGCGCCGATCTCGCAGCCTCCGCGGATAGCCCGCGCGTAATGGTTTTCGGTTCGCCCAAGCAGCGCTGTGCTGTGGGAGGCCTTAGTCCCGCCGAGGCAACGCGCAATTATGTCGAGGGCCTTTCGCGTATCGCTCCCCATGCCGGCGAGCGCGGGGTGACCGTCCTGGTCGAGGCGCTCCCCCCGGATCAGTGCGACGTCATCACCAGTCTTGCCGAAGCGGTCGCCGTGGTTCGAGAAGTGAACCATCCGGCGATCCGCACTATGTTCGATACGCACAACGCGGTTGACGAAACCGAGCCGCATCCGGCGCTCATCGAGCGCTATTTCGATCTCATCCGCCACGTGCATGTAAACGAAATGAACGGGCGGCACCCCGGCACGGAAGACTATGACTTCCGCCCGGTGCTCGAAACCCTGGCGCGCCTCAACTACCGCGGCTTTGTGTCGCTGGAGGCTTTCGATTTTACACCCGGCGCGGCGCGCATCGCGCGCGAATCGCTGCGGCATCTCGAGAAAATGAGCCAATGAGCCGGGCCAGGACGAAATATGCCGTTACCGGTGGCGCGGGGTTTATCGGCTCCGGCCTGGTGCGCTCTCTTCTCGCGCGCGGAGACGCGGAGGTTGCGGTGATCGACAATCTGCTCACCGGGTCCGAGAAGAACCTGGCGGAAGTTGCCGGCGATATCCAATTTCATCGCGTGGACATTCGGGATTATGACGCGGTTCTCGCCGCTGTTTCAGGCGCTCATGTGGTCTTCCACCTGGCTGCGATTCCCTCCGTGCCGCGCTCCATCGACGATCCCGTTCCATCGCACGAAGTGAATATCGACGGCACGTTCAACGTCCTGCGGGCCTCGCACCGGGCCGGAGTCCACCGTGTGGTGTATGCCGCCTCGTCGTCGGCTTACGGCGATACGGACGTGCTGCCCAAGGTAGAGACGATGCCGCCCAGGCCGAAGTCGCCCTACGCCGCACAGAAGTTGATGGGCGAATATTACTGCTCGGTGTTTTCTTCCTGCTATGGGCTGGAGACGGTGGCTCTACGTTTTTTCAACGTCTATGGGCCGCGCCAGGATCCCGGCAGTCCGTATTCGGGAGTGCTGTCCCTTTTCATGAAGGCTCTCCTCGAACGCCGTTCGCCGGTGATTTTCGGAGATGGGGAGCAATCGCGGGATTTCACTTTCGTTGATGACGTGGCGGCGCTGATCATCAAAGCGGCGGCGGCGGAGGGAGTTTCCGGGCGCGTCTTCAATGCCGGGAATGGAAATCGCTACACTCTGAATCAGGTTTGGAGCGCCTTGCAGAAAATCGAAGGTGTCACGCTTCCTGCTCAATATGGGGCGCCGCGCGCCGGGGACGTCCGCGACTCGCAGGCTGACACCGCGGCCGCGCGCCAGTTCCTGGGCCATGCTCCGCGCTTCAGTCTCGAGGACGGCTTGCGGGAGACGCTGCGCTGGTACCGGAGCTATTTCGGACAGGTTTGATCGGCTGTTTTTCGAGCCGCCGCCGTCGCGTCATCGAAGAGTGTAAATTGGAGTGGTAAGTAAGCTGGACTCGCGTCCGTGGGTTCTAACCGCCGCGAGGCCTTACATTGGAGGTGTTCACGTGTCGCATCGTCTTCATGCCGCCCTCATCACGGGCTTGGTTGCGCTGCTGGTCCCCGCCTGCTCCATGCGGGCCGAAAATGACCCCATGCCGCAAGTGGGCCAAACGGCTCCGGCGTTCACCCTGCCGTCTCAGGACGGTACGAACATCAGCCTCAAGGATTTTCAGGGCAAATGGGTAGTCCTCTATTTCTACCCGAAGGACAACACCCCCGGTTGCACCATTGAAGCGCACAATTTCCAGCGCGACATGAGCCAGTACGAAAAAGCCGGCGCCGTGGTTGTCGGCGTCAGCGTCGATTCCACCGATAGTCACAAGGATTTCTGCGCAAAACAGGGCTTAACCTTTAAGCTGCTGGCGGACACCAATAAAGAAGTCGTCAAGGAATACGGCTCCCTGCGCAGCATGGCGGGCATGCAGATTGCGGCGAGGAACACCTTTCTGATTGACCCACAAGGGAAAATCGTGAAGGTATGGACCGGGGTAAAGCCCCAGGAGCATAGCGCGGAAGTGCTGGCTGAACTCGCCACCGTGGCTCACTAGACGATCTCACTCAACCCACTTCGTGCACAGACGACAATTTCTCCATAGCTGCTGCCTTGCGGGCTCCGTGCTGGGCATTTCCGCGTGCCGGCGTCACGGCGGCAAAGTGATCGGCGTAATTCCCAAGGGGCGGGCTCACCTGTTCTGGCAGTCCGTCCATGGAGGCGCGGTGAAAGCCGCCCGGGAAGGCGGCGCCGAAGTACTCTGGAACGGTCCCGCCACCGAAACGGACTACGCGGGGCAACTGGAAATCGTTGAGTCGATGATCAATCGCCATGTGGACGCTATTGTCCTCGCGCCGATTGATCGCAGGGTGATGGCGCGCGTAGTCGATCGCGCCTCGTCGCTCAAAATTCCGGTCGTAATTTTCGATTCCGGCGTCGACACCGAAAATTATATCTCCGAGGTTGCTACCGACAACTACAAAGCGGGGCAGACCGGCGCCGACCGTCTTGCCAAGATATTGGGCGGGGCGGGGAAGATCGCCATGGTGAAAGTCCAGCCGGGCGCCGCATCGACCGAGGCGCGCGAGAAGGGCTTCATCGATCAAATGACGGCGCAGTACCCGAAAATTCAAATCGTCGATCAGCGCTTCGGAATGGCGGACTTCGCAAAATCGCTGGCCATTTCGGAAAACATGATCAACGCGCACCCGGACCTCGACGGGATGTTCTCGTCCAATGAATCGAGCACCGTGGGCGCCGCCCGGGCGCTGCGCGCTCGCAGAGGCAGGATCAAGCTGGTGGGCTTCGATTCCAGCCCGGCTCTGCTCGACGATCTGAAGCAGGGAATCATCGATTCCCTGGTGGTTCAGAATCCGTTTGGCATGGGTTATGAGTCCGTAAAAGCGGCTCTGGCCGCCCTGCGAGGCGAGAAGGTTCCCAAGCAGCAGCCGATGCCGCCCTTGCTCGTCACGCGCGAAAATGTCGATGACCCCGCGGTGCAGGCTCAGCTCAACCCCGATCTGAAGCCTTACATCGGGCAGTAATTTTAGTCCCGGTAATAAGCGAGAAGTACGTCGCCGCTTTGGGGTGTCGACGGGCTAAGGAACGTCACCGTGACGCCGGAGAGGTTGTAATCGACTCCGGGTTTCATCGCCAAGCCGTTCCGGTAAAGGCGCAGGCTGGACGCCGGGTTCGGCGGCGCCGCCAGCGTAAAGGTGACATTGCTTCCATTCACCGTGCCGCCGGGCGTCTCCCCATCGGCGAAACTCACCCCGGCGTTGTTGACTCCGTAGCGATACGACGCGTCCAGCACATCCGCAGCCTGTGGAATCGCATTCGCGCTAAAGGTGATGACGTTCGCGCTGAGCACGTAATCCGACGCGGGGTTTAGCAGCACGCCGTTGCGAAACAGGTTCAAGCTGCCCATCGGGGAGGGCGCATTCATGAGGGAAAATACGGCATTCGAGCCGTTCATCGCGCCGCTCGGCGTCTCGTGGTCCGAGAAGCTGAGGGTCGAGCCAGCCGAACCGCACGGGCCTGACGAGCCGTCCACATGCAGGCAGTCCGATGAAGTCCCGCTCGCTCCGTCGATCTGTCCGAAACTGTCAATCACCGCGGCTCTCGATATTGCAAAGGACGACCCCTGCTCCAGTTTCAGGGCCAGTTCCGCCGCGAGGCCGGTGACATCGCCGATCGAGATCTGAGTGGAGCCCGCCGGCGGCGGTGTCATTTGGTTGGACGCGGTCCGGATGTCCTGGATGCGCACCGGAGCGGCGCTGGGCGGCACGGCCCAGGTCTCACTCGATTGGTTCTTTCCACCGCTGATGTAGACGACCGAATAGCTGGCTGGCGTCAGAGCCGTAGTGGTCGGCGTGAGCGAGACATTCAGAAAGCCGTTCGTCACCGTCAGCCTGAGGGTCTTTCCGGCAATTACCGACGTATCGGAAGCAGTGAATGGCTGCCAGGCGACCTCCACAATCCCGTTGAACGGAAGCCCGTCAGCCGTATAAATCATGTCCTGGATCTGCGTGAGCGGAGGCGCAGCCTCCGCCGTACACGCCAAAACAATGGATGCCACCGCCAGCGTCCGCCAGCGTTTGAAACCCACAAGCATTTTCCGTTCCTCCCGAAGAACGCCTTCAGTCTAACGGGAGGATGCGAGGAAAATAGTGCGCCTGGGTCTTCCTGGGCACACCAACCCCTTGTTTCTACAATAGCTTGCGGACGTTCGAAAGCAGCCTGTCTTATTTGTGACCGGTATATCTAAACGCGCCGTATCGCGTGGTATACCACGAGCACGACTACCGCCCCGATCGTCGCGACAATGAGGCTCCAGATATTTAACCCGGTGACGCCATGGGCTCCGAACGTGCTGAAAAGAAACCCGCCCACAAAAGCCCCCACGATTCCCAGGACGATGTCGAGAAGCAAGCCCTCGCCAGACTTGTTCACGATCTTGCTACCTAAAAATCCCGCGATCAACCCCAGCAACAACCAGGAAAGAATCCCCATACATGGTCTCCTCGTGATGTGCAGTTTCGTTAAGCCGCCTACACTACCAACGGAGTATACACCCGGTGTTCAGCCGACAGGGCTAAGAAAACGCCGGATACCTTTGTCGTATACAAAACCGCCGATCAACCCTCCCAGAATCGGGCCGGCGATGGGAACCCAGAAAACGTTGGTTCCATCGCTCAGGCCGTTATTCCGGAATCCGGCCACGGCGGTAAACAGCCGGGGTCCAAAATCGCGGGCGGGATTGATGGCATAACCATGCATGCCTCCGAAGGACATCCCGATGGCGACCACCACCAGGCCGATCATAGCCGGCGCCAGGATTCCGGCCGGCTGGTTCCGCTCGTCGATGATCGCAAAGATCAGCATCACTAACAACGCCGTGCCGATGGTCTGATCGAGAAACCCGGCGGGGACATCGGCGGGGAAAGCCGGGAAAGTGGTGAAGACGCCGGCGGTTTTCTCCAAAGTTGGGTCCACCTTGAGAAAAGCGGGATGGTAGTTCCAGAACACCAGCCCCGCGGCTACGAAGGCCGCGGCCGTCTGGACCGCGCAATAGGGCACGACCCGCCGCCACGGGAAGCCGCGGAATGCCGCAAGAGCGATCGTGACGGCCGGGTTCAAGTGCGCACCGCTGATCTTTCCGGCCACGTATACGCCCATTGTCACGGCCAACCCCCAGGCGAGGGTGATATTGGTAAACCCGCCCATTACCACCTCGCCCGGCGCGCCCGTGCCGAACAGTTTCACCATGGCGACAACGCCGCACCCGAACAATATGAGCACTAGCGTGCCGAGGAACTCGGCCATCAACTCAGCCTTCAGGTTTTTTGTCATGAAGTCCGGAATTCTATCACAAAGAAGACCGGATTCATGCGGCGATTTCAAACTTTGGCTTCCCGCCCGGGCTCAAGTCTTTAGGAGCGGGTCCGGTTCCCTGAGGCGGGACCGCTCCTCGCGGTTGAAGGCGGCTTTCAGCAGGGGAGGAGTGATGAAGGTCGTCACCATAATCACCAACACCAGCGCCGAGAACGTCGTCGGAGACAGCACCGGTTGGCCCCGTAACACTAGAGTGCTTCCCAGGCCTGCGAAGATTAATCCAACTTCGCCTCGCGGGATCATTCCAACTCCCACGGCGATACGGTCCACTCCGCGTTCGAGCACGCCCAGCGCACACAGTTGCTTTCCGATCACCGCGACCGCCGTGATCAATCCCGCAAAGGCCAGGACGGCCCAGGAAGCGAAGCTGCGGAGATCGACGCGGAAGCCCATGACCACGAAAAAGACAGGAACTACGAGTGTGGTGAGCGGAAAAAGGAGTTCCTGTACGTTTCGCTCGCCTCGCTCGAGGAACGGCTGGTAATGTACCTCTTCCAGCACCACGCCGGCCGCGAACGCGCCAACGATCGGCGCAAGGCCCGCGAACCCCGCGAGCGTCGCCATTACAAAACAAAAGCAGACGCATAAGGCGAGCAAGGCGCCGGCAACCTGCAGGCGCGCGGCGTAAGTGAACACTCGCTGCGACCAGAAACGGCCCGCCGCCACCGCCAGGATCAGGAACAGCGAGGCTTTGACGACAATCCAGAGAGAATCCATCCAACTGATGCCATTCAGCCGGGAGCCCGCCGCCTCGGCCGTGGTAAGGCCGCTGATCACAGCCAGCACGACCAGGCCGATCACGTCGTCCGCCACGGCCGCCCCCAGGATGATGCGCGCTTCCTTGGTGTTGGATTTCCCCAGGTCCTTCAGAACCCTCGCCGTAATTCCCACGCTCGTCGCTGTCAGAGTCCCTCCCACGAATAGATGACTCAGCCAGCCCGCGGCGGGAATAAGCTGCACCGCCACCAGATATCCAAGCACCATGGGCGCCAGCACACCCAAAAATGCCACCAGTAAAGAAGACCACCCTACTGCGAGCAATTGCCCCAGATCGGATTCGACGCCCACTTCGAACAACAGAAGAATCGCGCCAATCTCGGCAAGGACGGCGAGGGCGGCGTTGCCTTTTAGCGGTTCCAGCAGCGGGAACCCCAACAGGTTCAGATTCCCCAGCACGACCCCTATCAGCAGCTCGCCAAGCACCGGCGGCTGGCCCAGGCGCCCCAGGAGCTCGCCCCCCACTTTGGCGGCGACGATGATCACAGTGAGAAGCATCATCGTCTGGCGGACGGCCTCCGCTGTGTCTACGCCGTGCATGTTCGTAGCGACGCAACCACTCTAGAGAGCGTCCTCCCCTTGATCTCCATTGCGGATGCGGATGGCCTCTTCCACCGGGGAGACGAAGATCTTGCCGTCGCCGATCTTGCCGGACCTTGCCGCCGCGGTAATGGCCTCGACAATCTGCTTTGCCCGGCTATCCGGAACAATCATGTCCAGCTTAACCTTGGGTATCAGGTCCACTTTGTACTCATTGCCGCGATATGTCTCGGTGTGGCCTTTCTGCCGCCCGTGGCCGCGTACCTCGGCGATCGTAATTCCGTCCACGCCGATGCCGTGCAGCGCTTCCTTTACTTCGTCTAATTTGTGCGGTTGAATTATGGCTTCAATCTTTTTCATGGGTTTGCTGTCCTTGTCCTGGTGCGGAATGCGTTCGCGGGCGGTCTTCGGATTCGAGAAAACGCGGATCGGCTGCGGAGACAGTTCAGTAAGGCCGCCAGGCAAATGCCCGTAATCACCGGCGCCATCGGCGCTCCCGCCTTCAGCAGAGCGGCGCCTACCACCAGACAAGCGCCGCAGAAATATTTCCATTTCATCTTTGGATCACCATGACCACGCTAAGCACGACTATCAACGCCAGCAGAAAATATACCGGAGACTTGAGGGGCTTGTTCCACTCCGGCCTTTGAGTCCCATCTCGCCGCTTCTGCCGGATATCCTGCAATTGCCTTCTCGCCAGACTCAGCTCCCATCCGTTCCCGGCGAGCTCCACGGCCCGCGCGGTCTCGAGTTCCGCTCGCTCCAGCGCTCGCAGCCGGTAGAAAAGTTCGGCGTACTTCATTTGCGCGAAAAAGTGAAGCTCGTCCACCTTCACGGCCTCCTCCAGGGCGTCCATCGACTTGTAGACCTCATAGTTCATCGCGTACGCAACACCGAGGCAGGTCCGCAGGTCCGCGGAATGCGGATTGTCCTGGCACGCTCGCTCCAGAAAGCCGATGTACTCTTTTAGTTCCGCCGGAGTTACAGTATGCGGATCCCTCCAGGGCACCGGCAAGGGGCGAATCGGCCGGGGAACTGCGAAAGCATCCTGGGTTGTTACAGCCGGTTGAAGAGTGACTTCCATGTTTTTAGACCCCCACCGAAGCCGCTCTGACCTCAAACTCCGGATAGCAGAGCGCGCCCATTTCCGGCAGGTCCAGGCCTTCCAACTCTACCCTTGCGCCCGAGCGTTGCCCCACCACGACGTCGATGAGGAAGTTCACGACGAAGCTAAACGCGAAAACGAAGCCGATGAGTGTCGCAACTCCGAACAACTGCGCGACGAGCTGCCCCGGGTCGCCATAGAAGAGGCCGGTAACATTGCCGTTGACGCCGTTCCAGGAACCCCCGTAGTTACTCTTGCCGTCCGAAAACAGCCCGACGCAAATTACACCCCATATGCCGTTCGTGCCGTGGACGGAGATCGCGCCAACCGGGTCGTCCACTTTCATGACTTTCTCGACAAACTCAACCGAGAGACATACCAGGACGCCGGCGATCAATCCAAGAATGCAGGACGAAACCGTGTTCACAAAACCGCTCGGCGCCGTGATGGCGACAAGACCGGCGAGAAGACCATTCCCGGTCATGGACGCGTCCGGCTTGCCATAGCGCAGCCACATGTACAGCATGGCTCCAAACGATCCGGCCATCCCGGCCAGCATGGTATTGGCTGCGATCGAGCCGATGCGCAGGGCCCCATTGCCCGAGGCGCCTAGAGTGGACCCGGGGTTGAAGCCGAACCAGCCGAACGCCAGAATGAAGCAGCCCGTTAGAACGATGAGCAAATCGTGGCCGGGCATCGCCAAAGGCTTCCCGTCTCGCGTGAACTTCCCGATGCGTGGGCCTATGATCATGGATACGGCAAGCGCCGTGACGCCTCCCACTGCATGCACTACGCCGGATCCGGCGAAGTCCGCATAGCCGTGTCCCAGGCCAAAGTTGACGCCTAAATTGGCAAGCCAGCCGCCGCCCCACGCCCAATTGGCGAACAAAGGATAGGTGAATGCGCCCATGACAAACGAGGACACGACAAAGGCGGCGTACTTCCACCGCTCAGCCGCGGCTCCGGTCACGATGGTCAGGGCTGTATCCATGAACACCATCTGGAAAAGAAACAGGACCATCACGAAAATGTCGTACGCTCCGCCGTGAGTCAGAAAATATCCGCCCTGGCCCCATAAACCAAAAGATTTGCCGAATAGGGTCACCACAAATTCGCGGCTTAACACCGGCGAGTTACCCAGGTTCGCCACGGCCCCAACGCCACCCTCCTGAATGGCGAATCCGATCAGCCAGTAGGCGAGCATGCCAACGCCATAAACCATGAAGTTCATCATCATCGTATGATTGGCGTTCTTCACCCGGCATAGTCCGGTCTCGACGACGGCGAATCCGGCCTGCATGAACATCACGAGAAAGCCGCAAACGAGTGTCCAGACAAAATTGACGGCAATCTTGTTTTGTCCAATTTGATTGGCCATATCTCCGATGGTCAGGCCCTTTGCTTTGGGGGTCTTATCGGTGATCGGGTCGGCGACGGTGATATCGGAGACATTTCCGGTGAGGCTGCCGTCCGGGTCACCTTGGGCGCGAGCCTTGGCGTCTGGCGCTGGAATGGCCTTCAGGTCGGCATCGGTAATAGCCACCGGAGCCGCCGTGGACGCAGGCGCGGCGGGAGTCTGCGCGGCAACGAAGGGAACAAGGCGCAGTGTCAGAATCAATCCGATCGCAAGAGTTCGTTTTTTCATAGGGTCTATTTTCTCCAGGGCGCTTTGCTCAGGTAAGCGCGGTTAAGTACGCCGATGATGCCGGTGAGGCTGACCGCGATGCCCACCAACACCAGGGTCAGGCGCGCGCCAACGCCCGACGCGATACCGAGGCTGGCCAGACTAATCAAGAAACCCAAAAGCACGATCGCAAGCCCAGTGATGATCATTTCCGTTTCTCCATTTCCATTCGGCGACAGGCGCCGGTCAGTGATCTTGGTTCTCCCACGGTTTGCATTTCATAAAGAAAAAAACTGACGCGGCCAGACCCGCCAGGGCGCCCGCCCAGACGATGAGTCCGCCGCCGGCGAACGCTCCCGCCAGCAATATAAAGCCAATCAAAAGAAATACGATTCCAATCGCTTGTGTGGAATTTGCTCCCATAACGTGATCTCCTTGTCTCTCCGCTGTGATTACTTCTTGGGACCGAAGAATGCGATGAACGCCAGCGCGATGGTGCTTTGATTCTTGGCGACCATCAGGCCGGTTCCCCGGTTGAAGTAGGGCTGGTCCGACATGTCGCGCCGGTATTCCAAACGGCTCAAGAGTCCTTCGTGAATCTTCATTTCTCCGGTCAGAGTGAACTCCTTCAAGGTCTGGGCCGCGCCGGTGGAAAACCCGTTCCGGTCGTCAAATACTTCCGCCCGCGGAATGACCGCAAAACGGTTGCTGACCTGGAAACGAGCGGCGCCCGCGACACCCACCCATGTTTGGCGGGGAAGGGCATCGACCTTGTCCGATCCGTAATCGAAGTTGACGTAAACGCTGGTTTTGGCATTCGGATTCAAAACCAGGTTGCTGTCGAAGACCTGCCGGTAAGCGCGCACCGGCCCCTCTTGCTGCGGACCGGTATAGTAGGTGTTCGCCCAGGTTCCCTTTTTCAAAGTGAAGGTCCCAACCAAACCGACCGTCTGCATTCCGTTGTTGGTCCCGAGGCTGTTCCATCCGTTCACCACCTGCACTCCGGCGGTGAATGTCTTCGTCACAGGGATGGTTGCCCGGGCGCCGAAATGATAGTACGGGATGGCCAGGGCAAACAGGAGAGAGCGGGAATAGTTCCAATTGGCGTTGCTCTCGATGACCTCGGCGCCAGCGGTGGTGACAAATTTTCCGAAATCGACCTGTATGCCGTGTGATTTCGGCGGCCGGAATTCGACATACATCTGCTCCAAATACCGAAAGCCCCGGGGGGCGTCGTCGGCGCCGCCGACAAGATCCGCCGTCCTCCCCGTTCCCAGATCCACGCGAAAACCCAGGATGCCCGAACTCTTCTCGAATGCGACTTTCGCGAAGCTCAGATGCACATTGTTGGCCTTGTCGTTAAAGTTGTAAAGCTGGTTATAGCCCGCATCCGGATGGTTGAAATTCAAGTCGCCATAGACGTCCCCCAAAAGATAGATATCGATACCATTTCGCGTCCAGGGCGACGGCGCGGCGGGGGGCGCGGGTGCCGCCGCCGCTACCGGCGCTTGTGGAGCGTCTTGCCCTGCCGGCTCTGCGCTTTGCCCGAATGCCGCCGGCAGAACCAAAAGATACAACGGCAGCAGCGAACGATTTTGCAAATTCATGCTGTCTCCGGAAAGAGTTTTCGTCAAGCGGGGCAGGGCTCGGCGCGCTCCTTGGTTTGGAGCTTTAGGAAAAAAAGCGTACAGAGCTTTTGTGTGATGGTGCCATCATCGAGGGGGCAAAAGCCAATTAATATTTTGAATTGGCCGGATACAACGACTGGATAGCGTTCGCGGCGCGTTCAGCGCCATGCGCCGAGCCGGCGCTTCTTCACCGCCGGACTAATAGCCACAGCGACAGCAGCAATCCGAGCGCGCTCATCATCGCGCCCACAATCACCGATGCGGGCCGGTAAATCATCTCAATCCGGTGCTCTCCCGCCGGCACAATCACGCCGCGGAGGGCGGTGTAAGCGGGCCAGATTTGGGCCGGCCTCCCATCCACATAGGCCTTCCACCCCGGCGCGAAGATCTCGCTCGCCACCACCATCCCCTTGCATTGCATCCGCGCTCGCAAGGCCAGGCGATTCATGCTCTGCGAAACCAGCGCCACTTGTTCGACGCCAGCGCATGTCTCCACCTGCGGCGCGTGTCCGGTAAGAAACGCCTCCGCTTGCATGCGCGGCCCCGCGGCGGCGATGTTCGCGTTGATTTCCCTATCGCTTGCCAGAGTCGTAATTTTATGGACGGCCCACGCGCGAGGAAAGGCGTCCGGGTTTTCGAAAACTTTGACTCCCGACGCTCCCGCGTAGACCTCACGCTGGTTAGCGCCCAGCGGCTTGGCCGCCAATAAGTAGCGAACAGACATTAGCATCCGCCCCCAATACTCACTGGAAATGCCATTGAGCGACGCCGGGATCGAAGCGGTATAGCCGTCCAAAACATGGATTCCATACCAATCTCCAAAGTTGTACGGCACCGCGCTGCGGTCCACCGCCGCGCGCGCGTCGCCCATCCGGCCGCGCAAGAAGTTCGCGACATCCTTGTCCTCGTGCAACTTGCGTACGATGCTCTCCGGCCGGTCCCGGTAGGTGAAATGGGACCCGCCCACGGACCCCAGCTCAAACAGGGCAACCATCGAGAGTAAGACCGCGGCGGTGGAGGCGCGCAGCCGCTCGAAGCGGAGCGCGTGTAAAACCACGGCAGCGAGTAGCGCGGAAAGGGCCGCGGCGGAGAGCGCGTCCGCGTCGATCCTCGCGGCCGCCAGGATCGCCAGCGCCGCCGCCGCTCCATAGAGCAACCGGTAGACACGCCGCAGGCCTTCGAATGGAATCCGGCTTCGCCAGAGCGCATCGGCCCCGAAAGCCGCGAGCACGGAAGCCGCGAAACCGCAAAGGAACGTCGCCATGCCGGGCGACCGGGCTTTCTCCACCATCGGAATCGACACATACGCCAGGCCATGGAAAATCGAATGCGACCCCAGCGCAAGAGCCACTCCGCCCACACACAGAAAAACAAAAACCTTCACGGCGCGCTCGCGCCACGCAGTCAGTACACCGAGTATCGCGAGCGCCAGGAGCGCCCACCCCAGGAAGATCCGGCTATCGAGCCAGGTGTGCGGAATCACGATATCGAGCAACTGCGCCGGCGCCAGGCTGAACTTCTCGTGGACCGTATAAGGAACCGGAGACTTCCACGGTAACGCCAGGTTGTCACCCACCCACCGCACCGCTGTCCGTCCGTATTCCAGCGCGGGCAGTGCCTGCAGGGCTCCCACCAGCGCCGCCAGCAATCCCGCCAGGCCGGTCTTGCCCGCCGCCTCCCACCAATGTCCGGCCCGCCCGTGCAGCACCCAAAGATAGATGCCCACCGCGCCCGCCGCCAGAGCCAGGAACGTCGGGATTTGATGATGCCCGCTCAGCAGGGAAGCGCCCAGGAACGCGCCCGCCAGGCCCGCATACCGGATCGGGGCCTCCGCCGGAAGCGCCCTTAGCAGGAACAAAAAGATGAGCGGCGCCCAAATGGCGCCGGTGAGCATTTGCGGCCAGTCCGTCACACCCATCCACGCGGACATGCCGAATGCCGCTCCCCCCAGCACGGCGGCGAACCGTCCCAGCTTCAGATCGCGGCACAGCAGATAGCAGAACAGGCCGCCAAGGTAGTGAATCAGGACGAAGTACCAATGCAGGAAGAGTTCGCGGATGAAGCCGTCCCTCAAGGGAAGCGCAAAAAGGATCCAGTTGAGCGGGTTCGCCGTGCCCGGCTGCATCTGTCCGATCAGGGATTGGCCGCCCCACTCATACGGGTCCCAGAGCGGGAGTTGCCGCTGATGAAAAGCTCGCGCCTGCACTTCGAGCCATGGCATCACCTGATAGGCGATGTCCGGCGATTCGAGCCATGTAAATTGGTGGCTGAGCGTGATCCTCCAGAAGAAGACCACGTAGAGCAGCAGAAGAATCGCGGGTCCTGCCGCCGCGCGGAGTATTTTCGAGGCGCGAACCATGGAACGTAACGGTTAGACAACCGTTCCCGGCCCCTAACGCATTGATTTATAACGTACCTCGAAAACCGGATTTTCGCTACTTAGACGCCCGCTTTTCGTCTAATACTGCGAGGCGAAACACCAGACATGAAGAAGGCATTCCTGTTGTCATTTTTTCTCGGCGGCATGGCGTTGTTCGCGGCCGACGCTTACCGGATCGATCTCTATAAACCCTTGAACGTAAATGGGACGGAATTGAAGGCGGGAAGCTGCAAAATCGAAATTCTCGATAACAAAGTCGTGTTCAAGCAAGGCAAGAAGACCGCGGAGCTTCCGGCCACCATCGAGCACGGGCAGCAAAAGTACATCTCCACATCGGTGATGGCCGGCGACGATCGCGAACCCGAAGAAATCCGCATCTCGGGCACGACTACGAAAATCACTTTCGCCAAGGCGGATGCCGGGTCGCCGGCGGCCGTCGCCAGCGGTTCGAAGTAAGGCGCCGGGCGGAGGAGGGGCTTAGGCCTTTCCCCAATGCTCCTTGAGCGTCGCGTAGGTGTCCGCCAGCGCTCTCGGAATCACGCGCGTTTCCCCGATCACCGACATGAAATTCGCGTCGCCGAACCAGCGCGGAACCACGTGGAGGTGTAGGTGCCCGGCCACGCCAGCGCCGGCCGCTTCTCCGAGATTAAATCCCACGTTCACGCCGTTGGGGCGCATCGTCGCGGCGAGACATGCTTCGGCCGTCTGCGCCAAAACCATCAATTCTTCCAGTGTCTCTTTGGGAGTATCGGAGAGTCGCGCCGTGTGGGCGTAGGGAACCACCATGAGGTGCCCGCTGGTGTACGGGTACAGGTTTAGCAGGACAAAGTTGGCGTGTCCGCGATGGAGGATGAAATGCGCCTCGTCGTTGTCGCGGTCAGCCGCGTGCCGGCAGAAGATGCAGCCCTCATCCGGCAGTTCTTTCTGGACGTACTGATAGCGCCAGGGGCTCCATAAATAATCCATGTTGAGCGGGACCCGCTATCCCGTTCAGACGGGGGGGTTGGATTCCACCGCCGGGGCGGCGGGTTCAGCTCCGCTCTCGTTCGTATTCACCAGATCCTTCAACTCTTTGCTTGGCTTGAAGTAGGGAATGCGCTTGGAGGGAACCTCGACGCGCGTACCCGTCTTGGGATTGCGGCCGATGCGCGCCTGGCGCTGGCGGGTCCGAAAGCTTCCGAAACCGCGGATCTCGATCTTGTCGCCGCTGCGCAGGGAACGGACGATACTGTCGAAAATCGCCTCGACGATCACTTCAGAATCTTTGCGCGTCATTTCCACAACACGAGAGACTTCTTCGATCAATTCCGCTTTGGTCATTTTCAATTTCCTCCAAGAAGTGCGTGAAGGCCCATTTTACCGTCCTTCCGCCTTGCCTCTGGCGTGCATTACCTCTTCTATTGTTAGGGTTGCAGCTACCGCCTGCCGGCGATAGTCCTCCAAACGCACTTTTTCCTCATCGGCCGAGACCGCGCGCAGGCTCAAACCGATCTTCTTTTCCGTTTCACTCATCTTAATGATTTTAAAGTCGAACTCCTCTCCGATGGGCAGCGGGGGGCTGTCGGGATGCCGGTCCTGCGCGGAAGGAATCTCCGAGCGGTGGCACAATGCCTCTACACCCGGCGCCAGCTCCACAAAGACGCCGAAGTTGGCCGCCCGGCAGACCCGTCCATGCACCAGATCCCCCACCCGGTGTGTTTGGAACATGCTCTCCCAGGCGTCGGGCTGCAGTTGCTTTACACCAAGGGATAGCCGCCGGTTGGGAGCGTCGATATTCAGGATCACGGCCTGCGCGATCTGCCCCTTTTTCAAGACTTCGGAGGGATGCTTCACACGCTTGGTCCAGGAAAGATCGGAAATATGGACCAGCCCGTCCACGCCTTCCTCGATTTCGATGAATGCGCCGAATTCCGATAGTTTTCGTACGCGGCCTTCCACCACGGAGCCGACGCTGTAGCGGCTACCGACAGTCGTCCAGGGGTCGGCTTCCAGTTGCTTGATGCCGAGCGAGATCCGGCGCTCCTTGGGTTTGACTTCCAGCACCACCGCTTCCACCTGATCGCCGACCTTCATCATCTTCGCCGGATGCTTCATGCGCCGGCTCCAGGTCATTTCAGAGATATGGATGAGCCCCTCGACGCCTGGCTCCAGCTCTACAAAGGAGCCGTAATCGGTGACGCTCACCACGCGCCCGATCACCCGCGCGCCCGCGGGATAGTTATCGTCGATATTGACCCAGGGGTCGGGAATGAGTTGCTTCAGCCCCAGCGAAATACGCTGCCGCGACCGGTCGAATTTCAGAACCTTGGCGGTGACCTCGTCTCCGACGTTCACCACTTCGGAGGAATGGCTGACGCGGCCGTAAGACATGTCGCTGATATGCAGCAGACCGTCCACTCCGCCCAAATCGACGAAGGCGCCATAATCCGTCAGGTTTTTGACCACTCCGGTTACAATCGAGCCCTCGCTGATCGAAGAGAGCACCGCGTCCCGCCGCGTCGTGACGTCTTCTTCGATCACCAGCTTTCGCGAGACCACCACATTGCCGCGACGCCGGTTGAACTTGAGAATCTTGACCGGGATATCCTTACCGATAAAGCCGTCCAGGTTGTGGAGCGGCCGGACGTCTATCTGTGATCCCGGCATGAAGGCGACCACGCCGACATCCACGGTGAGTCCGCCCTTGGTTCGCTCCAGCACGCGGCCGGAGAGCACCAAGCCTTCCCGGTGCGCTTTCTCCAGATTCTCCCAGGCGCGTAACTGAACGGCCTTTTCATGGGAAAGGAGAATATACCCCTCCGGCTGCATCCCTTGCCGGTCGACCATGACGTCAATGGTGTCTCCGGCTCGAATGGCGACCGTGCCGTCTGCTTGCTTGAACTGCTCCAGGGGGACCAGGCCCTCGGATTTATATCCGAAATCGACGATTACATCCTCGCCGGTAATCTTCAGGACGTGTCCGCTCAACAACTCGCCATCGAAGGGAGGCGCGAAGTGGCTGTAATCCTCGATGAGGTGCTCGTAATCGCCCTCGTCCATTGCGGACGGGGGAACTGAAGCCGGGGGAGGCGGCTGCCCCGGAGCGGTTTTGCGATCGTCTAGTTCGCCTGCCATGACCGAAACTCCGAGTGACTGACTACTTCTAAGATCGCACGGGATGGGCTGCCAGGAAACGTGAGCGCGAGGATACGGGACGTCACGAAATACTGGGCGAATTGGGGAGGCTCGAGACGCACTAGCAGACGACAACCCGTTGATAGATCAGTACTTCAGAACTATAGCGGAGTACAAATCTCTTGTCAACCGGGTGCCAAATTCCTGTATTACTTACAGACGTCCTTCAAAACAAAGGCTTTATTCCTACGCCGGCTGTCCGCAGCTGGGCGTTTTCCGCGGCGTGGTCAGCCTGTATATGGACGGCTGTAATGCGTATTCCAATCCACGAGATCAATATTTAAGAGCCGATGTTCCACTTTTTTCCGGTCGACCTCAACCAGCAAATACGCGTTCGCGTCGTAGCGGGTTGCCGCGATCACCAGATGTTGGGGGCCGAAGCTTCGCCCGAACTCGAACCATTTGTGCCAGTGCCCGGACACCACGCGCTGAATGCTGTCGCGATTCTTTTTCAGAATTCCGTACAGGCCGTAGTCCGCGCGCTCCGTGGGCGCCACGGCTTGCAGCGGGTAGTGAATGAAGACGAACGACGGCCTGCGCTGAGCCAGTTCGGCTTCGAGCCAGTTGAGTTGTTCCTCTCCCAGGCTGCCCTTGCCGCGATTGAAATCCGCATGCCCCGGATCCCAGGTATTGCCCAGAAAATTATTCAGGTGGATAAACTTCCACCCTTTGTGATCCACTGAGTAATACGGCTTAAGCCCCAGCTTCCGGCGAAAAAGCTCGTGCGATGTTTCGCGCGACACATGCGGCACTGCATAATCGTGATTGCCGAAGCCGGCATGACAGGGCATCCGGAAACCGTCGGTTAACTCTTTGGCGATATCGATCCGCGTTTTGTTCTTAAAATAAAAATCGATATCCGGCGACGGGTAATTATGAAAATAGTCGCCGACGAGGAATATTTTGTCCAGAGCCGGGTTTAACCCATTCAGGAAATTGCGCGCGGCGGTGAGCCGTTCGCGCGATTTAAAGATCGACTCGGTGTCCTCGGGGCTGCCTTCCGGTCCGCGGTAAAATTCGTCGATGATGTGCGAGTCGGCGATAATGCCGAAATGAAAAACATCGGATTGCCCGCCGGCCAGGGCCCAGGCGCTGAATGCGCCAGCGGCGGCCGCGCTTCGAAGCAGCGTGCGGCGCGTGAGGGATGCGGCATTCTCCATCGTTTCCTCCAATCATGAATGATTATCTGACTTTTTTGTTGATTTTCGATGACGGCCCGCTTTGATGTCGTGGTGGCGGGCGCCGGCGCGGCGGGAATGATGTGCGCCATCGAAGCCGGCAAACGGGGCCGGTCGGTCGCCATTCTCGAACGGGCGGACCGGGCCGGCAAGAAGATTCTCATCTCCGGCGGGGGCCGCTGCAACTTCACCAACCTGTATTGCCGCGCGGAAAATTTCCTTTCGTCAAACCCGCACTTCGTGAAATCCGCTCTTGCGCGATATGGTCCTGCGGACTTTGTCTCTTTGGTGGAAAGGCATGGCATCGCCTATCACGAAAAAACACTGGGCCAGCTCTTCTGCGATCGCGCCGCAAGCCAGATTACGGGCCTGCTGGAGCGGGAGTGCCGCGATGCCGGCGTTCGGACATTCTTCCATACCAACATTGAGGAGATTGAGAAGACTGACGAATACACCGTGCGCTGCGCCACCCAGAATTTCCGCGCCCGCTCGGTGGTCATCGCCACCGGAGGCTTGTCGATTCCCAAAATGGGAGCTACCGCATTCGGCTATGACGTGGCGCGAAAATTCGGGCTGGCCATCCGGGAGACCCGTCCCGCTCTGGTTCCGCTGACCCTCGCCGCGGCGGATCGGGCCAGGTACTGCGATTTGGCCGGCGTGGCGATGGACGTGACGGCTTCGTCCGGCAAGCACAGTTTTCGCGAAAAGGCTTTGATTACGCATCGAGGTTTGAGCGGCCCCGCCATCTTACAAATTTCGTCCTACTGGGAACCTGGCGAGGCGATCGTTCTCGATCTCGCGCCGGACGGGGACGTGACCAAGGGTCTGCGCCGGCCTCATGCCGCCCGCCATCTGCAAGCCGCGAGAGCGGAGCTGCGCACGATCCTCCCCCAGCGGTTGGCGGACCGCTGGATCGACCTGAATCCGCCGCGGGACTGGACCAACCGGGGTCTGGATGAATGGGAGCGCGGCATACATCGCTGGGTGCTCAAACCGCAGGGAACGGAGGGCTACGAAAAGGCGGAAGTAACGGCCGGGGGTGTGAGCACCGGCGAACTCTCCGCCAAAACCATGGAATGCCTCCGCGCGCCAGGGCTCTTTTTTATCGGAGAGGTTGTCGATGTTACGGGCCATTTGGGCGGATTCAATTTCCAGTGGGCGTGGTCTTCGGGTTTTTGCGCGGGGCAGGCTGTCTAAGCAGGGGACTTCGTCACCTTTTCAATAAACCATGCGTCGAAAGTTTTATGGCTGAATTCGCCCATCCGAAGAAGAAAGATTTCTCTGCGAACCCACCGGATCAGCACCTGGCTTCTTCCGAAGCGGTTGAAAACTGTGAGGATTCCCAGACGATCGGACGGCTCGCGACGCTACTGGCCAATGGCGTTCGCGTTTACCCCGGCGAAGAGTTCCCGAATGGCTGGGATGAGTCCGCGGAAGGCCGCCGCAGACGCTATTCGCAGGCGCGCGCCCGGCAGCTTCGCGCCGCCCGGCGTCTGCTTGCTTCGGATGACGGCATTCTCGAGACGGAACTAGCCGCTTCCGAGTAATCGCTCTGTCATCGGCGCGATAATGGAAGCGTCATGGAAACTACCAAGGTAGTGAAGACCGACTCGGAGTGGAAGCAGCAGCTTTCACCGGAGCAGTATTGGGTCACCCGGCAAAAAGGCACGGACCCGCCGTTCGCCGGCAAGTACGCAAACGAACATGCCGACGGCGTTTATCACTGTGTCTGCTGCGGCGCGCCGCTATTCGAATCCTCGGCGAAGTACGAATCGGGCAGTGGCTGGCCTAGCTTCTGGAAGCCGGTGAGCGAGGACGCTGTCCGTACAGAGAGCGACACCTCGCACGGGATGACGCGAGTGGAAGTGCTCTGCGCCGCTTGCGACGCTCACCTCGGACATGTGTTCCCGGATGGGCCCAAGCCCACCGGGCTCCGTTATTGCACCAATTCGGTCGCGCTCGACCTGAAGAAGAAATAGTCAGAGGGCTCGCACGGCGTCTTCGACCTGCCGCGCCAAGGCGGCGTAGTCGGAGCCGTTCAACAGCAGCGGCCGCCCGAATTTCACGGTGACGCGGCCCCGGCGCGCCATCCGGGCGCCTCGCGGAAGCACTTCGTTCAGCCCCGTGATTTTCACCGGGACTACGGGCGTCTTCAGCCGCGCCGCCAGCATGCCCACTCCCGGCTGAAATGTGTTGATCTCGCCGGCGGTGGTGATCTTGCCTTCGGGGAAGATCAGGATACATGCGCCCTCCGAATTCATCTCGCCCATGTACCGCAGAGTATCGAGCGCTCCGGCCTCGCGCTGGGGCAGCGGAAACGCGAAAAAGAGAAGCGTCGAGAGATAGTAGTTCAGCGAATTGGTGAATACGCTCCCTGCGCTATGCTGCTTCGGAAAGAAGTGCGCCTGAAAGAACTCCTTCGACATCGCCGGCGCCACGCGGTAGCGCCATCGCGGCGGCAAGGCCGACAGGATCGCCGGCACGTCGAGGTGGCTCTGGTGGTTCGGCGCGAAAATGGCCGGGCCGGGCAGGTTCTCCAGATTTTCCAGACCTTCGACGCGGAGACGCGCGAAAATCCGGGTTAACGGCAGTAGAAAGAACGGCTGCGCGATGCGGCGGACGGCGCGCGCCCACCCGCGGCGGTTCCACGATGGGAACCGGAAAGGCTGAGGCGGCGCGGGAGCGGGGGACTGTCCCTGCCGCTGCACTTCGCCGATGGTCCGCGCCTGCGCCAGGGACGCTTCGTCGACGTTCAGCGCAACCATCAGCTCGACCCGCTCCAGCGAACTGAGTGCATCGAGACGGGTGGCCGGATCGTATTTCGATTCGTGCCGCGGCGGCGGCGAACCCTGGGCAATCTCCCGCCGCTTCAGCTTGCCGGTGCCCTCGGTCCGCGGCAGTTCCGTGTAAGGCCACAAGGAAGCGCTGCGAATTTTCTGATGATCGGCAAGCCGGTTGTTCGCTTCTCCGACGACCCGGTCCAGGCTGGAGGCGTCTTCCAAAATGAGCACGGCGTGAACCCGGTCGGTGCCGATCACCGCGGCGTCGCGCACTCCCGGCGTGTGCAGCAGGACCGTCTCCACATCTTCCGGAAACACGTTCAGCCCCTCCGGCGTGACGATCATCTCCTTCTTTCGCCCCAGAATCTTCAGGCTGCCGGTCTCATCCATCGCGCCGATATCGCCGGTGTGGAACCATCCGTCTTCAAACGCCTGCGCCGATTCTCCGGGTGCTTCGTAGTATCCGCTGGTGACGTTGTCGCCCCGGACCAGGATTTCGCCATCGGCGGCGATCTTCACTTTCACACCGCCGATGGGCGTTCCCACCGTTCCTTTCTTAGCGTGGAACGGATGATTGAGCGTGACGATCGGAGCGGTCTCGGTAAGGCCATAGCCTTGGATCACCAGGAAGCCGAGCTTCGACCAGAAGGCTTCCAAATCCGGATCGAGCGGCGCCGCGCCCGCGATAAAGCTCCAGAACTTCCATCCGAAGAGCCGGTGAACCTTTCGGTATCGCCACCATTTCCTGGTCCAGTGCAGCTTTTCATCGGGCAGATCCTTCAGCTCCGGAAAAAGCTGAATCACGTGCTCGCGGAGCACGTCGAGAATCTTTGGCACCGACACCAGCACCGACACGCGCCGCATCCGGATCTGCCGGACGATGTCGTGGGGATTGTAGCCCCGCAGAAAAACCACGATGCCCGGGAGCATCGGCGGGATGAAAGTCGCCATCGCCTGCCCGAACATATGGCTCAACGGCAGGAGATTGAGAAAGCGAAGCGGGAAGAACGGCTTGCCCCACTTCCGGTATTTATGGACTTCGCGCTCCACCGGAACGATGTTCGCCAGAACGTTGCGGTGCGTGATCAGCACGCCCTTCGGCTCGGCTGTCGCGCCGGAGGTGAAGATGATTTCCGTGAGCGAGTCGTTCCGCGCCGCGAACGCGGTAAACTCCCCGGGTCCGTCGTCCGCCAACGACGAAAACGGCCAGACTTCCACTCCTTCCGGTAGGTCCGCCGGCTTCTCCGCGTCGTCGCCTAACAGAACGATGCGGGCGTCCACCTTGCTGCGCACGCGCTCCAGGAATTCGAGCGGTGAGCGGTAATCGATAGGAACGGCCACGGCACCCCGAAGCAGGCAGCCCCACAGCGCGATGATCCATTCAGGCCGGTTTTCACCGAAAAAGACGACTTTGCCGCCCTCGGGTATACCAGCCTGCTCCAGCCGGCGAGCGAAAGCCCGTGCCTGGCGCGCTATGCCGGCATAGCTGTAGCGGCGGGTCCGGAAGCCGTCATCGTGAATCAGGAATTCGGCGGGACACGTCGCGAAATCCTCGAAGAAATCGAGCAGCGTTTCGCGGCGCATGGATAATTTTCCATCTTCTCACGCAACGGGCGTTACTTTCGCGAACCCTTCCGATCGAAGCGGGCGCTGCAGTTTCCGCGCCATGGCTCGAATAGCGTCTTCCGGAACGACACGCGCCCGGCCGGCGTTGCGCGCCAGACAGACATCGAGCGGAGTGTCGAAAAACAGGACTTCGACCGGCGCTCCGTATTTGCGCCCGATCTCCAGGTAAGGGCGGCGTTCCTTGCGCGTCAAATGGGTTGCGTCCACATAGGTGAGATCTCTCCCGATCGAAATCCTCTGCCGCACCAGGTAGCGGATTGTCGCGAACACCTGGCGGTGGATGGACTGGTCGGTGGGGTCGTCGGCGAGCAGCAGGCGGACATCATCCGAAGAAATGGCGTGAACGCCGAGGGACGAGAAATAACTCGTCTTGCCGGAGCCGGGAAGGCCGACGGCAATCACGATTCGCGGAGGATGAGTCCCTTTTATGGAAGCCGCCACTCCTGCCCGATCTCGGTGAGGGAAACGCGGTGGCTGTCCGCCCCGGCCGCGGCTAGCGTGCGCTCCACCGGCTCGCGATAAGGCTCGCGGCTGAGATGAAAGGTCTGATGATGAACGGGGAGCACGAACTCCGCCCCGCAGTCGTTCGCCATCCGCATGGCCTGCTCTGGATTACAATGCGCGGCGATCCAGGGATTGTACGCGCCCACGGGCATGATCGCGAGATCCACGCCGCGGGTACTTCGCAGAGAACGGAAAGCGTTGGTGAACGCGGTATCGCCGCCGAACACCACGCGGCGCCGCGCGGTTTCGATCAGGTATCCGTTGTAGCCTCGATAAACGTCGGTCTGCATGCGTGCGCCCCAGTGCCTCACCTGAAGGCCTCGGATAGTCAGCGGCCCCAGCCGCGTTTCCCCCTCCCAGTCGAGTTCGCGGATTTCGCGATAACTCTTGCGCCGGCGCAACAGGTCGGACGTGTTTCGAGCGGTTATCACGGTCGTATGCGGACGCTCCAGCATCCGGAGCGTCAGCGTGTCGAGATGATCCAGGTGCGCGTGCGAGAGAAGGATGAGATCGATAGGTGGAAGAGACGCGGCGTCGAGCGCCGGCGCTACCAGGCGTTTCAGACCAACAGTAAGACGTCCCACGCTGACGCCGCAGCGATCTCCGAGCACCGGGTCCGTGAGAATCGTGACGCCATCCAGTTTCAATAGCACCGTGCTGTGGCCCAGCCAGGCGGCAAACAGCCCTTCTTCCGGCCATAATTCCGGACGCGGCTGGAAGCGGGGCCGCGAAATGGGACGCCGGCGTTGCGCGCGGTATCCGCCCCAAGGTCCCCTCGACGAGCCTCCCCGAACGAAGGGCGCGCGGTGGAGATGACGTGAAGAAAACGGCATATTCAATCTATTCCCATTATGAGATGAGAATTCCCCGGCGGAGGTTGGACCATAATTTCGTATGGATCGGACCCTGTGCGCCGTGCTCCCCGCTATCCTGCTGATCTGGTTGGGAAATGCGCCCGCGCGGGCGGGGGAGCGCGGCAGCCGGGTGGAGTACGTGGGAGGAACGGTCGCGCAGATTCCCCGGGGCTGCGACGGGCGGGCGCAGATTACCGACGACGAATACTTTGTCTTCTATGCCCGCAAGGCCATGTGGCGTGTCCCCTATGAACAGATCGACCTTCTGGAATACGGGCAGAAAGTGGACCGCCGCTATCTGGCCGCCGTTTTTGTCTCGCCCCTGTTTCTGCTCAGCAAGAAGCGCGCCCATTTCCTCACGGTCGGGTACACCGACGAAAACGGGAAGCATCAGGCGCTGGTGTTTCGCGTGGATAAGGCGGATGTCCGCGCGATGCTGGTCGGGCTCGAAGCGCGCACGGGGCGAAAAGTGGAGTATCAGGACGAGGACGCCAGAAGGGCGGGGAAGGGATGACCGCCCTGCTGGCTTCGTTTTTCCTGGTTTTCGCGGTCTGCCAGGAGCCGGCCGCGAAGGCCGCTCCGCCACCGCCCGCCCCGCCCCATGACGCCGCGATGCCGCCGGAAGAGGAAGCCGGCGCGAAGCTGGCTCGCGTGCGCCGGATTTATGTCGATGTTCTCACCGGAGGAGAGCACGCCATCCGGATTCGGGACATGTTGATCGGGAGCCTGCAACAGTCCAAAGCATTCATGATTACCGAGAACGAGGATAGAGCGGACGCCACACTCAAAGGCACGGCGGACGACCAGACCTTCACCGAGCGCCACGAGATTTCCGACGGGCTGTCCGCGCACGCCAGCCTGGGGCGCAGTGAAGGCTCGCGTTCGCGCTACGACGGTTCCAATCGCTCCGCGTCGAGCGGAGTCGGCGTCACCGACCGCGAAGCATCGCGTATTGAGGAGCGGCGGCACGAGGCATTCGCCGCGCTGCGGCTGGTGGACAAGGATGGGGACGTCATCTGGTCCGGCACGACGGAAAGCCCGGGCGGCAAATTCGCGGGAGCATCGGCCGACGTGGCGGACCGCGCCGCCAAACAACTGGTGGAAGACTACCGCCGCGCCAAACTTCGCTATCGTCCGTGAAGCCGCCTGGCCCCGAGCTACGGGCGAAAAAGCGGCATACCTGACGCCAATGATTTATTTGTGCTTGGGGACGAGTTGAATCTCGAAGATCTTCGGCCACAGCTTGCCGGTGACGAAGAGACGCTTCCGCGCGGCGTCATAGGCGATGCCGTTCAGCACATCGACGGAAGTGCTGCGATAGAGGGGGCTCAGGAGCCCCGTGAGATCGATCCAGCCGGTGACCGCGCCAGTCTGCGGTGAGATCCGCGCGATCCGGTCCGTTTGCCAGACGTTGGCGAGAATCTGCCCATCTACCCACTCGAGTTCATTCAACTGATCGACGGGCGCCGATCCGTCGTGGACTTTGATCCGCCGGATTTCCTTCAGCGTATGGGGATTGAGGACGCGGATCTCGGCGGAACCGTCGCTCATGAAGATCTCGCGGCCGTTGTTCGTCAGTCCCCACCCTTGCCCCGAGTAGGAAAAAGTTCGAAGCCGTTGGAAGTCCGCGAGGCGGTAGACAAATCCCTCCTGCGCCTGCCAGGTGAGCTGAACAACCTCGTCGCCGACCACCGTGATGCCTTCTCCAAAAAATTCCGGCTCCAGAGATGTTTGCCTCATCACCTCGCCGGTTTCGAGCTTTACCTTCCGCAGCGTGGATCGTCCATTCAAGCCGGTGCCTTCGTAGAGAAAACCGTTGTGATACTCGAGACCCTGAGTGAAGGCCGACGGGTCATGCGGATACACTTTAACTACGCGGTATGTGTACTCGGGCGGATGGGAACCAAGCGACGCCGGGGCTCCGCACGAGGCTCCCGCCAGAACGAATGCCAGTGCTCGAACGCTTGCATTGAATCGCATCGGTTCCATACGGTCAGCGAGGTGTGATCAGTCCGCCCAGTTTATCCTGTTCCGACGATGCGCTGCGTGGAAATCGCGCCGAATAGGCCTCCGAATATTTCAATCCCGAGCCCGTGTTGTAGATGACGATTTCGTCGCGGCGATTCAGAAATCCGCGCTCCAGCAGCTTCCGCAGTGCTGCCACGCAAGCGCCGCCTTCCGGGGCCGCGAAGATCCCCTCGGCCGAGGCGAGTTCGATGGAGGCGTCGAGCATCTCCGTGTCGCTCACCGCGATTGCCGTACCTCCGCTTTCGCGAATGGCCCGCAACATCAGGAAGTCGCCCAGAGCCTTGGGGACTCGCAAGCCGCTGGCGATGGTCTCGGCGCCTGCATAGAATTCGCTCCGCTCCGCGCCTTGCTCGAATGCCCGCACCACCGGCTGGCAGCCTTCGGCCTGCACTGCGATCATCTTGGGCCGTTTGCCGCCGATCCATCCCAGCGCCTCCATCTCCGCGAATGCCTTCCACATGCCGATGAGCCCAACCCCTCCGCCGGCCGGATAGAAAATAGCGTCGGGCAGACGCCAGCCGAGCTGCTCTGCGACTTCGTAGCCCATCGTTTTCTTGCCTTCGATCCGGTAAGGCTCCTTGAGAGTGCTGATGTCGAACCAGCCTTCGCTCTCCTTGCGGGCCGCCACCATCTTTCCGCAATCGCTAATCAACCCATGGACCAGAGTGACGCAGGCTCCGGCGGCCTTGCATTCGAGATAATTCGTTTGCGGCACGTCCTTCGGCATGAAGATGTGCGCTTCCATGCCGGCAGCGGCGGCATACGCGGCGAGCGCCCCCGCGGCATTTCCCGCCGACGGGATCGCCGTTTTCCGGATGCCAAGAGCCTTGCACATCGAAATCGCGCAGGACAGCCCGCGCGCTTTGAAGGACCCGGTCGGATTGACGCCTTCGTCCTTGATCAGCAGACGATCGGCTCCCACGCTGGCGCCGAGGCGGGCGGCGCGCACCAGCGGAGTCATTCCCTCGCCGAGCGACACAATGAACGGTTCCGGCGCCGGAAGCATGGGCGCATAACGCCACATCGAATGGGGACCTTCGCCGACGGACTCGCGGCTCCACTGCGCCTTGACCCGGTCCAGGTGATAGGAAACGAGGAGTGGTCCGCCGCATTCGCAGAGATTGTGAATGCGGCCCGCCTCGCGCCGCTTGCCGCACGACGCGCATTCGAGATGCGAAACGTAGCTTGTCTCCAGGCTCATGCCAGCTCTTTCTTGAGGAGGGCGATCTGACCGGCGTGATAGAGGTTGTGTTGAATCACTCCGTG
>DASZXS010000052.1:0-2211 GCA_035545735.1 Bryobacteraceae bacterium | reverse complement strand
TGAAACCGCTTGGTGACGTGATCGAAGCGAATGAGGGGTGCGGTCAAGGTGATGTCCGAGTAGGGTTTGCCGAGTCTTCGAGGCGAACCAATTCTAAGTCGGAAGTGCGAAGTCCGAAGTGGGAAGGCGGAAGTCAGAAGCAGTTTTTACTTCCGCCTTCAAACAGTGGTTCGCCTCGTCAAAGCACTCGGCAAACCCTTCTCTGAAAGTCTTTGGTTCGTCAAGGGGACGGGTTGGGATTTCAGGACGTCGTGGAGCCCGACTCTTCTCTCCGAGCATGCGGCACAATGCCGGTAGCCCAAGTGGGTGGTTTCGAGTTGCACGGTTCCGGTTGCCCCATCTACGAACGAGCGGCTGATGTCAGCCCAGGGTTTGTTCGAGCATGCCGGATGACCGAAAGGTCACGATGTCCTTCGTCTCAGCCCGTCTGTCTTTCCTTTCCCAGAAATGTCTTTGGTTTTCGGTTTTCGTTCTGGTCCTCGTTTTGATTCGCACCAGCGCTCACGCCGCCAGCGGCGACAGTTGATGATACAACCATCTCACCCACCGATTCGCCACCGCCACGGCCGCCACGTTGCCCGGCTTGCCGCGGGCTTTCAGCGATTGTCCCAATGTCTGCCACCGCGCGTCACACCGCATCAGTCGGTGGGCCGTCTCGATCAGCACTCGCCGCAGTTCGCGGTTGCCGGCCTGGATCACGCCGGCGTCGGCCTGCTTCGTGCCGCTGGAGGCGTTCCGCGGCGACAGCGCGCAGAACCGCGAGAGCTGCTTGCCCGAACGGAACCGGTCCATCGTTCCCAGTTCGGCCTTCAGCGTCACCGCCGTGATCAATCCCACGCCGTGATAACCAAGCAGTTGCTGCACGAACGGATCGGCAGCGGTGAGCTCCTTGAGCTGCGCTTCCGTCCGATTGAGCCACTGCTGGAGCTGCTCAATCTCGTCCAAGAGTTCGTTCACGACCCACAGCCCTTGCTCGCCGAGAGCGACGCAGTTTCGGACCGCCTGAATCCACGACTTCGTCCACCGCGATCCGGTAAACTCGACACGCTCCGACCGCAACAGGGCCGTCACCCGCAGCTTCGCGTTCCGCCGCGCTTGCGCCAACTGCTGGCGGCGTCGGACCGCATGCCGCAGTTGCCGCAACGCGTGCGGCGCCAGCCAGACTTTGGGCAAGTAACCCACCCGCAAGAGATCGGCCAACAGCCGCGCGTCGGACCAGTCAGTCTTGTCGGGACTCTGCTTCAGCTTGTGAACGTACGTCGCATGCGCCAACGACACCTGCCAGCCGGCGGCCACCAGTTCCTCGGCCAGATCCGCCGCCCCGCAGCACGCCTCGATCGCCGCCTGCACCATGACGCCGCACCGTTCGACGGCCTGGCGTATTTTCTGTGCCGTGTTGGCACAGCGCTGATTCGATAACAACTGGCCAGCTGCGTCCATCACGCACACCTGCACAAACGCCTGATGATAATCCAGCCCGACAAACACCACGCTCTTTTGCAACTGTCCCGTCAACGTTATCTTCAACATGTCCGCGGCTCCTGAGAATGATGGGGTGGTTCGTAACACTCACCACCATCCCCTCAAGACCGCGGACTTTCATCCCCATCTACGCATCTTCGGCACGCCGCGTGCATGTCTTGGCAAGCGGGGGGCAATGAGTTCAGTTTTCAGGGAAAGAAAGCGGCCGATGGCGACAGTTCTAACTTGAGGCGTGGTCATCGGTTAGGCACACGAACCTCGGGGAATTGCCAAGGATGGCAGGAACCGGGGATTGTAAAAACTGCGTCGGCATCGCCGGCGCAAATTGAAAAACCTACAACAGGCATGGAGGCCGATTCAATGGCGTACCCCCTTCGCGGTTGGCGTGTCGCTGCTTCTTGGCTCCCCACTTTCACCTCGTTTCTGTCCGACAGTTTGGCCGTGGCTACGGCCGTGCTGGCCTTGTTCGCCGGCGGTGCGATTTCCCAGGGGGAAGACCTGCCGGACAGCGTGGTCCTCGACTTCTCGACGGCATGGTGCGGACCGTGCCAGCAAATGAGCCCCATCGTCCATAAGTTGCAAAAGCAGGGCTACTCGATCCGCAAGATCGATGTCGATCAGCAGCCGAATCTCGCCCGAAGTTTTCGCATCGAAAAAATTCCGACGTTCGTGCTGATTGTCAACGGCGAAGAACGGTCTCGCGCGACCGGCCTCATCTCGGAAGATCAG
>DASZXS010000051.1:0-132581 GCA_035545735.1 Bryobacteraceae bacterium | reverse complement strand
GTGTCCGAAGATCCGGACGGCAGCTATCATTACCTCTTATTTCGGGCGTATAAACTCAGCGGCGATGAGGCCAAAACCAAAGCCGCATTTGAGGACTTTCGCCGGGTGCGAGCGGAGAAAGGTGGCAAGTGACTATTTATTTTCCAAAAGCTTTTGTTCGCGCCGCCGCGCCGCTTCGCGAAGCTGATTCGACTGCATGAGCGCCGCGTCGGCTTCCGCATTTCGCCCCAGCTTGCGCAGTGCCGACGCCAGTTGAAAGTGGATGTCTCCCTGGACATCGGCGGGGAGAGCCTTTTTCAGTTGTTCGGCTGCTTTATCGAATTGACCCAGATGAAGATAGGCGCGGCCCAGGTCCGCCCGTGCTTCCGGCGCGTTTGGCCGGGCTCGCAAAAATGTTTCCAGCAAGGGAACGGCGTCAGCATCCCGGCGGAGGCGGACCGCAATATTGCCCAATTCAAACGTTGCTTGCAGCGAGTTCGGATTCAGACGGAGCACCTGATGCAGAAGCTCTTCGGCTCGCTGGAAGTTTCCCATTTCCCAGTACACGGTGGCAAGGCCGAGGTACGGCGCGGGGTTGGAGATGTCCGCCTTGGATGCGATTTCATAGTGGTGGATCGCGCCGGGAAAATCGCGGCGCTGGCGAGCGAGGTCGCCGAAGAAGAGATGCGCCTGCCAGGAATTCGGGGCCAGCCCGACGAAGGTTTGAAACGCGTCCCGCGATTGAGCGGCCAGCGATCGCGCCAGATTGTACTGCTGGGCCGCGGAGATCGTGGGCGGTGCCGCGCTCTGGGCACCGTCAAACGCCTCTTGCGCTAGTTGGTCGTCGCCTCGCTCCAGCAAAAAAACGCCCAGGAGTCTTTTTGAATAGGCTGAGCCGCCAGGCATGGACGCGAGTTTCCGGGAAGCCGACTCGGCCATGCGCTCCCGGCACTGCGCCAGTCCATACCACGCGGTCGCGTCCGCCGGCGCTTCGGCGGTGCGTCGTTCGTAGAGTTTTGCCGCCTGGCTCAACTCGCCAAGCGCAACATGCGCGCCGGCGAGTCCCAGAAGGGCGTCTCGGTTTCCTGGACTGACATCGAGCACATGAGCCAGCGGTGCGATAGCGTCCTTGGGCCGGTGAGTCTGCACTGCGGAAAGGCCTGCGATCAGCGCTGCTGATGTCATTTGCGGGTTCAGTTTCCAGATTGGGGACGCGGCGTCCCATGCTTCCTCGTAGCGGCGGTCCGCATAGCACATGGCTGCGAGATTATTCAGAGCTTCCGGGGCTCCTGGACGAAGCGCCAACGCGGCCCTGTATTTCTCCCTTGCCTCAGCGTATTTTCCCTGCCCTGCGAGCGCCGCTCCCTGGTCGAATAGCGTCTGGTAATCGCTGGCGGCCAGGAGGAGGCATGAGAAACAAAACAGGACAACCCGGGCCCGGCGCAATAGCATGCTCCGACTCATCACTCCCTTCGCAGCGCCGCCATTGGGTCGATGCGTGATGCCCGGCGGGCGGGCAGGAAGCCGGCGAGGAAGGCGACGGCCGAAAGGACGATCGCCGCTCCGGCTATGGAGCGGGGGTAGACGCCCGACACCTCGTACAACACGCTGGTGACGGCGCGCGAGGCAACGAGCGAGATGCCGATCCCGAGCGCGACCCCAATTGTGAGTAGCCACGCCATCTCCGAGAGAATCAGCCGCAGGATGCTTGCCGGGCGCGCGCCCAGCGCCATGCGCACTCCGATCTCGCCGGTGCGCTGCGCGACTCCGTACGAAAGCACGCCGTACAGCCCGATCGCCGCCAGACCCAGCGCCAGCATGCCGAACAGGCTCGCCAGAATTGCAAGAAGCCTCGGCTGCGACAGCGAGGTTTCCACCTGCCGGTTCATCGTCATCACGTCAAACTGGGGGATTTTCGCGTCGATGGATTGGATCACGGCGCGAAGTTCCGGCGCAACCCGCAGCGGGTCGCCCGCTGTCCGGACCAGCAGCGTTTCGCTTCCCGCGGATTCCGATTGAAGAAAAGGAGTGAAGATCAGGTCCTGCTTCCCATCGCGCACTCCCATGACTTTGATATCGCGCATGACGCCGACGATAGTCATCGGCGGCTCATTCGAGCCCCATGCGATCCGTTCTCCGACTGGGTTCCGGCCTTCCCAAAAATGCGCCGCCATGGTCTGGTTGATGATGGCTACTTTCGGGGCGGATGCATTGTCCCTTTCCGAAAAATCGCGGCCCTGCGTGAGCCGCATGCCGGACGTTTTAAAGAAATCCGCACCCACCTGGTTCGACATCACCCACAAATTGGCGCGGTCCTCTCCCTTTCGCGGAGCATAGTCCGGCACGAATACGCTGTTCATCATGATGCCGCCGGTCATCAGCCGCGTTTGCATCAGAGAAACGGATTGAACCCCGGGGATTTGCCCGGAGCGCTCCAGAATTCGGCGATAGACTTCCTTTGCGGCGGCGTCATGATATCCGGCGAGAGAAGGATCGATTGTGACCAACAGGGAATGGTCGCGGTCATAGCCGATGTCAATCCGGTCCAGATTACGGAAGGTCGCGAGGAACAAAGCCGCGCCAGCGAGCAGCGCCAGAGACAGGGAAACTTGTGCAACCACCAATAGGCGTGCGAGCGGCAGACGGCCCGCGGATCGCCCGGTGCGTACGGTTTTCAGCGCCGCGGCGAAGTCGACTCCGGTGGCGCGCAACGCGGGAAGGGTCCCGAAAAGGAGGGCATTCAAAACGCAGACACCGGCGGCGAACCCCAATACACGAAGGCCCCGCCCGCCCGGAAGGGTCGCGCTCAAGCCGCTAAGAAAGATGATGGCGCTACGGGCCCAAATGGCGAAAAAAATCCCAAGCATCCCGCCCAGAAAAGACAACAGCAGACTCTCTGTCCAGAGTTGGCGCGTGAGACGCCAGCGGCTGGATCCGAGGCTCAGACGGATCGCCATCTCCCGCTTCCGTCCCTGCCCTTTGGCGAGCAGCAGGTTTGCAATGTTGGCGCAGGCGATCAGCATTACCAGCCCGGTGACAACCAGCAGGATCTTCAGCGATTCGGAAAACCGGTCGCGAACGAAGCTGAAGCCCTGGCCTGCCGGTTGAAGCTCAACCCAGGATTTCTCGATATCTTCACGTTCTCGCAAGTCCGGCGAGGCGGCTTTGAGCGCACTCTGGCGAAAGATCACGCTGAGCTCGGCGGCCGCAGTGCTTAGCGGTACACCGGGTTTTATCCGCGCAATTACATTTCCTACGCTATCCGACGGCTTGGGAGCGGCGGAGGAAATCCGGCCGGCTTGCACCTGTGGCATGGTGGTTCGCGGCAGCATGATTTCGGCTTCCGAATCGAGCGACGTTCCGTAAAACTCGGGCGGTGTCACGGCGGCAACGGTGAACGGCACGCTGTTGACGGAAATGGAACGGCCAATGACGCCGGGGTCGCTTCCGAACCGGCGCTGCCAGTATCCGAAGCCGAGAACCGCTACGCGGTTATCCGGCCGGTCCTCCTGGGCGCTGAAGGTTCTGCCGAGGAAGGCTGGCACACCGAGCGCCTGGAAATAGCCGCCGGAAACGAACTCGCCGGAAGCAATTCCCGCCTGCCCGTTCCAGCCTACGTTCAGCCGGGGTTCGCCGCTACTCGCGCAGATTCCGGCGACTGTGGATGCGCGTTCTCGCATCCTGTGAAAAGTGGCATTCGAGATGGAGGAGGAAACCATCACTTGCCCGATTTGGACTCCTTTGGTCCAGACGGACATCAATTGCTCGGGGTGCGAAACCGGCAGCATGCGAAGCAGCACCGAATCGACCAGGCTGAAGATAGCGGTGTTCGCTCCAATGCCGAAAGCGAGGGAAAGGACAGCGGCTAGAGTGAACCCGGGGCTCTTCCGCAGCATTCGAACCGCATAGGTAAGATCCTGGCGGAGGCTGCCGAAGGCCGCCCCGAAAAAGCGTTCGCGCTGCGGATCTCTTTTGCGTTTGCTATAACTCCACAGCATTCTGCCTCCGCGCTACGGTTCAAATTCCATCCATAACGATAGCGCAGGAGGAGTGTCGAATCGAAGACCTGGCCGGTAGTAAGCGGACTCTGTGAACGAGAGGTTCAGCGGCCCGGTGTTGATGCCGGGCCGCCGGTTGGGATGGTTTGGGAGAGGGGTTTCGAACTACGCCAGCGCGGCCGCGGTGAGGCCGTAGCGGAGATACCAGGGCTTGGCGGTCTTTAACGCGTCGTTGACCTTGGCGATATTCTTCACGCCTTCGTCCTGGAGCCAGTCTTCGAGCGCCTTCACGCCGCTCTTGCCGTAGATCGGGATTCCGTTCTTCCACGTCGCGCGGCCGCAGAGGACGCCGGAGTAGTCCGTGCCCGACTCTGAAGCCATGGCCAGGTTTTCGATGAACACATCGTTGTCGACGCCGGCGCTCAGGTAGATGAACGGCTTGGTGGCCACTTCGGCGGCTTCGCGGAAATGATCCAGCGCTTCTTTCCAGGTGTAAGCCTTTTCGCCCTTGAACACCTTGGAGCCTTCCACAAACTCGGCGTTAATGGGCACTTCCACTTTGAGCACGTCCACGCCATACCGCGGCTTGGAGTATTCCTTCATGGCGCCCTTCACGTATTCCGGCTTGTTCTTCGCGAATTCGAGGCCTTTTTCGTTGCCGCCCTTCGGATCGTAGCTGACGAATTCGAGGAAGAACGGGATTTGCTCCTGCTCGCACTCCGAGCCGATCCGCTCGATGAAGGCGCCCTTGATGTCGTTGACGGCGGGATCGTCGAAGGGGTTGTAATAGAGCAGAATCTTCACGGCGTCGCCGCCCATTTCGCCGATGCGCTTCACCGAGACATGAGGCAGCAGGTCGGGCAGGCGCCCCGGTTTGGTGTTGTCGTAGCCGCTCTCTTCGTAAGCGAGCAAAAGGCCCGCGTTCTTCGAGCGTGCCTTGGCCGCTTCCAGGCCGTATTCCGGGTCCAGCAGGATGGCGCTGGCGTGGGGAGTTAGAACCTTCGATACCGCTACTTTGAACTCGGACATTTCCTCGGCGGTGACGGCATCCGGAGAGACGCCCTTCGCCTTGGCGATGGCTTTCATTAAGCTGCCGCGCTGATCCATGGCGGCGGCGGCGATTACGCCCTTGGAATCCGAGAGCGCCTTCAATCGGCGCAATTTTCCTTCAGACAGACTCATTCCTCTTCCTTTCGGTTGGTTCGACTAGATTGTCCCGTTGAATCTACCAGTATATCCGTCCGCCGGAACCACGCGCGAGCGTGCGCCACGTCGCGCAGGATGCGGGCTTTTAGAGCCGCCGGATTTTCAAATTTGCGCTCATCGCGGATGCGATGCAGGAATTCCACGCGGATGCGCGCGGGGGACGGATCTTCCAGGGGGTCCAATAGAAAAGTTTCGATGGTGAGGCTGTCGCCGCCGAAGGTGGGGCGAACGCCTATGTTGGTGACCGAGCGCCAGCGGCGGGCATTGTCGAGGTCGGTGGTGCGCGTGATATACACCCCGTTGCCCGGCAGAATTCCGGCATCGGTTTCCAAGTTCAGAGTAGGGACGGTTTGTTTCGAGCCGACGCCATGACCGGAAACGACCTTCCCGTCGAGGCAATACGGCCTTTCGAGCATGCGGCCGGCGAGATACACGTTGCCGGCGCCGATAAGCCGGCGGATTTCGCTGCTGGAGACGGTCCGGTTGCGGCGGCGCACCGCGGGGAGCACTTCCGTCTGGAAACCGTACTGTTTTCCGAGCGCGGCCAGGGTGTCCGTGTTCCCCGACGCCTTGGCTCCAAAACGAAAATTCTCCCCGATCAGCACGACGCGCGCTTTCAACCGCGCGGCGAGGATGTCGCGCACGAATTCTTCCGGCGTAAGGCGGGCGATCTCCCAGGTGAAAGGCAGAATGAGGACTTCATCGATTCCGGCGCTTTCCATCAGGGGACAGCGCTGCGGAAGCGTGGTCATCAATCGGGGAGCGCGTTCCGGGGCCACAAGCGTGGTGGGGTGCGGGTCGAAGGTAAGTACGGCGGCCCTCCACCCGTTTTGGCGGGCCAGTTCGGCCACGCGCTTCATAATGCTGCGGTGGGCGGCATGCACGCCGTCGAAGTTTCCGATGGTAAGGGCGCACGGGCCAAAGTCCGCGGGTGCGGATTCGAGGCCGCGATAGACGTGAATGCTCATTCCGGATCCGCCACCTCGATTCGCAGGCCGTCGTAGGACATCCGCACGTTGGCGGGAAGTCCGGCCTCAGTTTCGGCGTGGGGAAGGTCGTGAGAGATGTGGGTGAAAAAGGCGCGCTTCGGCTTCAACCGCTCCACGGTCGCAAGCGACTGGGCCACCGTCGAGTGGGTCGGATGCGGGCGGTGGCGCAAGGCGTCGAGAAACAGAACATCCAGACCGTGCAGCCGTTCCATCGATTCGTCCGGAATCTCGCTGTGATCGGTGAGATAGGCGACCGAACCGAAGCGGTAGCCGTGGCTGGTTCCGGTTCCGTGACGCAGGGGAATGGGTTCAAAGCGGAGGCCGAAGAGATCGACCGCGCCGCCGTTGAGGACATGCAAGTCGACTTTCGGGACCGCCGCGTTGGGGCTGCGGTTTTCAAAAACGTAACGAAACACGCGCTGGATGTTGCTCAGCGTGTCGTCGGAGCCGTACACCGGGATGGCCGCATTCTGCCGGTAGTTGAAAGGACGCAGGTCGTCGAGGCCGAGAATGTGATCGGCGTGCGCGTGCGTGTAGAGGACGGCGTCGATGTGTTCGATATGCTCGCGCAGGGCCTGCTGGCGGAAGTCGGGCGTGGTATCCACCAGGATGTTATAAACGCCCCATTGAATCAGAATCGACGGGCGGAGGCGGCTGTCGCGCGGATCGGCGGAGCGGCAGACGGCGCACTCGCAGCCGACCGTCGGCACGCCCGAACTGGTTCCCGAGCCGAGGACCCTGATCGCGAGGGGATTCGACGGCATTTACTCGGCGGCCTGCGCGGGCGCTGCGCCTTCTTCCTTCTTCTGGCCGGCGTCCGGGGCCGGTACGGACTTTTTAGCGTCCGAGCACTGCACGAAGCGAAAGCGCAGTTCGGTGAGGCAGTTTTCGATCAGCCGCTGCTCTTCGAGCGAGAGGTTGCCCTTTGTTTTCTCCTGCAGCATCGCGAGCATGTCAATGCTGTGGCGCGCCAGTTTGAAGTCGGGCTCCGGCGGCTGACCTTCTCCATAGTGCAGCAGCCCCAGTTGCATTTCAGCCTGCATCTTCAGCGATAGCGTCAGGAACTCAAAGGTTGCCGGAGGAATCGGAAATTCTGTGTCGCTCATGCTATGTCCTTGGTGAACCCTAATAGCCGTGGTGGCCTTGAATACCCCTATTTTAGCCGAGCGTCATGTTACATTGAAAAATCCGGTAGTTTTCCCACACATTTCATGAGCGAAGACAGTCCAACGGCGGGCGAAAAATTTGACCGCCTCATCGAAATCATGTCCCGTTTGAGAGGCCCCGGCGGGTGTCCATGGGACCGGGAGCAGAGTTTCGAGACGATTAAACCTTATCTCCTCGAAGAAACCTACGAGGTGATGGACGCGATCGATGCACAGGACTGGCGAGGGCTCTCCGAAGAGTTGGGCGATTTGCTGCTACAGCCGGTTTTCTTCGCGCAAATGGCCTCCGAAGCGGGCCTGTTCGGTATCGCGGATTCTCTCGACGCGATCAATGAAAAGCTGGTGCGGCGCCATCCGCACATTTTTGGCGATGTGACCGCCGAAACGCCGGCGGATGTGAAGCGGAACTGGGACGCGATCAAAGCCGGTGAAAAAAAGCGGCGTGGGGAGCGGCCGGGCGGGCTGCTGGAAGCGATTCCGCGCTCGACTCCGGCACTGGTGGAGGCGCAGGCGCTGGGGAGCAAGGCGTCGAGCAACGGCTTCGACTGGGCCAATACCGGAGATGTTCTGGAAAAGCTGCACGAGGAACTGAACGAAGTGGCCGAGGCGCGCGTTCAGGGGAAGAAGGATGCGCTGGCGGGCGAAATCGGCGATCTGCTGTTCGTGGTCGTGAACCTGGCGCGGCACCTGGAGGTGGACGCCGAGCAGGCACTGCGCAAGACAAACGCCAAATTCCGAGCGCGTTTCGGATATGTGGAGCGGGCCCTGGCGGAGCGGGGCCGGACGCCGGGCGAATCCACCCTGGAGGAGATGGACCGGCTTTGGACGGAAGCGAAGAAGGAAGAGAAGCCGGATGATTGAGACGCGTCTCCTCACCACACACGAGGAGTTCACCGAAGCCGTTGGGCTCCAGCAGGAGATTTGGGGATTCGACGAAATCGAACTGCTGCCAGTGCGCCTCTTCGTGGTTGCGAGCAAAGTGGGCGGCCACGCCTTCGGCGCCTTCGATGGCGGGAAGATGGTGGGATTCTGCCTCGCCATTCCGGGATTGAAGAGCGGCGGAGCCACCTATCTGCACGGGCACATGCTGGGCGTCCTGCAGGCGTACCGCAACGCCGGAGTGGGCCGGATGCTCAAACTGGAGCAGCGCAAAGATGCGATCGCTCGCGGGATCGATCTGATCGAATGGACCTTCGATCCGCTGGAGATCAAGAACGCCTACTTCAACATGGAGCGCCTGGGCGCCATTGTGCGGCGCTATGTTTTCAACCAGTACGGGACCACGACAAGCCCTCTGCACGGCGGGCTGCCGACCGACCGCTGCGTCGCCGAGTGGTGGGTGTCGAGTCCTGGCGTGCAGGGGATTCTCGATGGTAAGCCGCATCAAAGGCCGTTTGCGGTGGAGAGAATTGCGGTGCCGTCCAACATTGCCGAACTGCGAGTGAGCGATCCGAAGGCGGCGCGTGCGATTCAACAGCGGGTTGGCGAGCAGTTCGATGAATTCTTCGGGCGCGGGCTGGCCGTCGTGGGCTTTGAGAAAACCGAGGAAGCGGGGACGTACCTGCTGGGGACATGGGATTTAAAATCGAGCAAGTAACGCTGCGCCGTCTGCGCATGCCGCTGGTGCATTTCTTTGAAACCAGCTTCGGGCGCACATACGAGCGCGAAATCATCCTGGTGGAAGCCGTGTCGGAAGGCGTCTCGGGATGGGGCGAAGTCACTTGCGGGGAGAATCCGTTCTACAACGAGGAGTGGACGGACGCGGCGTGGCTGCTCCTGCGGGATTATGCGATTCCCAGGCTGCTGCATCATCCGCTTGAAAGCGCGGCCGGCGCCGGCGCGAGGATGGAGCATATTCGCGGGCATTTCATGGCTCGCGGAGGGCTGGAGGCGGCGGCGTGGGATCTCGAAGCGCGCCGGAACGGCGTGCCCCTATGGAAGGAGATCGGCGGCGGAGCGCGGCGCGAAATTCCCTGCGGCGTCTCAATCGGAATTCAGGATTCGGTGGCCCAGCTTATCGACAAGATCCGCGTCGAGGTGGACGCCGGATACCAGCGCATCAAGATGAAGATCAAGCCGGGATGGGATGTCGACGTGATCCGGCAGGTGCGCGAAGCGTTCCCCGGCATCGAGCTGATGGCCGACGCCAACTCCGCTTACCGGCTGGCGGACGCGGCGCGGTTGAAGGAGTTGGACGCCTTCCGGCTGATGATGATCGAGCAGCCGCTCGCGCACGACGAAATTATCGACCACGCGGAACTACAGGCGCAGTTGCAGACACCGATTTGTCTGGATGAGTGCATCCGCACGGCGCATCATGCGGAACAGGCGATCCGGTTGAAGGCATGCCGGATTATCAACATCAAGCTGGGCCGCGTGGGCGGCTTCTCGGGTGCACGGGCGGTGCACGACGCGGCCTACGCGGCCGGGATCCCGGTGTGGTGCGGGGGCATGCTCGAAGCGGGCGTCGGCCGCGCGCACAATATCGCTCTCTCCACGCTGCCGGGCTTTGTTCTGCCGGGCGACGTATCGGCGAGCAAGCGTTACTGGAAGCGGGACATTATTGAGCCGGCGGTCGAAGTCTCCCCTCGCGGGACCATCGCGATTCGCGACGGAGCGGGGTTCGGCTATGCGATGGACCAGGATTTTATGAAAAGCGTCACTGTCCGTGAAGAAATTTTTTCCTAAAGCCATGCCGGAGGCCGGGTAAATGGCCGGCTTCGTCGAGCTTCTCCGCCATAATCGCAACTACCGCTACACCTGGATGGGGCAGGTGGTGAGCGAAGTAGGCGATCACTTCAATAACATCGCGGTATTCGGCCTGGCCCTCGACATCACCAAGTCAGGGCTGGTGGTGACGGGCATCATGCTGTCGCGGGCCATTCCGGCGATTCTCGCCGGACCGCTGGCAGGCGTGACGCTGGACCGCCTGGACCGCAAAAAAATCATGATTGCGAGCGACATCATCCGGACGGTGATGGCGCTGGGTTTCATTCTCGCGTATCAAACCCGGCAGACGTGGCAGCTCTATATTTTCAGCGCGCTGCTGATGTTCGCCTCGCCGTTTTTCACCAGCGGGCGCGCCTCGATCCTGCCGGCCATCGCGAGTGAGGACGAACTGCACACCGCCAATTCGGTCACCCAGACCACGCAATGGGTTACGTTGACGGTGGGCGCATTTCTGGGTGGACTGAGCGCGCTGGTAGGCTATGAGATCGCTTTTCTGTTTAACGCAATCTCGTTTCTGTTCTCCGCCTTCTGCATTTCGCGGCTGCGCGTGGCGGGCCAGGCGTTTCGCGCGCGAACGCCGGTCGCGCGGGGAGATTCGAAGGAGTTGAACGAGTCGAAGGTAGCCCGTCCGTGGCACGAATACACCGAAGGACTGCGGTATATGAAGTCGACGCCGCTGATTTTGGGGATCGCTCTGATAGCCGTGGGCTGGGCGACCGGGGGCGGTGCGGCGCAGATCCTGTTCAGCCTTTTCGGAGAGTTGGTGTTTAACCGCGGAACGGCGGGTATCGGAACTATCTGGGGTTTTGCGGGCATCGGGCTCGTTTCCGGCGGCATTTTCGCGCACTGGCTGGGCCAGCGCCTCTCCTTTGCCGGCTACAAACGGACGGTGTTTATCTGCTATCTGCTACACGGCGGCGCCTATATTGTGTTCAGCCAGATGAAGTCGTTCTGGTGGGCTCTCTTTTTCATCGCGTTTTCGCGTGCTTCGGTGGCGGTGAGCTCGGTGCTGAACTTTGCGCAGTTACTCAAGCACGTCTCGAATCAGTTTCGGGGGAGAGTCTTTTCGACGATTGAGACGATGAACTGGTCCACGATGATGCTGTCGATGATGTGCGCGGGCATTGCGAGCGAGAGCTACAGTCCCAGAACGATCGGGGCCGTGGCGGGCGCGCTCAGTTCGACGACGGCGATCTTCTGGGGCTGGGCCAATTGGACAGGGCGTTTGCCCAAGCCGGAAGCGGAAGGCGTCGAGCCCGAACAGGTGGAGATTCACGGCGATCCGGTCGTATAAATAAGGATGGTGCGAGCGGATATGCAAACGGTCCTGGTGACGGGCGGGGCGAAGCGAATCGGGCGGGGGATTGCTCTGCGGCTGGCGCGGGAAGGGTACCGGGTAGCGCTGCACTATTACACGTCGGAGGCCGAGGCGCGCGCCACGGCCCGGGAGTGTGGCGGAGCGGAGTTGTTCCGCGCCAACCTCGAAAGCGTGGATGAGATCCGCGGTATGTTCCAGGACATCGAGTCGCGGCTGGGCGGTCTTTATGGACTGGTAAACAACGCGGCGCGGTTCACTCGTTTCGATCCGTTACAGATCACGGAGGCCGACTGGGATTTCATCCACAACGTCAATTTGAAGGCGCAGTTTTTCTGCGCCCAGCAAGCGGCGCGGATGATGCTGGCGGCGGGCGAAGGGCGCATCGTGAACATTAGTTCCCTCGGGGGAATCCGGCCTTGGGCCGATCATGCGCACTATTGCGCGTCCAAAGCGGGGTTGATCATGCTGACCAGGGCGCTGGCGAAGGCGTGGGCGCCGGCGGTGACGGTGAATTCGGTGGCTCCCGGGGTGATTCCGTTCGAGGATGCGGACGACCGGGCGCGGGCGATGATCCGCGCGACTCCGGCGCAGCGTGGCGGGACGCCGGACGAGATTGCCGGCGCGGTGCTGTATTTCCTGCGCGCGTCGAATTTCGTGACCGGGCAGTTGATGGCCGTCGATGGCGGGTTGAGCCAGCGTTAATTCATATTTCCGCCGCATCGCTCGATAAGCCAGGTGTGAGCCATTTTGCCGAGGACGCCGCGGGCCTGCTGGAAACAGCGGAAGCGGCGTGGCGTTCGGGCGGCGAAACCGGGACCGAGACCGCGATTCTGATTTGCGAATCTGGAGCCATTCGGGTTGTTTCCGGGCCGGGATGGTCTTTGAGCGGCCTGCGCGCACAATATGGGGCGAAAACGGCTTACCACCTGACCTTCCATAACGGCCGTGCCCGCGTGGAGGGCCGGGAACCGGGCCGGGCGTGCGTCATCGAGAGCGAATGCCCGGCCCGCGCCCTCTGGTTTCTTATCGGGAGTCCGGCGCCGCTTCAATTCGAAACACGTCCCGTAGATGGTCGATTTGGAACGGTGGCCCAAAGATCACGTTGACGACATCGAAGCGAGCAAGTTCCCAAGGCAGCCTGGCGCGGCGCGCGTAGGCTTGGGCCGTGCGAACCAGGGACCGGTGCTTCTCCTCGCCGATGGCCCGATCCGGCGCCCCGTAGTCCTCACTCTGGCGGGATTTGACCTCTACAAAGACGAGCGCGGGCGGGTCGGCGCGAAGGTCGCGGCAGATGATGTCGATTTCCCCGCCGCCGCCCTCTTCCCGCCGCCAGTTCCGGGCGACTACGGTAAGGCCCTCTTTCTGAAGATACCGATGAGCCAGGTCTTCGCCGCGCCGTCCGGCAACCCGCGACGGATTCCAGATACGCTGACGGGCGCGATGGCGCCACGAATCGGAGAGGACGTAAAGCCAGCCGAGCATTTTTAAGGGCGTGCTACAGCACTTCGAATTCGAATTCCATCACCTTGCCGCGAACGATGTAGCAAAGGTAATACTCCCAGAAGCGCCGGAACCGCCGGGAACGATTCACAAGAAACTCGAAGCCCAGACAGCGCCACAAAGCTAGTAGCCGGACATGGACGGAAATCTCCCGGAAACGCGCCTTGGAGTAATAGCCGAACCCGCCGTGGTCTTCCCCAAAGTAGCGGAAAGAGAAGCTATTGAGGTGCCACCTGTGGGTGGGATCGCAGAACGAGCTGAAATCGGTGTAGTGCGGAGTGGCGAGGACGACGCGCCCGCCGGTCTCCACCAGCCGGTGGAACTCCTCCATGGTGCGGATGACGTCGGCGACGTGCTCGATCACGTGGATCGCGCGGACGCCGGAGAACGAGGCGTCGCGGAAAGGGAAGGGGAAGTGGTCAAGATCGCCGAGGACGTCGGCGCTTGTCCCGGCGATCCGGTCGATCCCGATCGCGCCCGGGTATTTATTGATTCCGCAGCCGACGTCCAGAATTCGTTTGCCGGCCTTTAGCCCCGTTGGGCCAGCTTCAGGCATTCTTCCAGTGTATCGATGGCGAAATCCGCCTGACGCCGCGTGACGATCAGCGGCGGACACAGACGGATGGTGTTCTTGCCCGCGCCCAGGACCAGCACTCCGCGCTCGAAAGCCAGGCGTTCCACCTGGTCGCGAATTTCGGGAGCCCGTTCGCGCGAGGTTTGGTCGCGTACGAATTCGATGCCAATCATCAGGCCAAGCCCGCGCACATCGCCGGCGTTCGGAAAGCGGAGCGGCCACTCGGCGAGGCGCGCGAGGATGTGCCGGCCGATGGCCTCCGCGTTGGCGATGAGCCCGGATTCGAGAAGATCGAGCGTGGCGAGGGCCGCGGCGATAGCCACCGGGTTGCCTCCGAACGTGGAGCCATGCGCTCCGGGCGTCCATTGCATAACGTCGGCCCGGGCGATGATGGCGCTCAGGGGCATACCGCTGGCGATTCCCTTGGCGGATGTCAGAATATCCGGGGCGAAGCCCTCAAAGTGCGAGGAGGCCCACATCCGGCCGGTGCGGCCCATGCCGCATTGCACTTCGTCGGCGACGATCAGAATTCCGTGCTTCCGGGCGAGGGCTTGGAGCGCGGTCAGGAAACCGGGCGGTGCAACCAGGTAGCCTCCTTCGCCCTGAACGGGCTCTACGAAGATGGCGGCCACTTCCTCGGGAGGGAGGATGGTCTCAAAGAGACGCTCGATGTGGGCGAGACACGCCTCGGTGGCCTCTTCCGGCGACTGGCCGGAGCGGTAAACATCGGGGTAGGGAACATGCGTGACGCCCGGAATCAGCGGGCTGAATTTTCGCCGCTGCACCGTCTTACTGGCGGTGAGCGAGAGCGAGCCCATCGTGCGCCCGTGGAACGCGCCGAGAAAGGCGATGAATTTGTCGCGCCCCGTATGGTAGCGCGCGAGTTTCATCGCACCTTCGACCGCCTCCGCGCCGGAGTTGCCGAAGAAGACGCGCCGCGGAACGCCGCCGGGAGCGCTGGCCGCTAACCGCTCCGCCAGCGCCGGCATGCTCTCGTAATAAAAATCCGTGCCGGCCATATGAATGAGATGGCCCGCCTGCTCCTGAATCGCCCGGACCACTTGCGGGTGGCAATGGCCCGTTGCGGCGACGGCGATGCCGGCATTGAAATCGAGAAAGCGATTTCCGTCGGCGTCTTCGATGATGGCTCCTTCGCCGCGCGCCACAACCAGCGGATAGGCTCGCGTCAACGAGGGCGAAAGGACCGCGTGGTCGCGGGCGATGACGGCCCGCGCCTTGGGTCCGGGAGGCGCGGTGACCAGATGGGGCAAATCGGACTGAACGGCTTCTCGGGTAAGCATCCAGAAATCTCCTTGAAGGCTTTGGGTGGGAACAACGATGGCAGGGGCCGCGGGAGACCGGAAATTAGTCGCAGCCGAAAAGGGAGGGTCGCGCGTTGGAAGGACGCACCATATCTGTTTTCATTTTAGCGCGGCATCGATGCTCGCGCACCGGGTCGCGTGCCCCTGGCATCTAGAGCGACTCTCCGGAATCGGCGTCCGGTAGCACGTCGTCCTCGCGTGCGATCCACACGTAAAGCGTCGGAAGCAAAAAGATACTCATGGCGAGTGCTGCAATCAATCCACCAACGATTACAATCGCGAAGGGACGTTGCGAGTCCGAGCCAATCCCGTGTGAAATAGCCGCTGGAAGCAAACCAAGCGTCGCCACCAGGCTGGTCATCATGATGGGGCGAAGCCTGAGAACTGCCCCTTCGACGGCCGAATCGACGATGCCCAGACCGCGCGCGCGAAGCTGGTTGATGTATTCCAGCATGATCACGCCGGTCTGAACGCACACCCCGAAAAGGGCGAGGAATCCGACACCGGAGGAAACGCTGAAATTGGTGTGCGTGAGCAGGAGCGCAAGCAAGCCGCCAGCGGGAGCGATCAGGATGTTGACCATAATCAGCAGAGCCCACTTGAGCGAACGGAACATGCTGTAGAGGATGATGAGGATCAATAGAACCGTCAACGGAACGATCACGAACAGCCGGGCCTGAGCGCGCTTTTGGCTCTCGTACTCCCCTTCCCAGTCAATGCGATAGCCGCGCGGGAGTTGTACTTGAGCGCTGACCTTCTCGATCGCCTGCTCGACTGCTCCGCCAAGATCCCGGCCGCGCACGCTGTACTTGATGGCGATGTAGCGCTGGTTTCCTTCGCGATAGATCTCCGATGCGCCATCGCGGACCTCGATCCTGCAGAGTTGCGCGAGTGAGACTCTTTCTCCCGTGGGCGCCAGCAATCGAATGTCCTGAATGGCTTGTTGCGTGCTGCGGTACTCCGGCAGATAGCGCATGACCAGGTCGTATCGTGCTTCGCCTTGAAGGACCTCGGTCAAGGCATTCCCGCCCACCGCCGTCTGAATCGCGTCCTGAACATCGGCGACATTGATCTGGTAGCGGGCGGCCTGCGTGCGATCCACCGTCAAATTCAAGTTGGGTTGCCCCAGAACGCGAAAGACACCCAGATCCGCGATTCCCTTGACTTCCCGCATGACCTTGACGATCGCGTCCGCCTTGTCTTCGAGGGTTTTCAGGTCTTCGCCGTAGACCTTGGTGGCAAGCTGTCCTTTGACGCCGCTAACTGCTTCCTCCATGTTGTCGGCGATCGGCTGTGAGAAATTCCAGAGGACGCCGGGGATCTTCTCCAGTTCCCGGTTCATCGCCGCGATCAGTTCCTCCTTGTCCCGGTGGAATGCCGGCCGCCACTCCTCTTTGGGCTTCAAACCAACGTAGTACTCCGTGTTGTAGAACCCCGTTGTGTCCGTTCCATCATCCGGACGCCCCACCTGGCTGGTGCATTCGGTGGCCTCGGGGAATGAGCAGAGAAGGACCCGTGCCTGGTTTGCAAGGCGGATCCCCTCATCCGGACCGGTGCTGGGAGCAAGTGTTCCGCGCACCCATAGTGCGCCTTCGTCGAGATGCGGAAGAAACTCCGAACCTATGAAAGTTCCGAGCCAAAGCGCCACCAGCAAAATCGCCGCCGCCGCACCGACCGTGAGATAACGCATGCGGATCGCAAATCTCACGGCTACGCTGTAACGGGCGGTGAGCCACGCCATCACCGGGTTGTGCCATTCTCGTGTACCTTTGGGAAAAAACAGACTTGCCAGCGCCGGCGCGATCGTCATCGAGAACAGGATCGCGCCGAGCAGAGCGAAGGCCACCGTCCAGGCCATGGGCTTGAATAGGCGTCCTTCAACACGCTGCAACGTGAAGATCGGGAGATATGCGGTGATGATTATGGCGATGGCGTAGAATACAGGACGCTGAACTTCGTGTGCCGCATCGAAGATTTTCTGCTTCACGGTACGCGTGTCATCGTTAGGCCGGCCCAGATGACGAACGATGTTCTCCACCATAACAACCGCGCCATCCACCACCATTCCGAAATCCAAAGCGCCAAGTGAAAGCAGGTTGGCTGGAATCCCCTTGAACCTCAGGCACGTGGCCGCGAAAAGCAGAGAAAAAGGGATGGTGAGCGCGACGATCAGGGCGCCGCGAGCATTTCCCAGGAACAACAATAGAATAATGATGACCAGGAAAATGCCTTCGGCGAGATTGTGCAGCACGGTGTTTGTTGTGTAATGCACCAGATCGCTGCGGTCGAGGAATGGAACGATCTTCACTCCCGCGGGCAAAATGCGATCGTTAAGCTCCTTGATCTTTTCATGCAGCCCGGCCAGCGTTGGTTCCGCGTCTGCTCCCTTCCGCATGGCCACCCACGCTGAGACAACGTCCTCGTTGTCGATGATTCTTCCATCTTCCCGGCGGATCAATCTGCCGAAGTGCCCCAGACGAATCTTCGGGCCTTGCGCGACAATCGCGATATCCCGCACGTGGACGGGAGTGCCGTTTTTGGTCAAAATGACCGTGTCGCCGATGTCGCGCGTATTCTTCACAAGACCCACTTCACGAACGTTGATCTGCTGTAGTCCGGCTTGGATGAAGCTGCCGCCCGCGTTGACATTGTTATTCGTGAGCTGCTGCTCTATCTGGGACAGGTTCAGGCCGTACGCTATCAGCTTGTTGGGGTCGATGCGGACCTGGTATTCGCGGGTGGGACCGCCGAACGTCGCAACTTCTACGATGTCCGGCACCGATTTCAGGTTTTTCTCTACGACCCAATCCTCAAGCGACTTCAACTCAATCACGTCATACGCGGGATTGGTGCTCCGAAGAGTGAAGAAGTAGATCTGGCCGACGGGACTCCAGTCCGTACCCATTTGCGGCGTGACCCCGGACGGCAACGCAACCTGGGACAGCCTTTCCAATACCCGCTCGCGGTTTTCAAAATTTGAGGTCCCGTCCTCAAAGATCAGCTTGAGATCCGACAAGCCGAAGATAGAGAACGAGCGTAAATGCGCGACGCCCGAGATCCCGTTCATTGCGATTTCGAGTGGGATCGTAACTTGCTGTTCCACCTGCTCAGCGGATATACCAGGCCATTGGGTGATCACCTCGACGTAGCTGTTCGCCACGTCCGGATATGCTTCGACCGGAAGTCGATGAAAAGAGATTGCGCCCCAGCCGAACAACAGCACTGCCGCCGCGAGGACCAAGAATCGGTTCTTCAGCGCAAAATCGACAAGCTTGCCGATCATTACTGCTCCACCGTGTTCTGGAAAACGAGTGCATTGACGACCACCTGCTCGCCTGGCTTGATTCCCGAGACTATCTCTTGAAAGTTGTTTGGCAGGACAGCGCCCCCTGTAACTTCAACGCGACGGAACGCGCCGTTTCCCGATGGCGTATAGACCCATTCCCGGTCATGCAGGTGCAGGATGGCGGCTGCTGGCACCGTAGCCCGCCGTTCCGCGGTGCTGCCATGAAAGGTTGCTGTCACGAACATACCGAAGGGTAGAATCCCCGCATTCTCAATCTCCAATCGGACCTTGGCGGTGCGCAGATTGGGATCAAGAATCGGAAGAATGTTTGCAATGCGCGCGCGCAGGACACGGTCCGGAAAAGCCGTCAGATGGATATCGGCGTACTCGCCGACATGTACTTGTGACAGGTTGTTCTCATAGACATCGCAGATGATCCACACGTGCGAGAGATCTGAAATTGTGAGAGGGTTCGGCGGAGTGAGAGCCTGAACGCCGGACTGGTCGGTAATCTGCTGGTCCGTAATCACTCCGGAAACGGGGGAGTACACTTCGATGATGCCCGTGCCCGATGCACGGTTTGGGTCGCCGCCAAGCATCTTCAGATGCTCGGTAGCGGTCTGGACATCGATTCTCGCGTTTTCGAGCGCTGTTTGCGCGGAGGCCCGGTTGTTCTGTGCGGTTTCTGAAGCACTCTTCGGGATCGCGCCATCCTCAAATAACAACGTTGCGCGATCCAGTTGAATCTTGGCCAACTGCTCATTCTTGACCGCAAGCTGTTCGTTTTTTATCGCTTTCTGATAGTCGGAATAAGCGCCTGCGATATCGGTGCTTCGAACCTTGAAAAGAAGTTGGCCCTTTTTGACAGTGTCCCCAAGGCGAACATCGATTTCGACCACGCGTCCGGTGGCGAGTGATGGAACCGGAACCTGACGTGAGACATCGGGACTAACCACACCCGTGACGTTTAGTTCCGGCGCGGTCGTGTGCTCGCCAGCGGCCGCCACGGGGAACCGTTCCGGATGATCGACTCTGAAATTGGTGGAATCGAAGTCGGACTCGATTTTCGCTGGAACCGGACCCGTTCCGTCCGCACCGGGGCCGTGTGCGGTGACCGTCCGTTCGCAGCCGATCGCGAATATGCCTGCGAGCAGCAGAAACGTTGTTTTGAGAAGGAGGGGACGATTCATGGCATAACCTCCCGGCCGACTGCCATATTCATCTGCGTGCCAGCAGTTAAATACGAGCCTATTAGAGTGAGGTAGGCCAGTCGTGTATCCCGGTAGGCCTTTTCCGAATCCAGAAAATCCAGCAGAGAGGCGCCGCCGTTTCGAAACGCAACCGAGATCCTGTTCCGGTTGTCCTCGGCCAGGGGCAGGTACTTCGCCTTGTAAGGTTTCAGCAGATTCAAGGCCTGCACCAGAGTCCAGTACGCCGAATCGACATCGCTGAATACTCCGGCTTGGGTTGCATCCCTCAACTGCTCGCTGCGCTGGATGTCGATCTGCGTCCGCGCCTTCTCCCCCTGGTTGCGATCGAAGATCCGCAGCGGAATGTTGATGCTTCCGCCCATGGTCTCGTTGGCGAACGAGTTACTGAACGAAGAGTTATGCGAGTACCAGAGGCTGAAGGTTGGATCGGTCGATCCATTCGCAATTGCAAGCTGGTGATTGATCTTGGCCAGGTTCACGCTCTGGTTCGCCGCCTTCAAATCCGGCCGCGTCTCCAGCGCAATCTTCCGGAATTGCTCCAAGGGCGTCATTGTCTCGTTGAAATCGTACGATCCGGTCACGTCAAACCCATTGATCGGTGTTCGGTCGTTGAGCAGTGTCAGCAACTGGATTTTGCTGGTGCGCAGGTTAACGGTGGCGGTCTCAAAGTCCGCCTCGAATTGCACCCTCTGTAACTCGAGCCTGTTCAGGTCCACTTGGGCGAGATCGCCGGCGTTGAGGCGGCGGCGATTCAAATCGAGCTCTCGGTCCCAGTAGTTCAAGTTCTCCCGGGCCGTTTGGAGAACGGCTTTGGCTTGCAAAATTCCCACAAACGCATTGCGCAGTGTGAACAATAGTCCGCGTTCCTGGTCGAGTGAGGCGGATTCGGCAATCGCGGTGGATGCTCTGGCGCCGTCGCGGCGAAGCCCGCGTTTGTGCCTGCGCTCGTGAAGATAACTGATGCCGGGTGTCTCTACCACTCCGCTGAATGGCTGCCACACACCCTGGTTCCGGCTGATTTGTGCCCCGTCCGCTGAAAATGTGAAATCCGGATTCGGGCGCAGGTACGCGGTGATCTCCGCGGCACGTGACTCGTCGACGTCGAGCTGAGCTGCTTTCAGTGTCGGATTTGCGGCTTCGAATTTCGCCTTGATTTCCTCCCACGAGAAGGCGGTCTGACCAAGCGCGGCCATCTGAAGGAGCAACACGAACAGGGCGACTCGTTTTGCCCGCCGAAGCGGAGGGTCTGCGATATTGCGGGCGATTGGAACATCTAAACATTTCTTCATCGGGATTGTTAAAAATGGGCGCCGGAGCGCGCACGGAGGCGTCCACTTCCGTCGAACACAAAACTATCTCGGAAGGAGAACAACGGCCAGCAATCTTATGTTTAAGTAAGGAGTTCTTTCGATTGCCTCTCCGTGCGCCACCGCGGCGGGCGCGTAGCGGGCAATCGTTCGATTTAGGAGGAAGTGCTTCGGCGAGTGGGGCGATCTCCCGGCTAAGGATGCGGCGTTAGCCGCGCTGGACGCACGCGATTCGTTCCAAGCCGCGCCGCGCGGCAGCCCAATCGTGCGGATAATCTTTTGATTGAACCGATTTTCAGCGCCTTAGCCGCCCATCAGAGCAGTTTCCGGTAGCTCTCCATTGCCACCCGCACGAGTTGGCTGCGGGTTCGAACGCTAGCCTTGGTGAATAGCTGCTGAAGCGTGTTCTTAACCGTGCTTTCCGAAATTTCCAGCTTGGCGGCGATCTCTTTATTGGAGAGTCCCTGGACCAAAAATCGCAAGACCTCCATTTCACGGGGATTTAACGAGAGCCGGTCCTGGTCTTGCGGTGAGGCACTGGGGGGTGTGGACGTGTCTTCCGGTACTTCTCCGATGATGGCCGCCACTTTGGGGCTGAGGCCTTCTTTGTATGTCGAGAACCAGACATCCGCGATGAAGGTTTCCCCATTGCCGCGATGCCCGAGGCACTGCATGGACGTCCGAAATTGGGGCGCCTCTTCCCACCGGAGGGCGTGATGCAACTCGGGCAGAAATGCCGCAATCGGGCTGCCAATTAGCGTGCCCTCGCGGGGAGACATGAGCTCCACCGCGGCCTGGTTCGCCAGTTCGACATTGCCCCGCTCGTCAACAGTGACGATTGCCGCCGGGCTGGTCTCGACGAGTGCTTTCAACTTCTCCTGCGTTTCCAGGCTCATCCGCCGATTGTGGACCAGCTCTGCCACAAATAACCCACATCCCACCAGTGCCAGCGCTTCAAGTCCAAGCCTCGTGAACGATCTGCCGAGTGAGCTAAACGCCTCCGCGAGAACGGCGCAAACAACGCCGAGAAGGAGAATGGCCGATCGAGGGATGAATGCGGCCGCAAGCATCACAGGGAAAAGATAAAGAAAACCGAGCGACACGTACGGCATCGTCCACCAATCGACGATGGCAACCGCGATCGTGATGGCAGCGCTCGTGATCAGCACCGGCGTACGGTTTTGCCGTTCCCACAACCGTTCTAGGGCAAGCATTTGCGGTGAACTGTCCATTATGGCATCGGTGATCGCGGAACGGGCTGATGGGAAGCGTTGGCGGACGTGGATGAACCCGCTCTTCCGGGTACTTGCCCGATCTTCTGGGTAATTGGTGCGAAGCGACGGTCGCCCGCCGGAACCGCTGTGACAACTCTGACGGGGCAAGGTGCCGGTCAAATACCTGCAACCTCCTCTACCGCAAAGATATTTGCGCCTGTTTGGCGCCGCATGCCTCCGGTGCTCAGACAATCAAGCGATTGGCCGGATGATTTCGCCGGGCCTGAATGCCGTCACTCAAAAGATTTCCGGACATCGCCCTTTGAGTCTCTTCCGCGCCTCGCCGCATTCAACTTATCCTGCCCGTGGGGTCGTTTCCTCCGTAGAGCCGTTTCGCCGCCGCTGCGTGGCTGACTGGGGAATCCGCAAAAACCGGACACAGGTCCGGCGACAATCCCGATGGTCCTCTTCATCAGTGGAATCACTTTCGCGCTCGGGACGCTCATAGCGGTTTTTCCCGTACCCGCTGCACGGATCTGGGGTTGGAAGAACTTCGAATCGTTAGGGCCAAGGCCAAAAGCGAGTTACCTCCGAAGTTTTCGCGTAATGGGCATCACACTCGGGATTGCCGGATTCCTCCTCGGGGTGGACTGCATATGGTCTCATTGAGATGGCCTTCCCTTTAAAAGAATGTCCTTCCCCGGGTAATGTTATCCTGGAACGTTTGGCTACCATGCCCTTAACTCGCGAAAAAGCCCAACTGATGAGCGCGTCGGAGATCAACCGTACCCTGGTCCGCTTGGCGCATGAAGTGCTCGAAAAAACGACCGATTTGGACCAGCTTGCCTTCATCGGAATTCGCCGGCGCGGCGTTCCCCTGGCGCTGCGGCTGGCCGCGAAGATCAGGGAACTCGAAAATCGCGAGGTGCCCGTGGGTATTCTTGACATTACCCTGTACCGCGACGATCTGTCGACAGTGGACGAAAAGCCCGTCCACAACGGCACCGAAATTGGCTTTCCGGTGACCGGCAAGGATGTCGTGTTGATGGACGACGTGCTCTACACGGGGCGCACCATCCGCGCCGCGCTCGATGCGCTGTTCGAACACGGACGGCCCGCGCGGGTGCAACTGCTCACGCTGATCGACCGGGGCCACCGCGAGTTGCCCATTGAGGCGAAGTACGTGGGCCGCATGGTGCAAACCAGCGACGACGAGATCATTGAAGTGAAGTTTCAGGAGGTGGACGGGATGGAAAAAGTTCTCCTCGTGGAGCGGGCGGTAAATAAGTAGGAGACGAATGCGCGGGCTATTGGGCATCGAACCGCTGGATCGCGGGGAGATTGAAGCCATCCTCGAACGGGCGTGTGCTTTTCAATCGCGCCAGGATCACAAAGACATATTGCGCGGGCGCATGGTGGTGAATCTGTTTTTCGAGAACTCCACCCGTACGCGCACGAGTTTCGAGATTGCCGCGAAGCGGCTGGGGGCGGATGCCATCTCCATCAGCGCAGCGGCGTCCAGCGTCTCCAAAGGCGAATCCCTGGTCGATACGCTGAATACGCTTGCGGCGATGCGGCCGGACGCGATCATCATGCGCCACGCGGCCTCCGGCGCCCCGCATTTTTTGGCGCGTCATCTGGACACGCCCATCGTGAACGCCGGAGACGGCACGCATGAGCATCCCACGCAGGCCCTGCTCGATGCGCGCACCATTCTGGACCGGGGGAAGAAACTGGAAGGACTCAGGGTGGCGATCATCGGCGACATTTCGCACAGCCGGGTGGCGCGGTCGAACATTCACCTGCTGTCGAAATTCGGGGCGCGCATCGTGCTGTGCGGCCCCGCGCCGCTGCTGCCGCCGGAGTTGAAGCAGCTCGCCCCGGGCGTGGATTTGACGTACGATATCCGCAAAGCGCTGCGCGACGCCGACGTCATCATGATGCTGCGCGTGCAGTTGGAACGCCAGCACGAGGCGGCGTTTCCGGCAGCCGAATATTTCCGGTTTTTCGGTCTCCGGCTGGAGCATATGGAACTGGCGCGGCCCGACGCCATCGTGATGCATCCGGGGCCGATCAACCGCGGCCGCGAAATTTCCTCCGAGGTGGCCGATTCACAGCGCTCCGCAATTCTGAACCAGGTCGAGAACGGCGTGGCGGTGCGGATGGCGGTGCTCGAAAGGATTCTGCGGAACTAGGTTATGGCAAAACTCATCATCCGCGGCGGGCGCGTCATCGATCCGGCCAACCGGATAGACGGCCCGGCGGACGTGCTCCTGGAGGATGGCAAGGTGGCCGCCGTCGGAGCCGGATTGGACCCGTCCGGGGCGGAGCAGTTCGACGCCTCGGGCATGATCGTCGCTCCCGGTTTTATCGATATTCACGTACACCTGCGGGAACCTGGTTTCGAACACGCGGAAACGATCGAAACCGGGACGCGCGCGGCGGCCGCCGGCGGATTCACTTCCATCTGCCCCATGCCGAATACTTCTCCGGTGAACGACAACGCCACCGTGACCCGCTATATCGTCGAGCGGGCGGAGCGCCTCGCGAAAGTGAATGTGTTCCCTATCGGCGCGATCACGAAGGGCAGCGCGGGCGAGGAGCTGGCCTCCATCGGCGCCATGCGGGACGCCGGCGTTATCGCAATTTCCGACGACGGCCGTCCGGTGATGAATGCCCGGCTGATGCGCCGCGCGATGGAAATGGCGCACGCCTTCGGGCTGCCCGTGATTGATCACTGTGAGGATCTGAATCTTAGCGCGGGCGGGGACATGCACGAAGGAATTCGGAGCGTGCGGCTAGGACTGCGCGGAATACCGGCGGCGTCGGAAGACGTGATGGTGGCGCGGGACATTCTACTGGCCGAACTCACGGGCGCGCGCTTCCACGTGGCGCACATTTCCTCGCGGCGCGCCATCGACATGGTGGCATTCGCGAAATCGCACGGGCTGAAGGTGACCGCCGAAGCCACCCCGCATCATTTCGCTCTTTCCGACGAGGCCATGCCTCCTTACGACAGCAATTACAAAATGAAGCCGCCGTTGCGTGCCGGCGAGGATGCCTGCGCGGTGGGGCGCGGTCTCGCGTCCGGCGTGATTGACGCGATTGCGACAGACCACGCTCCTCACGCCGGGAGCGACAAAATGCAGGAGTTCGAAAAATGCCCGTTCGGGATTCTCGGGCTGGAAACGGCAATCGGATTAACGCTCGAGAAACTGGTCCATCCCGGGCTGATCGGCCTGCGGCGGATGGTAGAGTTGTTCACCAGCGGTCCCGCCGGCGTGATCGGACTGAAGCGGGGAACGTTGTCGGTGGGAGCGCCGGCCGACGTAACCATCTTCGACACGGCGCGGGAGTGGACGTACGATCTGAATAAGTCGCTTTCGAAGAGCCGCAACTCTCCGTTTGACGGGCATGTGTTCCGCGGAGGCCCGGTGGCGGCTATCGTCAAGGGCGTCGTGGTCTGGCAAGCGGAATAAGCCCGATGCTGATTTAATAAGAACATCTTGGAACATCGACAAATCAGGGGACGAGCCCGGGAGTCGCACGTCTGGCGATATTTGATCGCCGCGTTCGTCCTGCTGCTCTTCTTCGCGCGAGCCATCGCATCGTGGATCATCGACTTCGAGTGGTGGCGCGAGATGGGGCAATTGCAGACCTGGGTGAGCATGCTGCTTTACGGCGTGACGCCGGGAGTGCTCGCGACCATCGTTGCGTTCGTGGTGTTCTGGGTTGCGCACGCGCTCGGCATGAAGCGGGCCGGAACCAGCTTGCGGGAACATCGCGTCTACGCGAGGTTGTCGGTGTTGGGAATTCTTGGGCTATCCGTTCTGGTGGCGCTCTCGACCATGGACAACTGGACCGCCGTTCGCTATTTCGGCGGACGCGGCCTCACCGGACCGGGCTGGCGCGATCCGGTTTTCGGCCTGGCCCTTTCTTTTTACCTTTTCGAACTCCCGTTCTATTCGATGGTGCTGCGGCTCGCCGAAGTGGTCGCTGTGATGGGCGCGCTGGTGTACTGGCTCACCGAGCGCTTCTGGGCGTTGAAGGATCAGATCCCGGATCTTCAGCTTCGCGAGGGGATGGCGATTGACCTCTCTGCGTTTCGCTGGCAGGAGGCCTTGCAATCGCGCTTTCTGCGGGTAGTGGGCGCCATTTTCCTGGCCCTTCTCGGCTTGCGCTACATCCTGGACCGGTACGCCATGCTGCTGGACGACCACGGCTTCATGGTGGGCGTCGACTACGTCGATGAAAACATCGTGCTGCCGCTGCTCTGGATGATGTTTGCGGCCTGCGTGATTTCTGCCGTGGCGCTTCTGATGGGGCGCTTCAAGTGGCTGTTCATCCTCGCGGCGGCCATCGTGATTCGCACCGCTCTGCCCCCGGTGGTCTCGGCCACCTATGTGCGCCCGAGCGAAGTATCCCTGGAGAAGCCGTACATCGAACGGCACATCGAGGCGACGCGGTCGGCGTTTGGCTTGGACGAGAAGGCCAAGGCCAAGGAAGTGCCATTCGACGCGGTGCCGGAGACGAAAATCAACCTGGCGGCTAACAAGGCGCTGCTCGACAACGTCCGGCTCTGGGACTGGCGCGCTTTCCACGCCGCGGTTACACAGCTTCAGCCGCTGCGCCCCTATATTTATTCGAAGATCGACGCCGATCGCTATGACATCGGTGGACAGTTAACGCAGGTACTGGTGACGCCGCGCGAGATTGACGTGAATCTGCTGGGAGACGCGGCGAGGCAGTGGATCAATCCGGCGTTCATCTATACCCACGGCTACGGCATGGTGATGGCGGAGGCGAAGAGCATCCGGCCGGACGGCTCGCCGGTGCTTTATATCGAGGATGCGCCGCCGGTGGTAAAAGCCCCCGGGCTCAAGTTTACGCGCCCGGAGATTTACTACGGCGAGACGGTGCATGAGCCAGTCTTCGTCCGCACCGCGCAGCCCGAATTTCAGTATGCGACCGGAAAGGAAAGTGTCAACACTCGTTATGACGGCAAGGGCGGTTTCCCGATTTCGTCGGTCTTTCTTCGAACCGCGGCGGCCCTCTCCCAAGGCGAGTGGAATATTCTGCTAACGAGCTATCTTACGCCGCAAAGCCGGATGATGATCCGCCGCAGAGTTTCGGAACGGCTGGATGCGCTGGCCGGCTTTCTGGTCTGGGATGATGACCCGTATCTGGTTTTGACCGACAGCGGACGGCTGGTCTGGATGGTGGACGGCTACATGACGTCGAATGTCCATCCTTATTCCCGCGCGATCGATGTGCCGGGAGCCGGCCCGGTGAACTACATCCGTAATTCCGTGAAGGCGACCGTGGATGCCTACGACGGGAGCGCGCATCTATACGTCTTCGACGAACAGGACCCGCTGCTGCGCGCGTATCGGAATCTGTTTCCCCGGTTGTTTGAGCCAAAATCGGCGATGCCGCCGGATATCCGCGCCCATGCCCGCTATCCCGAGACGATGTTCCGGATTCAGGCCGAGGCATACCGGGCGTTTCACGTGCGCGATGCGGAGACTTTCTACAACAAGAGTGACGCCTGGGACATCGCGAAGGACATTTCCGATCAGTCGCGGCAGGCGGTCGCGGTGGAGCCCGCCTATGTGGTGGCGAGTCTCCCCGGGGAAAAGTCGGCCGAATTTCTACTGATGATCCCCTTCACGCCGCGCGACCGGGAGAACCTGATCAGCGTGATGATGGCGCGCTGCGATGGGGAGCATCTGGGCGAGGTGCAGTTCCTTCAGCTTCCCAGGCAGGTGATTCTCAACGGGCCGAGGCAAATGGAGGCGCGCATCAATCAGGATCAGAACATCTCCAAGGACTTGACGCTGTGGAACCAGCAGGGGTCTCAGGTGCTGCACGGCCAGATCCTGGTGCTGCCGATTGACAACACCTTCCTGTACGTGGAGCCTTTCTACATTCAGGCGATGCAGGCGCAGATGCCGCAGTTGAAGAAAGTAGTGCTCGCCATGGGGGACCGGCTCATTTACACGGACACGTATGACGAAGCGCTGGCTCAACTGGCCTCGCTGATGGGCGAAGCTGCGCCAGCTCCTTCGGGAGCGGCGGCTCCTGCGGCCGCCACAGGCACGGCGGCGCCGGCCGCTCTGCCGGCGGTCCCCGCGAATGATCCGCGCATCGGCGAGATTCGCCGCCACCTGGAGCGGTATCGCGATCTGGCTGCACAGGGGAAATGGTCCGAAGCGGGCAAAGAACTGGAAGCGATTCAGTCGATCGTGCGCTAACGCCGGGCGCCCCGGTTTAAGCTGGACGTATGAAACTCCGGCTGATTCTTACTGCGGTTCTCTCTTCGTTTCTGACGCTGGCGGTGGTCGAAGCCGTTCCGGCCTTAAGCTCCAGCGTGAAACTCGAAAATGCGCGAGTGAAAGTGTCCGAGATTATCTATACTCCCGGCGCGGAACGATCCCGTTACACGCGGCAATCGGATCAGGTCATCGTCTTTCTGGACGACTGCCGGTATGAGCGGACCGACTCCACCACTCAGGAGAAGACGATCCGCGAGCGGAAATCGGGTGACGTCATCTGGCACTCGAAGGGAGAAGTCGCGCCCGTGCTGCGGACTCTGGGATCGAAAGCCTACCGGACTTTGTTAATTGAACTGAAGTAGCGGCCTGCAATAAAAAACCGCCCGGGCGAACCCGGGCGGTTGTTGTCTTTCTGACTCGAATGGTCCTAGTCGCCGAAGGAGCCGACTTCTTCGCGCTGTTCAGCCGGAGCGGCGGGAGCTGAGGGCTTCGCGACAGGCAGGATCGAATCGAGCGTCACCAGTCCCTCCACCGGCTTCTGGCCGAGGACGTGCTCTTTGTAGAGCTTCATCATTTCCGCGTCCTTCGCCCGTTGCTGGGCGGCAAGCTTGGCGTCGCGGGCGCGGGCTTTTTCCTCGCGCGCGGTCTTGGCGATGCCGAGATTGTCCAGATCGTGCTGGCGGTCCGCATGCACGGCGTCCTCGTTAAGCACCAGCGTATGCTCCGTCGTGGTCAGGTTCACCTTCTTGTTGCCGGCGAAGATCTCGTGGCGGCCCTTCTCCTCGTACCACTTGGTGAGCGTTGCCGTCATGTGCATCTTCTCGATGATATTGCGCCAGCCCACGCCCGTGTTATACGCGCAGAAGGAGATCTCACCGTCTTGCGTGGCGTAGGGAATGATGCACTGCTCGGTGCGGCGGAAATCGTAGTTGAACAGATCCTGGAACCACATGCCCGCGATGAAGAGGAAATTCCAGCGGTCCTTGCGGCGCTGCTCGATGTCGGTCAGCGTGCGGTCGCCGGAAACCTTGCCGTAGTTCCGGCCGGTGGCGCCGAAGGTTTTGTCCATCTTCATCAGCAGGTCCTTCAACCGGAAGTGAGTGGGCGCCTTAAACGGGTCGTAGTTGCGCAGCGCGGCAAGCGCCATGCCAAGCACGGAAAGGAACCGGCCGCGCGCCGCGTCGTTCACTCGCGCCACGTCCTTGGCGAGCTGCTCGCCGTTCCAGAACTCGGTAACCGGCTTGAATTCCTTGGTTTCCTTGTCCACCATCACGGCCATGCCGACGCCGCAGTTCGGGTGGCAGCCGCAGGAAAGCTGGCCCCAATCGGCTTCCGGCCCGTGGATCAGGTCGGCCCAGTCGGAGAAGGTGCTCATGAAAGAAATCGGAAACCAGTCGCGCGTGGGCTCGCCCATGCCAACCTGGTTTTTCACATCGTGGGCCAGGTGCGACAGCGTGTAGCGCTGCGCGCGGCGGCGGTCTTCCGTAATGGCCTCATCGCGGCCTGTGAAGGAGACGGGCTGGAAGGAAAGGAAAGAGATTTTCTTCGGATTATCGAGCGCGAACTTGATGATCTGCCCAACCTGCTCGTTGTTAATGCCGTTGATGATCGTGGTCACCGGAACAATATCAACGCCCGACTTGTGAAGATTTTCGATCGCCTGGATCTTCACGTCGAACAGGTTGCCGACGGCGCGATGGGAATTGGGGGCGTTGCCGATGCCGTCAAACTGGAGGTAGGCGTAGCGGAGGCCCGCTTCGGCGGCCTTCTTGCAGAAGTCGAGGCTCTTCGCGAATTCGATGCCATTCGTGGCCGCCTGGACGCTGTTGTATCCGACCTTCCGGGCATAAGCGCAAGCATCCAGGAAGTAGGGGGAGAGCGTTGGCTCGCCGCCCGAGAACTGCACCGACATCTGACGCCGCGGCTTGATGGAAATCGCGTTATCGAGGAGCTGCTTGATGTCTTCCCAGCTCAACTCGTGGACGAAACCGACTTGGTTGGCGTCCATGAAACACGGGTCGCACATCATGTTGCAGCGGTTGGTCAAGTCGATGGTGAGCACCGACCCGCGGCCGTGCGTGATGTTGCTGGAACCGTGGTTGTGAAGCTTCTCGTCGTTGTGGGCGCGAATGTCGCGGCCCGGGAATGTGCGCTCCAGATGCTCCGAAAACGCGGGATCGATGGACATCAAGTCCTCGAATTTCCCGTGTATCGGGCATTCCTTCTGCATGTAGATCCTGCCGTCGCGCTCAATGATCTGCGCCTTGATCTCGCCCACCTTCTCGTTGCGGAGGATCTCGACCGGAAGCTCGCCGTCCAGAATTCTCTTACGGGTTTCGGGAATACACTTCGGGCAGAGCGAATCCGTAGTCCGCGGCCAGCCCAACGTCGGTTTCACTTTCTCGTAGCTCTTCAGAAGCGGCTTGTCCGACCACTTCGGCGTAAACCCCGGATTCTGATGAATCTGGTTCAACTTGTCAAAGACCACCCAAGCCGCGCCTGCAGCCTTGGTTACCGCCTTCTCTACATATTTGATTGGCTTATGCATGTTTATTGCTTCGACGAACCCTCGTCCTGACTCCCTTGGTGATCTCTGCCAGCCGAGAAAGCGTATCTTGCCTGACAGGTAAACTACGTAACTACTTTGGCAGTATATTCCGGCGGCCAAAAAGAACGCTATCGGGATTCGTCAAACTGCTTCTTTTGTTGGGTGTGTGGTCTAATGACACATCGAACGGAGCAGCCTTCAAAAGACCCTGTACTGTATGGCATCTTACTGAAAGATGGCCGGATATAGGTGCAAAATGGTCCTATATCCTGCTACAATCAGGTTGTGCCGAAGGTAACCATTGACGGGAAGACGGTTGAGTTTGAGCTGGGGAAACTCCCTTACGAGGAGCATGGGAAGCCGGAATCCATTCTCGACGTTTGTTTGAACTTTGGGATTCACCTGGAACATGCCTGCGGCGGTAGCTGCGCCTGCACGACTTGCCACGTGATTGTGAAGAGCGGTGAAGAAAATCTCTCGGAGGCCGACGAAGACGAACTGGATCGTCTGGATCAGGCTCCCGGGCTGACTCTGCGTTCCCGTTTAGGATGTCAATGCGTCGTAACGGGCGATGTGGAAGTGGAGATCCCATCCTGGAACCGGAACTACGTGAGTGAGGGTGGAGGCTCCATTAACCTGGGTGGGGCGATTCCTCCGCCGCGAAGTGTCGTGGGCGCGCTGAAAGGCTGACGCCGGCCGCATCAGCTCCCTTTTTTCATCCAGATATCGAGAAACCTCGCTGCCTGGTCCTCGGGAAGACTGGCGGTGACGTTCACGATCGTCTGATCCTGCCTGATCTGGATCGCATCGAAAACCTGTCCGAGATCGGGCTGTTTGCCTGCGGTCGCGAGGCGTCCCAGGGCGAGGAACCCGCGCGCCGCCTGGTCGACGCGGTGTGCCGCGTCGCTGCTCTGGCAGTTGAGACGAGCCTGGAGATCCAGCCCGCGGGTAACCTCAAGGCCGACCGAGCCGCTGCTGATTCCTCCGAGAGATTGCATGACGCCCGCCAGATTGCCGGACGGCAGGCCCGCGCCCAGATGGTCGAAGCCGCCGATAAAGACCGCCCAAACCTCGCTATTTTCCGGGACATTCTTAAGCTGCGCCGCGAGCGCGAGCGGAAGCCGGCGCGCCGGGTCGTAGCGATCGAGCATACTGTGAATGGACGCGGTCCGGCCGGCGGCGACAAGGGAAGAATCGAGGAGAACGACGGAATCGCTCCCATTTGCATACAAATTCGCGCCTTTATACGTGACGTGCCTGAGTCCGCGGCCGTTGAGCCGGAGGGCGAACTGCGACTCGTTGAAATTGCCGCGCGCCAGCGTCACGGCTTTCTCACCGTCGGACCAGGAAATGAAGCTCGCCAGATCCTTGCGGGGGTCGAGTCCGGTGACCGCCGAAAAGCTCGACAAGCCGCTGTTCGCCTCCCCGTCCACCATAATCCGGAACATTTTGGTTTGCCGTATTTTGCCGATATCTGCCCCGGCCAGAAACACGGCATCGGCGGGAACATAGGCCTCAAACACTCCATCGACATGCGCGCTGGTCGCCGGCCGGGATGAGCACGACGCCAGAAAGATCGCCGGCGGGATGAGGGAAAGGGCCGCACGCAGCCGCTTCATTCGAACCATGGACACCTTCGAGCCATCGAAACCATGGTAGCGAGTGGCGCGGTCCCGCACGGGGACGGCGTCCGGAACACGGGTTACCCTGAAAGATTGAGACTATGAACGACTCCCAGAAACCAATCGAGAATCCGCTGCTGAAGATGGAATTCCGGATCCCTTTCGACCGGATCGGAGCCGGACACGTGGAACCGGCGATCGACCGCCTGCTGCAACAGGCGGGCCGCCGCCTGGACGCCATTGCGGCGTATCCGGGGGAGCGGAATTACGAGAACACGCTCGCCGCGCTCGAAGGCGCGACCGAGGACCTCGAATACGCGGCGGGCGTGGTGAGGCATCTGGAATCGGTGGCGACGACGCCGGAACTGCGCGCAGCGCACAACGCCACCGAGCCGAAAGTCAGCGCGTTTTTCGCGGGCATCCCGCTGAACGCAGGGCTATGGAAAGCCGTGCAGGCGTGCGCGGCCTCGGACCAGGCCAGGGCTCTGCCGCCGGTTCGCGCCCGTCTGTTAAAGAAGACCGTGGACAGCTTTCGCCGCCACGGCGCGGAACTCAATCCGGACCAAAAGAAAAAGCTCGAAGAACTCGACGTGGAGCTTACCAGGGCGACCACGAAGTTCGCGGAAAACGTTCTTGATTCTACGAACGAGTACGAGCTGATCGTCACCGACGAAGCGCAGCTGGCGGGTTTACCGGAGAGCGCCCGCGCGGCCGCGCGAGCGAGCGCCGAGGCCAAAGGGAAGGACGGCTGGCGTTTTACTCTCCAGGCGCCCAGCTACCTTCCTTTGATGACTTATCTCGACGATCGCGATATCCGCCGGGACTGCTGGCTCGCCTATAACCGGCGCGCGACTTCCGGGGACCGCGACAACCGCCCGCTGATCCGGAAGATTCTCGAACTGCGCCAGGCGAAAGCGTCGCTGCTGGGCTTTCGCGACTTTTCCGACCTGGTGCTCGAAGACCGCATGGCGCATGACGGCGAAACCGCCGAGGCATTCCTCACGGGGTTGACCGGGAAGACGGAAGCCCGGTTTGAGCGCGAGAACCAGGAACTCCGCGAATTCGCGGGGATGACGCTCGAGCCGTGGGACATCGGCTACTGGGCGGAGAAGATGCGGCAGAAGCGTTATGACTTCGATGAAGAGGAGCTGCGCCCGTATTTCCCCGTGGAACAGGTGATTGCGGGCATGTTCGAGATTGTCTCGCGGCTCTATGGAATTCGCGTGGTGGAGGAAACGGGCGCTCCGGTTTGGGATCCGGCCGTGAAATATTACCGGATCGAAGAGCCCTCGACCGGGCGCAAACTCGCTGCCTTTTATGCGGACTGGTTCCCGCGCGAGAACAAGCGCGGCGGCGCCTGGATGGATTCCCTGATCACCGGGAGCCCCACCAGCCGGCTCGGCACGGCTCACGTCGGGTTGATTTGCGGCAACCTGACGCCTCCGGTGGATGGGAAGCCCGCGCTGCTCACGCACCGGGAAGCGGAGACCATTTTTCATGAATTCGGGCACTTGCTGCATCATTGCTTAAGCGACGTCGAAGTGCGGAGCCTGGCCGGCACGAATGTTGCCTGGGATTTCGTGGAACTGCCTTCGCAGATCATGGAGAACTGGACCTGGGAGCGCGAAGCGCTCGATCTGTTTGCGCGCCACTGGCAAACCGGCGAGGCGATTCCCGAAGACTTGTTCCAGAAGATGAAACGCGCCAGGAATTTTCGCGCCGCCAACGCTCAAATGCGCCAGCTTGGCTTCGGCGTGGTGGATCTCGCGCTGCACCGGCGCTTCGCGAAGAATCCGGAAGAGGACGTCATGGCTTACGGCCGCCGGGTGTTGCAGCGATTTTCACCGGCCCCGCTTCCGGAGGATTACGGCATGCTCGCCGGATTTACCCATCTGTTCTCAAGTCCGGTGGCCTATGCTGCCGGGTATTACTCCTATAAGTGGGCGGAAGTCCTTGATGCCGATGCGTTCTCCCGGTTTCGAAAAGAGGGAATTTTCAGCGCCGCCGCGGGCGCGGCATTTCGCAAGAACATTCTTTCGAAAGGCGACAGTGAAGATCCCGCACAACTGTTCCGGGAATTCATGGGCCGCGATCCCAATCCGGACGCGCTGCTGGAGCGCAGCGGATTAATCTAGGAAAATCGCAGCGAATATTTATTCGAAGCCATATCCTGCGCTTCCGGAATTCATATTTCAATTAAATAACAAACCGAAGAAACGATTAGAATTCCCCGTGCATCGGATTAGTATATGAGGCACTTCAAAATTCTATTCGCAGCAACTTCTTTATTCTTGTTTTCCACGGCCGCGTTCGGGCAGCGCTTGCTTTCCGTAGGTGTGAAGGGCGGCGTTGCTCTGAGCGATGCGTACAATAGCAGCACGATTACCGATACGGCGAACAACTCGGTGGTGCGTCTGTTTTCGAACGAAAAGGACTACCTGGTTGGGCCGACGGTGGAACTTCACTTACCGCTTGGCCTTTCCATCGAAGCCGATGCGCTCTACCGTCCGTTGAGTCTGGCGAGCCAGACCGGCGTTCCCGGTTCGCCGCTGAACCAGGCCGGTTCCACTCGCGTTACCACATGGGAATTTCCGGTGCTGGCCAAGTACCGTTTGCCGGTTCCCATTGCGAAGCCTTACGTGGACGCGGGTCCGTCCTTCCGTCACGTCGGGCAGTTGGGGGATTACCTGTCGAACACCGGTTTTGCGGTGGGCGCGGGTGTCGAACTGCATGCGCCGCTGGTTCGCGTGTCGCCGGAAGTGCGTTACACGCGGTGGGCGGGCGATTCCACTCCTTCCGGAGCCGGCACTTTCGCCTCGTCCAACTTAAACCAGGTGGAACTGCTGGTCGGGTTCACATTTTAAGTAGGATTCGGGCCTGTTCGCTCTGTTTCAGGTCGAACAGGCCTGGTTTCTTTCCGGAGGCGGCCAGTTGCCCAGGCACCATAATCGCCGGACCCGCCGAAGACTGGACGTTTCTGACGGCGCGCGGCGGGCTAGTTGAGAAAGTAAGTCCGGTACAGGGTATCGCGCTGCTTGGGGATAAAACCAGCGTCGCGAATCAGGCGGCGCAGTTCTTCCTCGGTGGCGCGATTGTGTGCGCCGGCGGCCGAGACGACGTTCTCCTCGATCATGATGCTGCCAACGTCGTTTCCGCCGAAGCGCAAACCGATCTGGCAGGTCTTCAGTCCGGGCGTCACCCAGGACGATTGGATGTTCAGAATATTTTCGAGATAGAGCCGCGAGATGGCGAGCGTTTTCAAATATTCGACAGCGGTCGCCTCTTCCTTGACGAACCGGCCCAGCGAATTGTTCTCGCGCTGGAAGGACCAGGGAATGAAGGCCGTGAAGCCGCCGGTGTCTTCCTGAATCTGGCGCACGATATCGAAATGGTTCATGCGCTGTTCCAGTGTTTCGCCGCAGCCGAACATCATGGTGGCCGTGGTGCGCATGCCGAGCGAATGGGCGGTCCGCTGCACGTCGATCCAATCCTGCGCGGAGGATTTCAAACGGCTGATCCGGTGGCGTACTTCGTCGTCGAGAATTTCCGCGCCGCCGCCGGGAATCGATTGGAGTCCGGCATCGCGGAGGCGGGCGATCGTGTCGCGCAGGGTCAGGCCGCTGACTTCGGCGATATTCACGATTTCCGGCGCGGAAAAACAGTGGCGCCAGACCTTGTCGCCGAACCGGTCCGTGATGGAGCGAAGCAGGTCCTCATACCACTCGATCTTTAGCTCCGGATGCAGGCCCCCTTGCATGAGAATGCCGGTGCCGCCCAGATCGATGGTTTCCTGAATTTTTTCGAAGATCACTTCCTTCGGATGCAGATACCCTTCCTTGTGGCCGATGGGGCGGTAGAAGGCGCAGAAGCTGCAATACTCGGTGCAGAAATTCGTGTAGTTGATGTTGCGATCGATGATATAGGTGGCGACGCCATCGGGATGAAGTTTGCGCCGGACGGCGTCGGCGGCCATGCCGATACCGACGAGGTCATCGCTGCGAAACAGGTCGAGGGCTTCTGAACGGGTCATCATGCGGTCACTTCGCTCGCTGGCTGAAAAATGGATTGCGGCGGGAGAGCGGCTGCGAGCTTCAGGTAGCGGGACATGCCGCGGTATTCGGCCTCGCCCAGCTCGAAGACGATGTTGCGGGTCAGGTATTCGCGCACCATTTGACGCGAGACGCCGCGGCGCGCATATTCCGCTTCGGCGATGTCATCGAGATGCGCGGCCCCGAAGCGGTAGGAAGCCAGAAAATGCTCCGCGCGAAACACGTCATGGTCCAGCGGACGGGGACCGGCCCAGACGGCGAACACCATCGGCAGTCCCGTCAACTCCAGCCATTCGACGCCGAGATCGAGGGTGGCGTAGGGGAGCGTGGAAGGCTCCAGCAGCAAGGCGGCATCGCCGATGATCAGGGCCGCATCGGCCTGCTCCAGCATCGATTCGAGCCGCGGCGCCATGCTGACCAGAATGGGAGAACTGCCGTAGCGGCGGGCTAGAATGATGCGAGCCAGTTCCACGGAAGTTCGCGAACCGGCATCGGTGGCGAGCGTTCGGATCTCTCCGAACGGCTTCTTGGAGACCAGCAGAATGGTTCGCACCTCCCCGCGGCAGGCGATGCCTGTTCCGGGAACTTGATCCAGGTTCCGGCGCTGCATTTCGATTACCGGAACAATTCCGATGCCCGCTTCCCTCGCGCCGAGCCGCCGGGCGCATTCCGATGGAAGGCAGAAGGTGAGGTCGAAAAGATCGCGCTGCTCCCCGTGCAGCATCCCCCAAACCAGCGGGACAGTATTCAGATAGCTGACGGCGCAGACGCCTGGTTTTGTCTCGGAAATCAACTTTCAGTTTACCAGTGCTTCGCGATTCGCCGTGGCTCCGGCCCGGTTTCTCCGCGGCCGGTTCCGGACTCAATTCCGCTTCGCTCCGCCTGTACATTTCAAAGAAACCGGAGTGTCACATCGGTGTAATGCGCGGGCGTTACTCTGCCGTGGGTGTCTGCCAAACCCAAAATCTACACTGCGCAGAATACAGAGGAATATGAACGCATACCGGCTCCCTCGCCCACTGATAGCTCTGTTATCCGCGGGCTGTCTCTTGAATCCGAATATTTCTTTCGCCGCGCCGACTCCGGCTACGCCGATCGAGCATCTGGTTGTAATCTTCCAGGAAAATGTCTCTTTCGACCACTATTTCGCGACGTATCCCAATGCGGAAAATCTCCCCGGAGAAATCCCGTTTACCGCGCTGCCCAACACGCCCGGCGTTAACGGGCTTTCCACTTGGCTGTTGACGAATAACCCAAACGCATCGAACACCGCCAATGGAGCGGGCGCGGCCAATCCATTCCGGCTAAGCCCCCTGCAGGCCGCGACCGCCGACCAGGACCATGACTACACGCCCGAACAGATGGCCTACAACAACGGCTTGATGGACTTGTTTCCCGCCTCCACCGGCTCCGCGGGGCCGCCGCCGGGCTCACCCGACGCGGCCACCACCACCGGGCTCGTCATGGGCTATTACGACGGCAACACCGTGACCGCTCTCTGGAACTATGCGCAGCATTTCGCCATGAGCGACAACTCCTACGGAACCACGTTCGGGCCCTCCACGCCCGGAGCGATTAACCTCATCTCCGGCCAGACCAACGGCGTCACCATCAACCGTAACGGAACGAGCGAGGTGATTGATGGGGGAGCCGGCTCGCTGACGTTGATTGGCGACGCCGATCCGGTGGGAGATGTCTGCTCCAGTACAACCGGCGAACTCGTTCAGTTCGGCGGGAAAAACGTCGGCGACCTCTTGAATGACGCCGGAATAACCTGGGGTTTTTTCAGCGGTGGATTCGACCTCACCGTCACGAACTCGAACCAGAGCACTGGATGCGCCCGCTCCACGAAGTCGGCGATCACGCAGGTCAAGAAGTTGGACTACATTCCCCACCACCAGCCGTTCCAATACTATGCGTCCACCGCGAACCCGAGCCATGCGCGTCCGCGGTCCGTGTATACGATCGGGCAGAACGATGCCGCAAATCATCAATATGACATCAACGATTTTTATGCCATATTGGCAACCGGTAATCTCCCGGCCGTGTCGTTTCTGAAGGCGCCCGGCTACCAGGACGGTCACGCCGGATACTCCGATCCCCTGGACGAACAGGCGTTTGTCGTCGATGTCGTGAATAAGCTTCAGGAGCGCGGGCTTTGGCGCAGCACGGCGGTGGTGATCGCCTACGACGATTCCGACGGATGGTATGACCACCAAATGAGTCCTCTCGCCAACCAATCGAGCACCAGCGCCGACAATCTGAATGCGCCGGGCGCCTGCGGCAACGGGAACTCGGCGCTACCGGGGATCGACCCGGGTAACGCTCATGCCCAGGGCCGCTGCGGCTTTGGCCCTCGCCTCCCCCTGCTGGTCATCTCTCCCTGGGCGAAAGTCAACTATGTCGACCACACGGTGACCAACCAGGCTTCGATCCTGCGGTTTATCGAAGACAACTGGCTGGGTGGCGCGAGGCTCGGCGGCGGATCGTTTGACGCCTACTCGAATAGCATCTCGACAATGTTCGATTTCACCCGGACCGCGCCTGCGCCGCGGCTGTTCCTGTCAACCAGCACCGGCGTCCCCACCTCGGACCCTTACGACGTTTACTAGCCCGCAAGAGTGCGGCGCCGCTTCTACCCAGCGGCGAAAGGCTGTCTAAAAAAGGAAAGCGAAGCAATCTCCGCCATGCGCCATCCGGGTGCATGGCGGAGCTCGTTGAGAGACCAGATGGCAATGAATGTTTACAGCCGCCGAAGGCTACTGAAAGGCGCTCTCCTGGCGCCGGCGTTCCCCTTTTCGGTGGGTGCCCAGATGCATCCTCCGCCGGAAGGGATGGATCGCCCTTCGCTCGACCCAAACACGCTGGCGCAATTTGTGGATCCGCTGCCGCTTGGCGAACCCGCGCGCAGCCTGCGGATGCGGTTGGCTCCCGGCAGCGCAGCCAGGCGCGTTCCTTTCTATCGCCTGGCCATGCGGCAGATCGAAGCGAAGCTTCATCGCGATTTGCCGCCAACGCGGCTCTGGAGCTACGGCTATTCCGCCCTGAGCCCGATCCTCGAGACGCGCAGCGGGCAGGGGCTCTGGGTCGAATGGGCGAATGAGCTGCCCGCTGGACATTTCCTGCCGGTTGACCACTCGCTGCACGGTGCGGAACCGGATAAACCTCAGGTGCGGACGGTGGTGCATGTTCACGGCGCCAGGGTTCCCCCGGAAAGCGACGGATATCCCGAAGCATGGTTTGAGCCCGGCCGCTCCCTGGTTTGCTATTACCCCAATGAACAGGACGCGGCCATGCTCTGGTATCACGACCACGCCATGGGCATCAACCGGCTGAATGTCTACGCGGGTCTGTTAGGGCTATTCTTTATCCGCGACGGTTTTGAAGACCGTCTGAGCCTGCCTTCGGGCAAATATGAAGTCCCGCTGCTGCTTTGCGATCGGCTTCTCGATCGCGGCGGCCAGCTCTATTACCCGGTTTCGGGCGACCCCAAGGCTCCTTGGATTCCGGAGCTATTTGGCAACATCACGCTGGTAAACGGCAAGATTCTCCCCTACCTGGATGTGGAGCCGAGGCCCTACCGGCTTCGCATTTTGAACGGCTCCAACGCGCGATTTTATTACCTCGGGCTCGGCGGCGGATTGGTTTTTCAGCAGATTGGATCGGACCAAGGATTATTGCCCGCCCCGGTTTCCCGGAAGGAGTTGACTCTCGCGCCGGGAGAGCGCGCCGATGTCCTGGTCGACTTTTCCGCGCATCCAGGCCGGCCGCTTGTGCTTCACAGCGATACTTCCGCCCTGGTGCAGTTTCGTGTATCGCGTGTGGCGTCCGCGCAGGCTGCGCCCCTTCCCAAGGCGCTGCGCCCGTTGGACCGGATTCCGGAAGCGGCGGCCGTCAAGACCCGCCGCCTCACGCTGAATGAGTATGTGGATCTCAAGGGCAACACGGTGCTGATGCTGCTCAACGCGACGCGCTGGCACATGCCGGTGACCGAAAAGCCGGTGCTCGGATCGACGGAGATTTGGGAACTGGTAAACCTGACCGGCGACACCCACCCCATTCATCTCCACATGGTGCGGTTTCAGGTTCTCGACCGCCGCGGATTTGAGCCGTTCACCTACGAAACGTCAAAAACCCTGCGTTATACCGGCCCCCTCACGCCTCCCTCTCCGGACGAGATGGGGTGGAAGGACACGGTGCGCGCCGAAGCGAAGGCGGTTACGCGCATTATTGTCCGCTTCGAGGGCTACACCGGACGCTATGTCTGGCATTGTCACATCCTGGAACACGAGGACAATGACATGATGCGCCCTTACGAGGTGATCGCCGCCCCGCCGCAGGCGCAGTCCTAAGAGGGCAGACTCTGGAAAGCCTCACCCATATGGGTGACGGCTGAGATCGCTTTGGAATAGTTCATGCGCATGGGGCCAAGCACCGCGATCTTCGCCGAAAGACCGCCGGCGAGCGCCACCGTGACTCCGATCAGCGACAGGTCGCGCATGGCCGGGTGCGCTTCGGCGAGGCCGAGACTCACCGAGACCTCTCCGGCGGGCTGTTCCAGGAAGCGGTCCAACAGTTGAAGGATGCGCTCCTTCTCTTCGAGCGCTCTCAGCAGTTCACGCATGCGCTCGTGGGTAAGGTGGAGCTGGACGCCGATTAGATTGCTTACGCCTTCGGCATGAATCTCCGGCTCGGCTTCGACGTCGAGCAGACCCTTGGCGTAGAGGATGGTAAGCGTGCGGAGCACCGCATCGTATGCGGCGCGCTCCTCGGCTAGCCGGCGCCGCATTTCGGCGCGAACCTGCACCAGCCGCCAGCCGCTGAAATTGTGGTTGACGTAATTGCGGAGCGGAACAAGCTGCTCCTCCGAAAGAGCCTCATTGAGCGTCACTACCCGGTTCCGCACAATGTGATCCTTGGTGACGACGACCATGAGCACGCGCTGGCCGGACAGCGGGATCAGTTCGATTTGATCCAGCACCTGGCTCGAAGCCGGTATCGCGGCCGCGATGCAGAATCCGTGCGTCATCCCCGAAAGAATGTGGGAGGAGCGCTCGACGCGTTCTTCCATGGAGCCGAGCCGGGAGAGGTCCGCGCGCAGGCGTTCCAGTTCGGAGTTGAGCAGGCGAGTGCAGCTCAGCGAGTCGATATAACTTCGGAAGGCCTTCTGGGTTGGAACGCGGCCGGCGGAGGTGTGCGGCTGCGCGAGGTAACCCTCCTCGCAGAGTTCCGCCATGACGTTCCGGATGCTGGCGGGGCTGAGGTGCGTATCGTGCGATTGCGAGATGGTCCGCGAAGCCACCGGCTCGCCCGTCTCGATGTACGACTGGACGATGGAGTTCAGAATGTCCCGATTTCTCGCGCTCAGGAATGATCGGTCAGCCATCGTATTTCCCTTGGGACGCCTCTTTCGCCCTTTCATTTCACTGTAATGGAAAGTAGGAATAAGGGTCAAGGCAGTGTTCTCGCGGCGCTACCAGAGAAACTTCAAGGCAAACTGCAATTGCCGGTTGCTGGCGGCGGTGGCGCTGATGGTGTTGAAACTGCCGATCTCGCTGATGTCCGCCGGACCGGTGGGATGTCCCGAGGAATCATAGTTTGGATAGGTATCCTCATAAGGGTTGGGAATCGAGAAGATCGGATGGTTGAGGAGATTGAAGGCTTCAAAGCGAAATTGAAGCTTTACCCGCTCCGTGATGGCGACAATCTTCTGCGCCGTAAAGTCGAAGCTCACAAAGCGTGGCCCGCGAAGGATGCCGCGGCCTCCATTTCCGAATACTTCGGCGTCGCTGGGGGAGGCGAAGGCGGAGAGATTCCACCAGTTGAGGAGATTATGCGGGCCGTTGTTCGGGTTTCCCACGATGTCGCAGTTATCCACCTCGAAGTTGGCGTTGTTTACCGCCGCGTCGCTGGTGGTGAGACAGGATTGCGGAAAGCCGGTGCGCACCACGCTGATGCCGCCGATCTGCCACCCTCCCAGCACCTTGTCGGCAACGGGCGCCCAGTTGGCGCCCCAACGCTTTCCCCTGCCGAAGGGGAGCTCATAGAGCGCGCTGTTCACGAAGTTCAACTGCGCGTCAAAAGCCGAAGGTCCGTAGTCCAGCTTGTAATTCCAGATGTGCGGAGTCGAAAAGCCGTTGCCTCCGTCGCGCGTCGCCGAGGCGGTGTCCAGGGACTTCGACCAGGTGAAGGAACTCAGGAAAGTAAAACCGTGCGAGTAGCGCTTCTCGGCCTTCGCCTGCAGGGAGTTGTAGTTCGCCGAAGTCACACTCTTGATTTCGTTGTAGTAGGAGGAGAGCGACGCGTATTGCTGTGGCAGGTAGACCACGGGTTGCGCCACCTGCGTTCCATTGAACACCGGCAAGGTTTGATTCTGGTCGGTGAGATGGGGCAGGTGCGTGGAGGCGGAGCCAACGTAGGAAACCTCCAGGACCAAATCGCTGGCGAGTTGCTGCTGTACCCCGATGCTCCATTGCTGGATGCGCGGCGTAAGCAGGTTCGGGTCAACCGTGAACTGCGACGGAGGTCCAATCGTTTGCGCCGTATCGTTGAAGATCTGGTTGAAGACCGAGTACGTTCCCTTGCGAATATATTTTACGGATACGGGAGCGCTGCGGGCGAAATCGAACCACGGGTTGGCGTTCATCGGCGAATAGAAAATGCCCGCGCCGCCCCGGATCACGGTTTTGTTGTGTCCCCAGGACGGCGACCAGGCGAAGCCGAGCCGCGGAGACCAGTTGGAGAAATCCGTCAGCACCAGGCTGCGGCCCAGCTTATTGCTCCGGACGAATGGCAGATATTCGGGGGAATTCGGGTCGGAAATGAAACGCGCTGGAGGGAAGCCGGCGTAGGGGTCGCCGCTGCCGGGACGGATGATGGTGGGAACGCCGTTGAGGATATCCAGGTTGGTGATCTGGTTCCGGTTGTCGTACCAATACGGCGAGATCTCGTAGCGCAAGCCGACATTCAGCGTCAGGTTGCGCGTGACTTTGAAATCGTCCTGGACATAATACGCCTGGGTCCAGCGGAAAAGATGGTCGTGCGCATCGCCGGTGGCCACTTCGGAATCGTTACTGATGCCGAGCAGAAAAGAGGCCAGCGTTAGGCCGCCGCTCCCGTCGAGAGCGGCGGTGGCGGAGGCGGGCACCTGGAAAGAGCCGCGCGCGAGGTTGTGCGAAAGAAGATTCAGATACTCGTGCCGCAGATCCACGCCGGCTTTGATGGTGTGGCGGCCGTGATTGTATGACCAGTCGTCGCCATAGCCATAAACATTCTGAATTTTTTGCAGGGGGTGCCCAAAGGCGTCCTCGCCCAGGCTGAGATAGTTGTCTCCCGCGCCTCCGAAGCTGGGGAGGCCAAAATCGATTGCGGCGCCGGACACGCCGGGAATTCCCAGCGTTTCGCCGGCGATGTTTGTGGCGCCGGATAGCTCGCCTAAGCTGCTCGCGTTCGCGCGCACGTAGTTCGCCTTCAGCTCATTCACCATCTGGGAGCCGATGGTCCAGGAATGGTGCAGCGTCAACGTATTGGTGTTGACGAAGTTCGTCAGGCCGGTTCCGGGAAGGACGGGAGCGCTGATATCGTCTTCTCGCGACCAGGAATAGCGGCCCCAAAGATTCATGCTCGAATTGATGACGTAGTCGATGCGTCCGGCCGCCTGGTCCCAGTTGGTGGGTCTTCCGGCCACGGCGGAGTAGTTATTCCGCAGCCCGCCGCGATCGGGCGCGGGCACATAGGGGGAGGCGAGCAGCGCGGACGCAACGGAATTCCAGCAGCCTTGCGGTATCTTCATCCCCGGCCACGGCACGTCGGTATTCGGGTTCGGGTTGTAGCAGCCCGAGGGGAGGGAATTGCCGCCGAAGAACAACGGATTACCGTCCGAATCCGTGAGATGGGGCATATAGATAGGTGTGCCGTACGCGGAGAAGTCGCCCTCTTTCACGCCCGCTACGGGGACGGTGGCCGTTTCGGTGCTGTTCGTCCGGTCGCGCAAGCCTTCGTAGACGCCGAAAAAGAACAGCCGGTCCACCTTGATGCGCCCGCCGGCCGAGCCCCCGAACTGATTGCGCCGGAAGGGCGGCTTGGGTGCGCCGGAGAAGCTGTTGATATCGTTGAAGTAGTCCTTCGCATCGAGAGCGTCGTTGCGAAGGAAGTCGTAGGCGGAGCCGTGAAACGCGTTGGTTCCTCCCTTGGTGACCGCGTTCACTTGCGCCGCGCCGCGCCCATACTCGGCGGTATAGGAGTTCGTCTGGACTTTGAACTCCTGGATCTCGTCGATGGAGGGAATGGCGGCGATGGTGTTCGAATCCGGAGAGGTATTCACCGCGCCGTCGAGCAGGAAGTTCGTGTCCTGCGCGCGCGCTCCTCCCATCGAGTACTGGCTATCGTTGCGTCTTCCCACGCCGCGCGCGTCCTGGAAGCCGGTGCTGCTGTCCTTCGTATAAGTGACGCCCGGGCTGAGCGTGGCGAGATCCAGAAAACTGCGCCCGTTGAGCGGCAGGTCCACCACGCGCTTGTTGTCGATCACCTGGCCGACAGTGCTCGATTCCGTTTCGAGGAGCGGGGCGGCATCCGAGGCGGTGATGGTCTCCGACACCTTGCCGACTTCCAGGGTGACGTCCACGCGGGCCTTCTGGTCCACCGCCATCGTGAAGGGCGGCACCAGGGCCGTCCGGAAACCGGCGTGGCTGACCGATACGGTGTATCGTCCGGGCTCGAGCGCGCTCACGGTGTAGTCGCCCGTGGCCGTCGTGCGAGTGGGATGGGGGGTATTCCGGTCGGCGTTTGTCACGATCACCTCGGCGTCCGGGACCACGGCGCCGGTGGAGTCGAGCACAATCCCCGTGACGGTTCCAGTCCCGATTTGCGCGGGAAGGGTTCCGATGGAAAGGGCGAACACGAAGAGCGAAAGCCAAATGCGAGGGGCGTTCGCTGGTGCATGCCATGGCCGCATACATTCCTCCTCGGAGAAGGCCGGAGCCGTTACGCTGTCCGGGCTAAACCGCTTAATAGCCCGGTAGTATATATCAACGGCTCATGGCCGGCAATCGATTATTCCGATTATTCCGATTCATCCGATTTGTCGCAGCCAGGTGGAGAGTTTCTATTCCTGCAAACGCCCGGAATCGCGTTCACAGCGGAGATGCCGTATCGCCGCCAGTCTCCAGTCCCCAGATATTCCCCTCGACAATCTCAAGCAGGTGACCATCGGGATCGCGGAAATAGATGCTGATTCCGCCGCGCGGCCAGTGAACGCGGCTTTCAATTTCAATTTTTTCCGCGGCGAGAGCGGCGTCCCAGGCCGCCAGGCCTCCGGGACCGGCGTTGAACGCGAGGTGAGTGGTTCCTTCTCCGTCGTGCGGCGGGATCATTCCGCCGGGGAAGGACATCGGCTCCGTCGATGCGCCCTTCCGGAACAACAAGAGCACGCTGTTTCCCGGGAGAGCGAGCACGATGAGACGCGCCCCGTCGGACAAGATCTCCGGGAAGCCAAATAACTTTCGGTAAAACGACGCGGAGCGCTCCACGTCGGAAGTGTAGAGCGCGGTCTCGAGCAGCGACGCCACGGCGGGCATAATCTGATTCTCGGCTATTCGAACGCCGTCGTGCCGCCGATTTTGGTCACAGCGCGGGTTCCCGCGGCGAGTCCGGCCCGGGCGCACGTTTCCAGATCCTCGCCCCGTACGTAGGCTTCGAGAAATCCGGCGTTAAAACTGTCGCCCGCGCCGGTGGTATCGATGGCCTTCACTTTGCGCGCGGGAATCTCCAGCCATCCCAGCGGACTTTGAAGAAAGACGCCGCGATCGCCCTGCTTGACGGCCACCACCCGGGCAAGACGGCCTAGGTCCTCGGCGGCGGCGCGCACGGACCGGCGGCCGGTGAGGCGCAGAGCTTCCGCTTCATTCGGAAAAAAGAGATCGGTGTGGGCGAGAACGCCGCGAATATTCGAATCCCATTTTTCCGACGGATCCCAATTGCAATCGAGCGAAGTGGTGAGTCCCAGCCGCCGCGCGCGCCGGAAAAGAGCCGGGGCCTCCGCATGGAGAGCGGTGAGCAGAAAGTACGCGCCGACGTGCAGATGCGCTGCGCGAGAGAGATACGCCGATCGGATGTGGCGCGCCCGCAGTTCGGCGATGGTTCCGGCGTACGTGATGCCGGCGCGGGCGGCGCCCCACTCGCCCCGCGAGCACCACACTGTCAGCCCCGAGCCCGGCGTGCGGACGTGCCGCAGTTCTTCCAGGTTCAGGCCGGCCGAGGCGAGGCGGGAGCGAACGAAATGCCCCACCACATCGTCGCCCAGCACGCTGGCAAAGCCGACGCGCGCTCCCAGTTTGGCGAGGTTATAGGCGGTGATGGAGCTCGAACCGCCGAGCACGAGATTCGCCCCGGAAATCCATTTTTCCTTGCCGTCTTCGAGCGGGGGAACGCCGGAGAGCAACAGGTCCGCCGCGGAGTCTCCCGCCACGATGACGTCAAGGTCTTTCCTTTTCGGAGCCAAGCATTCACGGTAGCGGGAAGCAAATCCGGCTGTCAATTCGCCGGCGCGCCGCGCGAAAACCCACTAAGATGACGAATGGATTTTATGGCGCGAACTATTCCTCCCGGCGCGTTTTCGATGCTCTGTCTGTTCTCGATGCTGCTGTGGGGATGCGGAGACAGCGCGCGCCATTCGGCGCAGCCGGGCATTCCTGTTTCCGTCGAAAACGGGAGCGTGCGAATCGAAACCTCCGCGGCGCGTTTTGAGGTCGCGCCGTCCGGCGCCATAAGGGCCTCGCTCCTTCAGGGTGGGCGGGAACAAACGCTCGATGCGGGACTTTCCGCCGACGTCCTGGTTTCCGGCGGACAGACGGTCGATTTTCCGGCCGCGGAGCCGCGCGTTGTGATCGAAAACGAGGGGCGGGGAAAGCGCATCGAGATTCGCAGCCGGGCCGGGAATGGCCTGGAGCGCGTTCAGACCCTGGAGGTTTACGAGCGGATGCCGGGCCTGCTGCTTTCGACGGTTGCCTACCGGAATGGGGGCGCCAGGCCAATTCCCATCGATGAACTGAAGACCAACAAGCACACGCTAAAGAAAAACGACACCTGGGCTTTCTTCGGCGCCAGTGAGAAATGGGGTGAGGATGACGTGGTGCATCTTGCCCCGGGGCTCTCGCGGGCGAATTTGCTGGGCGCGAAGCGGCCGGGGACAATGGGCGGCGGAGTCCCCGTGGCCGCCTTCTGGACAAAAGACATGGGGCTTGCCGTGGGACATCTGGACTCGCAGCCGGTGACGCTCGGAATCCCAACCTCGGTGGGGAGCGGCGGCGCGCCCGATGTCGCGCTGGACTTCTTGCCCGCGGAAACCCTCCTGCCGGGCGAGAGCTACTCCACACCGCGGATGTTCACCATGGTCTTTACCGGCGATTATTACGACGCCCTGCGGTTGTATTCCCAGGCGATGCAGGACCGCGGCTGGAGCCTCGCCGCGACCGCGCAACACGCGCCCGATTCGGCGTATGAAGCGAGTTGGTGCGGGTGGGGTTACCTGGCGGATGTGACGCCGGGTCAAATGCTCGGCATCATTCCCAAGTTGAAAGAGTTCAACATCCACTGGGCGACGCTCGATGACCGCTGGTTCGATGTTTATGGCGACTGGAATCCGCGCGCCGATACGTTTCCGGGAAATTCGTTGAAAACGATGGTGGACGAGTATCACCGCAATGGAATCCATGTTCAGTTGTGGTGGCTGCCTCTCGCCGCCGAGTGGAAAGGCCCGAAAGAGGATGGAGTGGCCTATACCGATTCCAAAGTGGCGAAAGAACATCCGGACTGGCTGGTTCTCGACCGCAATGGGAAGCCGGCGCTGATGGCGCGGCAGTTGGAAACCCTGTGCCCGGCGCTGCCTCAGGTTCAGGATTATTACCGGCGCCTCACCGGAAAATTCATCCGCGACTGGGGCTTCGATGGGCACAAGCTCGACAACGTTTTCAGCATTCCTCCCTGCTACAACCCGAAGCATCATCACAAATCGCCGCAGGACTCGGTGAATGCCATGGGGGATGTCTTCCGCGTGATTTATGAGACGACGAAAGCGCTGAAGCCCTTCGCGGTGACGCAGGCGTGCCCTTGTGGAACGCCGCCGAATATCTCGTGGCTCCCCTACCTCAATCAGGCGGTGACGGCCGACCCCGTGGGTTCGGTGCAGGTCCGCCGCCGGATCAAGATGTACAAAGGGCTATTGGGCCCGGAAGCGCCGGTCTACGGAGACCATGTCGAGCTGACCGAGCTCGAGCAGCGCAACGATCGCGAGATCGACTTCGGACGGGATTTCGCGTCCACGGTGGGAACCGGCGGCGTGGTGGGAACTAAGTTCGTATGGCCGCAGAAGGACGCAAAGTACGACGATGTGGTGCTGTCCCCGGAAAAGGACGCGCTGTGGAAAAAATGGCTCGCCATATACCAGGCGAAGATGCTGTCGCGCGGTGAATTTCGCAATCTTTACTTAACCGGGTTCGATCGCCCGGAAGGTTACGCGATTGAGAAGGCCGGAAAGGTGTACTATGCATTCTTCGCCGGGGGACCGCATGAAAGCTACAAAGGGCCGGTGGAGTTCCGGGGGCTGGAACCCGTGGAATACCGTGTTTTCGACTATGTGAACGGCCGCGAGTTAGGGAGGATTCAAGGTCCGAAAGCAGTGCTGCAAACGGAATTTCAGGGGAGCCTGTTGGTGGAGGTAAGCCGCATTTAGTTTGACTCGCGGTTTAACTTGATCGTTGACTCCATCGGTCCGCGCCTTCCACTAAGATGGAGAGGCACAAGGGGAGGGAACAGTGCTTCAGAAGCAAGGGTTTTTTCTGTTGGCGGGGTGGATTGGCTTGGCGGTCGGCATCGCCGCGCAAACCGGCCGCGCGCCGCGGGTTACGTCCGCGATTCGAGAGTCGCAGAGGATTGTGCTGAAAGGCAATACGCATCCGCTGGCGAGGAAGGATCTGGATCGCGGCCCTGCGCCCGACGGCCTTGCGATGAACCGGATGCTGCTGGTGTTAAAACGCAGCCCGGAGCAGGATACCGATCTGAAGAACCTGCTGGAGGCGCAGCAGAATCCCGCATCGCCGGTTTATCACAAGTGGCTTTCGCCGGAAGAGTTTGGCCGGCGCTTTGGTCTGGGAGACGAAGACTTGGGCACCGTGACTTCCTGGCTGCAATCGCGGGGATTTCGCATCGATCGGATCGCAAAAGGGCGCGGGGTAATTGAATTCTCCGGCACGGCGGGCCAGGTGCGCGCCGCGTTCCAGACCACCATCCGTAAATTTGCCGCGGCAGGCGTGGAGCACTGGGCCAATGCGACCGACCCGTCGATCCCGGCCGCGCTGAGTCCGGTGGTGGAGGGAGTCGCGAGCCTGAACAACTTCCGGACGCGGTCTCTTTTGAGGAAAACGCCCGGGAGTTTTCGCGCCACTCGCGGACAGCCATTGCTGAACGCTTCCACCGGCGAGCATTTTTTGGTGCCGGCTGATTACGCGGTTGCCTACAATATTCAGCCGCTCTATGACGCCGGCATCACCGGCGAAGGCGCGACGATCGCGGTGGTTGCGCCCACGAACTTCGACGTTCAGGACGTTGCCGATTTCCGGAGCCTGTTTCAGCTTTCCGATAACGTGCCGGAGGTGATCGTGAATGGAATCGATCCCGGGAATCCGGCCGACGGCTCGGAGACGGAAACGGCGTTGGACGCAACCTGGTCAGGCGCCGTCGCGCCCGGAGCGAAGGTCAAGGTGGTGGTCTCGGCGAGCACGGACACGACGGATGGCGCGGATTTATCGGAGATTTTCATCGTCGACAACAACCTTGCCGACATTGTGACCGAGAGCCTGGGGTACTGCGAAGCCTATGCCGGGGAGGCGTACACGCGGCAGCTCGACGCGATCCGCGCGCAGGCCGCCGCGCAGGGGATAACGTTCATCGTCTCTTCCGGCGACGGGGGACTCTACGGATGCGACGACTTTAATACCGTATTTTCCGTGGGTGGTCCGGTATCGGTGAATTCTCTGGCCTCCTCGCCCAACGTCATTGCGGTCGGTGGCACGCAGTTTGATGAGAACGGAAACGATGCCGGCTACTGGAGCACGAAAGAGGATAAGAAATATGGATCGCTGCTCAAACCCATCCCGGAGACGGTCTGGAATGAAAGCTGCGCCGGTGAACTGTGCTTCAACAACATCTTTGCGGCCAGCGGCGGGAAGAGTACGGTGTTTCCCAAGCCATCGTGGCAGGCCGGAGTGCCCGGGATCCCGTACGACCAGGCGCGCGATCTTCCGGACGTTTCGCTAACCGCTTCCTCGCACGACGCCTACGTGGTGTGCGTGGAGGGGTCCTGCCAGCAGGACCCGGGCGGCGGTTTTGCATTCTACGCGGTAAGTGGGACGTCGGCCTCGGCGCCCTCGTTCGCCGGAATCATGGCCCTGATCAACCAGAAAACCGGATCGCGCCAGGGGCAGGCGAACTACATGCTGTACAAGCTCGCCGCCCTGCAGAACTATTCGCAATGCAATGGTTCGAGCGTAGCCCTCGCGGCAAGCGGCTGTGTATTTAACGACATTACGACTGGAAACAACGCGGTGCCGGGCCAGCCGGGATATGGAACCCCGACGGCGGCTTACCAGGCCGCGCTCGGATATGACCGCGCTACTGGGTTGGGCTCGGTGAATGTGGCGAACCTGGCGAATCAATGGGGATCGCTGGGAAGCAGCGCGACCGCCACCACCCTTTCGATCAGCCCCGTCACCCTTCACGGCTCCCCGGCCGCGATTGCGATTGGAGTCTCGGCGGCCTCCGGTCGCGGCGTTCCTTCGGGACAGGTCTCGCTGCTGACCAGCGCAAATCAAGGGGTGGAAAGCTTCGCTTTAACGAACGGGTCGGCCACCGCGTCCACCGGATTGTTGCCCGGCGGAACGTACACGGTGAAGGCGCACTACGCCGGCGACGGGACGTTTGCCCCGAGTGATTCGGAGCCGGTCAGCGTGGTGATCGCTCCGGAGGCAAGCAGCGTGACGCTCTCCGCGATGACCGTCGACGATCTCGGGTATCTGACCCCGTTTGTCTCGGGACAATATGGAAGCCTGATTTATTATTCGGCCGCGGTGGCCGGGGCGTCCGGGTTTGGAAGTCCTTCCGGCACGGTGGTTTTGAACGACAATGGAACTCCGATCAGCGACAGCCCCGTCCCATTGAATACCATTGGGACCGCGATCTTCCAGCCAACGGATGTGCCCGCGACCGGCGCACACTCGCTCGACGCGTCGTACGGCGGAGACGGGAGTTTCCTGGCGAGTACGTCGCCGGCCGTCTCTTTCACCATCGAAAAAGCGGACAGTTTCCTCTTTCTCAGTCCGCGCTGTGCGCCGTCTCCGAACCCGGTGACGCTCGAAATGGATATCGGCGTCAACGGCTACGGCGCGCCCCCCACCGGCACGGTCACTTTCAGCCTCGGCGGGAAGACGCTGGGCGGCCCTGTCGAGGTACACGGGTTCGGCATGGGCGGATTTGCCTACGGCATAGCAACGTTGTCCACCAGTGATCTGGCCGAAGGGCAGAACATGATCACCGGCGTCTACAGCGGCGATGCGAACTACGCGGGATGGACTACCACCCAGCCGGTGTTCAGCAGCACGGCCACCTGCATCTCCGACGTCGAAGACAGCGCGGGATATTACTATGCAATCGCGCAGGATCAATTCATCACGATCTTCGGTAACAACCTTGCATCATCGTCCGCGAGCGCGGCGTCGGCGCGTCTGCCGGGCTCGCTGGCCGGTACGACCGTGACCATTACCGATAGCGCCGGCGACAGCAAGAACCTGCTGCTCTCCTTTGTCGGCCCGGATCAGATCAACGGGGTGATTCCCGCCGGTGTGCAGCGCGGCGAGGCGACGCTTCAGATCAAGAACGGGATCGGAACGGATGAGGTCCCCATTTTTGTGGATCGCGTCGCGCCCGGCCTGTTCTCCGCCGACAGCTCCGGAACCGGGATTGCCGCGGCGAACATAATCCGTATCAAATCTGATGGAACGCAGACCGTTGAACCGGTGGCGGCCTCCGATGATGCGGGAAATCTGAATCCGGTGCCCATCGCGTTCAATGGCGACCGCCTGGTGCTGGAGCTTTACGGCACGGGCATCCGGCAGCGCTCGTCTCTGGTGAACACGCTCGTGTATTTCAACGGCCTGGCGAAGATCCCGACCTATGCAGGCGCGCAGAGCGAGTATTGGGGGCTGGACCAGGTCAACGTCGAACTCCCGCCCTCGCTCGCGGGAGCCGGTTTCGTGGATGTCGTGCTTGAGGCGGACGGCCGGTTTTCGAATGACGTTGCGCTTGTTTTCCGGTAGCGCCGCCAAGATCGCGTGATACCCTTCGGAAAGGGCATCACCATTGAAGGCGCTTGTTAAGAAAAAGGCGGAGCCGGGGTTATGGCTCGAAGACATCCCGGTTCCCTCTTTCGGAATCAACGACGTCTTCATCCGGGTTCTGCGTGCCGGAATTTGCGGAACCGATCTTCATATCTACAACTGGGACGCGTGGGCGCGGGCGACGATACCCGTGCCCATGGCGATTGGCCACGAGTTCGTCGGCGAGATCGTCGAAGTGGGCTCGAACGTGAAGGACTTCCACCCCGGCGAGATTGTCAGCGGCGAAGGACACGTCGTGTGCGGGCTCTGCCGGAACTGCCTTGCCGGACGCAGGCATCTGTGCGCGCACACACAGGGCGTAGGCGTAAACCGCCCGGGGGCCTTCGCCGAGTACATTGTGCTGCCGATGTCGAATATCTGGCACCATCGTCCCGGCATCGACCTGGACATTGCGGCCATCTTCGATCCCTTCGGCAATGCCGTGCACACGGCCCTGTCTTTCCCGGTTTTAGGCGAAGACGTTCTCATCACCGGTGCGGGTCCCATCGGGATCATGGCGGCCGCGGTCGCCAGGCATGCCGGCGCGCGTTACACCGTGATCACCGACCTGAATCCGTTCCGTCTCGACCTGGCGAAAAGAGTGGGAGTCACACAGGCGTGGAATGCGCGCGAGGGCTCCGTTCGTAAGGTCCAGGAAAAGCTCAGAATGACAGAGGGATTTGACGTCGGCCTGGAGATGTCTGGCAGCCAGAAGGCGCTCGGTGACATGTTGGACAATATGTGCCACGGCGGGAAAATCGCGATGCTGGGCATTCCTCCCGAGCCGATGGCGATCGACTGGAACCGGGTGGTCTTCGGTGGGCTGACCATTAAGGGAATTTACGGACGCGAGATGTATGAGACCTGGTACAAGATGTCCGTGATGCTCGAAAGCGGGCTGAACATTGCGCCGGTGATTACCCACCGGTTCACCTTCGAAGAGTTTGAGAAAGGATTCGCCGCCATGAAAAGCGGCGAGTCCGGGAAAGTCATCCTGCGCTGGACTTAAGCCGCCGGCGCGTTGAATGAGAGGACAATGAAAAACACTTTGGATTTGAGTGGGCGCGTCGCGGTGGTAGTGGGCGGAACGTCGGGACTGGGAAGAGCGATTGCCGTGGGGTTGGCTCAGGCCGGCGCGGACGTGGTGGCCACCGGGCGGAGAGCCGAGTTGGTCGACGAAGTCGCGCGCGAGATCGAGGCCGCCGGAAGGAAATCCCTCCGCCCCACCGTGAACGTCGCGGATCGGGCGTCACTCCAGGAACTGGCTGCGTTGGTGGTGAAGGACCTGGGTTCCGTCGATGTTCTGGTGAACGCGGCGGGAAAGACCTTCAAGAAGCCGTCCAAGGATATCGCCGACGCCGAGTGGAACGATCTGATGGACACCAATCTCACCGGCATGCTGCGGGCGTGCCAGGCCTTCTATGAACCGCTGAAGGCCAGCGGGAAGGGGCGCATCGTTAACATCGCCTCGCTCAGTTCGTTCGTGGGATTGTTTCAAGTGGCGGCGTATGCGGCCTCGAAAGCGGCGGTGCTTTCTTTGACGCGCAGTCTCGCGGTGGAGTGGGCGCCGGAGGGCATCTGCGTCAACGCGATTGCGCCGGGAGTGTTCCGGACCGACCTGAATTCGAAACTGCTGGACGGCACCGAACGAGGGCGCGAGTTCCTGATGCGCACTCCGATGCGGCGGTTCGGAAAGGCCGAAGAACTGGTGGGCTCGGCCGTGCTGCTGGCTTCCGACGCCGCCAGTTTCCTCACCGGGCAATGTATCGCGGTGGACGGCGGATTTTTGGCGTCGGGCGTCAATACTTAGATTTCAGAGAATCGCTTTCTGCTCGCGCAGGATCTTCTGAAGCTCGGCGGTATCGACATCCTGAACCGCTTGATTCTTTTTCACGGCCAGAGCGGCCGCCGTGCCCGCCGCCTGGCCGAGAATCATATATTGGGGCTCCATCCGTACCGATGAGTAAGCGACATGGCTGGCCGAAAAACAGACCGGCGTCAGCAGATTGACGGCCTGCTCGCGCTTGGGAAGCAGAATCCGGTAGGGAATCTCGTAAGGCGTAACCGGAACTTCCATGTCGCCTTCGTTTTCGACCTCGCCGGACGGCGTCGCGATGCGCTGGACATTGTGAGAATCGCTGTTGTAAGACCCCTTGCCGATCGAGTCCGCCTTATGAAGGTCGGTTTGCAAATCTTTCTGCGTCATCACGAAAGCCCCGGTCATGCGGCGCGCCTCGCGGATGTAGAGTTGATGCGGCCAGTGGTGGCTGTCCGTAAATTCGTCTCCCGCCAGACCCCAGGAATTCACTTCCTGGCGCAGTGATTCCGGCACGCGCTCGTCGTGCCCGAGAAACCAGAAAAAGCCTTGGGTGTAGTTAACGTGCGCCTGGAAGATTTCGGAGCGGCGCTGGTAAGACGCTTCCGGATATTCCCAGCTTGCGCCGATGTAGTCGGTGGAGAACGCGCCATTGTTGTTCACATCGGTCTTGCCGTTGGGAACCGCGATGTTATTCATGAACTGGTGCATCTCCGGGGCCCGGCCGCCATGCGCGGCCAGAGCGGCGATCAGGCGTGCGAGCAATTCATAGCGCGCCGGGTCGTAGCCGGCGGGCTTGGGGAAGGGAACCAGAATGTCGGTGCGCTGCGTCAGGCAGAGACGAAAATTATACGCTTGCACCTTTCGGTCGGCCGCGCCGGGTTCGCCTTTGGAGCCGGAATAGATCTCGGGCAGCAGTTTGTGATTGGAATCGTAGGCGGAGACGGGAACCAGAAACTGGTGGTAGGGAGTGTGGTCGCGCACGCCGGCGAGGGACTCCCCATACTGCTGTGAAGACTCGCGGCCCCACGTGTACGAGACGCCAGCCTGCGCCATGAGATCGCCTTCGTAGGAACAGTCGGCGAATACCCGCGCCGCGTAGCTGGAGCCGTCTTCCATCTGAATCGCCTGGATTGTCGGGCCGGACTTGGTCACACCGCCGCTTTCTTTCATCCGCTTGCCCCGCAGCAGGGTGACGTGCGCCTCATCGAGCATCTGAATCAGGATGGCCTCGGCGACATGGGGCTCGAAGTACCAGCTTTCGCGGGATCCGTATTGGCCGGTATGGTAGTAATCGCCGGCGCGGCGAAAGAATTCGGCGGCATATCCACCGATCACTTCTTTGCGGCCGAAGTCGCTGGCGCCCAAACCTCCCGACACCATCCCGCCCACGTGCCTGCCCGGTTCGAGCAGCACAACGCGCAGACCGGAGCGCGCTCCGGCCACCGCCGTCATCACGCCTCCCGCGGTGGCGCCGTATACGGCGAGGTCATAAGTCTCGGCGGCAAGCGGCGCGCTCACGGCCAGGAAAACAACGAGGAGTTTTTTCATCGTCCTTTAATACACCGAGCCATTGGATTGCGTGGAATGCATCACTCCATTTTCGGCGGAGATCTGGTAGGCCGAGCCTCCTCCGCCTCGCCATGCCGAAAGATCGAAGAATCCGCCCTGGCCGGCGCGATACACCGCGAGATTGCGAAACGTGAGCGGTTTCCCCGGCTGGCAGATCTCCGGCTTGGATGACGCGCGCACGAAATAAGCGTGCCCTGGCCCGATCACCGTGGCGCGGCCATCCGGGCGCAGCAGCACGGCGGTCTTTTCGTCGATGAAGATGCCCGACGCGCGATACGTCCAGCCCTGTTCGAGAATCCGCGCCAGGAAGGCGACGTCGCGCCCCAGGCGGTTTCGCTCGGCCACGTGGGCATCGGTGAGGATTCCCGAGAGAAACGGGACCGACAGAAACTTACGGTCCAAAGTTACGCGCTCATGGAACGGATTCGCGAGCGCCTCCGGAGTGGTTACGGTGTCGTGGAGCGCCGAATAGATGAACTCCCCCAGCACATCGAGCCCCGCGCTGGTGCCGCCCACCGGAACCCCGGCGGCGATGCGGCCGTTCAGAATATCCTGAACCGCCGTTCCCTTCCACCAGCGGATGTACTGGGATTGGTCGCCGCCGGAAATGAAGATAGCCTCGGCGTTGCGCAGTTTTTCGGCGACAAAGGGCTGATTCGCGCCCTCGCTGCTCGATATGACGAGCGTGGCGACGGAGTTCAGTTGCGGGCAGATCGAAGAAATATAAGGATTGTAGGCGTCGTCGCCGGTAGCGCGGAGCACCAGGAAGTCTCCGCCGCCCGAGAGCCGGCACATCCAGCGAAAGCCGTCGTCAAGGTCGTCGCCGCCGCCGGCGAGGAAAAAGCCGGGCTGCGCTTTTTTTACAATGTCTTTCGGATTCCCGTACACCTTGTAAAAATATCCGGGGCCTTTTGAAACTTCGCCGCTGGTTTTCACCTGCGCGGAAAGCAGGGTGGCTCCGAAAGCGGCGAAGATGAGCAGCGCGCGGGTCGTGGTTTTCTCTTCCATGCGATTCTATTAAGACGCCATGCACGGGCTAGGCAGCGAAGTTCTTTCAGCGCTCAGGCAGGCGCTCGTGGTGTTTCTTGCCCTTTTCCCGATTGTGAATCCGTTCGGCGCGGCGCCTCTGTTTCTGAGCATGACGCCGGGATACAGCAGCCGGAATCGCGTGGCCCTGGCGCGCTCCGTTGCGGTCAATGGGTTCATCCTGCTGATTGTATCCATGCTGATCGGCTCCTATATTCTCGCCTTCTTCGGAATATCCCTTCCCGTGGTTCAGCTTGGCGGAGGTTTGCTGGTGAGCGCGTCGGGCTGGCGTCTGCTGCATCATCCGGGCAATCGGAACGAAGGGGAGAGCCGGGCGGCTGCGCAGAAGCGCGAGAGCAACCTCAAAGCGATCGCATTCTATCCACTCACCATGCCCCTGACCGTCGGGCCGGGCTCCATTTCCGTCGCGCTGACCCTTGGCGCCAATTTCTCCTCGGGTAAATTCGCGGGATTGCTTCCCCTCGGCGCCGCCGTGGCGGGAACCGGAGCGGTGGCGCTGACCATCTATTTGAGCTACCGTTCGGCCGAACGTCTCGAAAGGTTCCTCGGCGAGACCGGAAGCAGCATCCTCACGCGTCTGTCTTCCTTCATCCTCCTCTGCATCGGCATCCAGATCTTCGTCAACGGAGCGTCGGTAATCGTCCGGCAGATCCTCGCGCGCTAGGTCCGCCGCGGGATGCGTTTGAGGCCGCGAACCGCCCCTTTTGCATGATGGTTTATCCGCGAAACACTCACGGAAATTGTTCTGTTTTGGCTTCGGAGAGCCTGTGGTAAGCGCCTGAGCGCCAAAAAACCCTTGACACCCCGAGCGTTGCGGAGCTAAACTCCACCTAATCATTCGTAAGTTGGGGTATAGCAAGCTGTTTCAAAGATGAATTAACTGGATGTTGGGGACCATGAAAAACGTAACTTGTTGGCGTCGTTACTTTTCCATCTGCCTGTGTCTATGTGTCATCCTCCTGGCAGGTAACCTCTTTTCGCAAGACTATCGAGCCACCGTCCAAGGGACTGTGGTGGACGCAAGTCATGCCGCCGTTCCAAGCGCTAAGGTGACCCTGAGTAATGTGGGTACAGGCGTCGCGACCACGCAGAATACGGACGATTCCGGCCATTATCTCTTCGACTTCGTGCAGCCCGGCGCTTACCGGGTGACGGTGGAAGCCTCCGGGTTTCAGAAATTCGTCCAGGAAAACGTTACCGTCCTGACCCGCGGCGACGTCACCGTGAATGCCACATTGGGCACCGGAAGTGTCTCGGAAGTGGTGAACGTAACGGCTGCGCCGGATCAGCTTCAGTTCAATACCTCCACCATGACGACCACCGTGCAGGGCGAAGCGTTGAAGAACATCCCGGTTCTGGCGAGGAACCCGTACACGCTCACCCTGCTGAATCCCGCCGTGGTGAACGACTATTGGGATGTTTCCCACCGGAACCCGTTTTACATGTGGTCGTCCGGCGGCCTCGACGTCGGCGGCGCCACCGGCGGAAAGAACGATCAGGAACTGGACGGCGTGTCTCTGAACATATCCGCCCGCGGATCCTACAACGCACCGATGGACGCCGTGCAGGAAGTCTCGGTGCAGCAGAATTCCATGGATGCCGAGTTCGGTTTCAGCGCCGGCGGCACGCTCAACCTGTCGATGAAATCCGGAACGAATGAATATCACGGAACCGCTTACTATTTCGGACGCAACCCGGCCCTGAACGCGATGACGAACCGGATCACGCGCGAAGACAGCGTGGTGCGAAACCATATCTGGGGCGGCACCATCGGCAATCCGATCCTGAAGAATAAACTATTCAATTTCTTTGTGTATGAACAGTGGAAGAGCACGCAGCCGGCGAGCAACCAATCGACCGTTCCAACCGACCTGGAGCGCGCGGGAGACTTTTCCCACTCGCTGACGCCCCAAGGCGGGCTCCGCGTCATCTACGACCCGATGTCGACCATCTTTAACCCCGCCACGTCCACTGTTACCCGTACTCCCTTCCCGGGAAATATCGTTCCCAAGGCCCAGATGGACCCGGGGGGTGTAAGAGCGGTCAACGATCTGTGGAAGCCGAACCGGCCCGGTAACGATCTCTCCGGTGCTAACAACTTCGAGAACACCTACGCCTGGTGGATCAAGTACTGGAATATTTCGGATCGCGTCGATTACAACATTTCCGACAAGTGGCGCATGTACGCGCGATTCTCGAAGTATCAGACGCGCCTCGACAACCCGAACTGGGGCGACACGATCGCGGTTCCGTCCGACAATGGCGGAATCATGGACGCCATGAACTCGGCGATGGACGTGTTATGGATGGTGAGCCCGCGCACCACCATCGACTTCCGCTATGGCGCAACTTACGTGGAAGACGATTATGATTCGGGATGGGCGAAAGTTCCGGAGAGCGAATGGGCGAATTTCTTCCCGAACGCCTGGTATACCCCCGTGCTAGCAGCTTCGCCGGCGATCTACTACCCGAATTTCAACTACCTGTTGAACGGATCGAGCGTCGCGCACACCGGTTTCGGCAGTTGGTGGCAGGTGCACGGACGGTCCCACAACCCGACCGTCAACGTGACCATGGATCGCGGCATTCATCACATGAAGGCCGGCTGGCAGCTGCGTTATTCCTATGATCGCGACGGCGCGCCCGGACCCGGCGGATTCAATTTCGATTCCATCGATACGGCGTCGTCGTACCTCGGTTACGATCCGACGCAGTCGGGAAGCGTGTACGCATCCGCGTTGCTGGGCGTGATGAACGGCGGCACGGCCCGCATCGACCCTGTTTTCGACACCGCCCAGCAGCAATGGGGATTCTATTTCCAGGATGACATCAAGCTGACGCGCAATCTCACGTTGAATCTGGGCATGCGCTACGAATTGGAAACCGCGCCGCTCGAAGACCAAAACCGCCTGGTGCAGCAGTTGAATCTGGCTATGCCGCTCCCGGCTCTGGCGAACAACCCGCCCCAGATGCCCTCGGAAGTTACCAGCATCGCGAACATTCCCTACAGCTACAACGGGACCATCGTGTTTGCGAATGGCTCCGACCGCCGCATGTACATGGCGCCGAAAGCGACCTATTTGCCCCGCGCCGGCCTGGCGCTGCGCCTGAACGACAAGACGGTGCTCCGGACCGGTTGGGCGCGCTATGCCGTGCCGATGGTGGCCGTTCACCCCGAAGGCGGTGGAATTCCCACCTACGGCTTCTCGCAGGACACTCCTATTCTGGGACCGCTCCAGGGCGTGCCGCGCGCCTTCCTGAGCGACCCCTTCCCCGCTTCGAATCCGATTCAGCTTCCGAAGGGCACATCGCTCGGAGACTACACCGAGGTTGGCAACTCCGTTTACTGGTGGAACCAGAGCCTCCACGTGCCGATTAACGACCGCATCAATCTGTCGGTCCAGCGGCAGGCGCCATTTGGCTTCTTCACCGAAGGTACCTTCTTCATGAACTTCGGCCACGACGTCCAGGATCCGAGCATGTGGGGCGGCAACTACGGATTCAACATGAACCAGGTCGATCCCAATCTGGTCTATAAATACAAGGGCGCGATTGACCAGTCGGTTGCCAACCCGTTCTACGGGATGCCGGCGAATATCGTCCCCGGAAGCCTTGGAATCCAGCCGGAGATTTCCGTGCGGAATTTGCTGCGGCCCTATCCGCAATACGGCGATTTGACCGAGTACGCGTGGCCGGGAGTCACGGACCACTATTATGCCTTGCAGCTAAGTGCGGAGCGGCCCATGTCGCACGGGTTCTACTTCCTGCTTGCCTACAACTACAATCACGAATATCACAGCCAGTATTTCAACGACATCGATACCTATAACAACAAGTTCACCATGATGGACCGCGGCAATCCGCGTCACAGCCTGCGTGCCGCCGGGACCTGGGAAGTGCCGGTGGGCCGTGGACGCCAGTTCCTTAGTAACGCGAATCGCTTCGTCGATGCGTTTCTAGGCGGTTGGTCCACCAGTAGCCTGTGGATGTTCAACAGCGGCGGGCTGCTGATGTTCGGTCAGGCCGACGTGAGCGGCGACCCCAGGCAGAATGTGCCGTCGGGCTATTATTTCAATCCGTCCGTGTTCGCGGTATCCGGCGCTTACACCCCCCGGACGAACCCCTGGTATTACAACGGCCTTCGCGGGCCGTCCTTCTGGTCGCTCGATTCGACCGTCAGCAAGGATTTCCCGATCACCGAGCGCGTGAAATTGGAATTCCGCATGGAGTTCTACAACATGCCGAACATCTTCATGCCAAGCTCCCCCGATACGGGGATTGGCAGCGGCACCATGGGCCAGAGCACTTGGGTTGCCGGCGGCAACTACGGACGCGAGATCCAGTACACGGCGCGGATCCACTTCTGATTCAGCGGAGTATATTCGCCGCGCGATATACCTCGCGCCCGTTGAAGATAGTGAGCGCCACTTTCGCATCGCGAATCTTTTCGGGCGGCATTTTCAGGATGTCGTCCGAAAGGACCGTGATGTCGGCCAGCATGCCCGGGGCGATGGTCCCTTTGCTCTTTTCGTCGAAGCTCGCATACGCGGAGCCGTAGGTGTAAGCCCGCAGAGCCTCCTCGGCGGTGATCTTCTGCTCCGGAAGCCATCCGCCGGGGTTCTTTCCGTCGAGTGTGCGGCGGGTGACGGCCGCGTAGATTCCGAGAATCGGGTCCATCGGAGCGACATCCCAGTCCGACCCAAACGCCAGAATCGCGCCGGAATCGAGCAGCGAGCGAAACGCGTAGCTCCCCTTCAGCACCTCCGCCCCCACGCGCTTTGCCGCCCACCGTCCATCGTCAATCGCGTGGTAGGGCTGCATCGATGCGACGACATGCAGCCGCGCGAACCGTGGGATATCCTCCTGCCGGAGATGCTGCGCATGTTCGATGCGAAAACGCCGGTCGCGCGGTCCGTCTTCCCTCTCGGCTTGTTCGTACATATCGAGAATCAGCTTGTTCGCCTTATCCCCGATGGCGTGGATCGCCACCTGCAGGCCGGCGCGGTCGGCCCCGAGAATGTTGCCGAGCATCTTGCTCTCGGGAATCATCTCGTCGTTCGCCAGGCCGCTCGTGTCGGGCGCATCGAGATAGGGGTGAAAGAAAAGAGCGGTAGTGGAACCGAGAGATCCGTCGGCGAACCCTTTCGTTCCCCCGGCGCGGAGTTGATCGCCGCCGAAGTGAGCGAGAAGCCCGGCCGCGGCGAGCCGCTTCCACTCCGGCAGCGGCTGATGTCCCGAAATGCGCACCGTAAGTTCGCCCGCGCCGAGGAGCTTTTGATAGACACGCAGCACCTCGGGAGCGGCGGACATATCCTGAACGCTGGTAACGCCGCGCTCGTTGGCATAGCGCATGGCCGCGCGGACGTCCTCGGTGAGTTCTTCCTCGCTCGCCGCCGGCAGGATGGCCGCCGCTAAATCCTGCGCCGCGTCCTTCAGAATTCCAGTCGGCTCCCCTTGCGCATCGCGGACAATGGTTCCGCCCGGCGGATCGGGTGTCGCGCGCGTAATATGGGCCCGTTGCAGCACCAGCGTATTGACCAGCGACATGTGGCCGTCCAGGCGGCTAATAAATAGCGGATGATCGCCGGCGGCGGCATCGACGAGTTGCCGGGTGGGAAGCCGCGCGGGAGTCCAGTTTTCGTGATCCCAGGCGCCGCCGGTGATCCAGCGGCCCTGGGGAAGTTTGGCGGCAAAAGCCGCGATCCGGTCGCGGAATTCGGATTCGCTGCGCGCGGTGCGGAGCTGAACCGACGAGAGGTCCGCGCCGCCGGAGGCGAAGTGAACGTGGGCGTCGTTGAAGCCCGGTGTGGCGCGGAGGCCGTGGAGGTCGATGACGGTGGCGCTTTTTCCGGCCCATTTGCGAATTTCCTCATTCGACCCCACCGCCACAATACGTGAGCCGAGGCACGCCACGGCCTCCGCCTCCGGACGGTGCGGGTCGCCGGTCCAGATCTTGCCGTGGATCAAAACCAGGGTCGCGGAAGGCTGAGCGAGGAGCGAACACACCGCGAGGAAGGGAAGCGCGAGCGGCCTCATGATCTATCATCGTAAGCCGCGCCGGACTCACCGGGAAGGGTGGTCTCGCTCGGACGAATGGCAAAACTCACCTTATTGGAAACAAAACACAAACAAAAGTATTGACAGGAAAGTAATATTCGCATAATGTATAACTGAAACAAAGTCCGTCCAGGGGGTTGGGTTATGTTTCAGTCTCGATGGCGGTTCGCGCTGGCTGCCTGTATCATGAGCCTTTCCGGCGCGGTCATCTTTGCGCAGGGCAGTTACAAAGCTCAGGTGAGAGGTGCGGTCACCGACCCGGGGGGCGCGGTCGTTCCGGGCGCCACGGTCACGCTCACCGATGTTTCCACGGGGATTGCGGTCATTCAGAAGACCGACTCCCGCGGGCTCTACACCCTGAACGGCGTCCGGCCCGGCGTGTACAACCTGTTTGTGGAAAGCCAGGGCTTCCGGCGTTTTGAGTCCAGGAATCTGGTGCTTGCGGTAAGTCAGCAGGCTGTCGTCAACGTCACTCTGGAGCTTGGCGCGGTGGCTTCCTCGGTGGAAGTCACCGAATCCGCGCCGCTGCTCGATACCGGCAGCGCCGCCATCGGCACCGCGATTTCGGGCAGTTCGACGCGCGAGATTCCCCTGTACGGCCGCAGCTTTTTCGGGCTGGTGTTTCTCGCCGGCGGAGTTACGGAGTCCCCGGGGTCCGGAATCCAGGATAACTATCCGACCGGCACGAACTTCATCTCCAACGGCCAGCGCAACGCCACCGCGGAGGTGCGCTTGGATGGCGCTCTTACCAGCGCTCCCGAACAGGGCGAGGGCTCCAATACGAACGTCTACTATCAGCCTTCCGTCGAAGTGATTCAGGAATTCAAGGTGGAGAACAACAGTTTTTCCGCCGAGTTCGGAAATAATGGCGGCACGGTCATCAACGTTCTGATGAAGCAGGGCGGTAACCGGTTTCATGGCAGCGGCTGGTGGTTTGGCCAGCGGTCGGGCCTGGACGCGAACGACTTTTTCAGCAACGCGGCCGGTTTGCCCCGCCCCGGCCACAAGCATGACCAGTACGGCTTCATGGTCAACGGGCCAGTCAAGAAGGAGAAGACATTTTTTCTTTTTGACCTGGAGCGGTTGAAGGACTCCTCCCCCGCGCAGATTGCGACCACCGTCCCCACGCCGGCGGAGCGCCTGGGAGATTTTTCGCAGAGCTATTACGCCGATGAAGACGGAAATCCCGCGCCCAACATCATCTACGATCCGCTCTCCGGGTCCCCCGGCTCTCGCACTCCGTTCAACGGCAACATCATTCCCGCCTCGCGTCTCAGTTCCATTGGCTCGGCGGTCGCGGCGCTCTATCCCGCGCCCAATCTTCCCGGCGATCCGTTCCTCCAGACCAACAATTTCCGCACCAATGTGCTCGGGACTTCCCGGGGATACCAACTCGACGCGAAGGTGGATCACCAGATCACGCCCAATCAGCATTTTTCGGCGCGCTACAGCCGCCTCCACAACGATTCGGCCACGCCGACCGTGCTCGGTAGCGGCGACTTTAACGACGGCACGAATTACTCCACCGGCGTCCACAATGCCGCGCTCGAATATCTTTGGACGGTGAAGCCGAATTTGCTTGTGGATCTGCGCGCCGGTCTGGATCGCGTCGACGCCCCCGGCTTCACCAAGTTTCCGACCCTTCAATCGGCCGGTTTTCCTTCCATCTTGGACGCCAATGGACTGGACCGGATGCCGATGATGAACATGGACGACGGCCCGTACACCGGCTTGTATACGCAGTGCTGCGTCGACACCGCCTTCGCTCACACTCTGTTCACGTATTCGCCGTCCGCCACTTGGGTGCACGGCTCGCATTCCGTCAAATTTGGCGGTGAGCGGCGCTTGTTCTACAACAATTTCTGGCAGCCGGATTCGGCCACGGGTACCTTCGGCTTTTCTCAAATCACCACCGCCAACGATCCGTTAGCCGGCAGCATCACCGAAGGCAATCCGATCGCCGGTCTTCTGCTCGGCTACGGCGACAACAACTCCTACATTACGGTTCGTCCAAGGGTTGCCGACCGCTCCGCGGAAACCGCCTTCTATGTCCAGGACGATTGGAAGGTGAACGCGCGGCTTACCGTGAACGCCGGACTGCGCTACGAGTGGAGCAATCCTTATACCGAGCGCTACGATCGCATTCAGTTCGCCGATTTCAGCGGAAACAGCGGCATCACCGTACCCGGCCTTCCCCTTACCTCGGCACCCCTTCCGGGAACCACCGTATTCCCCACTTCATCGAACCGCGCCGTCGGCGTGGACCGCAATAACCTCGCTCCGCGCCTCGGCTTCGCCTATGCGCTCACCAGGAATACCGTGATCCGCGCCGGCGGCGGCATCTACTACGGCAACAACGTCGCCACCAATTTCCAATACGCCGGCCCGGCGTTTTCAAAAACGGAGCCGATCCGTTTTTCCCTCGACGGCTATGAGACCCAATACGCCACGCTCGCCAATCCCTTTCCAACCGGCTTGCCGGCTGCGCAGGGGACCAAATATGGACCGCTCGCGCTCTGGGGATTTTCGAATTCGAGCGACCTGAGCGACCAGACGGCCCGTAACGCCGAAATCTATCAGTGGAGCGTCGGCATCCAGCAACTGCTTCCCCGCGGCATTGTCGTTGCCGCCGACTATTCCGCCAACCGCAGCACGCACCTCCCCTGGGGAAGCTGGGGTTTCAGCCGCAACCGCAACTTCATCTCCACCGCCGTCCGCGGCCAGTACACCAGCGATCAGCTTTCCACGCTGGTTGCGAATCCCTTTCAGCCCCTGTTTGTGGGTCCGGGCGCAAAATTCAACGAACCCGATTCGATCTACAACAATCCCACCATCCCTCTGCTGAATCTTCTGCGGCCCTATCCGCAGTTCGATGGCGAGTTTGACGGACTGCCCCTGCTCGCCGCCACCTCCCGCTACAATTCCCTGCAGTTGCGTTTTGAAAAAAGCAGCGGGAAGTATTTCACTTTTCAGGGCAGCTACACGTTCTCCCATCTGACCGACGATAGCTCGGCCGGCTCCAACGATTGGGTTGGATATTACAGTCTCGGCGCGCCCCAGGCAATGGACCGCTTGAGCGCGGAAAACGGAATCAGCGCCAATGACACGCCGCAGCGGTTTGCGGGCATCTTCACCGTGACGCTGCCCGTGGGAAGAGGCCTCTGGATTGGACGCAATATGAACCACTGGCTGGACGCGGTGATCGGGGGTTGGTCGGTCTCGTCTACTTACACGATTCAGTCCGGCCAGCCGATCGCGATAGGCATGAGCCTTGCCCGCTTGGCGGACGGCACGCAACGCCCCAGCGTGACCTGCTCGAATCCGGCCACCGGGATCGGGTATCACTCGGCTGCCGCAACCGGCGATCCTTTTTTGAACGTTGGCTGCTTTGCCGATCCGGGCGACCAGCAGCTCGGCAATGCCCCGCGCTATTTCTCCAGTCTTCGGCTCGACGGCATCCGGAATATGGATGCCGCCATGCGGAAGGAATTTGAGATTCGCGAATTCATCAAGCTGCAGGTGCGCTTTGAGGCGTTCAACTTATTCAACAACACGCGCTTTGGCCTCCCGAATAATTTCTATGGCGATCCGTTGTTCGGCAATGTGAACTCGCTCGCTCCCGGCTTTACCCCGCGCCGGATCCAGATGGTGGCGCGCATCGAATTTTGATCATGCCGCGCCGCTTCCCGTTGATCGCCGCGCTTCTCGCGCTCGCCTCGAATCCTGCCTCCGCGCTGGACTGGAGCCATTACGTGCGAATCGCCGGCCACAGCCTCCGTTCGGATAACGCGGCCGCGATCGTTTCTGAATCGGAGAAAAGTCACGTTTTCGGCATCGAAGTCGACAACGATATTCCCGGCCGCTATGAAAGTTTTCTCGATCCGGCGGCCAAACTGGCGGCCATCCGTCGCGCGGCGGAAGCCGCCCACCGCGCAGGCAATAAGGCGTTCGTCTATATTGCCGGCCTCGAATGCATCACCGCGAATGCCGCCGCCAGCCCGCATTCCTTCTTTAAGGATCATCCGGATTGGGTCCAGCGCAAGCTCGACGGCACGCCCGCCGTATTCGGCGGCGGCACTGCCTTCTGGATCAAGCGCGGCGACGAGGATGTCTGGATCTCTCCGTACGCTCCCGAATGGCGCAAGCGGTATATGAACCTCGTGCGCCAGATTGCCGCGACGGGCATAGACGGCGTCTACGTCGATATTCCCTATTGGATGACGCACTTCACCGGCTGGGAAAAAAGCTGGGCCAGCTTCGACGATTACACCGTCGCCGCATTCCGCAAGGAGACCGGCATCGATGCGCGGCATGACATGAAGCTGGGCGATGCTTCCGATCCGCGCTTCCGGAGCTGGATCGATTTCCGCATCCGGACCATCACCGGTTTCATGCGGGAAATCGATGCGAACGTGAAGGCGGGGAATCCCGCGGCGTTGACGATCGCCGAAATCTACCCCGGCATCGAGGAGACGGCGCCGCGCGTCGGCGCGGATGTTTACGAGCTCTACAACGTGGTGGACGTGATCGCGCACGAATATCAGGGCATGGGCGATTCCATGGCCGCCTCGAAATCGATCGGCGATTGGCTCGATCAAATGATCGGGATGTTCGCTTTCCGGGCTTTTGCCGGAGGTAAACCGAGCTGGATGCTTAATTACTCCTGGGACGGCGAAAAGGGGGTGAGCATTCCCGAATCGATGAAGACGCTATTCGCGGCGCAGCTCACCGCCGGCGCCAATTCGTGGGATGCGCGGGGCCACGTCATGTCGGGATCGAACGATCTGGCGGTGCGCACGGAAGTCTTCGGCTGGATCGCCCGGCACGAGCGCACTTTCTATGACGCGCGGCTGCCGGTAGACCCCGTCGGCATCTACTTTTCTCCCCGGACGCGGAACTATTTCCCCAAGGAATTCACGGCGTCGTTCAAGGAGACCATGAAACTGGTGCTTGCGTCGCATCGCGAGTTTCAGATCGTCACGCCGCGCACTTTGGAGCAATTCCAGGGACGGCTGTTGATCGCGCCCGCGTCCGGCGCTTTGAGCAGGGAAGAGGCGTCGCTCCTCCAGAAGCGCAACGTCCGCACCGGCGAATCCGCCGCGCAATTGGAAAAGCTGCTGCGGGATGCCGGCGGCCAGCCCGTTACGGTTACCGCGCCTTCCACCACCATTGCGCAGATCGCGCGCGTCGACGGGAAGTTGTCCGTGTTTCTGGATAACTTCGCCGGTATCCGCGCGAAACAAAATCCCCGGCCCGCGCCCCAAGGTGGAGTTTCTGTCAGCTTCCCGGAGAGCGCCGGCTCGCACATTTGGGCGCTGCCCTTTCTGGGCGAGCCGGCCGAAGTCCCGGCCGCGCGCAAGAACGGAAAACTCATCGCCACGGTGCCCGCCTTCGAGCGCGCGGTTGTGGTCTGGTGCCAGTGAGGCCGGCAGCCAGGGATGGGCGCCCGTCTTTACCCCCGAATCCCCGGGTAGCGGAGTCTCGTGCAAGTTACGTGCGAGGGCGGCGGGTTCGCCGCCGCCCAGCCCTACCTTCGAACGCTCGGCTTGGGTCCGGCGCGAGTAACCGTCTCTTCGTCGCGCGCATATTCCATCCAGCCATGGCGCTGCATCCACAGACCAAGCTGGTGGAGACAGAAAATGCTGGCCGGCAGCACGAAGCCGAAAGCGGTGAATTGCCAGGTCGAATGCATGGATGGATCAATGCTCCTTCTCCGCTCCGCGGCTGGCCTTCAGCTCCGCCAGAAGACGTTCCACTTCATCCTGCTTTTCGAGGGCGGCGAGGCGGTGCTCCATATTGTCCCCCAGCAGTTCAGCCTTGGCCTGGCCCAGCGCCTCGGACGCCTGCACCTTGCCTTGCAGGCGATCGAAGGAGATGTCGCCCGTCAGGTCGCCCGCTTTCATGCGCGCGTCGCCGGCGCGGTTCAACGCGCGGGCGCGGCGGTGCCGGGCGATGATCAGGTCGCTCTTGCCTCGCGCCTCCGCCAGCTTTTGTTCCAACTGGAGCAGCGCCGACTTTAGATTTTCCACCTGGATCGACTGGTCGGCGATCTGTTGCGCGTAGTTCTCGCCAAGACGCCGGAAGGACATGGCCCGCTCGAGCGCCGCTCGCGCGAGGTCGTCCTCCTTCTTATCGACGGCCAAGCCGGCCTTGCGCATCCATTCGGCGGCCTTTTCGTCGTTCTCCTGGCGCTTTTTCCCGAGAAGATGCTCGTCGGCGATGGCGATCGCCACTTGCGTCTTCACTTGCAGAAGCTGGTTTTGCATATCGAGAATCACTTGCTTGATCAGCTTTTCCGGATCCTCGGCTTTGTCGATCAAGTCGTTCAAATTTGCCCGGATGAGTGTTGCTACCCGTTCCATGAGTGCCATAACATTTACCTCTTACTAACCTTCCGGAGTGATGTTCTGTCCTTTGCCGTTCGCCTGCCTGGGCGAGTCGCCCAGATTGCGGACCTTGCCAAGCAGATCGGACATCTGCATTCCGGAGAGCGTTTCGAACAGCGCAGGAATCTGCGCGGCAATCTTGGTGATATCGCCCGTCACCTTGTTCAATCCGGCCGACGCGCCGTCGGTCGATACCACGGTGATCCGATCGACGTTCGCCAGCGGCGACGCCAGAGCTCTCACCACTTCCGGCAGCGTCGTGATCAGCTTATCGACCACCGCGGCCTGGTTCCATTCCTGGTACGCCTCGGCCTTGACGTTCATCGCCTTGGCTTCGGCCTCGCCTTTCTTGAGAATGATCTCGGCTTCGGCCTCGCCTTGCAGGCGCGTGGCGGCCGCGCGGCCTTCGGCTTCCGACGTCATGCGCTGCCGCTCAGCGCTGGCGATGGTTTCAATCCTCTGGCGCTCCACTTCCGCCTGCTTGAGGACAGTGGCGATCAGCTCCTTTTCATGGCGGAGGATTTCGGCCTCCTGCACGCGAATCTGGTGCTCCTTCTCCACCTGCTGCACCTTCACCTGCTCGGCCACCACCTGCTGCTGCATGATGTTGGTCTGGATGTCGTAGGCCTTGTCGGCCTGCGCCTGCTGCTTCTTGACGATCTCGTTATACTGCGCCTTCTTGATTTCCAGGTCGCGTTCGGCCTCGGCCTGCGCGGCTTGCGAAAGCGTCTGCGCCAGCACTCGCTCCTGGTCGGCCTGCGCCGTCGCCACCGCCGCGGCGCGCGCGGCTTCCGCACGTTTGATGGCCGTGTCGCGCTCGGCTTCCGCGGCGGCGATCTCGGCGTCGCGCCGGATGCGCGCCACGTCCGGGCGGCCCATGTTCGTGATGTACTCGTTCTTGTCGCGGACTTCCTTGATGGTGAACGAAACCACTTCAAGGCCCATCTTGTTCATATCGTCGGCGCACGTGCTGCGCATCCGGTCGCCCACCATCTCCGGCTCCTTGACAATCTGCTCCACGGATAGCTGTCCGATGATGCCGCGCAAGTGTCCCTCCATCACCAGCCGGATCAGCCCTTCCCGCTCCTGGGCGGTTTTGGTAAGGAATTGCTCGGCGGCCGTTTGAATGGACGCCGGATCCGATTTGACCTTGATTTGCGCGACCGCTTCCACCATCACCGCGACCCCTTGCTTGGTGTAGAGGTCCTGCTGCGGCGCCACGTCGAAAGACATCAGTTGCAGCGAGAGTTCGCGGTAAGTCTCAAACATCGGCAGAATGAACGCGCCGCCGCCCTTCACCACACGCGTGCCGCGCGATCCATAGATCACCAGCGCCTCGTGAGGGCCGGCCTTCCGGTACATCCGTGCCAGGCTCGACAGGATAAATAGCAGCGCCAGAATCAGCAGTCCCGCTATGACCCAAAAAGCAAATCCGATTTGCATGGACGTTGTTCTCCTTGCGAACCCCTTAGCGGGGCTCGTTTTCCGCCAGGTCTTCCATCCCGGCTATCTCTTCCCACGGGCGCACATACGCGATACCGCGCTCGAAGCGTGTCACCACCACTTCGGTGCCGCGCGCAATCGGCGCTCCGCTTTCACTGCGCGCGGCCGCTGAGCTGCGGGCTCCGTCGCGCAAGAAAATCATTTCTCCGGTTCCGCCCTCGCGTACCGGACTGGTGATGTGGCCGAGCACGCCGGCCATATCGTAATCGCTGGGGTCGAGCGTATAGTCGTGCTTGAGCATCACCTTCACCAGAAACCAAAACACGACGGCTGCTCCGGCAGCGCCCGCGGCGGCCGCCAGGCCGAAAGCCAGCAGCGCCAGGACGCTGGAATACCGCGACAGCAGGTAACCGACCCCGCCAAACCAGGCGAGAAACGCCGAGATCGTCGAGACGTTCAACGGTGAGATGCCGCCGCGGTTCCCCATAGGCCCGCCACGCACATGCCCGGCGTGATGGAAATGAAAATCGGTCAGGTGCCCGTGCGGGCCTCCGGACAGCAGCGGGATCAGGCTGAACACAAACCCGACCGCAAAACAGATCAGATAAAACGCTTCCCAACTCATAACGCCCCCCTGTCCGTCTCCGGGCGCAGGACTGAAAATAAACGCTCCGCCAGTCCGGGCGTTTCGAGAATCGCCCCCAGCAGCAGCATGCACCGGCGCGTGTCGGAATGTTTCGCGATCTCGATCAGCGCCTGGCTCAACCCCGCATCGCGCCGGAAACGCTCGGCGCCGTCGATCAGCCACAGATCGAGCGAATCCTCAATGCCGCGTAAGTCGGAAACCAGTTCCGTCTGGTAGCCCTCGGGGTCGTCCACCAGGTAGCCCGGATGCACCTGAAAGAACTTCGCCAGCAGCATCCGCGTGGCGTTGGTCAGGTGCGGCCGGGAGCCGTTTTCAATCTGCGAGAGATAGGATTGGCTGATCGACTGCGCCAGCTCCGTTTTGATCGCCCGCACCACTTCCTGCTGCGTCATCTCGCGTCCAAGCCCGCGAAGAGCGCCTTCGACTTCGCGGAGGTAGCGAATTTTCTCGCCGAGGGTCATATTGCAATCTGCGATTATATTATGGCAATCCGCGATATAAGGCAAGAGAAATCGGCCTGCTGCCTCGCAACGTGCTGAAAAAAAGGGAAAAATAGATGAAACTGCCCCGACCCATTGCCGCGGATCTGCATCCTCATTCATGATGCCCGTGAAGCGAACCGCGCCGTTTCCCGCTGTCAGCTCGAATGCACGCTGCCAGACCTGGTGCGGATCGTAGAAGCTCCCGCCGGTCCCTTCCGCACGCTCGCGTAACGAACCAAAATCGCGGGCGAGTTTCGCGGCGACGACTGGACCGGGCACCCCGGCGCGGTCATGGAAGCGGATCAGTTCGACTCCGCTGCCCAATAGATCTCTCAATCCCTCAATCACATACCGTCCGCCCGCCGCCGCGGCGGCCCGCCCCGCATGCTTCTTCTATCAGTGAGGTGCCGCTATGTCCAACCAAGTCGGCAATGCCGCGCATTGCGCCGCCATCAGTCGCGAGAACGCTCGGAAGTCCACCGGGCCCGCCACGGAGGAAGGCAAGGAGCGTTCCCGTTTCAACGCCTTCCGCCACGCAACCGTTCAGGTGATTGCTCCGGGCGGCGACCTCGATACGGCATTCGATGTATCCGATCACCTGCCGGTTTATGGTTTATATCGATTTGAAAGAGGTACAGAGCCCGGCCAAGAGCCATGGACTCGGCGGCAAGTCCTGGACAACAGCCCTCTTACTACCTACACAATAACGGTCTCGTCTCTTTTGTAGTTCCAAGAAAAGGCCACCGGCTCCGCGTTTGATCTCCTCGAAGTGCCGGTGAACTGATTTTCGATCGGATTTAGCCAGGAGCCCTGGGCCGGGGCGACCACAAAAAACGAAACGATGGGGAATGGTTTGCAGGTAGCCGCGCGTTTCTTTGGACACATGGGCGGGATGGTTGTCCAGCAACAATCGAACTTGACGGCGCTGCGCGTAGGCGCCGTCAAGCCGCCCCGGCGGCCTCAGCGTCTGGCCATTTCCTGGGCCGGAATTGATTGGGCGGTTAGGTAGGCCTTATCCACAAGCGGATTCGGCGTAACCGCATCGCTCGGAAATCTTCGTGAATACTCCGCGAATACTTCCGAGGGCCGACGTTCCGGCCACGCTGGAACTTGGAACAATGCCGGGTCCGGGTCCTTAAACGTCAAGAACACGGCCTCCTTCCAACTCAGCACGGTATCGCCACCGGAACTTTGAGGGACAAGCGTCCTTTCACGAAGAGCAAGACACCCCAAACGGGGTGCGACCCATTCCTCAAGTCGCCGGCGATCCGGAAGTGGACTGGGTGTAACCTTCTCGAAAACTTTCTCACCGAGTATGGTAGAGCTCTCGGCATTCGCTCCAAGCCCGCAGTCTGATGTCAGACGCCGTAGGGCCGCAATCTGAGAGGCCCATAAAGGATAGGTCGTTACGGATTCTGTAATGGCGTCCAGCACAATGCGAGCCCTTCTGCCTGCGTCCCAGACGATTCGTTGGTTGTACTGTTTCCCGGTTGGATCTGTTCGGATAAAGGACTCCGACCGCGACCCATCCGAGCGCCGGGCAACTACCGTACCGGTCGATAGCTCATTTTTTGAAAAGTTGTATTGGATCGTGAAGGCGGTGGATTGAGCCCTGGTGGCGGTTATCCACGTTAGGGGGCCAACAACGGCAATCACCGCCACGGTCGAAAAAAACGTAATAGTTCGCCAGCGAAACCGCATCTTCCGGTCGTTCCTCTACGTACACCCCCAGCTATTCTGGCAGTAAGTATACATCGGACAAAGAGCGGCGCTCATGCAGGTCTGAAAATACCCCAACATGCCACATCCCTGGCAAACGTCGTTGGAGCACACCTGTTGAGGGCAAGCTGTCGCGAGAATGCAAGTGTGTTGATACAACATCGGCGTCGTATTCCCAACAAAATTGCACCCTTGAGCCCAAGCAAATGTAGATGTTGCAACACCAACAAGCGTCAGTCACAAAGCTAAGCCAATAGGAGCTAATATCCTCTTGATGCGGCGATATTGCATAGGCGTTACCCAGGGGAATATTACTGCATTTGTGTTAATGTGTCAAGCGCATTTCTGGAGCCCATTTCTGGAATATTTCTGACGATCAAAAAAATGGACACGAGTGCGGCCATATTCAAAAATCACTCATGTCCAAAATAGCCTGTGCATCTACCGTCTTAGACGAGGCGGAGGCGCCGGTCATGTCTCCGGGTGGAACAACCCTATTGGAAGCACGATGCAGCGGCACTCAAGTCAAGACAAACGGCTTAGTCCATCCAAACGCCCGGTAACACTCCCACCACCCCGAAAATCACCCAATTCCTCAATCACATACCGCCTGCCCGCCGCTGCGGCGGTCCGCCCGAATGCTTCTTCTATCAGTGAGGTACCGCTATGTCTAATCAAGCCGGCAACGCCGAGCATCGCGCCGCCATCAATCGTGAAAACGCCCTGAAGTCCACCGGGCCCGCCAGCGACGAAGGCAAGGAGCGTTCCCGATTCAACGCCTTCCGCCACGGCCTCACCGGCCAGACCGTCGTCCTCCCCTGGGAGGATCGCGGCGAATATGAAACCTGTTGTAAACGTCTCGCCGCCGACCTGAAACCCAGCGGGGCGTTCGAAGAACAACTGGTCCAGACCATCGCCGATTGCACCTGGCGCCTCAACCGCGCCGCCGCGGCCGAAACCAACATGTTCGCCCACATGCTGCACAACAACGAATTCTTAATCTCCACCGGAAATCCGCAGGTCGATACCGCGCTCTGTCTCGGCCACGCCTTCCGCGAGGACTCTCAAGTCCTCGCCAACATGGCGATGTACGCCCAGCGCATCTCCCGCCAGCGCGACAAGGCCTACGAACAGCTTCGCGGGCTCCAGACCGAGCGCCGCGCTCGCGAAGAGCGCGCCATGGAGGAAGCAGCGAGCTTCCGCAAGCTGAACGGCAGCAAGAACATCGCCTACGATCCCGCCGAAGATGGCTTCGTTTTTTCGGTTTCTCAAATCGACGCCCACATCCGCCGCCAGGCTCGCCGTCTGGAGGCCGCCCGGCTCTTTCCCCCGCTGGACGAACGCCCCCATGCTCGAAATTCGCCCGCTGCGTCCTCCTAAAAATGTATTCTTCATCGAAATGTCCAAAAAAGAGGAACACACTGGATATATAGTGTGGAATGCCGGGCCATAATTCGGAAAAGTCGGATTGGATTTACCTAAGAGCCCGGCATACAAGAGAGGTGGCCTTTGAAAATCGGTATCGTTTCATGGAATATCCGCCATTTACGGCCGCAAAAAGTGGCGGACTACATCGATTACATCACCCCGAGATTGATCTACGGCCGGATTGCGATTCTCTACGAAAACAAGATCGACAATAACCAAAACGACGAACTGTGCGACCTGCTGGCGCAGACCATGGTCGACAAAATGCCCGACTCGGTCGTCGAGTGTAAATCCCTCGCCGTTCCGGTCGGCACGAATGAAAATGTGGTCGTCGTCTACGTGAGCAAATGCAAGACCGGACCGAACTCCAAGACTCCCAACACCAACATTTCGATTGAAGTTCGCCATAATCCCACTTTTGACCAGCAGCTCGCTACAAAAGGGCAGTACGCCATGGAGCACAGCTACAACGAAACCGTGATGGCGAACATTCAGATGGCGCGCGCCGACTTTCGTATCCCCGCCATCCTGGAAGTGAAGGTCACCAAGCAAGGTCAGGCCGCGAAAATCATCAATATCATGGCGTGGCACGCTCCCGGACCTGCCACCGGCTTGCCGCCGCTGCTCTGGAATGTTTTTCAACCCATCCTGTATAACCACGTGGACCTGTACGTGGGCGATTTCAACATGACCGGGCTCAAAGGGAAAGCTCCGATAACGCCCATCTGTCTCCATCGCACGAATCAATCCACCACCTTCACCAAAGGCGGACCTGTCCCTCACGCCGAAGGTCTGGACCTGGTGTTTCGCAATCACCTGCGGATCGGCGATCGCGCCATGCCCGTTCAGGTGGACGATGAGTTCATCGGCCGTGCGACCGTTCAAGTGATTGCGCCGGGCGGCGACCTGGATACGGCCTTCGATGTATCCGATCACCTGCCGGTCTATATCGAATTAAAAGAAGTATAGAGCACGGCCGGGAGGGCTGGGACCGGCGGCAAGCTCCTAGAATAATGAAATGGCTTCGATTCTGAATGCTCGCCGCGTCTCCCATACGGCCCGTTTCGTGCTGCTTGCCGTGTTCGCTGCTGGCGCAGGCTCTTGCCCGTGGGCCGCGCCTCAGCAAAAAAGTGATATCCCCGGCAACTTCCGGCCCCCGCGAACCAATTACGATTACGACCGCCGCGAGGTAATGGTTCCGATGCGCGATGGCGTGAAACTGTTTACCGTCATCATTGTCCCCAAGGGCGCGCACGATGCCCCCATTCTGCTCACTCGCACGCCGTATGATGCCGCCAAGCGCACCAGGCGCGCCGATAGCCCGCACATGCTTGCGACGCTCCCCCAGGGCGACGAAGTGTTCGTTGCCGGCGGCTACATCCGCGTGTTTCAGGATGTGCGGGGAAAATATGGCTCCGAGGGCGACTACGTCATGACCCGCCCGGTCCGCGGACCTCTCAACCCCACCGATACCGACCCGGTCACCGATGCCTATGACACCATCGACTGGCTGGTAAAAAATGTGCCCGAATCGAACGGACGCGTCGGCATGCTTGGATCTTCCTATGAAGGCTTCACCGTCGTGATGGCGCTCCTCGGACCACACCCGGCCCTGAAAGTGGCCGCACCGGAAAGCCCCATGGTCGATGGCTGGATGGGAGACGACTGGTTCCACTACGGCGCATTCCGCCAGACGAATTTTGACTACACCTCGGGTCAGACAACCAAGAAGGGCGCTGGTGACGCCGTGCCGCGTGGGGCCCTGGACGACTATGAAGCCTTTCTGCGCGCGGGTTCCGCGGGAGCGTGGGCGAAGATTCACGGACTCGACCAGTTGCCCTGGGCGCAGCGCATGATGGAACACCCGGCCTATGACGAGTTCTGGCAGGGACAGGCGCTCGACAAACTGGTCGCCGAAAAGCCCTCGCCGGTTCCCACCATGTGGATCCAGGGCCTCTGGGACCAGGAAGATATGTGGGGAGCGATTCACTGTTATCTCGCGCTCAAGGCCAAAGGGCAGGGCGCGCGTAATTACTTGGTGATGGGTCCGTGGAGGCATAGCCAGGTGAATTACGATGGCTACAACCTCGGTCCGCTCAAGTGGGAGGGCGACACCGCGCTCCAATTCCGGCGCGACGTTCTCAAGCCCTTTTTCGATCAGTATCTGAAGCCCGGCGCGCCCAAAGCCGATACTCCGCCGGTGTTCATTTACAACACGGGAGAAAATCATTGGGACCGCTTCCAGAACTGGCCCCCCGCTTGCGACCGGGGATGCGGCGCACCGCTCAAGGCCCTGTATCTCGAATCGAATTCAGGCCTGGCCTTCCAAAAACCGGCGGAGGAAGACGCCTCCGATTCCTACGTCTCCGACCCCGCCAAGCCCGTGCCCTATCTCGCGCGCCCGGTGAGTTTCGCCGACGGGGACCGCTGGCGGCAGTGGCTGGTCAACGACCAGCGTTTCGTCGATGGGCGTCCGGATGTGCTGACTTACCAAACTCCTGTCCTGACTGAGCCGGTCCGCCTAAGTGGCGCGCCCGTTGCCGAATTATTCGCCGCCACCACCGGAACCGATGCGGATTGGGTGGTGAAGCTGATCGACGTTTACCCGGATGAAGTGCCCAGCCAGCCGGGGATGGGCGGCTATGAGCTCGCCATATCGATGGATATCTTCCGCGGGCGGTATCGCAACAGCTTCGAGCGGCCGTCGGCAATTCCCGCGGGCCGGCCGCAGCGCTACCGCTTTGTGCTGCCCGCTGTGAATCACGTCTTCCTGCCGGGCCACCGGGTCATGGTGCAAATTCAATCGACCTGGTTTCCGTTATACGACCGCAATCCGCAAACCTTCGTCCCGAATATCTTTATGGCACAACCCTCGGACTACAGGAAGGCAACCCAAAAGATCTATCGCTCCGCCGCCCAACCCAGCGCCGTCTGGCTTCCGGTTGTGCCGATGCGCCCAGGTAGCGGCGCCCGGGAGCTTGGCCTGTGAACAGACGTCCAATCTCGGTGATCGCCATTGCCTGCCTCTACATCGTGGCGGGCGCGGCCGGCGTGATCTATCACTTCCATGATTTCAACCCGCGGCATCCGTTGGAAAGCGAGGTCATATTGGCCCTGCTCGTCCGCCTCGCGGCCATCGTCTGTGGAGTATATCTCCTGCGCGGCAGCAACTGGGCTCGTTGGCTGGCCATTGTCTGGATCGCCTACCACGTCGTCCTCAGCGGTTTCCACTCATGGTTTGAATTGGCAATCCACAGCTTGCTATGCATCGTGATCGCCTATGTTTTATTCCGCCCGGCGGCGAACGCGTACTTCCATGCCGCCCGGAGGGCCGGCTAATCCCAGTGGAGCGCCGTCTGCGACTCGATCTTCGCGGGGTCAAGTTCGATCCCGAACCCGGGCCGCTCCGTCAGCGTGAGGTGCGCCTTCACCGGAACGGGAGGATTTTTTTCGAAGTGGTAATAGGTGCTCATCTTGTGAATCAGGTATTCGCCCAGCGGGAACGTCATCGGTGGCTGGCTCGCAATCGCGTGCGCCGCGGCATGAAGGCTGTGTCCGTGCGGGATCACCGGCACATCGTGCAGAGACGCAACCGCCCCAATTTTGAGCAGCTCGGAAATTCCGCCGCACCATTCCGGGTCCGCCTGCACCACGGACAGCGCTCCCGCTTCCAGGTAGCGCTCCACCTCCCAGCGCCCGTAGAAATGTTCGCCGGCCGCCACCGGTATGGTCGTGCTGCGGCGCAGCGTGGCGAAGCTTTCGATTTTCTCCGGATGTGTCGATTCCTCCATCCAGCGCGGGCGATATTTCTCCACCTGGTGAGCCCACTCCAGCGCATAGCTCAAATCCCAGCCGCTGAAGGAATCGAACATCAGCTCCGTATCGTCGCCCAGCGTTTCGCGCAGGATTCGGACCAGTTCCACGTTCTTTCGCATGCCCTCCGGCCCCGATCCCGGTCCGTAGGCCAGGAACCATTTCTGATACCGGTAGCCCTCCTTCCGGACCGCGAGGCACCGGCTGCGAACCGCATCCGGCTGGAGCGAAAAGCCGAGGCAGCTTGCATACATCTCGACGGACTTGCGCGTTGGTCCGCCCAGCAGCCGGTACACGGGAACGCCGTAATGCCGCCCGCGCAAATCCCAAAGAGTATTGTCAACGGCGCTGATGGCCATCATAAAGATGCCGTCCCGCGAGTGCCGGTTTGAGCGGTACATCTCGTCCCATAACGCTTCGCCCGCCAGCGCGTCCTTGCCTGTCAGAAACGGGCGAAGCTCGCGATGCACTACGATCGCTGCCTCGCGGTCGATGGGTCCATAGAGGCCAAAGGCCCCGTCCTTGGTTGTAATTTTCAGATAAATCGCTTGGACCGCGCGCGTCCGCGTCCCGCCCGGATGGTCCTGATACACCTCCGGGCGCAATTCATCGTAGACATAAAGAGGATTCACTTGATATTGCTGATTCACACCCGTTTCCGTTCGGACGCTGCCCGTAAACTCGGTGAATTCGAGCGTGGCGATCGGTAGCGGGCGCGCGGCGTCTGGTATGGATTGGGCCGCTGCGCGAAGCGCAAAGACAGCCGGCGCGGCGATTCCGCCGCCGGCCAGGGAGAGGAGACTCCTGCGAGTCATGGCGCTAATCCCGGGGGCACTCCGCAAGTCGCTGGCGGTACACCTGCCGCGCCTGGTCGTAGGCTTTCTTAGCCGCGTCCAACTCGGCGGCCGCGATGCGCGGAGCTTTCTGGCTCCAGCACTGATCCACCGCATCCAGGCACCATTGCGCGCTCCGGCGGGAAGCGCGCACGGGCTTGTTATCCACCATCGCGAAGATCGGGTTCGTATGCGCCGCCGGCAGAATGCGAACTGCGATCCAACTGCTCTCGGTTACCGCGACTTCGAACTTCAGATCGCGAACGGCGCCATCCGCCAGCAGGTTCTGGTGCGCCACTGCTTTGCCGTTGACGACTATTTCCACCGGCACTTCGCGGGTGTTGCCGATGCGCGCCCGCTCCACGTCCCAGTAGGGCTGTTTGTTCAACGGCGTGTCTTGGATGGCTTGGTTGGGTATCTCGGGCAGCAACGCCGCCGCTTTGACCGTCGCGATGACGGTGGATGCTCCGTTCAAATGGATCTCGCTTCCGTGCGTCCCCACTTCGGTCCCGTTGATCTGAAAATCCATCAGGTGAGTCTTGCCGTCGGACACGTAGCTCCGGCCCTGCTGGAGCGCCTTGATCCATGCTTCGTAGGTCAGCGGTCCCTCGACTTTGGCGTACGAGCGCCCGATGCCCACTCGTTCGTCGTAAATGCAGGGGAAATCTGTCTCGCCGGCAATCCGTGTGCGGAACCCGACGTTCAGTGTGTGATACCAGATGTTCAGCTCCCAGGTGTAAGGAGTGTCCACCGCGGAGATGAAATCGACCGTGTTGGGATGGGTGACGTCCACGATGTACTCGTTTGCGCCGATGCCGTCAAAACCGGGCATTTGATAAGTCGGTATTTCTTTTCCCGCCACCTCCAGCCCCCAACCCGAATGCGCGAATCCAACCACGGCGCCCTGCGATTTTCCCCAGCGCAGCACCGGCAGATCCCATGTCGGCCAGTCCTCGATTTTCTTGGTTCCGGGGTAGTCCTGATCGGTGAGTCCGAGCAGCACCAGGTGTCCCGCGTGGCTAGAAGGGAAGCCCGAAACCTCCAGGTCGTAGTGCATCAAACGGTCCGGCTCGGAGAGTCGGTTGTCGTGCCCGGAGAAGAACTGCTTCTGATAGTAATAATCGGGTCCCCACGTCAGCACGGACCCGATGTTCAATCTCTCGCCCAGAATCTGGCGGATCATGTCCTTCGGCTCCACGCCCTCGGTGGGATTCATGTAATGCGAACAGCCGGCGGCATGCACATGATGGTCGCCCGAGTACCAGGAATACTTGGAAGGATCGATCCAGCGCGCAAGCTGAAAGCTCATTTCATGGGGTCCCGATGCATTCACGGAGACTTCCTTCGTGTGTTTTTTGTATTCGGGACCGCCGCCGTATTCGACCGTATAGTAGCCATCGGGCAGTTGCACCTTCTCTCCGTCCGCACGGTAGATCTGCGGTTGAAAGAAGAAATCCGGAGCAAGGCGCTTCGCCGGGTTCGGATAAATACGCTGCAGGCGATCGCGAATGAGGAACGAAGCCATGGTTGGCTGTCCGTTTTCGTCGCGAACGTGGAGCGTGACCGTGTGCGCGGGCAGCGCGGTAAAGAGGATGGTGACGTCGTTGCGGAAACCGATGTCCTGGCTGCCTTGCCCGGCGTTCAGGCTGATCTTGGCGGAGCGCTGCCCCGCATCGCGGCTGTAGACTTCGAGGATCGCGTATTCGAGCCCGAGGCCGGAAAGGCGTTTTGGCATCGGCGGACGCTGGTACAGCGAGATCTCCGCCCAGCGTTCCGCGGATTCGCGCGGCGTCAGTTGCATCGCGGGCGAAGGAGACCCGCTCGATGGAATATATACCTTCCCGCTATTCGGGCTCTCGACTTGCAGCGGCGCAGTGATGTGCGCGCCATTGACCACCTTCACCAGGAAGAGGCGCGTGCCGGCTTCCACCAACTCGGGCTTGGCCGGTCCCTGCTCCACCTTAACGCGGCTCTCGGCGTTGATATCCACCAGCAGCAGGACGTACGGATCGAGCACCGATGCAATCTGCTGCACCGCCGCGTCGTGGTCCGGGTTGCCAATGGCGTCGTTAATCCGTCGTTGCGCGGCGGCCGGAAGCGGCTGGCCCAGATAGTTCAAGGCGTCCTCCAACTGCCTCACCTGCTGCGCGAGCGGTTGGAGCGGGGTGGATTGCGCAACTGCCGTTTGGGCTGGTCCCAGAATGGCGGTGACGCCAAGAAGAATGACGAAAGTGGCGTGTTTCATGGCTCTGGATGCCGTTAGCATATCGCGATTGCGCGGGTGCGCGATATGCTGGAACGACGTGTTGGGTAGAAATTGGATCGTTTTGGTGATTTGGCCGGCCGTTGTGTGCCTCCTCGGGGCCGGAAAGCCGGTCGAAAGGGTGAAGTGGTCGGGACGGGTCCGGAGCGCTCGCTCCGAAAATATGCCGGGGGCGGAGGTCCAGCTTGATGGCGGCGGCGCGCACGCTTCGGTGGCGGCAGACTCTGCCGGCCGGTTCACGTTTGAGGATCTCCCTGCGGGTGAGTACACGGTCCGGGTTTCCTATCGGGGCGGAACCGCGGCGTCCTCGAAGCCGGCGCACGTTCCAGGCGACGGGAAAGAGGTAATTCTCCGGCTATCGGACGATGGCGCTCTCCTTGTCGAAAGCGCGGAGAAGTCCGAGTCAAGTTCGGGCGGCGAGCAGCTCTCCGCCAAGGCCGTTTCGTCTCTTCCGCTCAATAAACGCGACTTCAGCCAGCTTCTTCTCCTGGCGGCAGGGACCATGACCGACACCAACGGCGCGGCGAATTTTACCCAGCAGTTTGCCATCAACGGACAACGCGGCACCGCGGCGGTATTCGCTATGGATGGGGCCGACAGCACCGATCCCGAAATGGGCGGCGCCACCTTCACGAACTTCAACGTGGATGCTGTTCAGGAAATCCAATCCAGCTCGGGATGGATGCCCGCCGAGATCGGCCGCGGTGCGGCGGGATTCAGCAATATCGTCACGCGCTCGGGCACCAGCGCACTGCACGGCTCGGCATTCGAGTTTCTCCGCAACTCCGCGCTGGACGCCCGGAATTTCTTTGACCGCCGGTCCATCGCCGAGCCCAACCGGATTCCTCCTTTCATCCGCAACGAATTCGGCTTCACCAACGGAGGGCCGGTGGTGATCCCGCGTGTCTACGACGGACGAAACCGGACTTTCTACTTCATCGAGTATCAGGGCTTCCGCCAGGTGTACAGCGCGACCGAGGTGATTCCGGTGCCCAGCCTCGCCGAGCGCGCGGGCCGCGACGCAACGGCATTTCCCGGCGACGTCCTGCTGATTCCGGTCGATCCACGCATAGCAAAAGTGCTGGCGCGCTACCCGCTGCCGAACGATCCGCAAGGGCCGGATGGCGCGCGCACCTACGCCAGTTCATCGAAGGTAACCACGGTTTCGAATCAGGCTTCCGCCCGCATCGATCACCGCATTTCCAGCCGGTCGCAGCTATTGGCGCGGTTCACCATGGAGAACACCGCCGGCCCGCTGACGAATCCCAGCCAGACCGTCATCGACCCCAGTTTCGCGGTCGGTTTCACCGATCAACAGCGCAACGCGGTGCTGACCTACACCAGGACCTTACCGTCCGGCTTCGTTTCGCTCTCCTCGGTGAGTTACACCCGAGCGACGCCGGCCTTTCCGACTGTCAACCACACCGATCCCGCGCTCACCTTCGGCGACGGATTATATGAAGCGTTCAACGCGGCCGGCGGCTCGGTTCAGAACGTCCTCGGGAATCTCTTTCAGGTCCGGCAGGACTTCACCTGGATTCGTGGAAAGCATACCTTCAAGGCCGGCGGCGAAGTAAGAGCCAACCGCGACACCACGCTCTTCGGAATCACCCCCAACGGCCAGTATCAATTCGGCGGCGGAACGGCGTATTCGCCGGTCGCGATTCACTCTCTCAGTGGAGGCCACGACATCAACGCCGGCGATCCGCTTCCGGATGCTCTCGCCGGTTTCCTGACCGCCAGCGCGTTTAGCTACACGGCATCCGTGGCGCCTCCGCAATTTGCGCAGGGCAGCCACATCGGAGAGTCTGCGATCCGGCGCGACGCTTATAACGTTTATGCGCAGGATAGTTGGAAAATCTCGAGCCGGCTGCTGCTGAACTACGGCCTGCGGTACGAGGTGGTCACGCCCATCCGGGAGGGGAGCCGGCGGACATCCGCCCCGGTGGTAAGTGGACCGGGCGCGGGGACCACTCTGACCATTAACCCGGACCCGGGCTACCAGCTCGACAAGAGCGGCTGGGGCCCGCGTGCTGCCCTGGAGTGGCGGGCGGCGGCAAACACGGTGTTCCGTGCCGGCGCTGGCATCACAACCCTGCTCACCAATCTCTATCAGGACAACGCGCTCACCGGCGGCACCCCGTTTGTGATTACCCCCAGAATCACGGCCGCGCGGGGAGAGAGGGTTCCTTATGGTAAGACAATTCTGCCGGCGGACCTCCCCCAGGTCTATACACCGGCGGGCGCGCTCATATTCGCGTCCGGCGACTCAAAGGACGTGCCCGGCAACACTGTCATGGACGTGATGCGGTTCGAGGAGGATCTCGCCGCGCTGGCGGGCGACCGGCACGCGACGCCTCTCTCTGTTTTCGGCATTTCATCGGGCTTCCGGAATGGATACATCGGGACCTGGACGGCCGGAATCGAGCACAAACTGCGCGGCGCCGCCATCGGCGCCGCCTACGTGGGAACCGCCGGCGTCAAGCTCCCCGTGATGGATTTTCCCAACGCCTATGCGGGCGCCGATCCCGCCTTTGCTCCCTTGACCCGCTTCGATGCGGCCGGACAGATCACGGGCGGCTATGGTCTCGTCTCCCTGATGGCCAACCATTCCCATTCGAGCTACCACTCCTTGCAGGCTTCCGTGCAAAAAGAGCTTACGTCACACGGATTAGGCTTTCAGGCGAGTTACACCTTTTCGAAATCGATCGATGACACCAGCGCGGTCATCGGCGGGTTCATTTCCGGTTACTCGGGAGCGGTTTCGCAAACCGCTCCCCAAGATCCCTTCAACGCGCGCGCCGACCGCGGCCCATCCAGCTTCGATGTACGGAGTTCGCTCAGCTTCAACATTTTTCAGGACCTGCACGCCGATCGGCTCGCGTGGCTGCGCCCGTTGGGCAGGACTGCAACGGCCGGCTGGCAAGTCATGGGTATCGGGACATTCATGAGCGGCCTGCCCTTTACGGTCTACTCCGGCGTCCAGCAGACCGGAGTGGGCGCGAACGGGACCGACCGGCCCGACCAGACTGACGTGCCTGACCTCTCCACAAGCCGCGCCGTGAGGGAGGACTACTTCGGAAGGGGCGCGGACAACGCTTCCTTCTTTCACATTCCGTCGAACCCGGGCCATTTCGGTTCCCTCGGCCGCAACACGTTTCGTGGTCCGGCCTTCCGGGACCTGGATATCGCGCTGATTAAGGACACGCCCCTGGGGACGCGCGCAGGAAGGGAAATGGCCTCGCTCCAATTTCGCGCCGAATTCTTCAATCTGCTGAACACGGTCAATTTTGGACTGCCATCGAATATCGTTCTCGGACCCGGCTTTGGCGAAATCACCCGGACCGCTTCGAATTCCCGGCAGATTCAGTTTTCGCTCAAGCTCATTTACTGATTTCACTGAAGAGAACGGAGCAACTCCTGCTTCGGTATCGACTCTTCTTCCGCTTTTCTGGCGCGATAGCGGTCCATTTCGGCGGCGGCCTTGTCCTGGAGGTCCAGCCGGCGGTACGCCAGCGCGAGGCGGTAGTGGGCGGTTGAGAGCGCGGGCTTCAACGCCAAGGCCTTTTCGAGGAGGCGTACACTGCCGGCGTCGTTGTTCTCGCTCTGTTCGATAATCGCGAGTTGCAAATAGGATTCCGCGAGCGTGGGATCCAGCTCCAGGGACCGCTTCAGGCTTGCCTTTGCCGGACCCGGCTGCCCCCGCAGGAACAGAATCTTGCCCTGCTCCCGGTATGCCATGGCGTCGGCCGGCCCGCTGGCGAGATAGGCATCGAAGGCCGCCGCGATCCGGTCCCGGAGATCGGGAGCCGCGTCGTACATTTCTCCCAGCAGATAGTAGCAAAGAGTGGGATGGGAAGCGGTTGAGGGAAGCATCAACAGGAGATTGGCAGCGGCTTCGTAGTTTCCCGCGAGGTAGAGCGCCGCGCCGTGGCCAAGACGCAGCCGGGCCGAGTGGGGAAGGCGGAGCGTCGCATCCGCAAAAACCTTCGCAGCCTCGTTTGCATGGTTCTGGCGGAGAAGGAAGAAGCCGTAGTTGAACCAGAAATCTTCCTTCGCCGGCTCCACTTCGGTCGCCTGTCGATACGCGGAGAGCGCTTCGGCACCGTGGTTTCGCGCGTCTTCGATGTCGCCCAGCAGGCTGAGCGCGTCCGCATGCGCGGGCTTCGCCAGAGCCGGAGCGAGCGCGGTAGCTGCCTGGTCGTATGCCTTCAACCGAAAGAGGGCCAGAGCCAGATCGAATTGCGCGCTCGCCGCGTCCGGGGAGTTGGAGGGGATCTTCCGCAAGATCGGCACGGCGTCCTGGTATTCGCCATAGCCGCCCAAAAGCGCGGCCGCACGCATCCGGTCCGGACTTTCCGGCGGCAGCAGGGCATCCAATTCGCGCGCCGTTGTCCTGGCCGCCGCGTGGTTCTTCAGGATCAGGTTGCTTTCGAGCGCCCCAATGCGCGCCGGAATATCCCCCGGCGCCGCCGCGGTCACAGCGTCAAAGTGCCTTTTAGCGCCGGCCGCGTTTCCCTTCGCCAGATCGATGAGACCGAGGTTGTAGTGAGCGACCGGATTCCCGGGTTGGATCTGAAGAACGCGGGTAAACAGGACGGCAGCCTCGCCGGCGCGCCCTTGCTGCAGACATGTGGATCCGATGTAGCTCAGCGTACGGTAATTCCCCGGCTCCAACCGGGACGCCTTCCGAAACAGTTGCTCGGCTTCCGCAATCTTGTTTTCGCGGCTCGCCGTCAGCCCCAGCAGCACATAGGCATCCGCCGTTTTGGGCTCGATTTGAAGAGCACGCTTCGCGCTCGTTTCCGCGGCTGCCCAATCGCCCCGTTCGAAAGCGCTTTGCGCCTGCAAGAGCCAGCGGCGCGCTTCGGAGGAATCGGCGGACCAACCGGGAGACCCGAGGCCGCAGAGAAGAACGATAACCGGAATCGCGGACTTCATGGCGTCTGGTTGGGAGTTCTCAAGATCAGAACGAGTTCGTTTTCCTCTTCCTTTGACTTTCGGCGCGCCCGCTCGAATGCCTGGGAGAGCCGCTTCGCCTCCGCGGTGTTGCCGGCGCGCTTCGCGAGCAGACTGAGTTGATACAACGCGGTTGGCTCGAACGGGTCCAGGCGCAAGGCTTCGCGGAATTGGGCTTCAGCGGCGCGCGGGTTGGAAGGCAGTTGCGCCTGCCCGAGCGCCGTGTGAACGCGCGCCTGTTTCGGATCTAACTCGACGGCCCGTTTTAGTTCCTGGATCATCTCCTCGCGGTGCGCCGGATCGGGATTGGAGCGCCCTATCGCGGTCGCATGAAGATAATAACAGCGGTAGTCGCCGGGATCGAGGGCACGCGCGTTTCGAAATGCTTCGCCGGCCGATTGCGCTTCGCCCGCCTGAAGATCGGCAATTCCCAACGCGAGTAGAGGAAGGCTCCAGCGCGGATCGGCTTTCGCCGCGCGATCGAAGTATGCGCGCGCGTTTCCGAAATCTCCTTCCATAGCCCAGCATAGGCCCATCTGCATCGCAAGTTTGGCGGAATTCGGAAGAAGCCCGAGGCCGCGGCCGAGGGCTTCGCGGGCGAACGCCGGGTTGGCGTGGTCCATGGCGAACACACTGAGGGCAAGGTAGTTTTCTTCCGCGGCCGGGGCCCGCTCGACCGCCTGCTCGAATGCGCGGTACGCCTGCTCGGGACGCTTAAGTCCGTCATAGGCTTTGGCGAGCCAGCGGTAGTTTTCCGCCGCCGCTTCCGGATCGCTCACTAAGGGCGCACGCTGTTCGGCGAGACGCTTCGCTTGCTCAAACCGCCCCACCGCCAGATCCGTCTCGATCACAGCCGGGGCCACTTCCGGATTTTCCGATGCGAGGGGCCCCGCTTTCTCAAAGAAGGCGGCGGCCGCGACAAAATCCTTTCTTTCGCAGGCGTCGAGGCCCAGGTAGAGCGCGGGCACCGGATCGTTTGGTATCCGCTTCTCAATGGAACGAAAGATCGCGGCCGATTCCTTTTTGTGCCCCCCGAACCATAAAACCGTTCCGAGATTCTTTCCCGCCGAAACCCTCCGCGGGTCCATCCGGAAGGCCCGTTGAAAGAACCCGGCGGCCTGGTCGAATTGCTCCATCCGCGTATATGCGACGCCGATTTGTTCGCAAAGCTGCGCGTTTTCCGGTTCGGATTTGAGGCGGGCGAGCAGCGCATCCAGTCCGGTGTCGGCCGCGATATTGGCAGGACAAAGCAGCGCCAGAATGACGGCGAGCTGTATTGCTGATCGGAGAGCCGCCATGGCCGGGTTTGCTATCGGGTTTGTTTCTCGATGAGAGCGCCCATTTCGATACGCGCGCGGTCCCACTCCTCGGCGTCGTGGTTCCACATCCCCGCCGCGCCCCAGGTTTCGGCCGAGCCGAGCGGCTCATGAATTATGGAGCCGGCAATCGCGTCGGCCTTTGCTTTTCCACCTGCCTGCTGCGAAAGAAGCCAGAAATATTCATAATCCTGACTGCCTCTACGCATGAGCTTCAATCGAATGCTGGCCACCGGTTCCTCCAGGCCCATTGTCTCGCCCCGGTAGACCAGAAATCCTTGCCCGTTCTGCACCGCGCCGTTCCGTTCGACATAAGTGGCGGGATACTGCCAGGCGCGCAGGGAGTTGAAATCCATTTCCCAGATCGCCCACGACTTCGCCCCATACTTCCAGGAAACCCAGCCGAGGGCGCGGCATCCCAGCGGGTCGCCGTCGGTGTTTCCCATGCCGGTGTAAAACCAGTCTTCCAGTCCGTGTTCGCGGAGGCTCTTGACGCGGTCCGGAACATAGCTCCGAACGCCGAGAATCACGATATCCACGACTTTGGCGAGGCGGTCCATGGTGTCCATCGGATAGGAGCCGTCGATGCGAAACTTGAGCCGCTTCGCGCCGGCATCCTTCATCAGCCCGCCGTAGTAGAGAAGCTTCTCGACGGAGTCTTCGTCGTAGGATTCATCCAGGCTGAGGAGAAAAACGACGAATTTGGTGTCCTTCCAGGCGGGATGCTGCTCGATGTGCTCCTCGAACTGCCGGAAGGTTTCTTTCCAGATCGACGTGTACTCCGGCGTCACGCCCTGGTCGGGGACCTCGATCGGCCAAGGGCGGTAGAACTTCCACTCCTTCCCATAGGGCCAGCCCACGTTCCGCGAATTGTAGTAGTCGTTGACGGGGAAGGCGTCAAACGGCAGCATTAAGAGTTCGATGGGCACGCCATAGCCGGGGCCATCGTACCCATATTCGCGCGTAAACGCCGAGCCGTCGAGATACCTTCCGAGGCGGGCGTCGTACTTCGTCCAGTCGATATGCACCTGGCCGTCCCTGACGTCGATGCCGGGAGCGTAGCCAATCTCTCCCATCACCAGGCGGTGGCGGCGGAGCAGTTGGTAATACTTCAACTCCAACTCGGGAGTGAACGTGTGGATTTCCGTATCGGTATGAATATCGCCGCCGAGATGATTCCTGTCGGGCAGGGCGAAATCCCATACCGTCAGGCTCACCTGGAGCGTCGTACTGCCGGCACTCGATGAAACGGTGAGCGGCCCCCGATATACGCCGGGCGGGGCTTGCGCGCGATCGCGTGGCACATAGACATCCACCCACATCGCCTGGTTCTTCTGATCGAGGCTGATGTTATTGAGGTGGTCCGGAATGTTGAAAGGAAGGATGAAGGACTTCGGAAACAGGTTGCCGCTCCAGTGGGAGCAGGGAATCAGAGCATCCGGGTACCAGCCGGTACCGAGGGAGAAATTCTGATCGGAGCGCCTATCGACTTTGACATACCACTCCTTGAAGAGGTCGATGTTCGCCGGGCCGATCCTGGCGCCGCCCGGCCCGAGCAACTCGCCGAACTCCACATTCACTTTTTTGAGCGGGGCGGCGCCTTCCCGCTCAATGACGATCTGAAACGCGGTAATCTCGTTCCGCGCGGCGCTGAGAGTGACCTCTTTTTTTGCCTTATCCCAGACCAGGCTCGATTGCCGGAAATCGCGCGACGGCGCATCCGGGAAGATCATTCGATTCTCTTCCCAGATGCGGCCGTGCATCGGATCGACACGAATCGAATCGCCAGCCGCCCACACGCTCATCCCGCCGTCCGCGGCGCAGACCGGAACCGCACAGAGGGAGGCGATCCAGAGGCCCGCGAAAGCGAAACGGCGGGCGGACCCTACCATAGGACTTTCAATGCGAATTGCACCACGCGCCCCTGCTGCGAAACGGTGGACTGGATTGCGCCGAAGCTGCCGGAATTGGCGTATGAATCGGGATTGGAGAAGTTCACCTGGTTGAACACATTAAACATTTCCGCCCGGAATTGTACTTTCAAAGGTTCTCGCAGCACGAAATCCTTCAAGACGGAGAAGTCCGTGTTCGCGAAGGCGGGACCGCTGATGAGCCCGCGCCCGGAGTTCCCGTAAGTGCCTAGCGGCACTTGATTCGGGTTCACAAACGCGCCGGTGTTGAAAAAGCTGGTGACCATCGCGTTGCGATTGGCATGGCTCATCTGAATGGTACTCGTCGTTGCGCCCGAAGCGAGTTCGGCATGCTGGTTACCGCTGGTCCCATCGAGGGCGACGTCCTGCCCCATCCAGAAAGTAATCGGCGCCCCGCTCTGTAAGGAGTGGATGGCGGTGAAGGTCCATCCTCCAAGGAGTGTATTCGCCACGGGACGCGAGAAGTGAATGGCGGGCGAATAGAGCCAGGAGGCGACAACCGAATGCCTGCGATCCCAATCCGAACGTCCACGTTCCTGGCGCAGGTCAAAGGGGTTGGCGACGGTAGCGCCAAGATTGTCGGTAGAGCTTGAATCGATGGATTTGGCGAGCGTATAAGAACCCACCACCGAAAATCCGCTGCTGAAGCGCTTCGTCACCTGGGCCTGGAAACTGTGATACCAACTGCGGAAATCGTTACCCAGCAGATATCCCTGCGGGCTCAAAATTCCGGGTTCGAAGATCACTCGATCGTTGTAGTTCGCCGTAGAAGGCGCGGAACCGTCCACCGGGGAGTTGATGAACCGGGCGGGATTGTAGGTTCTCAGCGCTTCCAGCTTGATGCCGATTTTCCCGGCGTAGGCCACATCCACCATGATGCTGGGCGTAATTTGCCGCTGGATGGAAAGGTTGAATTGCTGGATGTACGGGGAGCGAAGGTTGAGACTGGTGAAGACTCCGCCGAGCGGAAGCGGGAAAAGCGGGCAATCGTAGCCCGGGTATGCGGCAATCTTGGTACACCCGAACTTGCCGGAGAGGGTCGCGGGCGGCGCGATGGTTCCGGTGGAGCCGTAGGGATCGGCAATATTGCCCCGATAGGCGGAACTAAAGCCGGCGAAGGGCGGGTTTTCCTGCGCCACCGAATCCGCATTGATGCTTTCGTAGAAAATTCCATAGCCCGCGCGGACGCTGGTTTTTCCGTCGCCGAATACGTCCCAGGCGAGGCCGACACGCGGCGCGAAATTGTTCAGATCGGCGGGGGCGAGTCCCTTGGCGATGTCTCCGGGAAAGACGATGCCGATCGGCGCGTCCGGCACCACCGTCGATTGGATTCCGGGAGCAATGGTGTTGATCCGGTCGTTCTTGTCTTTCCAAGGCAGGAAAGGTTCGTAACGCAATCCGTATGTCAGGGTAAGACGAGGAGTGACTTTGAACTCGTCCTGGGCGTAGAACGAATTGTAGGTTGTGTAGTCGTTGTTATCGCGCACGCCGAAGTCAAGATTCATCGAGTCAAACGCCCCGAGCATGAAATCGGCCGTCGGATCGCCCGAGCGCACGCCGGTGAAGTTGAAGCCGGGAGGACCGATGAAGATTTGCCGGAAATTCAGCATCAGGGACTCGACGCCAAATTTAAAATTGTGGCGGCCTTTGATCCAGTTGAGACTGTCCCGAATCTGGTAGTTGGTTCCGGTGAACTTGGTGGTATAGCCGGTTCCCAGCGTGAAATCGTTTCCCACGTTGACGCTGACCGAACCTCCGGGAAGGTACTGCGGCAAATTGATGCCGAACTCCGACGGGTCGATGGTTTTGGTTTCCAACTCGTTGGACTGGCTGTTCAGAATGGAGAAAACCGCTTGATTGATCACGGTCGGGGAAAACGTGTGCGTATCGCTCACGGTGGTCTGTTTGACGTTGACTTCAAACGTTTCACCGACAAAGCCGGCGATGTTGCCACCGCCGCCAAAGGGGTTTTCGTGGCTGTTCTGACTCTGGTAATAGTGCCCCGAGATTCGATTGTTATCGGTGACGTTCCAGTCCATACGGAGGAGTCCGAGGTGCTCGGTCAGAGGGCTTGACGCGAGCGAGACCACCGAGCCGGTGGCGGACGTGGGCACATATTTCAAGAGGTTGGTGGCCACCGGGCTGATGCATCCCGGGGCGATCCGGTTCCCGGAAACACAGGGAAGGCCGTTCGAGTCGGTCAGCGGCTTTCCGGTTAAAGGATCGGTCGGGTTCACGAGGGTTTCGCCCAGACCGGTGAAATCACCGCGGCGCTGCGCGTCGGTGGGCACCAGGGCTTGGACGCTCTGTGCTTCGGCGTGATTCGAAAGCCCCTGGTAAGAGCCGAAGATAAAGACCTTGTTTTTGATTATGGGGCCGCCGGCGGCGCCTCCGAACTGATTTTGCTTTTGAATGGGCACGCGCGGCGAAAAGAAGTCGCGCGCGTTGAGGGCGTTGTTGCGCAAGAACTCCCAAGCCGCACCGTGGAAGGCGTTCGTGCCGGCTTTGGAAATGACCTCGACCTGCGAGCCCGGGTTGTGGCCATACTCCGCGCCGAAGTTCTGAGTGAGAATACGAACCTCCTGAATGGCGTCCGGCGGGGGATAGTTGATCCCGGTGTTGCGCGACGGGTTGTTGAAAAAGCCTCCGTCGAAACTAAAAAGATTCATGTTCGGGCGGCCGCCGTTGACATCCATGGTGGGTCCGCCCCGGGCGTCGCCCATTTGCTGGGGCGCGCTGACGTTGGTGACGCCGGGAAGGATCGCGGCGAGCCCCATGATGTTGCGTCCGTTCAAGGGCAGGTCCTGAACCCTCCGGTCGTCAATCAGCCCGGATATGGTCGCCGAAGTGGTATCCACCAGAGGCGCGCGCGAATCCACGCTCACCTGGGTCTGTACGGCGCCCACTGTCAGAGTTCCATCGACGCGAAGATTCTGGCTGACCGTTAAAACGACACCCGTCTGGGTCTGACGGTCGAAGCCGGCCGCCTCAAAGCTGATGTTGTAATGGCCGGGGGCAAGGCCGACGAAGTTATAGAAGCCGGCCGGATCGGTTTGGGTTGTTCTCGATGTTTGCTGCTCCACCATGAGCGCTGTCACGGTGGCGCCCTGGATCGCCGCGCCGGAAGGGTCCTTGGCGTAGCCGGAGATGTTTCCGGCCGCCTGGCCAAAAACGGAAGGCCCCGCGATGGCGACCGCGGCGCACAGTACGGCGGCGCGAACGAGATTGAATTCGAGCCACGTTTTATAATTTTTCATTGGATGCTCCTCCCTGTTTGTGGGTAGCGGCGACAGGGCGCTCATTTGGCTTTCTTGCATAGTGCATGAAAATGCCGGAAATAACTCAAATCGACTGGTGCTGACCAAGCTACAATAACTTTCACCGCGTGTCAATCGATCTGTAAAAGTGCTATATTGTCAACGCTTTAGCCCGTTCAGCCTGGCGTAGACCTCCATGGTCCGGGAGAGTTCGTCCAGCCAGGCATCGAGCCCCGCGCTCTCTTCCGGCGCCGCCATGTAGCCGAGGTCCGGACGGCGGTCCGCAAAGTGATCCTTGACATCGTCGAACACGTGGACGAAGTCGCGCCCGCCAAAAGAGCGGCCTTTTTCGTACCGGCTTTTTTCGAACACAGTTTGGAGATTGATAAACACGCTCCTGCCGTCGTCGCGGATCCCCTTCACGGTGGCGTAGGCCGCGGCCAGACGGTCCAGCGTTTCGCGGGGCGTGCCGCTTAGCCCTACCGATTGTGCGTCTTTTAGCTGGTTTTCGGCCTTTTCGAGATCGAGAAACATCTGCCAGTGATGGCCCATGAAGCGCGCGAGGGCGAGGAACACTTCGAGATTGTATTGGTTGCGGCTGGCGCGGCCGATGTTCGCCTGCAGGAGGCCGATGAGGCGATCGTTTTCGACGGTTCTCTCGCGCGCCTCCGCAAGCCAGCCTTTGTAGCGATCGGCCCAGAAGGGATCGGGAAACCAGTCGGGGAGGTCGTTGATGAGCGGCAACTGGAGAGTCATGTCCACGCGGTGGGTGCTGAGCCCCTTGCCGAAATAGCCGCCGTAGCGGTGCGTAATCGCCTTGGATGGAATGCGGTCCCATGTGAGCTCCCAAGCGCGCGCCTGCCGCTGCATCAGGCGGTAGACGTCGAGCATACCGCTCACATTCGGGCCGTAATAGAGTTTCATGAATTCGGCGGCGTGTTGAGCGGGGGAAGGCGTGCCCGGATTCCAACCCCAGCGCGCCACGGCGGACCAGCCCAGCCAAAACGTTTCGTTGTGGAGTCCCGAATCGTCCCACGCGGCGGCAAAAGAGCCGATGGGATCGCCTTGCCATGCCCGGCCATGCGCCATGTCCTCGAAGGCGGTGTCGAGGTGACCGGGCTGCCCCGCCTCGAGCGTGAGATGGCTCGGGAAAAGCAGCTCCGCGCCCTGCATGGATTCGTAGGCCAGCCCCCGAATGCCGTGTTCGCGTTCCTGCGGGTTAAAGGTCGCTTCTCCGTCGATGATTCCGGACGGAAGCAGTTTCACGTGCTCCGGAAGCAGCGGAAATTCGGCCCAAATCAACATTTTTCTATTGCGTTTCGCGAGAAAATCATGCGCCTTGTTGACGAACTCGGCGAATTGCAGACTGCGGTTCTCCGGCGTGTAGGGCCGGGGGCACTTGGAGCAGATTCCGGCGTAATAGACTTCGTCGGTGGAGACGAACAGGTAGTCCACGCCCTTGGTCGCCTTGATCACATCGTCGTACATCGAGAAGATCAGGTCGTAGGAGCGGGGGTCGCAGGTGCAGAGCATGTAATTGTTTCCGTCGGCGCGCAAGTCAGCGAATTCGGGATGTTTCAGGACGTAGGAAAAGTGGGCCGGGCCCTGGATCTGGGGGACCACCTGGATATAGCGCTCGAGGCCGTAGTCGACGATCTCCTGCAGCTGCGAGGTGGTGAATGCTCCGGGCGCGCCAATCACCGGATGGGACGGGTATTCGAATTTATCCTCCAACTCAAAGCCGATCATGTTGACTTTGAATCGCGCGGCCCAATCGAGATACCGCTTCAATGTCTCCATCCGGTCCTGGTGATGCTTGGTGTCCCAGTGCAGGAAGCGGAGCTCCAGTTTCGGCCAATCGGTTACCGTGCCGGCGGGCGTCACGAGCGCTCCGGCGCCGTTGCGGCGGAGCATCTGCAGGAAAGTCTGGACGCCGTAAAACAGGCCTTGCGGGCTGTTTCCCACAATCTCGACTTCGCGATCCGCGGAGTGAATGCGGTAAGCCTGAGCGTCGATTCCGGGGGCAGCGCCGGTTTGAACGGTTCCCGGCTTGACGCTGAGCCGGATACGATCGCTATTCGCGCTGGCAACGCGCAGGGACAGTCCATGAAATGTATCGAGATCCGAAGTCAGGGTCCGGACGGCTATCTGGCTCGCGCCCAAGGAACCGGCGTCAATGGACCAGGAAGGGTTCAAGGTAATTTCACCGCTGTTCAGCTCGATCTTTTGCGGCGTGGGAATTACCGCGTAGCCGCGCAACCACAGTTCGTCCCCCGTCCCCGCCGCCAGCGCGCCGCCGGCGGCAATCAGGACTAACGCCAGCGCCCCCATTGCAGGCCGGCCCAGAGGAAATCGCGAAAAATGCCGCGCAACCGGCTGACATCCGGTCCGGCGTGTGATAGAAGAAGTAAGACTATGGCAACCGCAAAACATCGGATCAGGTTCTCCTGCTTTCTTGCATTATGCACGAATCTGTGCGCCGCCGACATCTCCGCGCTGCTGACCAGGGGGTACGCCGTCCTGCCGGCGCCCCAGGAGGTCCAGCTTGGAGCCGGAGATATACGGTTTGGCTCCGGCTGGAAGATGGAACTCGGCCCCGGCGTTAAGGCGGGCGACATGGCCGCGGCCAGCCTGCGCGGCGATCTTCAATCCCGCTTCGGCGCGAAACTCGACGGCACGGGGCGCAAGACGGTGCGCCTTTCGATCCAGCCCGCATCGGTGACGCCGGGCGCGGCGGTGGGGAGCGATAAAGAAGCGATCTCGGAACAGGCATACCGGCTTGAATTGGGGCAAGATTCGATTGCGATCACCGCGAATGCGGACGCCGGCTTGTTCTACGGAGTACAGACGCTGCTGCAACTGGTGAAGCCGCGCAACGGAGACCTCTGGCTTCCGGAGGGGCGCATCACCGACTGGCCCGACCTGGGCCTGCGCCATATTTACTGGGACGACGCGCATCACCTGGAGCGGCTCGACGATCTCAAGCGCGCGGTCCGACAGGCGGCATTTTTCAAGATCAACGGATTTGCGATCAAGCTCGAAGGACACTTTCAGTTCCGGAGCGCTCCCGCCCTGGTGGAGCCGTATGCCCTGACCCCCGCGGAATTTCAGGAACTGACCGACTACGGCTTGCGCCATTTTGTCCAGATCGTTCCCTATCTGGATGGTCCCGCGCACATTGCGTTCATCCTCAAGCATCCGGAGTACGCGCCGCTGCGCTCTTTTCCCGATAGCAACTACGAGCTTTGCGTAACCAATCCCGACTCCTACAAACTGCTGGAAGGAATGTTTCAGGATTTGATGGACGCCAATAAGGGCGGGAAATATTTCTATCTCTCCACCGACGAGGCTTACTACATCGGGCAGGCGGACAACAGCAATTGCCAGGAGGCGCGGCGCGCGCAGGAACTGGGATCGCGCGGCAAGCTGCTGGCGGAGTTTGTGGCGAAGACCGGCGGGTATCTGCACGACCGCGGAAGGACGGTATTCTTCTGGGGCGAATATCCGCTGAAGACAGACGACATTCCTTCGCTGCCGCCGTTCATGGTGAACGGCGAAACCTACGGGCCCGAATACGACCGCGCTTATCGCGCGCATGGTATGCGGCAGATGATCTACTCCTCGTCGGAAGGCGAAGAGCGCCTTTTCCCGGACTATTTCATCCTTCCCGATGCGCGCCGCGTTCATCCTCACTATTCGGGGACGCCGCGGGTCGCCGGAAATATCGAGAAAATCTCTTTCGACACCGCGCGCCGCGACGCAAACCTGATCGGCGAGGTCAATGCGGGGTGGGCGGACATGGGTCTTCATCCGGAAACATTCTGGATGGGCTATGCGGCCTCGGGCGCGGCGGGCTGGAATCCGGGCGGTCCCGACGCGAGAGAGACGATGGGAACGTTTTATCCGCTTTTTTACGGACACCATGTGGAGGGCATGGATCGCGCTTACCAGCTTTTGAGCGAACAGGCTCAGTTCTGGATGGACAGTTGGGAGCAGGCGCCTTCGACTACGAGAAAGCCGATCTGGGGCAATTCGGAAGGGCAGTTCAAACCGGCGCGCGCGGCGCACGACCAGACGCTGCCGCTGCCGCAGGCGCCTTCGAACGACCTGTTCTATGGGTCCACCTGGAGCCGGGAGAACGCGAAACGAATCGAGCTGGCCGCGGCGGCGATGCCGGGAAACGACGCCGTGCTCGGGCTGCTGAACGCCGGCTTGCTGTCGGCCCAATTCAACCGCTACAACCTGGAAGTGATGGTGGCGATCGCGCGTCTGTGCCGGCAAAACCTCGAAATGCTGGAAAGCATCGCGAGGATGGATCACGACTTACGAAACGCGAGCGAGCGGCGGGAGGGGAATCCGGCGGCGGCGCTCGCCTCGGTGGATCGCGCGCTGGATGAAGCGCAGCGTATCCGGGCGGCGCGGAATCAGGTGTTTCAGGATGCCGAGGCAACGTGGTACAAGAGCTGGCACCCGCGCGTCGCCTCCGCCAACGGAAGAACATTTTTGCACGAACTGGACGACGTGAAGGATCACCTTCCCGATCGCACGGTGGACATGAGCTACCTGATTTACCGCCAGCTTACGCTGCCGTTCGGCGAGTGGGTGAACCAGATCGCACAGGCGCGCAACCACTACGCCGCCGCGCACGGGATGGAGACGCGCAGCGTCGATTTCCAATGGTCCGACTACCGCACCGTGCCGGTGGTGGTTCGTGCCAAGTAACGCCGCATAACGGGCGCCCGCCCTCCGCGGCCTAAGAAGCGTTAAGCTGGCCGCCGGTATTGAATAACTCGCGAAAGGGAAGCGTCGCCGCACCGAGGATGCTTCCTTCCCCGCCGAATCTGGACGGGCGAAGCAGTAAGTTGCGGAAGTTAGTGACGCCCGGACCGCTTGGGAATTCGTCTTTCACGAACTGCTCCAGCAGCGGCCACGCGTCATTCATCGTGGCGTCGAGCACCACCACGTCGGGATTCAGCCCCCAGACCACGTTCGCGATGCCGATACCGAGGTAATGCCCGATGCCGCGCAGAGCCGCGACGGCCTTGGGGTCTCCTTCGATGGCCCGGCGGCAGATACGGCGCACCTGCGCCCTGGTGCCTCCGTTCGCCGGCCTACCCTCGCCGCTTAACTTCGAGTAACTCTCGCAGAGTGCGGTGTTGGAGGCGAGCTTTTCCCAGCAGCCCGGCCGGTCGTGTTTCTCGCCGCCGGGGATGTCGGCGATCACCATCTGGCCGAATTCTCCCGCCGCGTCCCGGGGCCCGTAATAGAGCTTGCCGTCGAGCACCACGCCGATTCCGATGCCTTCATCGATCATCACAAAAAGGAGACAGCCATTTTCGCGAAGTCCCGTGAGGTTTCCGTAGTCGTGTTCCGCGATGGCCGCGAGCCTTACGTTGTTGTCCACCTGAATGGGAATGCGGACGGTCCGGGACAGCTCGGCGCGGACAGGGATTTCGATCCAATCGGCGTTGTGGCCCATCTCGACCACACCGGTTTGCCGGTTCACCAGCCCGCGCACGCTAATGCCGATGCCTTCCATGCGGCTGCGGCCCAGGCGCTTCCGACGGGCCCGGAATTGGGACGCGATCAGCTCAATTGCTTCGAGGGGCGCCGCCGGGGTGCGCTCGGTGGAGGTCTCGACCAACTTGCCCGACAAGGTGGCGACCGCGAACTTCATCTCGGACTGTCCGATATCCACACCGAACGCGAGACGCCGGTCATCGAGACGGAGCCGCGTGGCCGGGCGCCCGCCGGTGGAATTTTCCTCGCCGTCCTTGCGGACCAGTTTTTCCTTCAACAGGCCCGCGACGATTCTGGAAACGGTAGCTTCCGACAGGCCGCTATGGCGGGCCAGTTCCACCCTGGAGAGCGAATCGAAACGGCGCAATAGCTGTAATACCGCCGCGGAATTAGCGCCGCGCACGGTCTCCAGGCGGAGTATCTTGGACTTCTGTAACATGCCCTCTTCCCTGACATGCGCCGAGCCCGACCGTCAGCCTATTGACAGCCGCCACAAAGCGGGGTACGGTAAGGAAACTTCCAGCGGCATGATTTTTGCACCTCTTAATTTTGCATACTTCAATGCATATAGCAAGAAAGTACGCGCGTCCGGCCCGCTGGCGCTGGCCGCAATCCTGGCCGCGACGGCCGCTGCGCAGCCGCCCGGCGGGCTCGATGCCATGGCCAAAACCATGGCGAAGGGAGCCGACGCAGGGCGCGCCATGGCCACGATGCAGCGCGTCTATTCGACCGACCGCTGGTTCACTTTTCCGAAGTTCGAGGAAACCGCCCTCTACTTGAAGCAGCGCCTGGAAGAGAGCGGCGTCAAGGACGTGGAGATCGGAGCGGGAAAGGCGGACGGCCGTACGCAAGTGGGGTTCTGGACCATGCCGCTCGCCTGGGATGCGCGGGCGGCGCGGCTCGAAATGGTCGCTCCCGAGCGGAGTCTCCTGTGCGATTATCAGGCGGTTCCGACGTCACTCGGCATGTGGAGCGCGAGCACTTCGAAAGGAGGAGTTACGGCGGAGGTTGTCGATATCGACTCCACTCCGTGGACCGGCGTGAAAGGTAAGTTCGTTCTTACCAGCCGGAATTCCGCGGGTTACAAGGACCGCCTGGTGAAGTACGGAGCGATCGGAGCCGTGAATGGCTTCAGCGAAAATCCGGCCTTGCCGGATGGGAGGCAATGGATCAACGCCTGGGGCGACAGCGGCTGGGCGTTCACGAAGGCCAGCACGCCGCTGCTCTCATTTTCCATTACGCCGCGGCAGGCCGGGCGTCTTCGCCAACTGCTGGCCGCCGGGAAAAAAGTGACGCTGCACGCCGAAGCAGACACGCGCTATTACGAGGGGCGGTATCCCTGGGTTACCGGAGTTATTCCGGGCGCGGATGCGAGCGAAGAGGTACTGGTGCTCGGCCACACGTCGGAGCAAGGCGCGCAGGACAATGCCACGGGCGTTTCGGCGATGGTGGAAGCGTTGCATACTATCGGAAGGCTTGTGCGCAGCGGCACACTTCCGCCCCCGAAGCGCACCATCCGGGTTCTTCTGGCGCCGGAAATGTACGGCGCGCTCAGCTATATTTCCGCTCACGAGACACGGATGAAGCGCACCGTGGCCGCGCTGACCATCGACACTCCGGCCGCCTCCTACGACCTGGCCGGAACGGAGTACACCTTCTACATGAACCCGCACGCGGCGATGTCCTATACCGATGCGCTGCTGCTTCGCATCGGGGAAGCGGTGCTCTCGCCGCGGCGTCCGTGGCACTGGAAAGAATTCACGCCGGGAACGGATTCCTACCTGGGAGAACCGACGATTGGCGTTCCCGACGATTGGATTTACAGCGGCACAGGAGTCGAGACGCATCATAATAGCGAGGACAAGCCGGAGACCGTCGACCCGCGCTCCCTGCACGATCTGACGGCGATGATCGCGACTTACCTCTACTTCAACGCAAGCGCCGGCGAGGCTCAATCGCAATGGCTGGCGGAAATCACGCTGGACCGCTGCCTGGAGCAAATGCAATCGGCCGCAGCCACCGCGATGGACGCCGCCCTTTCCGGAAAGGCGAAGGAAGCGAGCTATGGCCTGGAGCGCGTCTCGTACCTGGCGGGGCGGGGGGAACAGGCGGTGCTTTCGGTTCTCCGCATCGTGCCGGCGGATCGCAGGGACGCCATGCGCGGCCGGCTCGACGCCGCTCTGCGCCAGATCGACGGCTTTCGGGATTTGCAAAGCGCGCGCCTGAAGGCCGCGGGCGTTGCGGCGCCGGACGCGGCTCCGGATTCGGATGCGGCGCGGATAGTGGTGCGCCGCAAACGCATGGGGACGATTCCGCTCGACGATCTTCCGCAGGACCAATGGGAGGGCTTTCCATCCGGAGCGTGGAATAAGCGGGTCTCGATTGCGCTGTACTGGTGCGACGGAAAGCGCACGCTTGCAGAGGTGAAACATCTGACCGAAATGGAGATGGGCCCGACCGAGTTCGATTTCGCCGCGTATTTTCGATTCCTGGCAAAACACGGCTATGTGGAGCTTGGGAAGTAGGCCGGGGCGGATGAAACGGCTGTTCCGATGTCTGCTGCCGGGTTTGCTGCTGGCCGGCGCGGGCCATGCCGCGGCTCCGTTCCTCGACGGAACTTATCACTCGCAGGTATTCGCAGGCGTTCGCCATTACCGCATTTTCCTGCCGCACGGATACGAAGCCTCGGCGCAACGCTATCCGGTGATTTACTATTTTCACGGGCATAGCGACCGCTACACGCTCGAAAAATACGACGACGGTAAAGACACGGTTCCGAAGATCGCCGCTTTTACCGCGCAGCACGATGTGATTGTGGTGGCGCCGGACGGCTACGTCGCCCGCGATTATGAAGGCTTCTACGGCGGCTCGCCTTACGATGTCCGCCGCGATGGAGGTGACTATGACTTCGGTGAATATTTTCTGGAACTAACCCGCTTCATCGACGGTAAGTACCGAACGCTTGCCAGCCGCCGGTTCCGCGCTACTTCCGGCCTAAGTATGGGCGGCTTTATGAGCCTTTATCTCAGCGCCCGCTATCCGGACGTCGTGGGCAGCGCGTCGGCGTTCAATCCGGCTCCGGAATTGTACGCGGGCGAGAAAGGGAGGCGTTCCCTCTGGCGTCCGAAAGACCACGTCCTGAATCACGAGGCAACACGAATACGCCTGGTGCGCGCGAGCGGCGACTATATCAGCCAGTATCACGAAGAGACGCGCGCCGCGTATGCCATCTCTCACAGCGTCCCTTTCGAATTCCGGCAGGACGAATATCATCGCCACTGGGCGACGTCGATTGGGGAGACCTTCGAATTTCACATGCGCGCGTTTGCGGACGCGGCACTGGACACGGTTCCCGCCGAGTGGAATTACGACAGCGCGTACACGCAGTTTCATGTCTGGGGCGCCGACGTGAGTACGGAGATCGCGACCCCGGCAGTGATCTCACTGGAGCATGTGACCAAAGGCGGACTGCGTGTCCGCACCAGACAGTGGTCTCCCGACGGGCCGCCGGCAAGCTGCGCGGGAATTCAGATCCGCACCGCGCCGGTCTATCAACCAGGCGCGCGCTACGGCGTTTCGGTTCTCAGTCTTGCGACGGGCCAGGCCCGGCAGACCACGGCGACCGCGGGCCGCGACGGACGCGTGGCGCTCGACGCAGATTGCGGAGGGGAGGAGATTTCTCTTCGTGGACCCGGAATTGAGGCGCAGGCGCCCGTTTTGCTTCCGCCAACGGCAAAGGGCGCCTGGCGCGTGCTTCCCGCGCGCGTCCTATCGCTCCCCGTGCGGATCTTCAATCCTCGCTCGACGCCGCTTACCGGAGTTCGAGCCACCCTCTCGTCACAATATCCCACGGTGGAAATCCTGCGAGGCGAGGCGCTGATCGAAACCATTGCGCCGTCCGGCGTTGCGGACCCCGGCTCGGAGTTTCAGGTCCGGTTTACCGCCGGGGAGGGCGATTTCGCACACGCCCGGCTGCAGCTGGCAATCTCCTACGACGGCGGCAAGGTGCGTTCTCGCGACATCGATGTACTGGTGGCGCCGGACCCGGTTCCCGCGCCGATTGCGGTGGAGGTTCTGGACGGCCGCACGCGCACGTTCCCCGTGTTTCGTCAGAAGGGAAACAACGGGGGAGGGGGCAGCATAGCGCGCACAGTGACGGAGGGCCAAGGAAACGGGAATGGAATTCTCGAACCCGGGGAGCGAGCGACCTTTTGGGTGAAGACCGCGCAGGGCCTCGATCCGTTCGATAAAAATAACTGGCGCCGCGCGAAAGTCTATTCCGACTCTCCCTGGATCGAAGAAGTAGCCGACATTCAAGAAGACAAACAGCGCGAGTGGACCGGCGCGCAAAACCGCACCAGCCTGATTGAATTGAAACCCGGCACGCCGGCAGGGACGGAGATTCCCGTAATTCTCGATTGCGAATCCTGGAGCTTTCGCTATACACCCGATGTCCGTTATGGACAAGAACCGCTCTATCAAGCGTTTCAGCTTCACAAGCATTATCTATTTACCTGGAAATGGAAGGTAGCTCAACCGTGAAATGCTGTTCTGCCACCGCGGCGCTCCACGCCGCGACGCTCTTTTGCCTGGCCGTTTCGGCTGCCGCCGCGAGCGAAATTATCCTGCCCTCAACGGTATTGAATCGCGATGCCACTGTGACGGCGACGTATCACATGCCGCGAGCCACGACCGGCGCGGGCACTTTGTCGATCCATTGGACCGACAGCCTTGGCCGCGTTGTAGAAGACTCGACGATTCCGGTGACGTTGACTGACGAATCGGATATCCACTTCCCGCTGGACATGCGTCGCGCGGTGGCAATGAAGAACGAATTGTCGGCGCATTTGAAGCTTGATGGGAAGGACAGGAAGGACCGTCCCGACCCGCACGATGAGACGGCAACGATCCGCTTTGTGGCGCGGCCACCCGAACGCGACTGGAAGGACTACGCGATCATCATGTGGCAGCAGTATCCCGGCAAATTGATTCCAGCGCTGCAGCAGCTCGGCATCAACGGCGGGCAGTATGTCGGGCGCAATACGACGCTTCCGGATTTTTTCATCGACAACAACATGCGCTGGTATTCGGAGAACATCGGCACCGATTACTATTCCGAGTATCACCGGTTCCGGCCGGACCGCATTCAGCACTGGTCGTTTCTGCAGGCCAAGGACTTGTACGCGAAGGATCCGTCCAGCAAGGAGGCCTTCAGGCGGCACCCGAGTTTTTGGGACCCGGAATGGCGGGCGAAAATTCACGATCGCCTGGTGGAAGCGGCCAAGCGCTTTTCACCATATCGCCCATTCTTCTATAGCCTGGCCGATGAGAGCGGCATCGCGGATCTGGCGGCGTTTTGGGATTTCGATTTTTCCGATCAGTCGCTCGTTCCGATGCGGCGCTGGCTGCAGGAGCGTTACGGCACGCTGGACGCGCTCAACCGGCAGTGGGATTCGAACTTCACCACCTGGGACCTGGTGACGCCGCCGACTACGCACGAAGCGATGCAGCGTCCCGGCGACAATTTTTCAGCCTGGGCGGATTTCAAGGAGTGGATGGACATCAGTTACGCCGAAGCTTTGCGGATGGGCGCGGACGCCATTCATGAGGTGGACAAGGACGCGTTCGTCAATATCGGCGGAGGCCAGAGGCCGGGTTGGGGCGGCTACGATTATGCCCGGATTTCACAGGTATTGAACGCCATCGAGCCCTACGACATCGGGAACAATGTCGAAATCATCCGGTCCTTGAATCCGGAGATGGTCATGCTCTCTACCGGCTTCGCCAAGGGGCCGTGGGAGCAGCAGCGCGTCTGGCGCGAGTTGTTTCACGGCCAACGCGGACTCATCATCTGGGACGAAAAGCGCGAATATGCCGGCGAAGACGGCAAGCCGGGCGCGCGCGGACTCGAAGCCGCGAAATACTACAACGAGATTCGCGACGGAGCCGGAGCGCTGATTATCAACAGCCAGCCTGTTACCGATCCCATCGCGATTCACTATTCGCAGGCCAGCATGAGAACGGAGTGGATGCTGGCGCGGCGTCCGGAAGGGGACGCGTGGATCAAACGCAATGCGCGAGTGGAGCGCACGGACGACGATTTTCTGCGCCTGCGCGAATCGTGGTGCGAACTGATTGAGGACCAGGGAATGCAGTACAAGTTTGTTTCCTATGGTCAACTGGAGCACGGCGAGCTGCTGCGCTCGGGGTACCGGGTTTTCATCCTGCCGCGATCGAGTTCCCTATCGCCCGGCGAGGTGCAAGCAATCCGGGACTTCGTGGCGCAGGGCGGCGTGGTGATCGCGGATGGCGAGCCGGGCGTTTTCGATGAGCACAGCCGCCGCCTCCCCAGTCCCGCGCTTGCCGATCTTTTTGGGCCGGCCGCCGAGGGCAAAACCACGGAGCGGCAGTTCGGAAAGGGCAAAGCGATTTTGCTGCACACGGGTACGCTCGACTATTTGCAGAACCGCCTGATGGGGAAAGAAGAGCCGGTTCACAAGGAAGTGGGCGATTTACTGCGCGCCAGTGGGATTCGTCCGGAGTTCGCGATCACCGATGCTTCCGGCCAGGCGCCGGTGGGAATTGAACAGCATGTCTTCCGCAACGGAGGCGTCTATTTGTTGACACTTCTCTCCAATCCCCTGCTGCGGGTGGACGAACTTGGGCCGCCGGATTTCAAGTCGAACCGGAGATTCGAAAAGCCAGTTACGGTTACCGTAACTCTTCCGCAATCGATGTATGTTTACGATACGCGGGCGCGGGCGGCCCTGGGACAAAAACAAAAACTCAGTGTGACAGTGCAGCCCTATGAGCCGGTGATTCTGGCGGTATCGCCCATGCCGCTTCCGGCGCTCCACCTGTTTGCTCCGGATGAAGCCGCTCGCGGTTCGGTGGTTCATATCGGGCTGCAATGCCCGCGCACGCCCGCTTCCGTTCAGGTGCTGCACGTCGAGGTGGCGACTCCCGATGGAAAGCGCGCGCTTCAGTACACCGGGAATGTGCTCGCGCGGGATGGGCGCGCCGTGAAGTCCTTTCCGCTCGCTGTGAACGACCCGTCCGGCGAATGGACGATCCGGGTTCATGATCTGATGAGCGGGCAGACCGTAACGCAGTTGTTGAAAGTGAAGTGATTCGATGAAGAAGATTGTATCCGCCGTCTTGTTGTTCGGGTTCGGATTGCCGGGCGCGGCGCAAGTATATTCGCCGGTAATTCAAAAGGCCGGCCAACCGGACGCCACGAGCCTGAAGACGCTCACGGAAGGCATCTACCGGCAGGCCGGGGCCACGACTGCGCGCGAGCGCGCGGAGGCCATCTGGCGATTCTTCCTGACCGACGGACGTTACGTGAAGCCCGGGTTCTGGTATCACATCGCGGGGTGGGCTTATGAGGAGCCGCTGGGAGAAGTTCTCGATCCCGTAAAGCTGATGAACAGCTATGGTTTTGGGCTGTGCTATCACATCGCACCGCTGCTGGCCGCGGCGTGGAAGGCAGGAGGGTTTGAGGACGCGCGCGTTTGGTTTCTCACCGGACACACGGTCGCCGAAGTCTATTACGACGGGGCGTATCATTATTTCGACTCCGACATGATGGGTTATAACCCCGTGGGCAGCGGCCCCGTCAAGAAGCGGCCGGTCGCTTCCGTGCATCAGATCGAGCAGAACGGCAACATCATTCTCGGCAACCTACTGGCCCCCCGGCGGGTGAATCCGGCGCGCGTGGACCCGCCGTGGTATCCGGCCGATGTTGCGGCGGACGCGATCGGGGGGCTCGCGGAACTCTTCACCACTACGGCGGACAATCACCTGTACGCTTTTCAGCGCGAACCGGAAGGGCACCGCATGGACTTTACGCTACGCCGCGGTGAACGGATGATCCGGTATTATCATCCCGAGGCGAAAGACGCTTACTATCTGCCCTACCGCTTCGACGGACGCACTTATCAGGAATTTCCCGTCGAGTTCGCACGCTATCATATCCGGACCGCCGACGGTCCGCAAAGCCAGAAAGACAAGCGCCGCTGGGGGACAGGGCGAATCGAATACCGCCCACCGAATCCCACGGGAGCGAGCGTGACGTTTCCCATGCCGAGCCCTTACGTGATCATCGATGCGCAGTTTGCGATGAACGCGAACCTCGCCGGGGAGGGAGATTCGGTGTCCGCGGAAACCTCCACCGACAGCGGGCGAACCTGGATCGCGGCGGCGACACTGAAGGGGCCACATCACGGGACCTGGACGTTCGAACCCGCGGTTGTGGTCAAGTCGGCCCATGGACGCCTCACTTCGGTTAGCGGGACTTATGGCTATCAACTTCGACTTACCGGGCGCGTAGCCTCGGTTCGCGACATCGTTCTTACTACGCGTTTTCAGCTTAACCCGCGCACGCTTCCAGAACTCGCGCCGGGACATAACGAGATGGTGTATCGCGCGTCGCGAGATGTGCGGACAGAAATTCCAGTTCGCGCAGATCAATTTGCCCGGTTCGCTTCGATCGCAAAAAATGCGGCCTATGCCAGCGGCGCGGGGCAGGGTTACGTGCGCAATGAGACGCAGAGCGCCGGCGCCGTCGCGTTTGAGCTGTCCAACGCGGATGGATCGGAGATTGTGGCGCTGGACGCGGGCGGACGGTTTCTCGATCTTCGCGATGGTCTCGCACCGGACAAGCTGACGGCCGAGGTCCGCAAGGTAACGCCCTGGCCGGCGGCCGGAGCACCCGGTCCGAAGGCGTCGCTTTCCTGGGCCCTGCACCGGGAAGGCCCGTATAACCTGCTTTGGAGCTACAATCCCCAACCGATATGGAAGGACGGGAAGGCGATGGACCGGTTGCTGCGATGGCCGGAAGTGGATCGTCATGTGGGAGAGATCCCGCCCGGAACCCGGCGGGTTTGGGTGCGTTATGAGATGCAGGGGATCGCGATTGACGATTTTCGGCTCGCCTTAACCAAGGCCGCGGGGACGTCTTCGCCGCTGACGATTACACAGGAGTGGCTGGAGAACGGGACGAAGAAGAGCCACACGGAGCGCATTGCCGCGGGGGTTCGGGATATGCGCTACGGGATCGATATTCCGAAGGGCGTTGCGGTGGCAAGAGAAGCGCTCATTATCGAGTGCCCCCGGTAAATGAGTCAACGTCCGGTTAATCGCAGGGCCCGGGTCAAGCCTCCGGCCTGGTGGAACGATTCCGATTTCCCGAAAAGGCCGTAGATTGTTCTCGTAAAGGCGTAGGGCTCCGGTAGGGGCGTCAAGCTTACTAACTCGCGCGGAGCCATGAGGGCCGCCGCTTCGGGCAGGTCCGTGAAGCGAAGCACATTCAGCAGCGCGGGGCTTTGCCAATGCGAGGCGGGCGGGTTGTCGAGAATTACGCGGGTGATCCGTTTGTCGAATATCGCCGCGTAGATGCCCAATACGCCCATATCCTTCCGGCCATAGATGCTGATTGAGGTAAGATTCAGGCCTTCGGCGGAGACCAGATACTCCACCGATCGTAAGATGTCCCATACCTGCATGGATTCGATGGTGGCGCCGAGTATCGCCGCGGAGCGCTTCAATGTCGTCATCCCCTCGTTACTTACCGGATAATCCTCGGCGCGGGGCTTCAGCACCAGCACTACCTGTTTTCCGATGGCGGGAAGAATCTGGTCGTAGTCGATCGGATCTACAATATCTTCGGCGCCCTTCACATAGATCAACGCTTCGGTGGGCTTGGCGGGAGGGCGCGGCACAAATAGCTGCGCGGTTACCCGGACGTTACTTTCGGTGGTGAATTCCAGGTCCCAGGAATTGGCATAACGCTCCGTCCATCCGTGGAATTCCTTTTTTGCCGCATCGAAGGAAACCGTCTTCGAGGGGAAGGCCCGGAACACGTTCTTTTTCAGATCTTCGGTTAAATCCCGTTTTCGGCGCTCCCAGGCTGGCAGGGACGAATACGGCCGCAAGCGATGGGTTTTGATGAAGACATTCTGGATGTCGTCGTTGATGGCGTCCGCGGGAACGCGATCCAGAACCGCCAGAGTGGCGCCGTCTTCGCGGTGAATCTCGCCTTCCTCGAATGGAGTGGAGTCGTCCTTCAGCCAGCGGCCGATCCACTCGTTCGCTTCCTTCCGGAAAGGCAGAATGTCCTTGTGTTCGGTCTCGTAATCGAACTCTTCCAACTTGCCGGCCGCGCCCAACATTTCATATACCGGACGCACCTTCCGGTAGACCGCGTGGTATCCGGCCGGAGGGAACATGACATCCCGCTTCGCGCCGATGGCCTTCAGAGGCCGGGGGGCAATGAGCGCGCCCAAGACCGGAAAATCAAGCTGAAACGTGTTGGGGAAGTACATGCAATCGCAATTTTCCACGACGCTTTTTTCCGCCAATTGATCTCCCGCCGTCCAGGTTGCGCAGACCGGCGCGACGACGCTAAATCTTGGGTCGGCCGCGGCGGCGTACCAGGTGATGGAACCGCCGCCGGAGATTCCGGTCAGCGCCACGCGCTTCGGGTCTACTTCCGGGAGCGTCTCCAGATAGTCCATGGCGCGCATCGCGTTCCAGACCTCGGGGCCCACGGGCGTATAGCCGAGCGAGAGCCAGTTCCACATGCCGAGATTGTGCAGCCCGTGATGAATGCCGGAGATTTCGCCGAACTCGATGGTGTCGATCAGAAACGCGACAAAGCCACGCCGGGCGAGGGCGATGCCGTGGTGTTGATAGTTTACCTTTGCGCCCCATAGGCCGGGAGCGTGCCCGCAAAGATAAAGGACGGCGGGCAGGCGTCCAGTCACGTGCTTGGGGACGTAGAGATTGCCGGTGACGTAGAGACCCGGCATGCTCTGAAACAACACCTTGCGAACGGTATAGTCCTCGCGCTCGAATTGTCCGGTTACCTGAGCGTGGAGCGGCGTTCGTTCGGGCAAAGGGTCGAGCCCGAGCATGGTCAGCATTTCATGGCGGAGCGCGGCCTTCCGGGCAGGCCATGCCGCCGGATCCGAAAGCCCGGTGAGCGAGTTCCGCGAGATCTCATCGGCCCGTTCCCGCAGCGATGCCTGGAACATTTCATACCGCTGGCTGGCGGAGGAAAAACGCTGCTGCCCCTGCGCGGGGAGTGTGAGCCCGCCCAGGAGCAACAGCGCAAGAAAGGAACGCATCATTCAATCGTATGGAAGGTCAATCTTCTCAAAAATCGAAGCGCGCGCTAATCTGCACGCGGCGGCCGGAGCCGGCGCCGGTGACCAGTCCGAAACTCGAACTGGTGATGTTCGTGCTCGGGTTACCGAAGTTGGGGTGATTGAAGGCGTTGTACAACTCGCAGCGGAGCTGGGCTCGGGCGCGCTCGGCAAAGAGGTAGACATTTTTTGCGGCCACGATGTTCCAGGTCACGGCCCCCGGTCCGGTCAGGATCATGCGCGCCGAATTGCCATAGGAACCGCGGCCGGCCTCGGGAACCACGAAAGCCGATTTGTCGAAGATCGGCTGGTGATTCTCGATCCGGTTCGTAATCGAGCCCGATACGTAGCCACTGCCGATGCGATCCGGTCTCCCGCTGAACTGGTTGGTATTGGCGGGGTCGATCCCGGAGAAGGAAGGCGAAAGACGGGCGCCGCTGTTCATCACGGTGGTTCCGGCGACCTGCCATCCGGAAACGACCTTGTCCAGCAGGCCGGAGGAATTCCCGAGCAGGGCCCGGCCGCGGCCGATGGGAAGCTCATAGATATAACTGAAAATCGCCACGTGGCGGCGAATGGCGGGGTCGTCTCCGCGCTCCAGCGCGCGATTGTACTGGTTCTGCTGCGCGCCGTTCAGATAACCATTCAGGCCGACGTCGGTGAGGGCTTTGGCCCAGGTGTAGTTGGCATTCAGGGTCAGTCCGTGCGACACGCGCCGGTCCGCCTTGATATTCAGGCCGTGATAAATGGAGGAGCCGCCGGTCTGGTTGTAGCCGACGGAACTGAATTGCTGGTAGGGGAGCCGGTCCGTGCTAAATGGTATCGTGCCGGGCGCCAACAGGTTCAGGTCCTGATAGAACGGGAGGTTCTGTCCCTTGGTGCCGACATAGGCGACGTCGATCGCCGTCTGCCAGATCTGGCGGCCCACAGAGGCGTTCCATTGCTGGCTGCGCTCGTTGGGGAAGTGGGGGTCGATGGCGTTGATGCTTTGAACGCCATCGAAGCCCTGCACGGCCGAGCCGAACGGATTGGGGAACGCGATGCTCGGCTGATTGTTGACGATGTACCAGTTTTGCGTCGACTGCCATGGTCCGCCGGTTGCGCCGAGGCCCAGGAGGCCAGGCCACATGGAGGTGAATATTCCATAGCCGAGGCGCGCCACTGTCTTATCGTTGCCGAAAGGACGGAAGGCAAGGCCGATGCGAGGGCTCCAGTTGTTCGTGTCGGAGTACATGAGGCTCCGGGTGGGCAAGCCGGCCTGCTTCGCGGTGACGATGGGGAGCGAGGCGGCAACGGACGGAACCAGGTCGTTTGGTATGGCGCTGCCGGCGGTGACAACCTGCCCGGTGTTGATGTCGAAGGAACTCAGCCGGTTGAACTTTTCCGTCCAGGGAGTCTGAAGCTCATAGCGGATACCGTAAGTCAGGGTGAGGCGCTGGCTCAACTTGAATTCGTCCTGGACGTAGAAGCCCATTTGCGTGCTGCGAATGTAGGCATTGGGGCGCGCAATCGCGAGGCTTACGGACGACGGCATACCCAGCAGAAAGTTGGCGTAGGCGAACCCGCTCAACTGATCGTCGAAGGACAGGGCGCCGGCCAGATTCTGAGGCTTGTCCTGATCGTTCACCTGGTAGCGCCGGATGTCCACTCCGAATTTCAGGTAGTGCCGGCCGCGATACCAGGACAGGTTGTCCGTGATCTGGTAGGTGTTCTGAGTCTGAGAGCTGAACCCGGTGGACGACGTGCCCTGGAATCCGTTCGCTCCGCCGATATCGACGGCCGGCATGGAGGATTTGGCGGGATCGTTGCTTGGATTGGAGATTCCCTGCAGGCCGATCGCGCCGACAACATCGGGCACCTCGTTCACGCCCCAATAATTGAAGCTGGTGCTCGAGTATCCCAGTTTGAGCTCGTTGACGATGGCGGGCGTGAAGGTGTGAGTGTCGGAGACGATGAAGCTCGCGCCGGGATCGTTATCCCCCGTGCCGCCGTAGCCATGCAGCAGCGGACCGGGGTTGGCGTCCTGATTGTGAATCGTCAGGCCAACGCGCGCAAACAGGTAATTCTTATCGCTGATTTTATGATCGATGCGGACCGAGGTATTGTCGGCGTTGAACTGCGCGCCCGGGTCGGCGTAGAAGTTGTTGGTGAGCCCGAGATCTCCCTGGCCTGCCAGGTTTGGGTTCGGATAGATCAGATCCTGCAACGCCGTCGAGACCGGGCTGATGCGGCTGGTGGGAATCTTATTGCCGGGGAACGCCTTGCCGGTTAAAGGATCAAGGACGGTGATGGAACCGAGCAGGGAAGAGAAGTCGCCCTGGCGGAAGGCGGGAGTGGGAATGGACACCTCCTGCCGCGCGCCGGTGCGATAGCGCGCGCCGCCATAGCTGAAGAAGTAGAAGGTCCGGTCCTTGCCGTTATAGAGGTGCGGGATGTAAACCGGGCCGCCGTTGGTGGCGCTGAACTGGTTGAAATTCTCGAACGAAGGACTGGTGGGATCCTGCCACGCTCTGGCCCCGGTGAACGAGTTGTAGTTGGACCAGAAGAGGCTGCCGTGGGGAGAGTTCTCGCCGGACTTGCTGACCGCGGCGAATTGCGCAACCTGGGCGTATTCGGCGGAATTGTTGGCGGTAGTCACCTTCATTTCCTGGAAGGTCTCAATGTCGCCGGAAAACCCGTTGGGAGTTTGGCGGCTGCTGACGATGTCGTTCGCGGAAAGTCCATCGGAGGTGAAATTGTTGGCGTTGTCGCGAGCGCCGTTCACTTCCAGTCCGCTGAGCGATTGAACGCCGGCGGATACTTTGGCGATGTTGATCCAGGCGCGGCCATAGACGCTCATGGGCAGTTCGGCGAAGTCCTGCGCTGTGGTGACCACCGAGAGCGCCGCCGATTCCGTGTCGATATGGGCGACACCGCCGCCTCCTACGGTGATGGTGGTGGCCACGTCGCCGACCTGAAGCGTGGCATCGACGCGCCGGATCTGGCTCAGGTCCAGCGTGATGTCCTTGGCCAGGTTGGTTTTGAAGCCCGGCGCTTCGACGGCGACGCTATAAAGACCGGCTAGAATTCCAGAGAACCGGTAGTTGCCATCGGAATCCGTGGTTTGCGTCCGAACGTCGTTGGTGCCCTGGTTGGTCAGGGTGACTTTGGCCTGGGGAACCACCGCTCCCGCACTGTCTACGACGGTCCCGAGAATACTGCTCTGGGTGGATTGTGCATGCACCAGGGGGAGCATTGCAAAAAACAGTCCCCAGGCCAGCAACTGAGATGCTTTGTGCCCGAAACGCTTCATATCGACTCCTTGACCGCGGGTTTGAGGGAGCGCCAGTTCGACGGCTTCCCTTATTTATTGGTTAACTGTACAAATTGTTTAAGCTATTGTATAGAGAATGGAGCCCATGGTGTCAAGCAAAAACGTCGCAGCGCTCTCTTTTTTGCTATTCCTGCTTGTTCCTGCACAGGCGTTTGCCGCCAAGGCCGCGGCCGCGCTTTCGTTTAAATCTCCACTGACAAAAATATTTGCCGGCGAGCCGCCGCCGGAAGGGGCGGCGTCCTGGCATCCGGCGATGGCCGCCGGGGAGCGGGAATCTTTCCAGCTTTTGGTCACCGCGGGAGCGGCCGGCCTGAAGAACGTCAGTGTAAAGAACGTGTTTCGAGGAAAGAGCGGCCTGGAAGCGGAGATCAGCCTGGTGGGTTTCGTGCACACGGCGCCGGGCGATCCCCGTCCCTGGGCGAAGAAAGAAAAGACCGGGCGAATCGGCTGGTGGCCCGATCCGCTGCTTCCGAACCGGCCCTTCGACGTGATGCCGGGCGAGACGCAGCCTGTGTGGGTGACGATCTATGCGCCTCCGGGGACCGCACCGGGCGAGTACGAAGGCGTCCTGGAGGTTGCCTTGGGGGAGGGCGATACCCGGACGGCGCGCTACCGGGCGCGGGTATTTCCGGTGGAGATGCCCGCCTTGCAGTACTTCCGCAACGCGGCGTTCCTGCCGCCGGGGAACCTGAGCGCGCATTACAAGCCGGCCGGCGGGATAAACAGCCCGGAATTCTTTGCGCTCTATAAGCGATGGGTTCGCAAAGCTTTTTCGCAGCATCTGGGTCCCACGTTCGACATGATGATGGGTTGGAACCAGGAGTCGTTCCGCTCTCCGCAAATCAGCGGACCGCTGGGTCCCACCAAGGAAATGGCGCTAGACCGGGAGAACACCCACCTGGTCTGGCCGGTTCTGGGCAATTCCGGCTCGTATGATTTTCACCTGGTGGACGAACTGGGCGCGATCGGACGCGAGTATGGCATGCGCCAGTTCTCCATCGCCATCTTCAACCGCGAAGAAAGCTGGGAACAGCATACCGAGGCGATGAAAGCGGCCATGGCGGACTATCTGAAAGCATATTCGTCTCATCTCCGGGATCTCGGGATGCTGGGGGACGCCTACGTTTACAACGTAGACGAACCGCCCGAGGAGAAGTGGGATACCGTGCGGAACAACTATCGTTTCGTGAAGAGCGTGGTGCCGGATTTGAAGACGTGGCTGTGCCTGAATCAGCCCAAGGCCGTGCGAGATCTCCAGAACTACACCGATGTTCTGGACGTATATATACGGCAATACCGGCCGTCAGGAGTTGCGAACAGTCTCCAGCCGGGGAAGCAGTTGATCTGGGCGGTTTGTGTCTGGCCGCACGAGCATCCTAATCTGTTCATCGAGTATCCCGGCGAGGACGCGCGCGCGATCGGATGGCTGACCTATCGTTACGGAATTACCGGCTTCGAGTATTGGGGTTTGAATCAGTGGGGGAGGAATACCGGCCGCCGGAATTGGGCGAAGTTTCAGAGCGGCGATACCCGGACGTCGTGGCAAGTGACGAAATTCCCCTGGGGTGACGGTTGGCTGCTCTATCCGGGCGACCAGGGCGAGCCGCTTTCGTCGGTCCGGTTCGAAAATCTGCGAGACGGTTTTGAAGACGCCGAATTGCTCCATCTGCTGGCGGAGCGCGGAAAGAAGAAGGAAGCGGACGCGCTGGCGGAGACGCTGGCTCCGTCGATTGAGTCTTATGCCTCGGACCCGGCGAAATTCGAGGCCGCGCACACGCGGCTTCTGGAACTGCTCGCGGAGACGCGGACTCGCGGCTTGTGAGGCTTCCAGTCAACTCCCCTCGGAAACCGATTCCGAAGCCAGTACATCGTGCATCGCATTGATCACCACCCGCTTGGGCTTCTTCGCAAGGAGCACCTTAATGCTTTGGGAACTGGAACCTACCAGCCCCGCGCTGCCGACGCGCGTCAGCCGGCCATCGTAGTCAAGATAAACCGGAACAAACATCCGGAAGTTCCCGGAAACGCCGCTCTGTGTAATGGTCCCGGTGAGCAGCGTCCTGCCGCCCGCGGCGGGCGCGAGGGAGTAGGTCAGGCGATAGGCGGGGATTTCGGCGCCAAATATCCACTCCTTGAAAAACCACTGTAAGCTGCCGTTTTCCTCCAGACCGGAAGTGGGATCGATATGCTTCTCCACAATGGCTTCGAAGTCCTGTGTCGAGGCGTTCCTGTTCTCGTATTGCTTCACGAAATCGTGCATCATCGCGATGAAGTTCGCATCGCCGGTTTTCGCGTCCCACATCAGACTCCTGAGCATGTGCAGCACATAGCCGCCCTTGGAATAGATCAGGCGACTGTACGCGCCCCGGTTCCTGGCGGTATTGAGCCGAAAGCCCATCCAGACCGGTCCCGCATCGTTGGCCGAGCGGCCAAACTGATTTTTCTCCAGAATCGTGTGTTGAGCCCGCTCCCAGAATTTTTGAGCCTTGTTCGGGTCGCGCTCCACCTGTTCCAGGTAGAGCGCCGCCGAGAAATCCGCAAATCCTTCCGAAAGCCACTGGTCGCGGTAGGACGCCCACCCCACGGTGTGGCCCCACCATTGATGTGCCACCTCATGCGGAGTCACCTCCTGGATGAACCCGGCGAATTTGAAGGCACTTTCGCCCATAAGACTCCATCGCTGCGTCGCATCGAGGAAGGCGCTCACAGGGAGATAAACCAGTGTCGGCCAGGATTGCCCGAAATTAAACTCGGGCTGCTGCGTGATCGCAAGGCGATGAAACGGCGTCTCGCCAAACCAGATGTTGTAGCAGCGGATGGCATTGGATGCTTCCACCATCGCGGCCTGGGCGAGCACGGACGGAGACATAGCCGTGATTTGCGCCGCGTCCCCGTCCCGCTGTCCGGGCAGAAGACGATCCATACTCCGCATGTAGTCCGGCACCTCGCGGGTCGCGTAGGCTTCCACCCGGTAGTGAGTCGTATCGTCGTCGCGCTCTTTCTTCTTAAAGAATCCGTAGTTGAACCCGGCGACGGGAATGGCGACCTCCGAGTTCCAATGCGTCACCTCGTAATCGTCCTCGCGCTCCTCCTTTTCCAGTTTGCCGACGCTCACCACGGTGTACTGGCGCGGAACCCGAAAGGTCAGTTCGTACAAGGTGCGATCCCGGAAGGCGTTCAGACTGGGATACCAACTGGTTCGCGCTCCCACCGAGAACGTTCCTCCTCCTTCGTTGCGGAGCACCTTATCGCCCTCATACTCCACCTGCAGCGTGTATTCCCGATTGGAAACGGAAGGCTGGGGAAGAATGACATAAAACGACCCATCCTGTTTTCTTCCTTCCTGAATGAACGAGATATCCTTGCCATCGAGCGCCGCCCGCGAAACGCGGAGTGCCGGGAGTAAACCGAATGAGATGACGCGATCGCCGTTTGCCAGCGTTTTCAGCCTCACGCTGGCGGAGGCGTGCAGATGCTCCTGCTTGTCGATGGTGGTCTCGATCTGGTAGTGCTCCGCCGCAACAATGCGTTTGTCTTCGCTGGACGATGCCGTTTGCCGCGCCCATTCGTCGCGGAGGTGAGTGAGGTACCAGATGCCGGCATCGTCGGATTGTGGATCTCCCTCGATCACCGCCACCTCTTCCGGAGAAATTTCGGGGATCGCGCCGGCCTGGTTGATGAGAAAGCGGAGGTCGGAGTGCTTACTGCCGTGCATGAACAGCCGGAACGACCCGCGGCGCGCCGGGTTATAAAGCTCCCCCAAGACTTCGGCCTCCAGATTTTCTCCGCCGCCCTTCCGGAGTCTCTTCCGCATCTCCTCGAGCGCCTGGGTCGCGGCCTGTCCGGGCTCGATTGCCTGTCCGGCGGCGTTCGCTTCCTCGTACGTGTTGTCGGAGAAGACCAGCAGGGCGGAATCGAAGTCTTCGTCAATTGTCTTCGCGCCCGTGGCGGCCAGCAAATGCTGCTGCTCCAACTGAAGCACCGGGTCAAGATGAAACGAGCCGTGACCGCTAAACGATGCGATGGCGCGGCGGCCAAGGACGGGGCGCTCGAAGGCGATTTCACCCGATTGCAGGGTGATGGTGGCGGAATCCCTTTTCAGGATGAGATTTCGAACCGAGATCGCCTCTTTTGGCTCGCCATCGCGGAGCGCGCGGTAGTTCGGGTCGGAGTTTGCGGCGGGCGGGGCCGACGGCAGCACCGTGGATTCCTGCGCGCACAGTTGTCCAAGAATAAGAAAAGAAACAGCACAAAAAGCCCGTATGGCCATAGTGGGGCTAGGATACCGGATTTTACTGAGGGCGGCAACCCTGGCTAACGAATGAGTACGTTGCCGTTCGTCGTCGTGGGGTGGCGCGCCGGCACGCCCGGAGTTAAGGACGGATCACCAGGCTAGTGAATGAGTACGGAATTTCCAGGAGCGGACGGATTTCCGTCGCCGAAATTCTTGAAGTATTGCGAGAGAACCAGCGCGATGCAGCCGCGGAGGGACGAAGCGGCGGCGTGTTCCGACGGGAATATGCGCACGCCCGCCAGGTAGTAGGCGGGGACGCGAGTGCGCAGCACTTCCCAGACGCGTTCCTGCATCAGGTCCCAGCCGGCGGCGAGATAGTCGCCCAGGACAATCGCCTCGGGATTCAAGACCATGATTACGTTCACCAGTCCAAGGGCGACATACCCGGCGGTTTCGTCGAGTACGGCAATGGCCGCGCGGTCTCCCTCGCGCGCCCGCTGCACCACGGCGTCGGCGTCGATCTCCTCGGCATTGCGGGCCTTGGTGCGTTCCGCATAGGCGCGTGCGACGGCGAGATCCGAGGCATATTGCTCCCAGCATCCGGTGTTGCCGCAGGCGCACTTGCGCCCTTCCGGATAGAGGATGGTGTGTCCGAATTCGGCCGCGGCGGAGAGCGCTCCCTGCAGGATCTGCCCGTTGACGATGACTCCCGTGCCCAGTCCTCCACGCATGGTGACAAAGACGAAATCCCGGAGCGCTTTCCCGCCATCCGGTACGAACCAGGTCTCCGCCAGGGCGCGCAGCTTGGCGCCGTTTTCGTAGAAGAAGGGGAAGGGCAGATCTTTGCGCAGATGGCGGCCGGCTTCGATGCCGGTCCAGTTGAAATTTTCCGCCGCGATCACTTTGCCGGTGGCGCGGTCAGAGAAGCCGGGAAGTCCGACGCCGACGCCCAGCACCTCCGTACCCGCCTTGGCGCGCGCCAGGGTGCGGATCGCGTCGTGGATTTTGTCGAAGAAAAGCTCGTGGGAGACGGAGCGGGGGATGGTTCGCTCCTTGATGAGCTCACCGGTCCAATACGCGAGACCGATGCGCGCGTGCGTCAAGTTGAACTCGACGCCCACCGCGGTGCGCGCTTCCGGGCGCAGGCGGAGAGCGGTGGGACGCCTGCCTACCTGGGTGTGATTGGCCGAGCGCTCCTCACAGACCAGTTTTCGCCGCAGCAGGCGTTCCATGATGAACGTGACGGTGCTCGGTGAAAGTCCGGTGATTCGCGCGATATCGGCGCGCGACAGTGTGGGGTGCTGCCGGATAGCATTCAGCACCAGCCGCTCATTGCCCTCCCGCAAGGACGACTTGTTTAACGCTCCGCTCGTGGTGAAGGTGACGTCAGCCATGAAGAAGGCGGGGGTCCGGCATCGTCCGCATCAGTTCTCCTCGGCGAACGCTTGCGCCGGTATCAGGTCGTCCAGTTTCACGCGGAATCCGCTGGTCAGCACGGCAAGCAGGACAAGTCCCACGCCGCACCAGACCACGCCGACCCACTTGGCCGTCACGGACAGATTCAGAAACACGTAGAGGCATACCAGAAAGCCCCCGCAGGGCAAAATGAGATTCGAAAACAGACCGCCGAACCCACGCTCGCGCTCGCGGATGAAATAATGGCTCACCACGCTGAGGTTCACCGACATGAACCCCAACAGAGCGCCAAAATTCACGGCTTCGGCGGCGAGTTGGAAGGAGAGATAAAAGCCTCCGAGGACCGCGACCACTCCGACGGCCAGCACTCCAAAAGTCGGGGTGGAATGCTTGGGATGAATGTAGGTGAAGATGCGCGAGGGCAGCAGGCGGTCGCGCGCCATGCCGAACAAAAGCCTGGAAGCGCTGGCCTGGCCGGTGATGGCGCTGGCAAATCCCGCGACCACCAGAACGAACGAGACCATGGAGAACAGCGCCGCGCCGCCTGCCAGCCGCGCCACGTCGAGAAAGGCGGTTTCGACATTCGGAAACGTTGCGAAATCCGGCCAGAGCAATTGGCCCAGGTAGGCTTGCGGAATGAAGAGAAACCCGCAGATGAGGCAGACCAGCACGGTGGCGCGTCCGATGTCGCGGCGCGGGTCCTTGCAATCTTCGGCGAGCGTGCTGATGCCGTCAAAACCCAGATAGCTGAAGGCCGCGATGGACGTTCCGGCCATTACACTGCGCAGCGAGAAAGCGGCGGGGTTATAAAACGGTTGGGAGGAGAGCAACGCGGCGGCGCCCTGTCCCTCAAAGAGAGCATGAATCGCCGCCGTGACAAACCAGATCACGGCCGCCATCATGATCGCCGTCATGGCGAAATTGGCCTTGTTCGTCACTTTCAATCCAAACAGGTTCACCGCCGTCATCACCATGGCGCAGAGCACCAGCCATACGCGGTAGGGCACGAACGGCATCAAGCGCGCGAATGTGATCGAGACATAGATCACGCTGAGCAGCGGCAGCAGCATGTAATCGAGCAGCATGGTCCAGCCGACCAGAAATCCGGCGGCCGGATGCAGGGACCGCCGGCTGTAGGTGTAGGCAGACCCAGCCGCTGGGTAAGCGGCCGACATCTTCCCGTAGCTGATCGCGGTCAGCACCATGGCGCACAGCGCGATCAGGTAAGCCAGCGCCATGTGCCCCTTGGACACCGAACTGACGATGCCGAACATTGGGAACGGCGCCGTCGGGCCGACGAAGGTGATTCCGAACAGGACCAGCGCCGGTAAGCGCAGGAAAGGCTTCAGCCGGGCCGGGCCCGCCGTTTTGCTCATGCGCCGGAATCCTCCACTCCGCACCAGCGGCATGCGAAATGAGCCAGAGTGCGCGTGGCGGCAATGAGCGACTTCAGCTCTACATGTTCATCCGGCTGATGTGCGCCGCCGCCGTGGGGACCCCACATGATGGCCGGAGTATTGAAGCACCGGGGAAATATGTACATGTCGCTCGGCGCGTCGAGTCCTTCGACCGGGAGTTGCATCCCGAGGCCGGCTCCGGCGGCGGCGAATTCGGTGACCAGATCCGCATCCGGCGGCGTGGCGCAGCCCGGGAGGAAGCGCATGGGCCACTCGATTAGCGGCTTGGCCGCGAACAAATCCGGGCGCGATCCGGTTATCTCCTCCCACCAGGAGAGGAACTCGCCTTCCACTTCTTCCTGCGTTTCGCCCGGCATCGCCTGCCAGTACAGCTCGATTTTGCAGGTTTCCGGAACCGTGATCGGCTGCGCCCAACCCCATTTTCCGGTGGCGATGTTCGTGACCCAAACGGCGAAGGGCTCGGCCGAGTTCGTGTAATAAGGATGAACGCCCACGCGCGCGGTTCGCCTCTCCTTCAATTCGTGGAGGCGTCCCAGCACGTAGGTGAGTTGATCTACCGCGCGTCCGCCGGGCGCTGAGCCGGCCAGGATGCCGCCGCCGCCGTGCAGGGTAATATGCAATGTCCGTCCGCCGCGTCCCGCCGGGCAGATGCGGAGTTCCGAGGGCTCACCGATAACCGCCGCGTCGGCATTGTAGCCGCGCACACGACCTGCGAGGGTTCCGTTTACCCCTCCAAATTCCTCGTCCACCACCGACTCGAAGATAATGTCGCCCTTGAGCACGATTTCCGATTGCTGGAATGCGCGGATCACCGCCAGATTCATAGCGACGCCCGCCTTCATGTCCCATGCGCCGCGTCCATAAAGATGGCCGTCCCGGATAACGGAGCCGAAGGGAGGATATTTCCAGGGAACGGGCGTGTCCGCCGGAACGGTGTCGATGTGCCCCGATAGAATCAGCGACCGGCCTCCGCCGGAACCTTTCAAGACTCCATCCACGTTCGGCCGGCCCGTATAGTCCCGCCCCGGCCAGTATTCCGGGTGGCTGGTTAAGCCGGGCACTTCGGAGAGCTCGTAAACGTCGGGTTCAATGCCGAGCTCGCGCAGCCATCCGGCGATGCGCATCTGGCAGGCCTTCTCGTTTCCCAGAGGGGGAAGATTTTCCGAAGGGGTCCGCACCAGTTCGCTGAGAGTATCCACCAGCCGTTGTTCCAGATTCGTGAGCGCGCCGTCCAAACGCTGCTCTGTGTCCGCGATTGAGTTCTGTTGAATCGGCATTTATTTTTACAGTCACAGAATATATATGGTAAGCCGCAAGCATACCATGTCAAGAGGGGGCGCCGGTCCCAAAGCGCCCCGGAACATTACTATTCGGACATAGGACGGTCAGGCCGTTCCACGCGCCTGCCGGAGCTACCCGGAATAAGCATAGAAACCGAAGAAATAGGTTAGCGAGCAAAGGGCCACTTCCAGTCCCGGATTTCCGGTTTGTCCAATCCCTCCGTGTGCGCGTAATTGATGTTTTCGATGATCTGCCCGCGGAGCCATTCCTTGACGTGAGCGCCGGTCCCTCTGAGCCTGGGAACGCGGTCGATGACGTCGATCGCCAAGGTGAAGCGATCGACCTGGTTTGCGATCGCCAGCTCCAGAGGCGTGTTGATATTGCCTTTTTCCTTATATCCGCGCACATGGATGTTCGCGTGGTTGGTCCGCTTGTATGTGAATTTGTGGATCAGCCAGGGATAGCCGTGAAAATTGAAGATCACGGGTTTATCGGCGGTGAAGAGGGAGTCGAAGTCCCGGTCGGTGAGCCCGTGGGGATGTTCAGAAGCGGGCTGGAGGCGGTAGAGGTCCACGACGTTGACGTAACGGATTTTCAGATCCGGGAAACGATCCCGGAGAATCGCCACGGCGGCCAGTGCCTCCTGGGTGAGAACGTCTCCGGCGCTGGCGACCACCACGTCCGGCTCGGCGCCTGCATCGGTGCTGGCCCACTCCCAGATGCCAATGCCCTTGGTGCAGTGGACCACCGCCGCGTCCATGTCCAGATAGACCAGGTGCGGCTGCTTATCGGCGACGATCACGTTGATGTAGTCCTTGGTGCGGAGGCAGTGGTCGGCGACGCTGAGCAAGCAGTTCGCGTCCGGAGGAAGGTACATGCGCGTGACTCCGGCGCTCTTGTTGCTCACCAGGTCCAGAAAGCCGGGATCTTCGTGGGTAAAACCGTTGTGATCCTGCCGCCAGACCAGCGAGGAGATGAGAATATTGAGCGAGGAAATGGGGGCTCTCCACGCGCTTTCGAGCTTTGCCTTCTCCAGCCATTTCGCGTGCTGATTGTACATCGAATCGATGATGTGGGCGAACGCTTCGTACGTGTTGAGCAACCCGTGGCGTCCCGTGAGCACATAGCCTTCGAGCCAGCCTTCGAGCGTATGCTCGCTCAGCATCTCCATGACGCGGCCATCGGGCGCGATATCGGTTCCGTTGGCATCCTCCGGCAAGATTTCCGCGAGCCAGGTCTTCCAGGTCGCCTCGTAGACGTCCTGCAAGCGATTGGAGGCGTTTTCATCCGGGCTGAACAGGCGAAAGCTGGTCATGTTCTCGCGCATGACGTCGCGCAGGAACTTACCGAGCGTCTCGGTAGGCGATGTCTTCGTGGTTCCAGGGTTTTCGACCGGAACCGCATAGCCGCGGAAGTCCGGAAGAGACAGGTCTTTCCGGAGCGTGCCCCCGTTTGCGTGTGGATTGGCGCTCATGCGCCGTTTTCCGGTGGGCGCAAGCTCGCGCAACTCGGCCAGCAGCGTCCCATGTTCGTCGAAGAGATCTTCGGGGTGATAGCTCCGCATCCAGTTTTCGACGATGCGCAGATGTTCGGGATTGGTTTGGACGCCGGTGACGGGAACCTGGTGCGCCCGCCAGAAATTCTCCACCTTCTGTCCGTCCACTTCCTTCGGACCGGTCCAACCCTTGGGAGACCGAAGAATAATCATCGGCCAGCGCGGACGGTTTGGCGTGCCACTGGAGCGCGCGTCCCGCTGAATGTCGCGAATCTCGCGCACGCAGGCTTCCACTGTGGCGGCCATTTTCTGGTGCATCTCTTCGGGGTCGTCACCCGCCACCACGTGCGGCGTCCATCCGTATCCGCGGAAGAGGCTCTCCAACTCATCGTGGGAAATACGCGCCAGCAGCGTGGGGTTCGCGATCTTGTAGCCGTTCAGGTGCAGAAACGGCAGCACCGCGCCATCGCGGATCGGGTTGAGAAATTTGTTGGAATGCCAGGACGTGGCGAGCGGGCCGGTTTCGGCTTCGCCGTCTCCCACGGCGACGCTTACGATCAGCCCGGGGTTATCGAACGCCGCGCCGAAGGCATGGGAAAGGCTGTAGCCCAACTCGCCGCCCTCGTGAATGGAGCCCGGCACCTCCGGCGTGCAATGGCTTCCCAGTTGTCCCGGAAACGAAAAGGCCCGGAACAGGTTGCGCATCCCGGCTTCGTCCATGCTTTTGCCGGAATAAATCTCGGAATAGGTCCCCTCGAGGTAGCAGTTCGAGATGACCGCCGGAGCGCCATGGCCAGGGCCCGAGAGATAGATCATGTCCAGGTCGTACTTTCGAATTACCCGGTTGAGGTGCACCCAGATAAAGGTTTGGCCGGGATCGGAGCCCCAATGCCCCAACAGCCGGTTCTTGAAGTGCTCCGGCCGGAGGGGCTCACGGAGCAAAGGGTTATCGCGGAGATAAATCATCCCCGCGCAGAGATAATTGCAGGCGCGCCAATAGGCGTCCATTTTGCGAAGCTCGTCCGGGTCGAGAACGAACGGGACGGAGGATCGCCGCGATTCGCTGACTTGTAGGGGTGTCATAAGAGTGGATGCTGTACGACCGGGCGCCGCCGGGCACGCCGGGCCTATCTCTATTATTGCGAGCAGAGAGCGACGTGAGGGCTCGGTTTGACAGAAGTTTTGCGGAGGGCGTATGATCGAGGCATCACTGAGGAAGGAGGTGGTCCAGTCTAAATGAGCATTGGTAGTAGATGTTTTATAGATTCCACGCGTGAGGTGGCCGACTCTTAGTTCGACCGCTCCTAACGTTCAGGTTTCGTTCAGTGACGAGGCCGCTGCTCCAGTGGAACGGCCCCCTCAACGCGCGAACCAAAAAACATAAAAGTCCCCGCCCGGAGCAAGCAGTCCGGCGCGGGGATTTTCATTTTTGCTATGATGATAATTCCAGGAGACATTTTGCAATGAAGGCCGGCATCCATCCCGCATACGAGGAAGTAAAAGTGGTCTGCGCTTGCGGGAACACGTTCCAAACCCGCTCCACCCATAAAGGGGCGCTGCACGTTGAAATCTGTTCCAATTGCCATCCGTTCTTCACGGGGCGTCAAAAGCTGATCGATACCGAAGGACGCGTGGATCGCTTCCAGAAGAAAGTGGCCCGCTCAAAGGAATTGCAGCAGCAAAAGGCTGCCCGCAAAGCCACGGCGGACGCCAGACACTAGCCATCTAGCCTTCCGGTCAGACTGGAAACACCGCAAGAACCGAAGCCCGCTTAGTGGCCTGGGTTGTCGCGCTCAGCGCGCCAGCGGTCATACTCGGGCTGCTGTTCGGGTGTGAGGAGCGCCCGAATCCGGTCGTTCTGCTCTTTCCGCAGCGCTTTGATTTCGGGGCCGATTTTCTTGTGAATATCGCGGAACCGTGCGCGGGTTTCGTCCAGGATCTGGTTGACGCCGGTCACCTGGTCCGCACGCAGGCGGAACCGGCTCTGCATCTCCGAAATCAGGTGGCGGCGAAACTCGTCCGCCGTGGGGCGGGGAATCGCGGCGCGCGCGCTAACGGATTTCACGATATAGAGACGCATTCCGAACGCGCCTACCAGCAGGCCGCTCACAAATACAAGGGTCAGATAGACGCCCACGGGGGCGCTCGGGCGCGTCATTGCGAATCGGCTTCCCCTATCTCCTCATGCACGACGCCGGCGAAGCTGTTACCGTCGGTGTCCGGGGCGGAGGCGAGCGCATCCACGTAGCTGTGCTCCGCACGGATGTGCCGGGACGGCGGGATCAGCAGGAAGCCCGCGAGCAGCAGCCAGATCGCCGCCGCACCGCTCAAGAACATCCGGCTCAGATGCGTGAACTGGAAGCGGGACTGCCGCCGCCGCTCGATGCGCTCCCACATTCCGGGCAGGAATGTAGCCGAAGGCGCTGCTTCCGGAAAACTGTCCCGGTATTGCAGAAACAGGCCATCCAATTCCTGGTTCAGACGATCTCTGTTGGCTTCTTCCATTCCTCAGTGCTCCCGCTGCGCTGCCACCAGCCGGGCTTGCCTGGATTGCTCATACGCTTTGAGCACTCTTTGCCGCGCCCGGAACAAGCGAACTTTTAGTGCATTCTCCCCGACTTTGTACACGTCGCGGAGTTCCTTCAATGATAGTCCTTCCACTTCCTTGAGTGTCAGCAACAACCGGTCCTCATCGGATACCGCGGAGAGCAATTCATTCGCCTGCTCCCGGGCCTGTACCCGCCGCATTTCCTCCCGGTTCTCCTGCCCTCCGGCGGACGCGTCAGCCATAACGACCTGCTGCTCGGAAAGATCCGCCATCCGGGATTCCTTCCGCCTGCGCTGCTTCCGCAGGTAATCGTACGATGCGTTGACGGTGAGCCGGTAAAGCCAGGGCTCAAACACATCGGGAGTTCTCAGTTGGTCGAGCGAAAAATACAGCCGTACGAACGCCTCTTGTGCAACATCCTCCACATCCTCGGGCCGCCCGATCAGCCGTCCTATGGTTCCGAGGATCCGCTTCCGATATGCGGTTACAATTTCGCTGAAGGCTGCATTGTCGCCTTCCCGAGCCCGCTGAATCAGTGCAAAATCAATCAGCATTCGCCCAACACAGCCGGCGACATGCTGACCTCAGCACTCACCAGTAAAGGCGTACCGGCAAAACAACAGGTTACAAGGCTTTGGAGCTGGTAGCAATAAACCGTATGCCCGGTTACGCCGCGCCGTCCCTGCGTCGAGCGCCCAATTTTTAAGTACTAGTACCCGGCCCGGCCGCGGGCCCGAGTGAGGGCAACCCGGCGCCTATGTTAAACTTTTAATGCTCCTGTTTTCATGGATTTTCTCGATTCCCTCAATCCCCAGCAGCGCGCTGCGGTCACCCATGTCAACGGTCCGCTCCTGCTGTTGGCCGGAGCGGGCAGTGGTAAGACGCGTGTGATTACGCACCGCATCGCCCACCTGGTGCAAGCCCACCAGGTTCCCGGGCCTTGCATCTTAGCCGTAACTTTTACGAATAAAGCCGCTTCGGAGATGCGCCAGCGTGTTCAAAAGCTGCTCGGGAATCCGCCGGCTTCGCAGAGTCCGGTGGTCTCCACCTTCCATTCCTTCTGCGTGCGTCTGCTGCGGCGCGACGGCAAGTCGCTGGCGGAATTGCGGCCCGGTTTTACACCGTCCTTCACCATTTACGACGACGACGACCAAATGGCGCTGCTGCGCAGCATCTACCGCCACCTGGGAATTACCGATGAATCGGTGCAATACCGCGCCGCGCTTTCCTGGATCAGCGGCCAGAAGGGAAAAAAGGAATCTCCGCAGGACTCCTACGCGGCCGCCACCGACCAGCGCACCTCTCGCCTGGCGGCCATCTATGATCGCTATGAAAGCGGGCTGCGGCAGTCGAACGCGCTCGATTTCGACGACCTACTTCACGAAACCGTCCGTCTGCTGACGCACAACGCCGACCTGCGCGCCCAGCTCAACCGCCGTCATGAGTTCCTGATGATCGACGAGTATCAGGACACGAACCACTCGCAATACGAGCTCATGCGGCTGCTCTCGTCGGAGCGCGGCAACGTCTGCGTGGTGGGAGACGAGGACCAATCGATCTACGGCTGGCGCGGCGCGGACATCCGCAATATTCTCGATTTCGAGCGCGACTACCCAGGCGCGGCTGTCATCCGCCTGGAGCAAAACTACCGTTCCACCAAGAACATTCTGGAAGCCGCCAGCGCCGTGGTGGCCAACAACATCGAGCGCAAGGGAAAATGGCTGTGGACGGAATCCGGGGCGGGGGCGAAGATCGGCCTTTACCAGGCGAACGACGGCGAAAACGAGGCCCTCTTTATCGCCGACTCGATCGACCGTTTGCTGCGCGAAGACAGCAAGCGCCGTATCGCCGTTCTCTACCGGACGAATTCTCAATCGCGGCAGATTGAAGAGGCGCTCCGCCGCTACGGGCGCAAGTACACCGTGGTGGGCGGGCTCAGCTTTTACCAGCGCGCGGAAATCAAGGACGCGCTCAGCTACCTGCGGCTTCTTACCAGCCGAGACGATTCGATGGCGTTCGCGCGCGTGGTGAATACTCCCGCGCGAGGCATCGGCAAGACGACCCTGGAGCAGATTGACCGCTACGGCGTGGAGCACCACCTGGGCGCCTGGGCCGCGATGACCCGGATGCTCGACGAGCATCTGTTTCCCGGACGCGCGGAGTCCGCTCTCTCCGCTTTTCGCCGCCTGATCGAGGAGCTTTCCGAGTTCTCCCGCGGCCACAATGTGCAGGAAACCCTGGCGGAAACGCTCGCGCGCACAGGCTACCGGAAAATGCTCGAAGACGAGCCTGGGCCGGAGAGCGATTCCCGGCTCAATAACCTCGAAGAATTGCTGAGCGCCGCCGCCGAGGCAGCCGAGCGCGGAGAAGAAATAAAGGATTTTCTGGACCATGCCGCGCTGGTGGCCGATGCCGATTCGGTGGACGAACGCTCGATTATTTCTCTTCTGACCATTCATAATGCCAAGGGCCTGGAGTTTCCGGTCGTGTTTCTGGCGGGAATGGAGGAGGGTCTGTTTCCCCATTCGCGCTCGCTCAATGCCGAATCGGCGATGGAGGAAGAACGGCGGCTCTGCTATGTCGGCATGACGCGCGCCGAGCAGCGGCTGTATCTCACCTGGGCGCGATACCGCCGGCGTTTCGGCGGCGGCCAGCCCGAGGCCATGATGCCTTCGCGGTTTCTGAAAGAAGTGCCGCGCGAGTTGATCGAGAACTTGAGAGAAGACGCTGCCTCCACGCAGGTGGATCTGTTCGCCGAGCGGCATGAGGTGAGGGAAACCGCCAAGCGGAACCTCTACACCGGGAAGACGTATAATTCCGTCGAAAACATCGCGCAATTCTTCGCCAGCCGCCAGATGCCGCCACCGCGCGGGATTGCGCCGCGGTCCGCGCCGGACCCCGGGCCTGGAGCGGGGCAAAAGAACGGCTCCGCGCCGCCTCCGCCCTCCTCTCCACAGCCCTCGCGGCCGCCCTCTTCCGCGCCGGTGATTTCGATCGCGTCGCGGCGGGCCGTAGCCGCGAAACCGATGGGCTCCGGGGCGAAAATCATCCATCCGAAGTACGGGCGGGGAACCATCTTGAAGCGGGAAGGTGATGGCGATGACGCCAAGCTTACGATAAACTTTCCCAAATACGGTCTAAAGAAACTAATCGAGAAATTTGCCGGGATCAAGGTAGACGAATGAACACAAAGAACGTAACCGACACGGAAGAACGCAAGAAACTGAAACGCGAAGCGAGAAAAAAAGCCGCGCCCAAGGCAAAAAGGGCCGCGGGAGTCGCGCGCGGTTCGCAAAAGAAGAAAGTCAAGAAGGTAGTGAAAGGACAGAGGAAGCGTTAGGCCGGCTTTCCTGATAGCGGGCGTCCGGTTTCCCGGCGTCCGCCTGCCTCGCGCGCCTGCGCAACGTGGGCTCCCAACTACTCCGCACCAAGAGCATCGACGCGCTGATCGAGGCATCGGAAGATCCCGCTCACCGTCTTCGCAAGAGCCTGGGTCCCTGGAGCGTTACCGCTTTGGGGATCGGCGCGGTAATCGGTTCGGGGATTTTCACCCTCACCGGCACCGCGGCGGCGGGGAAAGTGGAGACGATCGAATCGGTTCTCCACGCGACGCTGCTCGATCTGGTCCTTCACGGGTCGAGCGCCGTTTCCACCTTGGGACGCCCGGGCGCGGGTCCGGCGATCACCTTGTCATTTCTGTTGGTGGCGATTGCCTGTTTTTTCGCCGCCTTGTGCTATGCCGAACTGGCCTCGATGATTCCCATCGCGGGCAGCGCGTATACCTATGCCTACGCGATTCTGGGCGAGATTTTCGCCTGGATCATCGGCTGGGACCTGATCCTCGAGTACGCCGTCTCGAACATGTCGGTCGCGGTCGGCTTTTCGGCCTATCTGCAGGATTTGGGCGACAACCTGTTTGGGGTTCATTTGCCGCCCGCGCTCGCCTACCCGTATTTCAATTCGGTGGGGCAGGCGCACGGGATTTATAACCTTCCCGCGCTCATCATCACCATGCTGGTGACCTGGGTTCTGGTGCGCGGGGTCCGGGAGAGCGCCGGGACCAATACGACGATGGTGATCGTGAAGCTTTCCGCGATTCTGATCTTTTGCCTCGGGGCGGCGCGCGCGATCCATCCGGAAAACTGGCATCCGTTCGCGCCCAACGGCTTCTCGGGCGTCCTCACCGGCGCCTCCATCGTCTTCTTCACCTACATCGGCTTCGATTCTGTTTCCACCGCCGCCGAGGAGTGCCGCAAGCCGCAGCGCGACCTTCCGTTCGGGATCATCGCGACACTGATCATCTGTACTATTCTTTATGGCTCGGTGTCCCTGGTGCTCACGGGGATCGTGCGCTTTGAGACGCTGAACACCAACTCGCCGGTGGCGGACGCGTTGAAGGCGCTGGGATATAACCGCCTGCGTCTCATTGTGACCTTCGGCGCGCTCACCGGCATGGTGTCGTCGCTGCTGGTTTATCAATACGGGCAGGCGCGCGTCTGGTTCGCGATGTCGCGGGACCGCCTCATGCCGGCCATGTTCTCGTCGGTCCATCCGAGGTTCCAGACACCGCACATCAGCACGTGGATTGCGGGATTCGTGGTGGGAGTGCCGGCCGGATTGTGGGACATCGATACCTTCGCCGAGCTTTCGAACATCGGCACGCTGTTCGCCTTCATCGTCGTGGCGGCGGGCGTTATTGTGCTGCGCCGGAAACAGCCGGAACGTCCGCGGTCCTTCCGCGTGCCGCTGGTGCCGCTGGTGCCCGCGTTATCGATCCTCTGCTGCGTGCTGCTGATGATGGGACTCCCGCTCATTACGTGGATCCGCTTTTTTGTCTGGCTGATGATCGGGTTGTTGATTTACTTCGTCTACGGGCGGAAACGGACGCAAGCGGCGTAGGGCGCCTGCCGCTCGGCGTCGCGCGGAACCACTCCATAATGGGTGTACCGGGAGCGACTCACGCGTGCAAGGAGTTCGAGCAATGGATAAAACGCCTTCATTTCCAGATTCGATATTTGCAAACCTCAAGGGCCTTCTGCCCGATTTGGAGAAGATCTACAAAGATACCCACTCTCATCCGGAACTTTCCATGCAGGAGAACCGGACTGCCGGAGTGGCGGCGGAGAGCTTGCGCGCCGCCGGCTATGAAATGGCTACCGGTGTTGGCGAGACAGGCGTTGTCGGCTTGCTGCGCAACGGCGAGGGGTCGACCGTGATGCTCCGCGCCGATATGGATGCGCTGCCGGTTCAGGAATTGACCGGCCTTCCCTATGCCAGCAAGATCGTGGCGACGGACAGCGCCGGTAAGTCCGTGCCGGTGATGCACGCTTGTGGTCACGACAGGCATGTGACTTGGCTGATTGGAGCGGCCACGCTATTTGCGAAATGCCGCGATGCCTGGCGGGGCACGCTGATGGCTGTCTTTCAACCGGCGGAGGAGACGGCGCAGGGCGCACAGGCGATGATTGACGATGGACTCTTCCAGCGATTTCCGAAACCCGATGTCATCCTGGGCCAGCACGTGATGTGCATGCCCACGGGCGTTGTTGGCGGACGTATCGGCGCCACCACTTCCGCTTCTTCTGGCGCGGCGCTCACGGCTCGATGCCCGAGGCCAGCGTCGATCCGGTCGTGATGGCGGCGTCAACGGTTTTGCGTCTGCAAGGCATTGTCTCGCGCGAAGTGCCGCCTACGGAGGCCGCCGTGGTCACTCTCGGCGTGTTGCAGGCGGGAACAAAGGAAAACGTCATCCCCGACGAGGCGATTATCAAGTTGAACGTTCGCACCTTCGACGAGGAGGTCCGCAAGCTGGTGCTGGCCGCTATTGAGCGGATCGTGAACGCCGAAGCCGAAGCCTCGGGGGGCCCCCCGGAAACCGGAGATTACGCCGCTGGACCGCTACTCCCTGACAACGAACGATCCGTCCTGTTTCTTTTCAACCACGCGCCCGCGGAAACCAACTTCAACGTGCGATTTGGGATGCCCAGCGGACCGTGGATGAAAGTCTATAAGCTGGCGCCGATGGAGACCCGGGCCATCAGCATCAATGAGTTGATCCGGGTGCAAGAGCCGGACGACCAGGGGCACAAGCTCGTCCTGAACTCAACATCCGGCGAAGTCGGCTGGCAGGCGAGCTCGACGCAAGTAGCTGGACGAATCCTGCAGGCGAGCCCGGCTATGGGGATGGCCAGGAACTTCAGTTGCCAGGGCTATTTCTATCAATGCTCGATAAGCGTGACTCCCAATTCCAGCCTGAACCTAACCGTCGGTAGCAGCGGTAACCTCGGGGACATTACACCGGTGGTCGACACGATATACGGAACGCTGCCAAGCGCCTGCGCTTGCAACAGCAGCCCGAGCGATGCGAATCTCTCGCTCACCTATTCCTGGGGAACGAGCGCGATTGCATCGTTGACCGCCGGTGAGGGCCTCAGTTTCTCCACCTGGAAGGGCACGAGTGCCGGCAGTTCCACGATTCCATTTTCAACGGAGCAATCACCGTACAATATTATTTGTAACGGTC
>DASZXS010000050.1:0-67010 GCA_035545735.1 Bryobacteraceae bacterium | reverse complement strand
CCGATTTCGCGGGCGCGCTTGCCGAGTTGTCGAAGCTTCCTCCTTCGGAACAGGCGCGAGCGCCGGTGCGCGCGATGTTGTGCCTGGCGCTCGCCGCGGTGGGGCGCGTGGAGGAGGCGCGTCAGTCTGCGAGTGAGTTGCTGTCTGCGAAAGATCTGTCTGAGAGCGACATTCTCGAAATCACCGGCGGGCTCTTTCGCGCGAAAAAAGCGGATCTGGTCCGCGAGCTGATGGAAGGTCTGGTGAAGCGGGGACTGGCGTCCGTCGAAGGCGTCGAGCAACTGGTGCGGGCCTATGACGAGTTGCACCCCGGCGGAGCGCGCGGCGCTCTGGAACAGCTTGCGCAAGAGTACCCGGCGTCATCCGTGCCTCTTGTCGCGCTCGCACGCGTGGCCTATCGCGGCCACGACCTGCGGGGCGCGCTGGGATACCTGGCCCACGCCCGCGATCTAACCCCCAACGATGCATCCATCCACTTCTTTTTTGGCATCGTATCGGTGGATCTCGATCTCGCGGTGGAAGCGAGGCGGTCCCTGGAGCGCGCCGTTCAACTCGATCCCGCCAACGTCTTCTACCACTATGCGCTCGGGGGCGTGGAACTCCAGATGGGAGCGGCGGAAGAAGCCGCCGCGCGTTTTCGCACCTTTGCCGACGCGCGTCCGGACGATCCGCGGGGACATTTCGCGCTGGGCGCCGCCGAGTTCGCGGCCGGCAAGGGGGAGGAAAGCCGGGCGCAAATGAGAATCGCCGCCCGCTCGAAAGAAACGGCCGCGGGCGCGGAGTACTATCTTGGGCGCCTCGACCGGCTGGATGGCGACCGGACTGCCGCCAAGGCACATTTCGAACGTTCCGTGCAGGAGAATCCCCGGTTTGCCGAGCCGCGTGCCGAGTTGGGCAGGATAGCTCTCGAACAGGGAGACTTCGATTCGGCCAGGCGCGAACTGCAGGCCGCTCTTTCCATTAACCCCGATAGCTCGCAGGCAAACACGTTCCTGCTGGCTCTCTATCAGCGCGTCAAGGATCCAAATATCGAGGCGCAACGCCGCCGCGTGGACGAACTGCAAAAGAAAAAATCGGAGAAGCAGGACTTGATGCTGCGGGCCATTCGCGTTCAGCCATACTAAGGGCGGAGGTCGTGCTTGCGTGGAGGTGCGGTCGATTTGCGCACCACCAGCGCCGTTTCAATCGAGTAGTTCTTTCCCCTTCTCGATTTCAGGTTCATCATCTTGTCGAGCGCTTCGAAGGCAACCCGCCCCATGCGTTCGCGCGGAATATGCACCGTGGTCAGAGGGGGCCGGGCCAGCGAGGCGAAGAAGATATCGTCGAACCCGACAACCGAGACATCCGCCGGAACTCTTACACCGGCTTCCTCCAATTCGCTCATGGCCCCCATCGCGATCAGGTCGTTGCCGCAGAAAACCAGGGTGGGGATTTCGGACTGCGAGAGGAGGGTGCGGATTGCTGCCGCGCCCCCATCTACCCGAAAATTGCTTTCCAGAACGGGGAAATCCTTTAGCTTCCATTGCCGTAATCCTGAGACCAAGGCGCGTTTCAGCGTCACGGCGGTGGGGTTGTCCTGCGGTCCGGCGATAATGGCGACGTTCCGGTGTCCCAGTCCCATGGCATGACGGATTGCCTGGGAAATCCCCGAGAGATAGTTGATCGTGATCGTGCTGACCAGTTCCTCCGGAGAACCGGCGTTGTAGAAAACCAGTCCGGCTCCGGCTTCTGTCAGGGCCGCCGTCGCGTCCCTATCGACCGCCGACGTCATGATGGCTACTGCGCGCACGTCGCTCTCAATCAGCTTTCGAACCGAGGCCTTGGTTCGCTCCGCGCTATATTCCGTATTGCACAGCAGCACGTCGAACCCGCGCTCCCACGCCGCCGTTTGGAACCCTTTAATGATCTCTGGAAAGTACGGATTGGCGATCTCCGAAATAACCAGCCCGAACAGATCGCTTCGTTTCATTGCCAGGCGGCGGGCATGAACGTTGGTGTGGTAATTAAGCTCCCGCACCGCGTTGAGCACTTTTCGCTCCGTCTCGGGCGACGTGTACCGTGTCTTGTTGAGAACGTGCGAAACCGTCGCCAGGGAGACTCCGGCCCGGTTCGCTACGTCCCTCATTGTATAAGCCATAGCGTGGTCCCAAGCTGCCGCTAGGCCCGTCTCTCCGCCGGAACTCTAACGGCAGAACCCAACGTAGCACCCGCGCTCCGGGTCTGTCGAACGCTTCTCCGAATCCGGCCTCCCAAAAAAGCGCTTGACAAACCGGTGAGAACGCGGAAAATGAAAGAGTCTGCGAAAGCGCTTACCGAAAGCGCTTACGTACCGCCAAGGCGAGAGCCGGAAAATTAGAATATGGCAGGGCAAAACTTTGAACGGCGTGAGGTGTTGCGCATTCTGTCTCTTGCGGCCGGAGCCGCGCAATTCCCTGGATTTGAACGGTGGGCCTTCGCTTGTCCCCAGCATCCCGATTCCGGGCTGGTGAAGGGTCCGGCCGCCGCTTTTCAGCCACGCTTTTTTGACGCCGCCGAGTATCAACTGGTGGAAATACTCTGCGACATCATTGTTCCGAACGATGGCACCCCGGGCGCCAAAGATGCCGGCGTCAGCGAATTTATCGATTTCATGGCTTTCAGCGACCCCGAGGTTCAATACCGCTTCCGCTATGGCCTCGGATGGTTGAATGCGCACGGCAAGTACCTCTACGGAAAACCGTTCGCCGAGCTCCCCGCGGACCAGCAGACCGACATTCTGACGCATCTCGCCTACCGCGCAAAATATCGCGAAGGGGAGGAAGACGGCCGCGCGTTCTTCGAACTGATTCGTGAGTACACGATGATGGGCTTCTACACGTCGAAGGCCGGCCTCGAAGAGTTGGATTACCCCGGCCTGAAGATGGTTTACGATCACATGCCGCCCGGCTGCCCGCACCACGACGACCGCCAGCACAAGCATCTGAACGAGGCGAAGGGGTAAGCGGAGGGATCGCGCGATGGCAAAGAGAGTCTACGACGTAATCGTGGTCGGGACCGGAGCCGGCGGCAGCACGGCGATTCAAGCGCTCTGCGACGCCGGCTTAAGCGTACTCGCCCTGAATTCGGGTCCCAGAATTATCCCTTCCAAACACTACCGCAACCATCGCCAGATTTATGAGCTGCAATACCGTGGGTTCGGCGATCCGAAGACACGGAGCTTGCGCCAGGGAGACTGTGAGCAGGAGGTCACCTTCGATCTCTTCGAGCACGACATTACCTACACCGTGGCTCCCGGAAGCCATTGGAAGTGGACCCGCTGCAAAGGCACGGGAGGGAAAGCGAACTTTTGGGGCCGTAGCTCCGCCCGCTTCGCCGACATCGATTTCCGCGCCGCCAGCATCGACGGCCATGATGTCGATTGGCCTGTCACCTATGAGGAAATCGCGCCCTATTACAGCCGCGCCGAGCGAATGATCGGGGTCGCCAGCAGCATCCAAAACCGTCCCAGCAACCCCGACGGCGAATATCTGCCTCCTTTTAATTTCCGCTGCTTCGACTGGATACTCAAGGACTCCTGCGATCGCATGGGCATCCCCTACGTCCACGACCGCTGTGCGCAGTTGACGGTGCCTCACAATGGTCACCCTGCCTGCCACTATTGCGGCGGATGCACCACCGGCTGCGACAGCGGGTCTTTCTTTTCTCCCACCTGGTTTTTCCTGCCGCACGCGGAAAAATCCGGAAAGCTGGAGCTTCGCACCGACGCCCATGTCAAGAATGTGCTTGTGAACGAAGAGGGGCAGGCGAAGGGCATTGCCTACATCGACAGGGCGACGCGGCAGGAAGTGGAAGTCTATTCCAAAGTGGTCGTGCTGGCCGCCTCCTGTTGTGAGACAGCCAAAATCATGCTGAATTCGAAGTCGCGCCACTGGCCGGATGGAATCGCCAATTCGAGCGGCCAGTTGGGCCGCAATCTCGTCGACCATCTCTACGCCACCCCGGCCTACGGCTGCCTGCCCCAACTGGCCGGACAGCCCAGCCAGCCCGACAACGTGCACGATTCCACGGTCGTATGGATGCCGCGCTGGCAAAATCTCAAGAATCCGTTTGAAGAGAAGTTTATTCGTGGTTACTCCGTCTATCCCTACGGTGGGTGCGGAAATTTCCCTTACTACTATTCCCACTTTGAGGGTTTCGGCTCAAGCCTCAAGAAAAAGGTTCGCAGTTACTATCCGACGCCGGTAAGCTTCCTTCTGCAGGCGCCCTCGCTCGTCAGCGAAAAGAATTTTATCGACATCGATCCGGAAGTGAAAGACATCTTCGGCATCCCGGTTGCGCGCTTCCATTACGAGTGGGGACCGAATGAGCTGATGATGTTTGAGCATTCCAAGCACGTTTGCGCGGAAATCCTTCGCGGCGCCGGTGGAGAGCTATGGGGCGCGGACTCTGAACCGAACTCGCCGGGCCACAGCTTGCACGAAACCGGACCTTGCCGCTTCGGCAACGATCCGAAGAAATTCGTGACGAACCGCTGGAGCGCTTGTCATGACGTTCCGAATCTTTACGTCGCCGACGCCAGCATGTTCCCGACGCCCACCGACAAAACCACCACGATTTCCATCATTGCCTTTACCTTGCGCGCGTGCGAGCAAATGTTAGAGCAGTTCCGCCGCGGGAGTTTTGGTTAGTTCATTTTGCGCCATTCAGCGAGACGGCGTATTCACGCTCCATGGGCCGCCGCATCCGGGGCGTGCCAGGGTTTGAATATCTGGGAGGTTTATCGATGAAAAGGCTATGTTTTCGCCTTGTTGTGCCCTTGATCTGTGCCGCCGCCGGGGTGTGTTCCCTGGCTGCCCAAAACGTAAGCGCCTCGCTGAGCGGGAGTATTACCGATCAGAGCGGCGCCGTGATTCCAAACGCGGGGGTTGAACTGCGTTCCGTTGAGACCGGCCTCGTCCTGAAGACCAACAGTGGGCCGGGGGGATTGTATACCCTCCCCAACTTTCCGGCCGGTAACTATGAGCTGCGCGTCTCCGCCGATGGATTTCGCGATTACGTCCAGAAGGGGATTCGCGCCGCCTTGAGCGACAGTTTGCGCATCGACGTGATGCTGACCGTCGGCTCGGCATCGCAGACGGTCGATGTGCAGGCGGACGCGTCGCCGCTGAATTTTGAAAATGCATCCCGGGGTGGAGACATTGCTCCGGAAACGGTCGGGAGTCTACCCTTGCTTGTCTCCGGTGGTCCGCGCTCCGCGGCCGCTTTCGTGGTGCTCCTTCCCGGCGTCACCAGCAGCGACGGTAACGTCACGGGAGTTCATATCAATGGCGGCGTTCAGGGCGGAGGGGAAGCGGTCCTGAACGGCGTCAGCATGGTGAATCCTTCCGGGGGCAATGGGATTTGGTCGGCTTACTTCGACTTTCCACAATCGCCCGACATGGTCAGCGAGCTCCGCGTTCTCAATTCCAACTATGAGCCGCAATATGGCTCCACCGGCGGGTCCGTCTTCATTATGGAAACGAAAGCCGGCTCTAACGATTTTCACGGCGGCTTATTCGAATATCACCGCAATACCGTGCTGAACGCGCGCCAGTTTGGCGCGGACTCTCGCCCCAAGGATCTGGAGAATGATTTCGGCGGCGCTTTCGGCGGCCCTTTGAAGATACCGTTCGCTTGGTCTTCCCGTAACAAGACGTACTTTTTCATCAGCCCGGAATTCTTCCGGATCAGCGGCGGTATTCTGCGGCCCACGCTCTCCATCCCGTCCATGCAGGAACGCCAGGGCGACTTCAGCGACTGGAAGGACGCGAACGGAAATCTGATCCCCGTCTACGACCCGGCGACCACCCGCATAGTGAATGGACAAATTGTCCGGGACCAGTTCATGGGTTGTAACGGAACGCAGCCAAACGTGATTTGCGCGACCGACCCGAGGCTCCAGTCTTCGCTGGCTTCCGGCTGGCTAAAGTACCTTCCCACTCCCACGTCCGGGGGGCCCCTGAACAACTACCAACCACCCGCGGTGCCGGCGTTCATCAGCTCCGATGCCAACTTCCTCAACATGCGCTTTGACGAGTACGTGGGAGATAACGATCATTTCACCGTCACCATCTTCAAGCGGGACAATCTGTCGCAAAAGACTCACCTGCTGCCCGTCCAACTCGCTACCGACCTTGAAAACTACAAGCACACCTGGCTGAACCGGGTGAACTACGATCACATCTTCTCGCCGTCCTTGTTGAACCACTTCGCGGCCGGCTACACGAACGACCAGTTTTACGGCGGGGGTATCGACGCGCCGTACGCCAATCAGCTTCCCATGATTCCCGGAGTGGCGACACACGATTATGCCCCCGCGATCCGCTTTGGCGATGGGTTCGCCGGCTTCGGCTCGAACACCGGTTCCGCCGCTGCGAACCGCTGGCCGGATCCCGCCATCATATCGAGCGACCTTCTTACCTGGGTGCACGGCGCCCACACGCTGAAAGCGGGCATCGAATACCGGCACATGGTTAACAGCCCCTATACCGTCGCGGGCGGCGCCGGCCAATTCAGTTTCAACAACACGGAGACCGGGCTTCTCGGCGTCAACAGCGGGAGTTCGATGGCGAGTTTTCTTTTGGGAGATGTCGACTACGGTTCGCTGACCGAACGGTCCGTGACGGTATCCACTTCGGTGCAACATTCCTGGATCGCGCACATCGGCGACACATGGAAGCTGCGCCCGAATCTTACTTTGAACTATGGATTCCGCTGGGAGATGGTCTCTCCGAGTTCGGAGAAGCATGACGTGATGTCCTTCTTCGACCCCGCCGGAGCGAATGACGCCGCGGGCGGGCGGCCTGGAAGGCTCGCGTTCGCCGGAACCCGCTGGGGCTCTTCCTCCTATGGCTTTGCATTTCCCGAGCGGACATTCTATGGCGGCTTCGGACCGCGCCTCGGCGTCGCCTATGCTCCGAACTCAAAGACCGTAGTCAGGACCGGCTATGGCATCTTCTACGATGCCGGCTACTACTCGGGTTGGTACGGCGGCGTTGCGCAGGACGGCTTCAACGCAAGTCCCGCCTTTGGCAGCACCATGGGCGGCTTGACGCCGGCGTTTCTGCTCTCGCAGGGCTTCCCTCAAAACTATCAGCGCCCGCCGGATCTCGACCCCGGATTCCTGAACGGTCAATGGGGCCCCAACTACAGACCGCAGGATGGGAATCGCCTTCCCTACACCCAGCAATGGAACTTCACTATCGAGCGTCAGTTGAGCAAGGACTTTACAGCGAGTGTGGCCTACGTCGGTAACAAAGGCACACGCCTGATCTCCCGCACCGCGCCCTTGAATGCTCTCAATCCGGCCCTGCTGACCCAGTACGGCAGCCAGCTCTATGACGAATTTCAGCCCGGCCAGACCTCCCTCGACGGCGTTCCCGCTCCTTATGCCGGATGGGCCGGGCAAATGACCGCCTGTGCGCCATCGGTGGCGCAAGCTCTCTTGCCTTTTCCGCAGTACTGCGGCCCCTTGCAGGGTTTGAATGAGAACGCTGGTAACTCGACCTATCATTCTCTCCAGCTCAAAGCCGAAAAGCGGATGTCGAACGGCCTCTGGTTCCTCGCTTCGTATACATTCTCGAAACTGATCACCGACGCAGACAGCACACAACCTGACGGCCTTGCCTACCTCGGTTTGGGCGGAGTGATTTCGCCTTTTGAACGGCAGCGCAATAAAGGGCTGGCGCTCGAGGACGTGCCCCAGACGTTCTCTTTCGCCGCGTCGTACGATCTGCCATTCGGCCGTCACAAGCGCTGGCTCAATTCAAACAAGTTTCTCGACTACCTGGCTGGCGGCTGGACGTTAAGCAGCATCTTACACCTAAGTTCCGGCGTACCGTTTTTCTTCCGGTCGAGCAGTTGCAATCTGCCCGGCCAGTTCGTGGAAGCCTGTATTCCCGGTGTCCTCCCCGGAGCCCATCCGTGGTCGCAAAGCCTTGGTAACTTTGACCCGAACATGCCATTGTTCAACGTCAATGCCTTCGAGCCGGCTAGCGGCTTTAACTTCTATTCCGGATCGGGAACGCGCGTCACGAACCTGCGCGGCTTCGGGACGAAGAATCAGGATCTCCTTCTCTCGAAGACCATACCGCTCACTGAGAGGTTCTCCTTCGAGGTCCGCGGCGAGGCGTTTAATCTTTGGAACAGCCATGTCTTTCGAGGGTTCACCACGGACATTGCCAGTCCGAGCTTCGGCATGTGGAATACAGTTTCGAACCCGCGAAACATACAGGTTGGAGCGAGGTTGATGTTTTGATCGGGGTGGGAATCCCGCGGCGTGACAGAACCGTGGGTGAAATGGTCCTGAGCCGCCGGCCGGGCTGGACGCTCGAAAGGGAGTTCTATACCGAGTCTTCATTTTTTGAAGCGGACTTGGACGCGGTCTTCCGACGGTCGTGGCTGTGCGCGGGTCATGTCAGCCGGATTCGCGAAAGTGGGGATTACTTTCTGTTTGAAGCGGCGGGAGAGTCCCTGATCGTTGTGCGAGGCCGGGACGGGCGGGTCCATGCGCTGTGGAATAGCTGCAGGCACCGTGGGTCGCGCGTCTGCTCCCTTCCGTCCGGCAACGCAAAGCGCCTCATCTGTCCATACCATCAGTGGGCTTACGATACGGATGGATCCCTGCTCAAGGCGAGGCTCATGCCGGACGATTTCGACCGCTCGCAGTTCGGCTTGCGTCCGGCGCATGTTCGCGTGCTCGAAGGGCTCATCTTCGTGTGCCTCTCCGGCGATGCCCCCGATTTTGACGAGTTCGCCCGTCTCGTCGGTCCGCAGTTGCAGCTCCAGCGCCTGGAAAGGGCCCGCATCTGCCGGTCCCGCCAGTACGAAGTTCGCGCCAACTGGAAGCTGGTCCTGGAAAATTCACGCGAGTGCTACCACTGCGGCGTCGGCCATCCGCAGTATTGCCGCGCGGTTGGTTTCGCCGCCGGTATCGACTCCCCCAAGCTTGCCGAGGAGGACGCATCCGTCGCCCGCGAACGCTTGGCCGGACTGGCGGCGCGCGGCATGGAAGCGAATCCCGTGCCCTTTCGCGGCGACGCCTGGTTTCACTGCCGCCGTTTCTTCCTGCGTCCCGGCTTCGCGAGCGAGACCATGGATGGCGCGCCGGCCGCTCCTCTCCTTGCCGCCTTGCCCGGCGAAGAACTAGGCGTGCTCGCCGTGGTAACCCTGCCCGGGCTGCTTCTCGAAGCGTGTTCCGATTACGCGATGCTTATGCGCTTTATGCCTCTGTCGGCATCCGCGACGCATGTGGAGATCGACTGGTTGGTCTCGGAGAATGCCGTGGAGGGCGTCGACCTTGACAGCAGCCGCGTGGAGGAATTTTGGCGCCTCACCGCCGAACAGGACTGGCGGCTATGTGAAGAGAATCATCTTGGCGTCGATTCGTCCGGCTACCGGCCCGGACCCTACGCCCCCGGAGAGCGCGGAGTCGAGCAGTTCGTTCGTTGGTATCTGAATCGAATGAATGAAAATGAGCGGCTCCGAGGCGGAGGGTCCGCGACCTGATCCTATGACTTACTTCCTGAAAGATATTCTCCGCCAGCCGGCCGAGCTGCGGCGCTGCCTGGACCTGCTGGATGGAGCGGCCCGCTCGAAGGTGGCGGAGGCGGCGAGCCTGGTGCGCGGCACCCGGCATGTGTTCCTAACCGGCATCGGAAGCAGTTGGCATGCCGCCCTCAATGTTTCCTCCCTCTTATTCCGTCACGGGCTGCCGGTGTTTGCCGTGGACGCGTCTGAGCTGCTGCATTTCACGCGGATACCCCCGGATTCCGTCATCCTTGCCCTTTCACGCAGCGGACGCAGCGCCGAAATTGTAGGTCTTCTTTCCAAGGCACGGGAAGCGGGCGCCCCAATCGTTGGGTTTACGAATTCGCCCGGTGGGCCGCTGGCAGTCGAATCGCGTGTCTCTTTGGAAATGCCCGTAGCCCTCGATCACGGCATCTCGGTAAATACATACTCCAGTCTTGCTCTCGCCGCCGGTGTGGTGGCATCCACCGTGACCGGCCACTTCGATTCGAACGTCTCCGCCGCTCTCATGCGGGCTCTCCACCAGGCGGACGCGGCCCTCGGGTCCTGGCGGGACCGGATTGAGTGTTCCCCCTGGCTGGATCCCGGAGCGTCTTTCTATTTCATGGGGAGGGGGGCCAGCGTCGGAAGTTGCTATGAGGCGAGATTGCTCTGGGAAGAGGGTGTGAAGGCTCCCGCCACTGCCATGGGAACCGGCGCCTTTCGCCACGGGCCGCAAGAAATGGTGGCGTCCGGCGCGCGCTTCGGCATGTGGCTTGACCCGAAGATCATGCGAAGCGAGGACCTTGCCGTTGCCCGCGATCTCCACAGACTCGGTGCGCCGGTCATGCTCATCGGGCACGGTCTCCCACCCGAGGCCGGCGGCCTGGTTTGCGAGCTGCCGGAAACGCCGTGCGGCTGGCAGTTCGTCCTCGACGCCATGCCCGCCCAGCTTGCCGCGGAGCGGATGGCTCGCGTCTCCGGTGTCGACTGTGACTCATTCCGAATTTGTTCTTATATCATCGAAGACGAATCCGGTCTGTTACCCGCGGAGGTTGCCCCCCAGGATGGCGCAAAATAAAGCACCCAGTTCGAGAGCATGGCTTATTCCCGCCTTGTTGTGCATCCTCTGTTGGGGCGTGTGGGGGTTGCTGGTCAAGATCGGGTCGGACACGGCAAGCCCCGAACAACTCCAGATCCTATTCACCTTGGGGCTTCTGCCCCTGTCCCTCTTTATGCTGTTCCGCCTGCGCCTGAAAGTGGATCGGAATACCGGCGGTGTGATCTATGGCGTCCTCAATGGCGTCTTTACCGGGTTCGGGCTTCTTGCCTATTACGCGGCAATGCATCGCGGAAAGGCGTCCGTGGTGGGCCCCGTGACGGGTTTGTTTCCGCTGCTCACGGTAGCGCTTGCTTTTCTGGTTCTCCGGGAGCGGCTCAATCGGGTTCAGGCCGGCGGTGTGGCTCTTGCGCTGGCGGCCGTGGTCATCCTGTCTATTTAAACTCCCATGACTTCCTGGCTCGGCTACGCATGCATTGCAATCACCCTATGGGGTATCGTCGGCCTGTTCCAAAAGCTGGGGACGAACCGGATGCCGGCGCGTTCCCTCGTTATCTGGCTCACCGCCGGCTTTCTGATGCTGCTGCCGTTCTTCTGGTCTCCGGGAACCTGGAGCTCGCTTTCCGGGAAGGCCGTCGCCGTCGGCCTGTTGGGAGGGCTTCTCAATGGTCTGGGGTCCTGGGCGTTGTTCGTTGCGCTGGAAAATGGCGGGAAAGCCTCGGTGGTTGTTCCCATGACCGCACTCTATCCATTGGTCACCGTAGGGCTTGCGATCGCGTTTCTGAAGGAACGTCCCACGCCTCTCGAATGGCTCGGCATCATTGTCGCTCTTGCCGGAGGCGCCATGCTTTCCTATGAGACCGTGCCTGGAGAAACGGCACAATCCGCACAACCGGAGCGGAACGTATGACCGCGCCACGAGTCGGTATCGTGGGTTCGGGGAACGTCCTGTGGGCCTATCTTCAGGTGCTCGACCGCCTGATCCCGCGAGGGCTTGCCGCTGCCGGACCGGTCTGCGCCCGGCGCCGCGAGACCTGGGACGCCCTGCGAGCGCGGCGGCCCGGGATTGAACTGGTTCCGGAGGTTTCAGACATCCTCAACTCGGATGTCGATATCGTAATCATCATCACCCCACCGGAAAGTCACGCCCGCTTGGCCCAACTCGCCCTCGAACACGGCAAGCACGTGCTGGTGGAAAAGCCGCTGGCTGAAAGTCTTGCCGAGGCCGAGCCCCTGGTGGCGCTGGCGGCTGAGAAACGGCTTCATCTCGTCTGCGCGCCCTTCGTCCAGCTCGCGCCGACGTTTCGTGCGATGTGGGCCAGAATTCACGGCGGCGCACTGGGAGAAATTCATTCCTGCCGCGCGCTTTATGGCAACAGCGGCTCTACCTGGGCCTCGTGGTATCACCAGGGAAAGACCGGACCGCTCGCTGAAGTTGGCATTTACAACTTGAAGAGCCTCACCGCGATTGCGGGCCCTGTTGCCGAGGCGTTTGCGGCCGAAAGCACCGCGATTGCGGAACGAATCGTGGGGGAGAAGGTGTTGCATTCCCCGGGCTCCGACGTCTCGCACGTGATTCTCCGCCACGAAAACGGCACGCTATCTTCGATCGTCTCAAGTCACGCCATCCAGCGCTATCGCCGTCCCGGGCTTGAGATCTATGGAACAAGCGGCACTGCCAATCTGCTCGGCGACGATTGGGACCCGCGAGGCTTCGAGATCTGGCGGAACGAATCCAATTGCTGGGAGGAATACGAGCCCGTAGAGCCTACCTGGCTCTGGGCGGATGGACTTGCGGAGTTGGCGGCTGCGCTCCGCGAGGGCCGGAGTCCCCTGCATGACAACCGGCACGATCTGCATCTGATTGAGGTGATCGATGCCTGCTCGGCGTCCGCGCGCAGCGGCCGCTTTGTTCCGCTCAGATCCCGCTTTCCCGCGCTGGACCTGCGCGCCGCCAAAATGCCGGAGCGCCATACGCTGCACGACCACACCCGTCCTTCCGATGAGCAATAACGAACAGATTGCCGCAGTCGGCCTCGACGTGGGAGGAACCAAGATCTCCGCGGGTGTCGTGCTCTGGCCTTCGGGAGAAGTGCGGTTCCGGCAGTCGGCATCCACCCGGCCCGAGCGGGGCGGCGAAGCCGTTCTCTCCAGCGCACTCGCGCTGGCAGCGGCATCGCGTGAACAGGCGATCGCGCAAGGCTGGAAGGTGACCGGCGTCGGACTTGGCGTTGCGGAACTCGTCGACGCGGAAGGCAATGTCACCAGCGGGCAAACGATCCGTTGGCAAGGCCTCCCGGTGCGGCTGCGTCTCTCGGCGATCGCGCCCGCCGCGGTGGAATCCGATGTTCGCGCCGGTGCGCTCGCCGAGTCCATGTTTGGAGCCGCCCGGGGATGTGAGAGTTTCGTTTACGTCACGGTGGGAACCGGCATCAGTTCCTGTCTGGTGCAGCGCGGGCGGGTCTTCGCCGGGCACAGGGGAAACGCACTCGTTATGGCCAGCAGTCCGCTCAGCACCATCTGCACGCACTGCGGCGCCACGCTGCATCCGGTGCTGGAAGATTTCGCCTCGGGTCCAGCGATCGCGGCGCGCTACAAGCTCCTGCGGCCAACCGCCGCCGCGTGCGTCCGCGCGGAAGACGTGTTTCGCGCCGCTGAGTACGACGCGGGAGCGGCCGGAGTTCTTCGGTCAGCCGGCGAGTCGCTCGGCGTTAGCGTCGCTTTCCTCGTCAATGTTCTCGACCCGGAGCTGGTAGTAGTCGGCGGTGGCTTGGGCCTGGCCGGGGGATTGTACTGGCGCGCCTTTGAATCGTCGGCAAGAGAACACATCTGGTCGAAGGATACTCGCGATCTCCCCATTCTTCCGGCTGCCCTCGGCGTCGATGCCGGGTTAGTGGGCGCGGCGGCAGTGGTCTTTCAGAAAGCAGGCGCAGCATGAGTGAAAATATCACCGAAAAAATGAGGAATCAGCCCGTGGTCCTTGGCGACGGAGGCTATCTCATTGAACTGGAGCGCAGAGGTTGGGTCGATAGCGGGTCGGGCCGCGAGAAAGTCGGAACGGGAAAGGGGAGCGGCCAGTTTACTCCCGAGGTCGCGATCGAGCATCCGGAGGCACTCAGGCAATTGCATCTGGAATTCCGTAATGCGGGCTCCGAAGTCCTGCAGGCCTTGACCTTTTTCGGAACGCGCGAAAAACTAACGCGCGCCGGATACGGTTCTCAGACGGAGGAAATCAACAACGCCGCGGTGCGGCTGGCGCGGGAAGTTGCCGGGAGGGACGTCCTTGTCGCCGGCTCCGTGTCCCGCACGCAGCTCTTTGAGCGCGAGGGGCCCTCCGCGGCGGGCCATGTTCGCGACTTGTTCACTGAGCAAATTCGCTTGCTGGCGGCGGCCGGCGTCGATTTCCTGATCCTCGAGACGTTTTTCCACCTGGAAGAAATGCGGATCGCGCTCGCGTGCGCGCAAACGGCATCGCTCCCGGTGATTGCTACTATGACATTCCGTCCCAAGGTAACCGAAAGCGCGGACGGACATTCGCCCGAAGACTGCGCCCGCGTGATGATGGACGCGGGAGCGGATGCCGTGGGCGCCAATTGCGAGCAGGAGCCCGCGCGGATGCTGGGAATTCTGCGGCGTATGCGGGATGCTGTCAGGGTGCCCATCGCCGCTCAGCCGGCCGCTTTCCGGACTCCCGATTCCATGCCATGTTTCACGCGCCTGCCCGAATTTCCGGACGCGCTGGAATCGATCCAGCTTCCTCGCGGCTTGTTTCGCGACTTTGCGTCCAAGGCGCGCTCCGAGGGGATTCGGTATCTTGGCGGCTGCTGCGGATGTAACGCCGCCTATATTCGAGATGCCGCCCTGGGGCTCGGCCGGGAGCGTGCGCTATGATTCGCCGCTGGGTTCTCCACTGCGTCATCGTGGCGCTTTGCCCGTTTCCCGGATTCTCCGCAAATGGTTGGACTCCTTTGTTTAACGGACACGATCTCAACGGCTGGCGGCACGTTGGGAAAGGCGGCTTTGTCGTGCAAGACGGGATGCTGCGAACAAAGGGGGGAATGGGGCTGCTTTGGTATACGCGGCGGAAGATCGGCAATGCCATCCTGCGGGTAGAGTACCGGATGACGCATCCGAGCGACGATTCCGGGGTTTTCATCCGCATCCCCGCACGCCCGGTGGAACCGTGGATGCCGGTGAATCGGGGTTATGAGGTTGAGATTGGAAACTGGCCCGACGATTACTCGTGCTCAGGAGTTCTGTATTCACTCACCAAAGCTCTTGCCCGTCCGGAGAAGCCGGCCGGCGAGTGGAACACGATGGAGATCCGGCTTGACGGGAAACGGACCGTCGTGACTCTGAACGGGGTGAAGGTAACCGACTATGTCGAGGGGGATCCGGTTCCGCCGAAAAAACACAACTACGAGCCCGACCGCGGCCCGCGTCCAGCGGAAGGATACATCGGCCTGCAGAACCATGCGGAGGATTCCGCAATGGTTTTCCGGGATATCGCGGTAAAGCCTCTGGAGAAATAATCGCTGCCCTAGCGGGTAACGGTTTCAGCGCGCGGCGTGCGCTCGGCAACCGCCATCGCCCGCGCCAGCAGCGCTTGCGAGGAGGGCAGGGAGCGGACAGCCTGCGCCACCTCCGGATCGTTTTCGAGCGCCAGACGGTCCGACTTCTCTTTGCTGAACGCCGTTATCCAAAGCTCTTCCCGCAGGCGCTCGCGAATGCGCTCGCCGGCTGTCTTCCATTCCTCGTCCGTAGAGCGTACACCGCGCTTGGACGCAAAGGCGCGAAACGACGCCAGCACGGTGTCGTCCGGGTGCCAGTCTTTCGGCAGCGTGGCCTCTTTCGGGCCAAAATAATTCCACGCGAAGAATGAATACACCATCCCGCGTGTGAGTTGGACTTCGAGGCCCGTCGCCTCCGGGTATTTGAAACCTTCGTCCGGCGTGATGCCGTCCCCGCCGTAAACCTGACGTCCGCTATCGGTCTTACGCGCATCCTTCAAATTGTCCTTGCCCGGCCCGCGCATGTAGTAATCGTAGAAGGACTGATGCGTGTAATCGCGCTGGATCAGTCTGCCGCTGGGCGTGTAGTAGTGAGCGATGGTGAGCAGGAGGGCCGTATCGCCCGAGAGCGGATAGGGGGCCTGCACCAGACCCTTGCCGAACGTCTTCTCGCCCAGAATCCACGCGCGGTCGTGATCCTGCAGAGCGCCCGACACGATCTCGGCCGCCGACGCCGTGCCGCGGTTCACCAAAATGACGATGGGGTATTCCGCGCTGCGTTCCCCGTGCCGCGCCGAAAACTTGACTTCGGCGGAGGCGCGTCCATGATGGGACACGATACCCTGTCCCTTCTTCAGGAAATGATCGCAGACGGCCACCGCTTCCTGCAGGATTCCGCCAGGGTTGTTCCGCAGGTCGAGAACGAGCCCGCGAATGTCGCTCTCCCCGAGTTTCGCCAGCGCGTCGCCAAGCTCGCGGCCGGTATTCTCGTTGAAAGAATCGATTTTTACGAACGCGATGCCGGGTTTGAGCCAGAAATAGTAGTTCACGCTGTCGCGAGGAACTTCGGCGCGGGTCAAATGGAACCAGAGGGGCTGGTCGGCGCCGTTTCGCTTCACTTGCACGGTTACCTGGGTGCCTTGGGGCCCTTTCAGCAGCGCCGAGACGCCCTCCACATCCAGCTTCACGGTGCTCTTGTCGTCCACGGAAGTGATCTGGTCGCCGGGACGCAGCCCCGCGCGAAACGCGGGCGAACTCTCGAACGGGTAGATGACAACGGCTTTCCCTTCCGGTTCGCCGACCATCATTCCGACCCCAAAGTAATGCCCGGCCTGCTCTTCCTGTAGCCTCTGATACGCCTTCGGATCGAGAAAATTCGAATGCGGGTCGAGCGTGTGGAGCATGGATGGGATGGCGCCATCGTAAATGGCGTCGTCCGGGTTGATCTTATCCGAGAAATTCTGTTCTACCAGTTGGTAAACCTGCGTGAATTTCTTAATCGCTGGACGCATATCGTCCTTGGGCGTTTCCTGCTCGGCGGCAAAGGGAAGAGAAAGCAAACCAAGGGCGAAGGTTATTCCAGCAGCCCGAAGAACGCCATGGCGCATTACGCGGTTACCTCGATGCCTTTCATGGTAGCAGCAGTTGGCATACCGTTCCTGTTTCTTACCAAAGTTTTACTTAGCGGCGACGTTGGGCGGGGTCGAAAACCTCCAACGCGATCCGGTGACCGTCGGTCGAGAGCCGGATCATGCCGAGCAGATCGGTACGCAGCACTTCCGAGTGTTGATCCTCCAGACGGTGGACCACGCCGGGATTGGGGTGGTGATACAGGTTTCCCACGCCGTCCGAAATTACGGAAAATGCCGGGCGGACCGAGTCCAGGAACGGTTCCGTCGTCGAGGACCGGCTGCCGTGGTGGCCCACCTTCAGCACGTCGGCCTTGCCCACCAGGCCGCCGGCGAGCATCCGGTCCTCGGACGCGCTCTCGGCGTCGCCGGTGAGCAGGAAGGACCGTTCCTTATACTGAACCCGCAGCACGAGTGAATCGTCATTGGCGGGCTGGCCGCCGGGAACGTAGTCTGCCGCCGGGGCCAGGACACCGACGCGCGCACCCCCCATTTCGAAATTTTGTCCGGCCCTCAGGCTGCGAATCTTTACATGGTAGATCTCTGCCTGCCGGCGGACGGAGTCCCAGAACGGGTTGTCCGAATTCGCCCCGGTCCAGAGTTCCCGGGGCCGGAAGTCTTCGATCACCGCATTCATCCCACCGGAGTGATCCGCGTGGGCGTGGGTTAGCACCAGGATGTCGATCCGGTGGATGGCCCGGCTCCAGAGATACGGCGCGACTACATCTTCGCCGATGTCGAGGCGGGGTTTAGGCATTCCCGGAAACGCAGGGATGCCGCCGGCGTCCACTACCATTAAACGCCGGTCCGGGAAGCTCACCAGCAGGCTGTCCCCCTGGCCCACATCCAGTGCGGCAACCTCCAGCTTGCCGGCTTCCACGGCGGGCGGAAATGGCTGCCAAAGGAGCAGGCCCAGCAGAAGAAGAACCAGAACCAGAGCGCCCGCGCGAAACCGGGCGGCCCGGGGCGATGTCAGCCCGAGCAGGATAGCCAGCAGTGTCAAGCTCGCGACGAACGCCACCGAGAGCCAGAGAGGCGGGTCGGGGATGCGCCAATCCGGCCCGTGCCGCGCGTGCCAAAGGCTGATTTCCCCGGCTGCCTCGACCAGCCAGGCGGCTGCGGCAGTGAACGGGCGCCACGCCGTAATCACGGCCAGGAAGCCGGCCGGCACGATGACCGACATCAGCGGGACCACCAGCACGTTCGCGGAAATACCGGCGAGGGCGACGCGGTGAAAATACAAAGCCATTGGCAAGGCGAGGCCGACCTGAATCGCCGCCGAAATCACGGCTAATTCCCAGGCTCCAAACGCCAGGCGCGCCGCCGCCGCCAGGATTCTTTCCGCCCAGCCGGCAGGAATTCGCGTCCGGAGCGCCAGCGTCTCGGCAAAGAGCCGGAGTTCGACCCGAAACTGCGCTGTCGCGGGCGGCAGGCGAAGATCGCGGGCCCGTTCGGAGATGCCTCGCAATCCTTTCTGAAAGGGACCCGAAGTTGCTTCGAGCAGAGGCGCTCCTAATGCTCCGATCGCCATAACGGACAGAAAAGAAAGCTGAAAGCCCGCGTCAAAGAGCCGGCTAGGGTCGATCAGAAGGAAGACCAGGGCGATCCCGCCCAGCAGGTTCAAAATCCGGCCGCGCCGCGAGAAAAACCGCGCCACCAGATACAGGCTGAAGCCGCTGGCGGCGCGTAATACGGGGGGAGCACCGCCGGTGAGGACCACGAAGATCCAGGCCGCCGCGCAGGTGAGCGCCAGGGCAGAGATCTCGCTGACGAAGAGCATGCGCAGCAGAAAGAAGCAGAACGCCGTGAACGCCGCAAGGTGCAATCCGGCGACCACGAGAACATGGTATGTGCCCGCCTTCCGGAAATCGTCCTGCCAGTCCGGCTCCAGGCGCCGTCTCTCCCCTAGAAGAATCGCCTCCAGCAGGCCCCCCGCGAAGGGGTTCCCCGCGTAGAGCTTTTCCAGGCGATCCAAGGCCTGTCCGCGGAGGCCGTAAATCCACGCCAGCGCCCGGGATCCGCAACGGCCGGGAAGGACTCTCGGAACGCTGCCGGTGTGCATGGCGGCCGTCCAGTAGATTTGCTGCGCAGCCAGAAACCCGCGGTAATCGAACTCGCCGGGGTTCTCGAAATTGCGGGGGGTGCGAACCCGGGCTTCGACCTCGACCCTTTGCCCGTAGGAAACGGCGGGCGGAGCTTCCCCGGGCCGGACCACGACGCTCACCCGGGCGCGCGCATGCCTCGCGAGTTCCAGCGTGAATTGCACCCGCCCGCCGGCATAGGTCGACGGGCTTACCACGCAGCCTTCCAGAGCCACCGTCTCGTCGGATGCGGCGTCCAGAACCGGCGCCTTCCGGGGGTGATGCAGAACGGCCACACCCAATCCGGTGGAGGCCGCCGCCGCCAGGCAGCAGGCCCAAAAAAGCCGGGGCGCTTTCCACTCTGCAAAACACGCCAGCAGAAGGAAGAGCGCGATCGCGACGGCGGCTTCGCGTCCCGTCCAACCGCCGGCGCGCTCCAGATAGATTCCACAGGCAAAAGCGGCGGCGACGGGTAGGAGGGGGTATTTCACGGGGACAGGCCCGGAAAGCTAGTGTCCAGACCCCCCGAAAAGTCGCCAGAAATACGAAACCCGGTTCGGTGGACCGAACCGGGTTTCTCTCATCCAGATTTCAGCACATCTGCGCTAACTGTGACGGCTCACAATGAAGTTCATTTGATCCTTCAAATGAAGTTTGAGCTTCTTCAGACGTTGCTCCTCCTCTTCGTCCACCTGCGTGAGCGGCTTTTTAGATTCAATGGCTTCCAGCAGTCGATCATATTCATAATGCTGGGTCACCAAGCGCCGGAACTCTTCGTCCGTCTGCATCAGATGTGCCCGCAATTCTTCCTGCGTGTTCTCCATCAGTGTCAGTCTCCTTGTAAAGGGATGTTCGCCGCCGAGTCTGATGTGGGCTTGTCGTGAATGGCTCGGTGGGTAGATATCTGCACATTGCTCAACATCGGCAAAGGACCACCGAAGGGCCTTTGCACTGTGAAGGTATCATGAAAAAAACCTCATGACAATACCCGGTTCAGGGGGGGATTCGTAATACCCGGGCCGGACCCCGGCTTCACGGAATCCCAGGCCGCGGTAAAGATTCCGCGCGGGGGTATTGGACTCGCGCACTTCCAGGAAATGGTCGCCCGGCCAGCGCCGCAATTCCGCTTCAATCAGGGACGTGGCGATTCCCCGGCGTCGGAAATCCGGGTGGACGGCCAGGTTCAGAATTTCGCGCTCCCCTTCCGCGATGGGGCGCGAGACGATGAAGCCGGCCAGCATCCCACGCCGCACGGCGACATGCGCATCAAATCGAAGATAATCCTCGGGCTTCCATTGCGCGGCTTCGGGGGAAGTGGATTGGATCGCGCTTAAAAAGGCGAGATCCGATTCGCGTAACGGCCGTATCTCGTCGCCGAGCGCCTTCAAGCGGCGGAACAAGGATGTCGTCTGCTTCGCAAATGAGCTCACGGGAATTGAATGGTCCGTACTTCTCCGATGATGCCAAGCCTGCGATCGTTCCGCGGCTGATATTCCAGCACAATCCTGCGCGGAGACTTTTGCGGCCCGCAGGATAGCACGGAGCCTCCGCGGCCCGTGGAAAGACTGGAGAGATCTCCGACTACGAACTTCGATACGCGGCCGTCCTCGCCGCGGACCGAAAGGATAGAGAATTTGGTGCGGCAATCGAGGTGGATCGCCACGCCTTCGAATTTCGAGCCCTGGCGGTCCAGCTCGGAATAGGGGACAGGATTGGATAGGGGAGCGGAGTCGTCCCGGTTGAGAGCGTCGTTCGCCTTGTTCTCCGCCGCTCGAATCTCCGAAAGAGTCTGCTGTTTAACCCGCTCCAGCTCACGCGCTTCCTCTTCGGCTTGGCGCTTGCGCTCGGCATCGAGCGCGTCGGAGCGTTGATGTTCCATATCCGCGCGCGCTTTGAGTATCTGCGCCCTTTCGGAATCGTCATGAGCGGCCAGGCTTGCGCCGGTCCAAGCCTTGGCGGCTTCCGGGAAATCGCCCGCGGCAGTGGCCGCTTGGGCCAACTTGCGCCACCATTCGAGGTTGCGCGGCGCCAGCGAGACCGCCAGGCGCAAGGCGGCCACCTGGTTGGCAGGATTTTTCGCGGCAAGCGCCATCTGGTAATGCGGCTCGGCCCAGCGCGGGTTCAGTTCGATGGCCCGCGTCAGGTATGCGTGCTTCTTAGAGACATCGGTTTCGAGAATTCCCATTTCGAGATAGGCGCGGGCGCTTTTTGCGCCTTGCGCGATGGCCGCTTCGAAACTCTTGCGAGCGCCGGCCTTGTCCTCCCGCGCGAGCGCCGCAAGACCCGCTCCGGCATCCGACTCCGGCCCGTGCTGCGACTGGTAAAGTGCGCCGGCGTCAGCCCTTCCCGACCCCAGCGCCATATCCGCCCGCAGCAGGCCGGCATCGTTCTGGTCCAGTGCGTCGGCCCGGAAGTCGCGCTTGGGGCTGATCGCGGCGCCTGAGAATTCGGCGGCGGGAAACGAGCCGGCTTTGAGATAACGATCCAGACGAGCCTGTATTTCTGCATAGGGCTTTTGAAATGCGCCCCGGCAGGCAGAATCCATGCTCGCTCCCTGCTGCAAATTGTAAAGGAAGACACGGACTTCGCCGCGCGTGTTCTCGTCGGTGACCAGCATTTGCAGGAGCCCCCAGCCGGCGGATCGCGCCGAGGGTTCGGCCGGGGGCGTCCCGATGCGGATATGCGTTCCCTTGCTCTCGAGCGTGGAAAACAAAGCCACCAGCCCTGCATCGAAACCGGGCGGCAGGCGCTTCAGATTATCTCCGATGAACAGGGCGGTCAATTTCTCCAGAAATTCGGGCGGAAGGGGGCTCGATTCCGGGACCGAAGCCACGATGGCATCGCGGGAGAGCGCCGGCGCCTGGAAGTCTTTTCTGGAGAGTACTAATTTTAACGGCCAGACCAGTTGCGGATCTTTCACTCCGGTCACGAGCCCAAAGGCATACCGGAACTGCTCCAGTTCACCCAGACGGATTTGGGCGTTGTCCCGGCCGTTCGGGGAGATCACGCGGAAGGGACCGCTATCCAGCTCCACCCATTTCTCTGCCGCCTGTAATGGATAGAGAAGTACGGTGGTTAGCAGAAAACCGGCGAACCGGGTGCGGCGCCGTTCCGGAGGGCGAATGCAAATCCGAAAAAACGAAGCCATTTCAGGGAAGCGCCTCCAAAGCACGGCCGATCTCTTTCGGGCTCAGATAGAAATGGGGGGAACTGCGAATCCACCCGTGTCTCTGGGCGACGATGATCCTTTGCTTTGCCAGATGGTCCACAATCGTTTGACTGTCTACTCCGGGCTTCCGGAAGCTGACAATTCCGCTCCCGGTCTCCAAGGTCCGGGGATGCATCACCTGATAGCCCTTGGCCTGGACGCCTTTTTCGATTTGGCCAGCGAGCGCGTGAATCGCGGGTGCGATTCTATGGATGCCCACCTCCAGAAGAAACTCGATGGCCGCCGCGAGCCCGAAGCACCCGACCGTGTTGAGCGTGCCGCACTCGTAGCGCCCGGCGTCGGGCCGAAGAGACATATCGCTGGCGGTGTAATCGTTGTAAGCGGCGACGTTGGTCCATCCGAATTCCACGGGATCAATCTCGTCTAACCGCTCCTTGCGCACATATAGAATCCCGCAGCCTTCGGGACCGAGCAGCCACTTGTGCCCGTCGGCGGCCAGGGCATCGATATGGGCCGCGCGCACGTCGAGCGCAAAGGCCCCCAGGCCTTGAATCGCATCCACAAAGAAGAAAACATCGTGGCGGCGGCAGATCTCTCCGATCGATTTCAGATCGGCGCGAAAGCCGCTGATGTATTGTACATAGCTAATGGCCAGCAGCCGGGCGCCGCGAGCTGCCTGCTCGACGCGTTCGAGGGGATCGGCCACCGAAAGCCATTCGACAGTAACTCCCTTTGCCTCCAGCCGCTTCCACGGCAGAAAGTTGGCGGGGAACTCTTCGGAAAAAGCCACAATACGGTCGCCCGGTTTCCAGGCGATTCCGGTTGCGACGGTGGAAATGCCTTCCGAGGTATTCTTGATCAGGGCGATTTCGGAGGCTTCGGCGTGTAGCATGCGCGCCGCGCCGCGCCGCACCCTTTCATAGGCTTCGAGCCATTTCGGGTAGTGAAGGGAACCGTGAAAGAGCGCGTCCCGCGAAAATGAGATCATGGCGTCCGCCGCCGGCTTGGAAAGCGGAGCAATCGAAGCATGGTTGAGGTACACCAGGTTCCGGGTGACCGGAAACTGATCGCGCAGGTGCTCCCAGAGCGGCAGCGACTCCTCTTCTACAACGTTTTCGAAACCCATCAATCCGACTATACGTAAAAAGGATGAAGGTTTATACTGAAAGTTGGTAAGTCCTAGCGGTCCAAGGAGCCACCCATGCGACGCTTTTCGTCCGCATTTGCCGCACTGCTCATCGCCGCCACGCTGGCGGTTCCGGGCTGGGCGGATAAGAAGGAAAAAAACCCTGACGAGATCGGCGATCGCGATGTCGGGAAGGGCATTAATTTCTACTCACTCGACAAAGAAATCGCATTAGGGAAGAGCCTTGCGCAGGACGTCGAGAAACAGGCAAAAATCATTGACGATCCGGTGATCGCCGAATATGTGAACCGGATCGGGCAGAACCTGGTGAGGAATTCCGACGCCAAGGTTCCATTCACGATCAAGGTCATCGACAGCGAAGACGTCAATGCGTTCGCGCTGCCGGGCGGATTCTTTTTCGTCAATTCCGGACTGATTCTCCATGCGGACAACGAGGCGGAGCTCGCCGGAGTCATGGCCCACGAGATCGCGCACGTGGCCGCGCGCCACGGCACACGCCAGGCGACGCGCGGTGAGATCGCACAGCTCGGTATGATCCCGCTCTACATTTTCAGCGGCGGCTGGGGCGGCTACGCGGCTTACCAGGCGGCCAGCATCCTGATCCCGGTTGGCTTTCTGAAGTTTTCGCGCGGCTTTGAAGCCGAAGCGGACATGCTTGGCTTGCAGTACATGTACAAGGCCGGGTACGATCCTACGGCATTCGTAGACTTCTTCGAAAAAATCGAATCGCTCGAAAAGAAGAAGCCGGGCACGTTGTCGAAGGTATTCTCCACCCACCCGCCGACGGACGACCGCATTAAGGTGGCCCAGGAAAATATCGCCACAATGCTGAAAGCGCGTCCGGAGTATGTGGTGACCACCTCGGAGTTCAACGAGGTAAAGGCGAGGCTCGCTATGATGCACAACCGGCGGCGCCTCGACGACAGCAAGGATCCGAACAAGCCGACGCTGCGCCGTTCGCCGGGGTCCGGCCCGATCGACCCGAACGACGGCCCGAACAGCAAGGGAGACGATGATGATCGCCCGACGCTGAAGCGCCGTCCGACGTCCTAACCGGAAGGCGAGGAAAGAACCTTAACCCGCGCGTCTTGAGACAAGGCGCGCGGGTTTTGTTTGGTATCGGACGGGTGCGCTCACAACATTGGCCGGCCGATGTGAATCGAGCCGTCGCGTGAGCGCACTACGAGCTTTTCTCCGCCGCCGTTGAGTTTGCCCCGGAGCGAAGCTTCACCGCGCTGCCTGGAGACGGCCAGGGGGAGATCGACGGTGACCGAGCCGTCGCCGGTTTGGGCGTCGAGATCGGCGCTGAATTTTTCGCCGGCCTCAATCTGGATCGAGCCGCCGCCGGTTTGGATCGACCAGGGCCCGGTCATTTTCGAGCCGTCCGCAATTTTCAGAACCACTGGCCCGTCGTTTGTCTTGAGGCTCAGACGATCGAAGCGCCCGGCGACTTGCAGGGCTCCATCCGAGGAGAACGATTCCAACAGGCCGCTCAGGCGTTGGGCATCGATTCTCCCATGTCCGGTGCTCAGGCGGATATCGCCGCTCAGTCCGTCGGCCATGATTCTGCCCTCGCCGGTGCGAATGGCCACGTTCAGCTTTCTCGGGACAATCAGGTCTACTTGAACGCCGCGCCTTCCGACGCCGAAGAATTCGGCGGGGACGCGCACTCCGAAATTGATGGTGTGCGCATCGTGGCTTTCGACCACGCTCACTTCAGTGGCGCTGATTTTCCAGCCCACGGTGACTACGCGGAGCTCGATCCACTGGACATCTCCGGAGCGGACCATCACCGAAGCGCGGCTCGCCTCCAGGCGCATACCGGACTGGCCGTTCAAGGGATACCGCTCGCTCCGCTCGGCGGCGTTGAGAACGGCGCCCGCGAGCAAAAGCATCCAGAGCGCAGCCAGGGGCCACCTATTCAAGCGGCTGCTTCCGATTGGGGAGGGGTGAATGGAGTGCGGTTCCAAAGACCAAGATACGACGATCCGGGCGGAGATATACTGCGAGAAGCAAGCATGGTCAAACTCGGTGTTCCTGTTGTTTCCCTGGTTTTGATGGCGCCGGTCTGGGCCGCGCCCAAAGTTACCTACTACAAAGACATCGCTCCCATCGTTTACTCCGAATGCTCCGTCTGCCATCGGCCGGGTGAGTCCGCGCCCTTCTCTCTGCTCTCTTATGAAGACGTGAAGCGGCATGCCGCGCAGATCGCCGACGTCACCAAGCGCAGGTTCATGCCGCCGTGGCTGCCGCAGGATGGCTATGGCGATTTTGAAGAAGAGCGGCATCTGAGCGATGCGCAGATACAGTTGATCCAGGATTGGATGGCGGGCGGAGAACTGGCGGGTTCGCCGGCGCACGCGCCCAAGCCGCCGAAATTCAGCTCGGAATGGAAACTCGGACCTCCCGACCTGGTGCTGCACGTTACCAAGCCGTACCAACTGGCTGCCGGCGGCAGTGAAGTGTTTTGGAATTTTGTGATCCCGGTTCCGATCGAAACCGAACACTGGGTACGCGCGATCGAAGTGCGTCCGGGGAACCCGAAGGTGTTTCACCACGCGAATGTGATTGTGGACCGGGCCGGGAATGCGAGCCGTCTGGAACCGAAGCCGGGTGAGGGATTTCCCGGAATGGATGTGACGGTACAAGAAAGCTCGTTTGATCCCGACGCGCATTTTCTTTCCTGGAAGCCGGGGAGCGATCCGGTGGTTGCGCCCGACGGAATGGCGTGGAAAGCGACGCCGGGAATGAACCTGGTGTTGAACGTCCACTGCCGTCCCACGGGTAAGCCGGAGATCATCAACCCGGAAATCGGCGTCTATTTCACCGATAAGCCCCGGACTAAGTTCGCGATGCTGATTCAGCTTGAGCACGACCTGGCCATCGACATCCCGCCGGGCGACAAAGATTTTCTGGTGTCCGACGACTTCACTGTTCCCGAAGACTTGAACGTCCTCGCGGTCTACCCGCATGCGCATTATCTGGCTACGTTGATGGAAGGTTATGCGACGCTGCCCGACGGGACCAAAAAATGGTTAATCCGGGTTCCGGCCTGGGATTTGAACTGGCAGGGCGTCTACCGGTGCAAGCAACCGGTGTTTCTTCCGCGTGGCTCGGTGATTTCGATGCGTTATCACTACGACAACTCGACGGATAATGTGCGGAATCCCAACAATCCTCCCAAGCGGGTGGTGGCGGGGAACGCCTCGACGGATGAGATGGGCCATTTATGGCTGCAGGTCCTGCCCATTGGGGCGTCGGATCAGCGGGCGGTGGTGCAGGAAGCGCTCATGAAGCATCGTCTGGAAAAGTATCCGGGCGACTTTTCCGCGGACTTCAGCCTGGGGGCGCTCATGATGGACCAGGGCAAGCCGGCCGATGCGGTTCCGTACTTTGAGATGGCCACTCAGTCTCAGCCCTCCAGCGCTCTTGCGGCCAACGAATTGGGCGTCGCGTTGATGGCGGAGTCGAAACTGCCCGATGCGTGGAAGGTATTCCAGCGAGCGGTGTCGCTCGACCCTCACTACACCGATGCGCGCTACAACCTGGCGAGCGCGGAAGCGGCGGGCGGCGATTGGAAATCCGCCGCCAGCGATTTCGAGCAGGTATCGGTGGAGGCGCCAAAGAACGCGAAGGCGAGGCAGCATTTGGGAGAAGTGCTATACCTGTGGGGCGACGATTTTGCCAAGGCGGGGAACTTTGCGCAGGCGGCGGAGGAGTACAAGAAAGCGCTGGCATATCGCCCGGACGATGCCGAGCTGCACACGAATCTCGGACAGGTTTTTGCGCAACTCGGACGGAACAAAGAGGCGACAGCCGAGTTTGAATCCGCGCTCCGCGCCGATCCGTCGTTCGGGCCGGCGAAAGACGCGCTCGCTGTGCTGCAAGGGCACAAGTAGTTCTCCGGCCAATAAGAAACTAATTCGCAAAAATCCAGAAAATTATAGATATTAGTAATGGGAGATTTCCAGTAAGATACGTTACAAAGTCAATGTGTGTCACGCGTGGAACGAGACTCCCGGCCGCGGGTAACAAGCATAACGGTGAGCGTCCTTACGGTTTCCTTTCCTTTCCAAGGGAAAATGTAAAGAAGTAAGCAAACATAAATAAATTGCTTGATATACCTAACCAATCTGCCTTAAAATGGCCGCAAAGACATTTTAGCTGGCCGAGATGAGCCAGCTTGCTGAGGTGGTTAGGTAGTCTAACGGGTCCCGCAGGTCATGCCGCTCCCGGTATGATGTCATCGATTGAAGGGGTAGTGTACCCACAGCCGGACAGTCCCGGCTGCGGCTAAGTGCTCCCGTCAGCGGGCCCACCCGATATATCTGATCCAGCCTTATTGAGGTTTTTAGTCAGGAGATATCTTATGAATCAGGGTGGACGGTTATACCGTTTGGTTTACGGTCCCTTCCTTTTGCTGGCTTTTTTTCTAGCGGCATGCATTCTTTCAGTCCCGGCGCCTGCCCAGGTCCTTTATGGTTCGCTCGTGGGCACGGTTACCGATCAAAGCGGTGCGGTAATTCCGAACGTTGGTGTCACCGCGGAGGACACGCTCACGGGGCGTTCCGTTCAAGCCACGACCGACTCGGGCGGCCGCTACAGCATTGTCAATCTTCAGCCCGGCACTTACAACGTAAAGATGGCTGCCAGCGGGTTTAAATCGGTTAGCCAGAGCAATATCGTTGTCAGCCCGAACGTGGTAAGCCGCATCGACTTCCGTTTGGAAGTCGGCCAAGCGGCCGAAACGGTCACTGTTTCCGCGGAAGCGGCGCAGCTTCAGACGGACAAGGCGGACACTCATACGGAGCTTACGAGCAAACAGATCGTGAACATTCCGCTCGGTGGATTCCGGAATTATCAATCTTTGATCGACCTGGTACCGGGCGCGACGCCGTCCACGTACCAAAACTCGATTACGGACACGCCCGGGCGCGCTCTGCGAACGAATATCAACGGCGGCAACGCCCAGACAAACATTACGACGATCGACGGGGCGGAGAGCATCAACGTCTGGCTGCCTCACCATGTTGGCTATGTGGTTTCGGCGGAGAACGTGGATGTGGTGAACGTCACCACCAGCGCCGCGGACGCGACCCAGGGTTTGGCGGGCTCTTCCGCGATTACGCTGATCACTAAGTCCGGCACGAACGAGATTCACGGAAGCGGGTATTTGTTCGACAACAACCAGCATTTCAATGCGCGGAATTTCTTCGCTACCGATAAGCCGGTTGCCATCTACAACAACTACGGCGGGACGTTTGGCGGCCCGATCATCAAAAACAAGTTGTTTTACTTCGCAAGCTTTGACGGGACGAATCAAAAGATCGCCGCGAATGGCTTTTACACGGTTCCGACCGCGGACCAGCGCAACGGCGATTTCAGCGCCTACAGCACGCTTTCCGACGGAAGCAAAACAATGATCTACAACCCGTTCACCGGCAACGCGGACGGCACGGGGCGAACACCATTCCCGAATAACGTGATTCCCGGCAGCATGATGAGCGCGCAGGCACTGAAGCTACAGGCCTATTTCCCCGCGGCGAACACCCCAGGTTACGTGAATAACTACTACGCCTCGGGCGGCCCGATTCTGAATCGCTACCAGGCGGACGGGAAATTGAACTGGAACCGGAACGAGAAGCACACGATCTTCGTGAAGTACGGGCGGATGTGGGCGACTTCCGGTGGACAGGGGATCTTCGGAGTGGCTGGAGGCCCGGCGCCCGGCGCCGACCCCGGCTTCGGCGATACGACGGTGCAGATTGCGACCATCGGCCACACGTACACCTTTACTCCCAACCTGGTCCTCACCGGCAGCGTTGGATTGAACCGCCTGGACCAAACGGTTACGGCGAACGATTATGGGAAGACTTTCGGAGACGCGCTGGGGATCCCGGGTCTAAACGGGCCGGACATCCGTGACAGCGGCTTCCCGGATATCAGCTTCGGCGGTTCTCCGTATACCGGTTTCGGTGTCCCGAACTGGATGCCGGCGTTCCGGAACGACGAAACGTTTACGCATAACGACAGCTTGACCTGGACGAAGGGCGCGCACCAATTCAGTTTTGGCTTCGACCTGGTGCGGCATCACCTGAACCACTGGCAGCCCGAGCTGAGCGCGGGCGGACCGCGCGGCCTGCTCGATTTCAACGGGCAGACCACCGCTTTGAACACCGGCGAAGGCTCCTCGGCAACGAACCAGTTCAACGCTTATGCCCAGTTTCTGCTGGGACTCTCGAACGATGTCCAGAAGGGCGTGCAGTACATCCTGATGACCGGGCGCGAGTGGCAGTTTGGCTGGTATGCGCAGGACCGCTGGCAGGTGAACCGCAATCTCACACTATCGGTGGGGCTGCGCTACGAACTCTATCCGTTGATGACACGCAGCAACGGGAAGGGAATTGAGCAGTACGACCCGGCGACGAACATCGTCTCGATGGGCGGCCGCGGGGATGTTCCCGTGGATGCGGGTATCAAAGTCAGCCACACTCTGTTCTCGCCTCGTATCGGCCTGGCCTATCGCATGGGCGACAAGATGGTGCTGCGCACCGGCTACGGGCTGAACTACGATCCGATTCCGTATTCCCGTCCGTTGCGCGGGTTCTATCCGCTGACCATCAACGCTGAAACGAAAGCGGTGAATAGCTACTCTTTTGCCCGCACGCTGGCGGAAGGCATTCCTCCGGTTCCGCTTCCGGATCTCTCCACCGGCCAGGTGACCCTGCCGGGAGATTCGAGCGAACGCAGCCCCTGGGGCTATATTCATCGCGGCTACGTGCAGTCGTGGAACTTCACCCTGGAGCGCAAACTGCCCGAGAATTTCCTTTTGTCGGTCGGTTATGTCGGCCAGCACTCGATTCATCTGCTGGCGGACCGCGATATCAATACTGGATATCCGGGCTCCACGCTCGCGAATCTTCCCTATAACCTGCTCTATGGGCGGACTCAGGCCACCGATATGTGGGATGGCTACCTGAGCTCCAGCTACAATTCCATGCAGGTCGCCTTCACGCGTACGTTCTCGCAAGGCCTGATGATTAAAGGCGCTTACACCTGGTCCCACGCGATCGACTATGCGGACGACGACGGCTGGACAGGGGTCAACTTTAACTACGCTCCGATGTTCCAACGGAACCGCGCCACCGCCGGCTTCGACGTTCCGCAGAACGTGCAGATCGGGTGGGTCTACGAACTGCCGTTCGGCAAGAACAAGAAGTGGGTCAATAGCGGCTTCGCTTCCGTGCTCGCGGGCGGCTGGCAGTTGAGCGGCAGGGAGGCGATGTACATGGGCACTCCATTTACAGTCGGCGCTTCCGATACGTCTCTCAACGATGGCGGCACCAACACACAGACCGCGAACCAGGTTCTCCCGTCGGTGGCCTTCATCGGCGCGGTCGGGCCCGGCACGCATTATTACAACCCGTCGGCGTTTGCTCCGGTGACTACCGTCGCTTTCGGCAATTCCGGACTCAACATTCTGAGGAATCCCAGCACATGGAATACGGATATGTCGGTGTTCCGCAACTTTGCCATAAAGGAACGGTTCAATTTGCAGTTCCGCGCGGAATTCACCAACCTTCCCAATACCTCGCACTTTAGCGGCGCGAGCACGGGGAACGGATTCGGCGGCGGAGGCGGCGGTTTGGATACTTCCGTCAACGACGGAGCCTCGTTCCTCAGTGTGACGAGCGCTTCCGGAGAGCGCAACATTCGATTCGGGATACACCTCGATTGGTAGCGGCGTAGGTTAGTCGAGGCCCCGGTTTCCGGAAAAAGCGGTCCGCTTGGCGGGCCGCTTTTTTTTTGTGCCGAACCATTTGGTCTCTGGGCCAGTTTAGGGCAGTACGGCAATGCAAACGTTCAAATCTTCGCATTCGATGATCGTTTCCGCTCATTCTGAGCATGAAAATAGAAAAATCAATCAAAAAATGGACCAACCGCTTGCAACCGCGAGCGGTGTTCCCGTAGAATTGACCCCAAGACGGTTTGTCGGCCCAGGGGGGTCGATTGGGTTGGGGTGTTCCAGCAATTTGGGGAGCTCTACAGCGAAATCTAAGCTTGGTCCGGGTTCGCCCGGCTCAAAAGCCGCGTCCGTGAGCGCTATGAGGGCGTCGCGGGTGCGGTTGTTTGGTGCTGTGGGTCTAGGGTGCTTGGTTCACCCCCTTACTGGCTTTTTTTATCACGGGAGACTCTATGAAACAGGTTGGGTGGTTTCGCAGGGGGGCTCTTAACTGCTTCCTGCTGTTGACATTATTTCTGGCCGCCGGCATTCTCGCCGTGCCGGCTCATGCGCAGGCTCTATACGGATCGCTGGTAGGGACAGTATCCGACCAGAGCGGCGCCGTTATTCCAAATATTACGGTAACCGCCGCGGACACCCTGACGGGGAGGACGGTCGAGGGCACCACCGATTCGGGTGGACGCTACAGCATCGTGAACCTGCAGCCCGGGACCTACGATGTGAAGATTGCAGCGGCGGGTTTCAAGTCGGTCACCCGTAGCAATCTTATCGTCAGTCCGAACGTGGTAAGCCGTATTGATTTCCGGCTGGAAGTGGGGCAGGCCGCCGAAACGGTGACGGTATCCGCCGAAGCAGCGCAACTTCAGACGGACAAAGCGGATACCCACACGGAACTCACCGGCAAACAGGCGACGAACATCCCGCTCGGTGGATTCCGCAACTACCAGTCTTTGATCGATCTGGTTCCCGGCGCGACTCCTTCGACGTTTCAAAATTCCATTACCGATACGCCGGGGCGCGCGCTCCGCACCAACATTAACGGTGGGAACGGGCAGACCAATATCACGACGATCGATGGCGCCGAGAGTATCAACGTCTGGCTGCCTCACCACGTCGGCTACGTCGTCTCGGCGGAAAATCTGGAAGTGGTCAACGTGACGACCAGCGCCGCGGACGCAACCCAGGGCCTGTCGGGATCCTCGGCGATCACGCTGGTGACCAAGTCGGGCACCAACGAGATCCACGGGAGCGGTTACCTTTTCCACAACAACCAGCGGTTTAACGCGCGGAACTTCTTCGCGAAGAGCAAGCCGGTCTCCATCTATAACAATTACGGCGGCACCTTCGGCGGCCCGATTCTCAAGAACAAGCTGTTCTATTTTGCGAGTTTCGACGGGACAAACCAGAAGATCGCCGCGAACGGCTTCTATACGGTTCCGAACGCAGACCAGCGCAACGGCGATTTCAGCGCCTACAGCACACAAATCTACAACCCGTTCACGGGCAACCCGGACGGCACAGGCCGGCAGTTGTTCCCCAACAACCAGGTACCCACCAGCATGATGAGCCCGCAAGCGTTGAAGCTGCAGGCTTACTTCCCCGCGGCTAACACCGGAGGATCCACAAACAACTACTACGCCGCCGGCGGTCCGATACTGAACCGGTATCAGGCGGACGGCAAGGTGAACTGGAACAGGAACGAGAAGCACACCATTTTTGTGAAGTACGGCAGAATGTGGGCGACCTCTGGCGGACAGGGCATCTTCGGTGTCGCGGGTGGACCGGCGCCCGGCGCCGACCCGGGTTTTGGAGACACCGTGACCCAGGTGGCGACGATCGGCCATACGTATACCTTCACGCCCAACCTGGTTTTAACCGGAAGCATCGGCTTGAACCGGATGGACCAAACGGTGACCGCGAACGACTACGGGAAAACCTTCGGCGATGCGCTCGGGATTCCGGGGCTGAATGGCCCCGACATCCGGGATAGCGGCTTCCCGAACATTACGATCAACGGCTACACCGGCTTTGGCGTCCCGAACTGGATGCCGGCGTTTCGTAACGACCAGACGATCACGCACAACGACAGCGTCACCTGGACGAAGGGGGCGCATCAGTTTAGCTTCGGCTTCGACCTGGTTCGCCACCATCTCAACCACTGGCAGCCGGAGTTGAGCGCGGGCGGTCCTCGAGGCCTCCTGGATTTCAACGGCCAGGTGACCACGTTGAACACCGGGAACGGATCGTCGCTTTCGAACCAGTTCAATGGGTACGCACAATTTCTACTGGGCCTCTCGGAAGATGTTCAGAAAGGCGTCCAGTACATTCTGATGACCGGGCGTGAGTGGCAGTTCGGATGGTACGCGCAGGACCGGTGGCAGGTGAACCGCAACCTCACTCTCTCCGTCGGTTTGCGTTACGAACTGTATCCGCTCATGACTCGCAGCAACGGCAAGGGAATCGAACGGTACGATCCCGACACCAACATCGTTTACATGGGCGGCCGCGGCAACGTTCCCGTGGATGCGGGCATCAAAGTGAGCCACACGTTGTTCGCTCCCCGCATCGGGCTGGCCTATCGCATGGGCGAGAAAATGGTGCTCCGCACCGGCTATGGGATCAACTACGATCCAATCCCGTACTCCCGCCCGCTGCGCGGATTCTATCCGCTCACGATCAACGCCGATACGAAGGCGTCGAACGGTTACACGTATGCGCGCACCCTCGCGCAGGGCATCCCGGATGTTCCGCTGCCGGACCTTTCCACCGGCATGATCAATCTTCCAGGGAACGCGAGCGAGCGTGCTCCGTGGGGCTATATTCACCGCGGGTACGTGCAATCGTGGAACTTCACCCTGGAACGCAAGCTGCCCGAGAATTTCCTGCTATCGGTGGGCTATGTCGGCCAGCACACGATTCACCTTTTGGCGGATCGCGACATCAACACCGGCTATCCGGGGTCTGGCGTCGCAAACCTTCCCTACAACCTCCTGTACGGACGGACGCAAGCCACGAACATGTGGGACGGCTACCTGAGCTCGAATTACCATTCGATGCAGGTTGCCTTCACGCGCAGCTTCTCCCAGGGGCTGATGATCAAGGGCGCGTACACCTGGTCCCATGCGATCGACTATGCCGACGACGACGGCTGGACAGGTGTGACCTGGAATTATGCGCCCATGTTCCAGCGCAACCGCGCGACCGCCGGGTTCGACGTTCCCCAGAACGTGCAGATCGGCTGGGTATACGAACTGCCATTTGGCAAAAACAAGAAGTGGATCAACAATGGGTTCGCTTCGAAGCTCGCGGGCGGCTGGCAGTTCAGCGGCAGGGAAGCGATGTTCATGGGGACGCCGTTCACGGTAGGGGCTTCCAACACTTCCGTTAACGACGGCGGCACCAATACGCAGACGGCGAACCAGGTCCTGCCCGAGGTGAAATTCATCGGCGCGGTTGGACCGGGAACGCACTACTACGATCCGGCGGCCTTTGCTCCCGTCACTACCGTGTCTTACGGGACGTCGGGCCGGAACATTTTACGGCGGCCGGGGATGTGGAATACGGACTTGTCCATCTTCCGAAACTTCCCGATCAAGGAGCGCCTGAATGTGCAGTTCAGGGCGGAGTTTACCAACCTGCCCAACACGTCGCATTTCGCCGGGATCGCCTCCAGCAATAACTTTGGGGCCTCCGGGGGCGGCATGGGCACTTCCGTGAATACGCCAGCTTCGTTCCTCAGCGTCACCAGCGCGTCGGGCGAACGAAACATCCGGTTCGGAATCCATCTGGACTGGTAGTCTTGTAGTTGATGACGCTCTCGGTTTCGAGCAAAAGGCGGCCCGCGTTGCGGGCCGCCTTTTTTATAGCGCTGTCCCTGGCGGGTACTGGGGGAGCGCGTCCGCTCCGCGCCGCCGAAGGCGAAGATCTGGGCGAGCTTTCGCGCCGGGTGAAGGAGTTGATGGTGGCGGGCCGCTTCGCGGAAGCCATTCCGCTTTGCGAGCGGCTGGTGAAGGCCGTTCCCGGGAACCCCGGACTGGTATTGAATCTGGGAATGGCCGAGCAGATGGCGGGGCATCCTCAGCGCGCGATTCCGCGATTTGAAGAAGTGCTGAAGGCGGACCCAAAAAGCGTTCCTGCGCTCACATCGCTGGCGCGGGCCGAACTGCAAACCGGAGAGCCGAAGGCGGCGATTTCTCCACTCAAGAGACTGCTCGCATTGCAGCCCTCCAACCGGGAAGCCCGCGGAATGCTGGCGGGGGCGCTGCTCTCGGGCGGGGAGTTGGATGGCGCGGTGAGCGAATATCAAAGACTGACGGAAGAATCTCCGGAGGACGCCAAGGCGTGGTACGGGCTCGGGAAGGCTTACCAGGCTCAGTCGGCGCATTTGTTTGACCGGCTGTCGGCGAACGGGCCGCAGTCGGGATATGTTGCCGCGTTAATTGGCGCTTCCCGGCTGCAAAGCCAGCAGTATCACAGTTCATTCTTCTTTTTCAAAGAGGCGGCGCAGACCGCGCCTTCCCTGCGCGGCGTTCATGCGGGGTTGGCGGCAATCTACCGGCGGGCAGGCCATCCGGATTGGGCCAGGATTGAGGAAAAGAAAGAAGAGGGCTTCCCGGCTCCGGATTGTGCGGTAAACGCTCCGGAGTGCTACTTTGTGCAGAACCGGTACGCGGACGCGGTGAAAGCGGTGAAGGCGCACGCGAGCGATGCGGAACTCTATTGGGGCATCAAATCGTTCGACCAGCTTTCGCTGGCGGCCTTCGCGCACTTGAAGGCGCTGCCGGAATCGGTCGAGCTGCATGCGCTGCAGGCACAGGTGGCCCATTCGAGGAATCAGGAATTGGAAGCGGTGAGCGAATGGCGCGCGGCGTTGAAACTATCGCCGGGCAATCCGCGGCTGGAGGATGAGCTGACAACTTCGCTCTTTCTGGCACGCGACTACAAGACGGCGATGCCGATGCTCGAAAAGATGATGAAGACGGAAAGTGCGTCTCCGGATTTGAATTTCATGATGGGCGAAAGCCTGCTGCGGATCGAGGAGCCGGAACGGGCTTTGCCGTATCTCGAAAAGGCCTTGCGGGCCGAGCCGAATATGATTCCCGCGCATGCCTCGATGGGGCTGGCGCTGGCGAAGCTGAGCCGGGCAAAGGAAGCCATCCCCCATCTCGAAAAAGCCCTGCAACTGGACGACGATGGAGCTTTACACTATCAGCTTGCGCGGGCCTATCAGCAATCGGGAAATGCGGCGCGCGCCGCCGAACTGATGGCGCAATACCAGGAGATTCAGAAGCGCTATCAGCAGGATAAAGAAGAGGTGACCAAGGACGTTCAGATCACTCCACCGTCTGCGAATTAGAGTGATTATGCTAGACTAAAAATTCCCCGGCCAGGTAGCTCAGTCGGTAGAGCGCAGCCCTGAAAAGGCTGGCGTCGGCGGTTCGATTCCGTCCCTGGCCACCATGCTTTCAACAGCTTGCAAAGCCCTCCTTCGGCATTTTCATTCCAATTCATTCCAAAACGACGGCGTGCGACGATTCGCCTCGTCTGGAATGCTGGCGTGGCGCGGGGTGGCCTCTCGATTCGCCCTGTTTCGAGGCGGCGTTTATGAGGCGCTTCGGGCCGGACTAGATATCTCGCTTCCCCCCGAAGCCGTTTGTGATTATGCTGCCCGTGGGCGAGCCGGAGGATAGGGCAATCCGGGGACGGAACCGCGAGCGCCGAGCTGGAGGCCGGGGCTGGCAGGCTACCGGAAGCGGATGCCGACTTGAAAGAAGCGCTCGCTTGGTAGGGCATTCATCCTGACCTTGGCATGCGCTTTGCTCTGGCCGTGGATGCCGTCGTGGACGTCATGGCCCGCAGTCCCGTCGCCTTTCAAATTGTGCATGCGCAAATTCGTCGCGTGGGCGTGAGGCGCTTCCCCTAAGGCCTTTTCTTCAAGGTGGAAAGCCATCGGATTGTGGTCATTGCCTGCGTGCATGGGAAGCGCAGTCCGAAGCGTTGGAAGCTTCGGCGCAGTGGGCAGTGAACGCCTTTACCAGCCCCGGCACCTGCCATGGGTGCGCTTGCGCGGGGAGGCATCGAGTTCCGCAACGGCGGAACGAATCGGGGGCTTTCGCACCCGCGGGCCGATCATTTCGATAGACTAGCCCCAATGGGCGTTTCGCTGAAAATAGCGGCGGTTGGGCCTCTCGCTACTGTTCTCTGTCTCGCGGCCGTTTCGGAGCCGCCGGTGCAGGCGCTGCTGGCCGCGAGGTGTCAAGGCTGCCACAACAACGAAGGGCATGCCGGCGGACTTTCTCTCATCAGCATGAAGAGCATGTTGAAGGGTGGGGCGCGAGGGCCGGCGGTGGTCCCGGGACATCCGGAAAAAAGTGTTCTCTACCGGCTGATTTCCGGTGGCAAGCCTTCAATGCCGCTGGTGGGCGTACCGCTGAATAAAGAGGAGGTGGAATCCGTCCGGAAGTGGATTGAAGACGGCGCCAAATGGGTGGAGCCGGATCAATGGTGGTCGCTTCAACCTCTCAAGAGGCCGGCCGTGCCGGACGTGCGCGATGCATGGGTCCGCACGCCGATTGACGCCTTTGTTCTGGCGAAACTGCGGGAGAAGGGATTGACCCACGCGGCGGAAACCGACCGCCGGACGCTGATCCGGAGGCTCACCTACGATCTTGAGGGGCTGCCCCCCACGCCGGAAGAAGTAGACGCGTTCATCGCGGACAAATCGCCCGATGCGTACGAACATCTGGTGGATCGGCTCCTGGCCTCGCCCCGCTACGGCGAACGATGGGGGCGGCACTGGCTGGACGCCGCTCACTATGGCGAGTCGCATGGCTACGACAAAGACAAGCCCCGGCGCAACGCGTGGCCGTATCGTGACTACGTGATTCGCGCGTTTAACAACGACAAACCTTACTCCCGCTTCGTGCAGGAGCAGCTTGCCGGCGATGTTCTCTATCCCGACGATCCGGACGCCACCATTGCCCTGGGGTTCATCGCATCGGGCCCGTGGGATTTCGTAGGCCAGGTCGAGTTGAAAGACGATACGACGGCGAAGAGACTCACTCGCGATCTGGACCGGGACGATATGGTTTCGGTGACCATGTCGACATTTGTGAGCATGACAGCGCATTGCGCGCGTTGTCACGACCACAAATTCGATCCGATTCCGCAATCCGAATACTACGGTCTACAGTCCGTTTTTGCGGGAGTGGACCGGGCGGACCGTCCGGTGGATCGGGATCCCGGAGTTTTTCATCGCCGCAATGAACTGCTGGCGGAGCGGCGGGCGGTGGATGTTGCGCTCCGGCCCCTGGAAGATGCCGCCGAGGATATTTCCACGCCGGAAATTGAAGCGCTGGACAAGCAGGTGGCGCAGTGGAAGGAAATCAACGCGACAGACCCGGAGAATCGTCCCGCGGACATCAAGCAGAAAATCAAGGAAGCCGCGCTGCGGCGCGCCGCCCTGGTGAAAGCAGCGCTGCCCCCCGCCGATGTCGCGAAGGCGGAACAACTCCGCGCCCGGCGCGCGGAGTTGACGCGCGAGATGGATGAACTTCCCAAGCCGGAGCTGGTCTACGCGGCGGCCAATTATTTTGAACCGCAGGGGACCTTCCGGTTCCCGGTAACCGCTCGACCGGTCCGGGTGCTGGAGCGGGGCAATGTCGATTCGCCCGGTCCGATGGCTCAGCCGGGAGCGCTGGCCTGCGTGCCTGGGTTGCAGGCGCGCTTCCATCTTGATCCGCGGACTCCGGAAGGCGAGCGGCGCGCGGCCCTCGCCCAATGGATTACCTCGCCGGCGAACATGCTCACGTGGCGATCGATTGTGAATCGCGTGTGGCACTATCATTTCGGCGCCGGGATCGTGGATAGTCCCAACGATTTCGGGCACATGGGCTCACTCCCTTCCAATCCTGAACTGCTCGACTGGCTGGCGGTCGAGTTTCGAGATAGTGGCGGCTCGTTCAAAAAACTCCACAAGCTGATTGTGATGAGCTCGGTGTACCGGCAATCGTCCGCCGGGAATGCGGTGAACGCGAAGATCGATGGTGAGAATCGATATTTATGGCGCGCCAACCGCCAGCGTCTGGACGCGGAATCGCTTCACGATTCGATTCTTGCCGTGAGCGGGAAGCTGGACCTGACCATGGGCGGCCCGTCCGTGCAGCAATTTTTCTTCAAGGACGATCACTCGCCGGTTTACGATTATGCGCGGTTCGATCCGGATTCGCGCGCGAACTACCGGCGGAGCGTCTACCGGTTCATCGTGCGGAGTGTTCCCGATCCGTTCATGGAGCGCTTCGATTGTCCCGATGTTTCGATGATTACGGCGAAGCGCAGTGCGACCATTACGGCGATTCAAGCCCTGGCCCTGATGAATAATCCGTTTGTGTTGAAACAGTCGGAACACATGGCCGAGCGTGTGCGCGGCATTTCCGGCAGCCCCGAGGGGCAAGTAGCGGCCGCGTTCCGGCTGGCTCTGCAGCGCGCGCCGGATGCGCGCGAAAATGCGGAGTTGACGAAATACCTCGCGCGCGAAGGGCTCACAAATCTTTGCCGGCTGTTGCTGAACACCAATGAGTTTATTTTTGTGGATTAGAGCGGAGAGGCAGTCATGAATCGCAGAAAATTTCTCTGGAACTACGGTGGCGGCCTCGGCGGGATCGCGCTGGCCGGGCTGCTCAGCGAGTCGGGTTTGCTTGCCGACGTTCCGAAGGGATTACATCATCCGGCGAAGGCGAAGCGCGTGGTTCAGCTTTTCATGTCGGGCGCGGCCAGCCAAGTCGATACGTTCGACTACAAGCCTCTGCTGATTAAACTGAACGGTCAGAAGTTCGATCCGGGCGGGAAGATCGAGCTTTTCCAGAGCACTCCCGGAGCGGTGATGGCGAGTCCGTGGGAGTGGAAGCAGCACGGCCAGTGCGGCAAATGGGTGAGCAGCCTGGTGCCTCACCTGGCGTCGTGCGTGGACGACATTGCGTTTGTTCATTCGATGATGTCGAAGTCGAATGTTCACGGTCCGGCGACGTTCATGCAGAACAGCGGCTTCATCCTGCCGGGCTATCCTTCCATGGGCGCTTGGATTTCGTACGCGCTGGGGAGCATGAACAAGGATCTGCCGACGTTTGTGGTGCTGCCGGATTCCCGGGGCTTCGCGCCGAATGGCAGCGGCAACTGGACCAACGGCTTTCTCCCCGCCGCCCATCAGGGAACGATGATTCGCGCCAGCAGCGCCAATCCGATCAACGACCTGTTTCCGCCGAAAGACGCCTCATACCTGAATCCTGCCGCCGAGAAGGATACGCTGCGGGTTCTGAATGAGATGAACCAGGAGCATTTGGAATCCCGTGTGGACGACTCGCGGTTGGAAGCTCGCATCGCGTCGTATGAATTGGCGGCCAAACTGCAGCTCAGCGCTCCGGAGGTCATGGATATCTCCAAGGAATCGCCCGCCACTCTTCGTCTCTACGGGATCGATGAGAAGGTGACGGAAGATTTCGGACGAAACTGTCTGGTGGCGCGCCGGATGCTGGAGCGGGGCGTACGGTTCGTGCAGATCTGGAGCGGGGCGGACAACGGCTTCCCCCGGCGAAACTGGGACAGCCATGAAGACATCGCCAAGGACCATGCGGCGATGGCGGCGAGCATGGACAAGCCGGCGGCTGCGTTGATCAAAGACTTGAAGTCGCGTGGAATGCTGGACGACACGATTGTCCACTGGGTGACGGAATTCGGTCGCATGCCGTGCAGCCAGGGAGGCAAGGGGCGCGATCACAATCCGACCGCGTTCACAAGCTGGGTGGCGGGCGGCGGCTTCAAAGGCGGGACCACTTATGGCGCGAGCGACGAGTGGTCTTACAAGGTCGCGGAGAATCCGACCTTCTGTTACGACCTTCACGCCACGATGCTGTATCTCTTGGGCATCGACCACATGCGGCTCACCTACCGCCACAACGGAATTGACCGGCGGCTCACGGACGTCTACGGCGAAGTGATCCGGCCCATCATGGCGTGACGGGGCGCTCGCCCAGCACCATGCGTACGCCGATGTCGCGGCGCTGACTGGTAACTGAGTAATTCAGCAACCATATAAGCCGACGGCTTCGCGCGAATCAGGCGGCTTTCTTCCCTGCGGTGCAGGGCGGGGTAGAGCGAACCCTCTTCCTCGCCGCTCCACGGATACGCCATTATGCCAGCTATATAGAGGATGGCCGGGCTCGGGGGCGCGTGGCGTTGATCCAGACTTCGGCCGCGAGGAGCATGGACGTAAAGCCGAGCCAGAACGCGGCGCCGAAGAAATCGTGCGGGGTAAGATGCGTGAGGCGGCTGGTGGCAAAGAATACGCCGACGATGGGGCGGATCGCCGCCACGGCCAGCCCTACGGCGAACGCGCGGATCATCCATTCACGATGAAGTGCCGTTCGCCCGCGCCGGATCGCCAAAAACGCCCTCCCGAGCGCATAGAGAAAAACGATCGCGTAGAACGTGGTGGCCGCGGTCTCATTCACGCCGCCTGTCGCCATTTGCGGGCTCATCACCAGCGCCGTGACCCCGACCGCCGCGCCGGAGGCGAGCGCGACACGCCCCATCGAGCGGTGCAGCCGCGGATGCCGGCTTCGAATCCGCTTCACGAATTGCAGGCTGCCCAGCAGGAGAAAGAGGAGACCGGGAAATATATGGAGAGTTGTCAGCAGACGGTGGCGTGAAAAGCCGGCGTCGAGCGCCGCCGCCTCCGGAAACCGGGGTGCCGCGGTAGAGGGCGCCCAGAGTGCCACCGCGCGGCGGGTGACGACTGCCACCGCGATGACCAGCAGAAAAATCGTCGCGGCCCAGAGCGCCCGCATGGCGAAGGGTTTCGAAGTCATTCCTTCCATCGAAGGGGCTCGCTGGCGCGCGCCCTCATTCACGGTATACGTCCCGGGTCGCCCCGTTGTTCCGGGGGGCGGCGGAAGATCCGGTGTATTTTCAAAAGGACGCGGCGGGAGATCCCGTGTATCTTCAAAAGGAGGGAGGGCGCGTGCACGGGATTGGAGCAGTAGAGCTCGTTTTTCTTCCCCTGTTGTTCTTTATTGTGATTTTCGGCGTTTTTGCCCGGCAGATGCGCCTGCCCTATCCCATTGTCATGGTGCTGGGCGGTCTGGCCCTCAGCTTTATCCCGGGCATCCCAAAGATCGCTCTGGACCCGGATCTGGTTTTTTTGGTTGTGCTGCCCCCCTTGCTTTACGCCTCTGCCTGGACGACTTCGTGGCGGGATTTTCGTTTCAATCTGGGCAAGATTTCGCTGCTGGCGGTGGGGCTGGTGGGGTTTACGGTGATCGGCGTGTCACTGGTTGCGCCGCACGTTTTTCCCGGTTTCGACAGGCGGCTTGGGTTGGTGTTGGGAGCGGTGGTCGCGCCCACCGATGCGATCGCCGCCACTTCCATCGCGCGCCGCGTCGGCCTTCCGGCGCGGATTGTCGACATTTTGGAGGGCGAGAGTCTGCTGAATGACGCTACCGGCTTGCTGGCGCTCCAATTTGCGATTGCCATTGTCGTGCAGGGACGGTCGCCGACCTGGGGTGAAGGCATCCTGACATTCTCCTGGCTCACGATCGGCGGCGTCGGGCTGGGTCTGATTGCGGCCTGGATGGTCGACAAGATCGAACGGCGCGTGGATGACGGACCGATTGAGATCACGCTCAGCATCCTGGTTCCGTACGCGGTCTATCTTGCGGCGGATGCGGTTCGAGCCTCCGGGGTTCTGGCCGTGGTGGCTTGCGGGCTATATTTATCGCGGCGTAGCGCCGATTTCTTTTCCGCGCCGGTTCGCATCCAGGTCTGGTCGGTTTGGGCGTCGCTGACGTTCGTCCTGAACGGCTTGGTATTTGTCCTCATCGGGCTGCAACTGCCGTCTATTCGAGCCTCCATCGCCGGAAAAGACCTTCGCGTGCTGGTGCTGGAGGGCGCGGCATTCAGCGTCATTTTGATCGTGCTGCGGCTCGCATGGGTTTTTCCGGGCGCCGGCATCGCGTCCTTTATTCATTCGCGCTCGGGCATGCATTCGCGTTCGGGCGCGAGGAGCGCCAGGACGCTGCGCCCGCGTGAGGTTTTCGTGGTCGGCTGGACCGGGATGCGCGGGGTTGTGTCGCTGGCTGCGGCGCTTGCGTTGCCGGTGGTGATGGCCGATGGCAGTTCTTTTCCGCAGCGGTCGCTGATTGTATTTCTCACCTTTTGCGTCATCCTCGTCACCTTGATCCTGCAGGGCCTCACTCTTCCCCCGTTCATTCGCTGGCTCGGCCTGGCGCAGGCCGCCGGTCCGAACTGCGAGGAACTGGAGGCGCGCCGGATCGTGATCCAAGCGGCGGTGAGTCACCTGGAAGCGGCGAAAGAGAGGGATGCCGCCGCATCGGCTGAACATTACGATCACCTCACCGGGCACTACCACCAGCGGCTGGCGAACCTCAACGAGCGGAACGAGGCGGCGGACTATGGGCGCTACCTCGACCTGTCTCTGGAGGCTGTCCGCGTAGAGCGTCAAACGGCCATCCGGCTGCGAAACGAAGGGCGCATCAACGACGAGGTGCTGCGCCGGATTGAGCGCGAACTCGATCTGGAGGAATCGCGGATGGCGCAATCGGAAGAGGCTTAACTCTCACTTCCCATTCGGGAACGCAGATAATCCGCAATCGCCGACTGTCCGGAATGAAGGGCCCAGCCGAGCGGTGTGCCGTGATAGATGGAGTCCTCGATGTCCAGGCGCGCGCCGCGCTCCACCAGCAGGTGCACAACCTCCTCATGGCCCGCGAGCGCGGCCTGATGGAGAGGTGTCGAATGGCCATGATTGCCAGCCGGATTATAGCGATCGGGATCCTCCCCGGCATCGAGCAGCAGGCGGACAATCTCTGTCTGGCCGTGCTGCGCCGCCAACGCCATCGCCTGGTGGCGTGCTTCCGGGCTGGCGGCAGGGAGAAGCTGTCCGGCGAGCGGCAGGTTTCCCAGCGCCGCGGCGGCGGCGAGATTGTTCGCGCTTGCGCCTCTCCGAATCAGGGCGCGCGCCGCGTCGAGGTGACCGAAGGCCAGCGCCGTCATGAGCGGCCACCCCCATTGTGGTGAGCCGAGCGGTTCGACAGCGGCGCCGAAATCGGCAAGTATATCGATCAGCCCCACCTGCACCTTCGCTTCGGCCGGAGGAGAACTCGATACCAGCAGGCTCAGAGTCGCATACTCTCCGCCATACATGTGCGCGAAGGCATCCGCCCGGGCGCCCGCTGTAAGGAGGCGCCGCGCGACCTCTACCGCGTTCGGAGGACTTTTCTGCCGGTAGCCCTCCACTCCGTTCGCCGCCAGGTAGTGCAGCAGGGTAGCTCCATGCACGGGCGGGTCGAAGCGGGTGACGCGCAGGGAGCGGGCACGGACGAGTTCGGGATGCCGGTCGAGGAGTGCACCTAGTGTTTCCAGGTCTCCGTGAATGACCGCTTCAACCGCTGCTTCAAAGCGATGGACCGGTGAGTCGGCGCGCGAAGCCTCGGCCGCATGGGCTGCCAGGGAATGCCAGTCGAGGAAGTTGTACCAACGAGCGAGCGTTAGCCGGGCATCGGCGAGATCGAACGGCGCGGACCGAATCTCGGAAGCGGTCATGTCCTTGGGCAGCCAGGGAATCTTGGGATCGAGAAAGCGCGGGTGATTGTGGTGAATGACGCGGACCGCGTCCGGGTCGCCGGCTCCGTGTGCTCGCAGGAGATCCTCGGCCTGCTTCCCGTAGCGCCCGGGCGCGGCGTCGAAAGGCAAGATGTTTAGATCCATCCCCAATCCTCGCGATTGATCCGTTGTCCGCTGGTGCGGACCGTTTGGAACTCCAAGCTTAGCGCGGAACGATATTCTTCCGGCGCCCAATCCAATTCGAATGAGTTGGATCGGGATAAATCTGAAAAAGCTAGCAAAGTTGGCCGATTTGGTGCGGCATGTTGCCGTAATTCGCAAAAGGATTGCACAAACGCGCAAACGAGGTATATACTTGACCCCAGAAATTTGAGGTTGTGTCAGCATTCTGGTCAACGATTACACCGGCCTTTGCCCAGGCCGTCCACAATAATTTTAAGAAAGGCTCCGTAGCTTATGAAAAAGAGTTATTTTCCGTTGTGGATTTTTTCCGTGTGTTTGCTCTTTTGCTGGATGTCGTTGCAGGCGCAGGATAGCCGCGGTCGAATTCAAGGAATAATCAACGATCAAAGCGGCGCCGTAGTCACAAATGCGACCGTTAGGCTGCTCAATGTGAAAACCGGCGTGAGCGTGGTCCGCCAGTCCAGCGACACCGGCCTGTACCTGTTCGATCTGGTCGACCCCGGGTCCTATGTCGTCACGATCGAGGCGCCCGGCTTCAACAAATTCATTCAGGAAAATATCGTCATGCAGGCGCACGGCGACGTGACTGTGAACGCGGCCCTCAAGGCCGGTTCCGTCCAGGAGAGCGTCACGGTGACCGACACGCCAGAGGCTGTGGAGTTCAATTCAGCAAATAAGGAACTGACAATCGATTCGAAGATGGCGTCGGAGATTCCACGCTTCGACCGTAACCCGTTCAAACTGACGCTGATCGCCCCGTCGGCCGTGAATACACGCGGCGAAATGCAGCCCTATCACTCGTGGGCCGCCAACAGCGTCGATCTCGGCGGCGGCACGAACTTGAAGAATGACCTCCTGGTGGATGGCATGCCGATCGGCATGGGACAGAAGAATTCCACGCCGCCCAATACGGACGCGGTCCAGGAAGTGATCGTCTCCACCAACAGCGTGGATGCCGAATCGGGGCACAGCGCCGGCGGCGGCATCTCCGTGATTACGAAGTCCGGCACCAATGAGTTTCATGGGACGGCGTTCTACCTCGGCCGTTATCCGTGGCTCAGCGCGGAAGCCGACCGGACCACTTTTAGCCTGAACTCACAGCGGCAAAACATGTTCGGCGGCACGTTCGGGAACCCGATTCTGAAGAACAAGCTCTTCAATTTCTCTTCCCTGGAGTATTGGAAGGTCGGCTACCCGAATAGCTACGTTCGAACGGTGCCGACGTCCGCCGAACAGGGTGGCGATTTTTCTCATTCGCTGAACATCGATGGCGGCGTTCGCACGATCTTCGATCCTTATACGACACAGTTGCACCCCGACGGTTCGGTGACCGTGCTGCCGTTTGCGGGGAATCAGATTCCTACCAGCCGCATGGACCCGCTTTCGGCGTCGTTGATGAAGCAGTTCTGGCCCGCCAACAATCCGGGTGACAACATCACCGGGGTGAACAACTTCAAGAAGGGCTTCATCGAAAACTACGACTACTACAACTTCTCCGATCGCGTGGACTATAACATCAGCGACAAATGGAAAATGTTCGGACGAGTGGCGCGGTATAACACGACGGATCTGGCCGGCAATCCGACGCCGAACAACTCGATTTTGTACGTGCCCACGGGCACGGCGAGAGCGGCTACCAACGTAGGCGGCGATGCAATCTGGACCGCAACTCCTCGAACCGTGGTTGAGTTCCACGGCGACTGGCACAGCCTGCTCGACGCTTACGTCTCGCCCAGCATGGGCGACAACGGGTGGGCCTCCATCTGGCCGAACAACCCATGGTACGAGTCCTATCAGAAAGCGTCCGTGGGTGTGCCGGTGTACTTCCCGGATATGAATATAGGCGGCCAGGGATTCGGCGGCGGCGGTTTTTATTGGAACCAGCATCCGAAGGGGCAGGCCATGAGCGCCAAGATTGCGCATCAGCACGGTTCGCATTACCTCAAAGCCGGTTTTGAAGAGCGCGAAAGCTACGGCCTCACTTACGTTTCGAGTACGTCGAATTTCTTTTTCAATCCGGCGCTGACTGCGAACACTTTCAACAATCCCGACACGCTCCACTACGGCGACCAGTTCGCCACATTTCTGCTGGGAGCGCTCGATGGTCAATCGCAAATGATTGGCGGTCCGGCGCCCGATCCGCATATCCAGTTTTTCGGCATGTATTTCCAGGACGATTGGAAAGTCAGCCGGCGCCTTACCGTGAATCTGGGTTTGCGCAATGAGTACGAAAGGCCGATATTCGACCCCTCGCATAATTTCTCGCAGGGACTCGACATTTACGCACCGGTGCCGGAAATGCAGGCGAATCCGCCTCAAATGCCCGCTGCCGCTCTGAGTATCGTCGGGAATGATTTCTACAAGTGGAATGGCCTCTGGAATTTCACGAGCGACAGGAATCCGGGTATGTGGAAGGCGCAGATCTTTGCGTTGCAGCCTCGCGCCGGACTCGCGTATCGGATCGACGACAAGACGGCCCTGCGCGTCGGGTATGCGCGCTACGCCGTCCCGTACGAGATGAACATCGACTTGGCCCCGGTGCCCGGCTACGAAACCGTGGGATTCCTGGAGCCGCCCTTCCTGGGCTTTACCGGTTCGCAGAACACGGCGCCACTGCTTCAGGGAGTGCCGCAGCAGACGATTTCCGACCCGTATCCGGCGTCCATCAATCCCCTGATTCCGATTGTCGGAAAGGGCTACGGGACCAGCCTGGGCCGCGGTGGTCAGGCGCTCCTCTGGTACGACCAGAATCAGCACAAAGCCTACAACGACCGCATCAATATCAACCTGCAGCGGCAATTGCCCGGAAAGATCGTGGTGTCGGGGACGTACTTCATTAACTTCGGAAACCAGCAGTATACGAAGAACCTGAACAATATGGACCCGGCGCTTGCGGTGAAGTATCAGAACCAGCTGAACCAGCAGGTTTCCAATCCTTTCTATAACTATCTGACCCCTGCGTTGTTCCCCGGACCACTCCGCAACCAGCCAACGGTTTCGCTGGGATCGCTTCTGGTACCCTATCCGCAATACGGCGGTCTCTATGAACTGGGCGTCCTGGGAGCGCGGGAACGCTATCAATCGGTGGAACTGAAAGCGCAGAAGGCTTTCAGCAAGGGCTATAACTTCCTGGTTTCCTATGTCTACATTCGCGAGCGAGCGCAGACCAACGGAACCTCCGGAGGCAGCGTGTTCGACGACGAACAAGCCTATACCAACGACCTGGTGTGGCAGGACAGCAATCAACCGCATCATCGCTTCAACATTGCCGGCACGTGGGAACTTCCTTTCGGAACGGGTAAGCCGATCCTGGGCTCCGTTCCAAAATTGGCGAATTACGTTGTCGGCGGTTGGAAAATTGCCGGGCTGTGGACCTTCATGTCCGGCGATTTTCCGCGCTTTGGAAACCTGATTGTTTCTGGTGATCCGTGCGTCGACAACCCCACACCGCAGAAATGGTTTAACACCGCGGCATTCTCTCCGATTCCCGAAAACACGTACGTGCTGCGCAGCAACCCGCTGCAGTACGGATGCCTGACAGGGCCAAACTTCTGGAATCTGGATGCAAACCTCACCAAGAGCTTCAACATCACGGAGAGAGTACACGCCGAGTTGAAGATGGCCGCCTACAATGCGACCAACCGGCTGAACCGCGGCGACCCCGATACCAATGTTTACAGCTCCACTTTCGGGCAGGCGTTGTTCCAGGGTTCTCCCGGCGGCACATTCGGCGCGCAGGGCGCGACCTATGGCAACCAGAGCGGACGTCAGATCGAAATCGGTATGAAGATTCTGTTCTGACGGCCGGCTTTATACTATTCGGATGAGGATCCGGCGGCCAGCAGTTCTCACACGGCGCGGAGTATTGCGCTCGTGGGCGCTGCCGGCCGCCGGATTTCTTTGTGGACAGACGCGCGCCGAGGAAATCGCCGGGCGAACGCAAGGAATGGCTTCGCGCGAGGTTCACTCCGCGATGCGCGGCAAGGCGTCCGGCCTTCCTTTCCATGCTCGCTTCCTCGATGTGGCGCGGCCGGCGGGACTTCGGGGCATCACGGTGGCCGGGCATGCCAGCCGCGCGGATTACATCATCGAATCGATGAGCGCCGGCGTGGCGTTCCTCGACTACGACAACGACGGCTGGCTCGATATCCTGGTGCTCTCCGGTTCCCGGTTCGGAGATCCGCCTCCGGACGCCTCCAACCGCCTCTACAAAAACAATCGCGACGGCACGTTCACAGACGTAACCCGAAGCGCGGGCCTCCTCCGCTCCGGCTACGCGAACGGCGTTACGGCCGGCGACTTCAATAACGACGGGTTCGAAGATCTGTTTCTCACCTATTGGGGGCATAACGTTCTCTACCGCAACAACGGCGACGGCACTTTCACCGACGTAACCCGGGAGGCCGGCCTGTTCGATGCGAATCCGCGTTTTGGCGCCGGATGTGCGTTTGTCGACTACGACCGCGACGGGAAACTAGACCTGTTCGTGTCGAACTACCTGACGTTCGAGATGGACGCCGTGCCGCGAGCGGGCGGGCCGGGGAGCTGCGACTACAACGGCACGCCAGTCGCCTGCGGTCCGCGCGGGCTTCCCTATGGACGCCACAGCCTCTATAAAAACAATGGCGACGGCACCTTCACCGACGTCACGGAAGCCTCCGGCATCGGAAAAGCGGCCGGCGGCTATGGTCTGACGGTGGTGGCGGCGGATTTCGACAACGACGGCTGGCCCGACATCTACGTCGCTTGCGACTCCACGCCGAGCCTTCTATTTCGCAATAACCACGATGGAACATTCTCAGAGCAGGGGCTGGACCGGGGCGTGGCGTTGAGCGAGGACGGCATGGAGCAGGCCGGAATGGGGCTCGGCGTCGGCGACCTGACCCTTTCGGGTAGCCTGGATATCGTCAAGACGCACTTCTCCTCCGATACTCCCGTTGTGTACCTCAACGACGGCCACGGGAATTTTCGCGACATGACGACACGTTCGGGATTGGGAGTGGAAACGCGCTACATAAGCTGGGGCGCGGGCATTGCGGACTTCGATAACGATGGCGCGCCGGACATTTTCTGGGTTACGGGTGGCATTTATCCGGAGGTGCTCGAGGGTTACAAAACTCCTCGCGTTCTTTTTCGCAATCTGGGAAACGGGCGGTTCGAGGAGTTATTGAGCCAGGCGGGTCCGGGCGTGGATGCGGCGCACTGCAGCCGGGGATGCGCTTTTGGCGATTTCGATAACGACGGCGACGTCGACATCGTCGTCGTGAATCAAAATGAGCCGCCCTCTCTGCTGCGGAACGATGTGACCGGGAAGGGTCACTGGCTGAAGATCAAGCTGGAGGGCGTCAAGTCCAATCGCAGCGCCATTGGCGCGCGCGTTATCGTCTCTTACGGAGGGAACGTTCAGGCGCAGGAAGTATTGAGCCAGTCGTCGTATCTTTCCGTGAACGACAGCCGTTTGCACTTCGGGCTGGGCGCCGCCGGGGTCGCGGACGTGGAGATTCGCTGGCCGCTCGGCGCGGTTGAAAAATTGAAAGGCGTCCCGGCGAATCGATTGATCCATGTCCGGGAAGAATCCGGAATTGTGCGCCGGGAGAAGTTTGGTTAAACATGCGACGCGCCGCCCTGTTTTTGTGCGCTTGCGCCCTTGCGGTGGCGCAGCGCGCTCCGGTTGAGGGCGCATGGGACTTACTCCGGCGCGGTCAGCACGACCAGGCCGTCGTAGTGCTCCGGAAAATCATTCAAGAGGACGCCCGGAACGCGGACGCGCGTCTGCTGTTGGGGAGTGTGCTGCAGGAGGATGGCGACCGGGAGGCTCTTGCTCTTTTGCGAGAGGCCGTTCTGTTGCGCCCGAACTCGGCGGAGGCCCACAATGCGCTGGGCGAAGCGCTCAACGAGTTTGGAGATGCCGCCGCGGCGCGTCCAGAGTTCGAAACCGCCGCGAAGCTGAAACCGGGTTTTGCGCAGGCGCGGGTGAACCTTGGGCTTGTCCTGCTGCAAGCCGGGCAGATTGACGCGGCCGGAGCGGAACTGGACGCCGCTTTGCAGTTGCTCCCGGCGGGACCGGATGCCGCATACCCTCACTATTTGCGGGCAAAGGTCTACACGGCGAAGGATTCGGTGGAGAACGCCGCTCGGGAATTGAAGAGCGCCGTGACGCTGCGGCCGGATTTTCCGGAAGCCTGGTCGGATTTGGGAGAGGCCCGTAAAACGCTGCTCGACAGCGCCGGAGCGCTGGATGCCTTCGAGCGCGCGGGTGTGCTAAATCCTCGCGATCCGGTGATTCAAACGCGGCTTGGATCGGAGTATTTCGACCAGGGCCAAATGTCAAGCGCGGTGGAGCATTTGAGGGAAGCCGTGCGGCAGGATCCCAAAAATCAGACCGCCCTCTATAAGCTGCAACTGGCCTTGCGCCAGACCCACAACAACAGCGAAGCGGACGCCGTGAAGCGCCAGTTGGCTGCGCTGCTGCTGGATAACGACAGGAAGGCGCAGAATGCCCTGGCCGCGATTCGGGTGAACAACCAGGGGGCGGCGCTGGAAAAGGCGGGCGATTGGAAAGGCGCGAGCGAGAAATATCGCGCCGCTCTGAAACTCAATCCCGAACATGTTGGCATCCGGGTCAATCTGGGGGTGGTCCTTCTTCGGCTGGGTAACTGGGATGAGGGAATGGCCGAGTTGAGAGACGCCGCGCGGCGCGATCCGGCGAATGCGGCCGCCCAGAGAGCCCTGAAAGATGCCGTCCGCCAACGCGGTTTAAAATGATAGAGACCGGAGCAATCACCATGGAATTAACGGGCAAGCGAATCGCGATTCTGGTTGACCAGGCGTACCAGGAGATGGAGGTCTGGTATCCCTATTTCCGCTTCCAGGAGGCCGGCGCGGAAGTGATTCTGGTGGGCGCGGAAGCGGGGAAGACCTACCCGAGCAAATGCGGATACCCGGCGACTGCCGCGCGATCCTACGATCAATGCGGCGCGGACGATTTCGACGGGATCGTCGTGCCGGGCGGCTATGCTCCCGACCATATTCGCCGCCACGAAAAAGCAAACCGGCTCGTGCATGAAATGGATGCGCAGGGGAAACTGGTGGCGTCCATTTGCCACGGCCCATGGGTTCTCTGTTCCGCCGGCATTCTCAAAGGACGGAAAGCCACGTGTTTTTTCGCGATCAAAGCCGACGTCGTAAATGCCGGCGCTCTCTATGAGGATGCCGAAGTCGTGGTGGACCGCAACCTCATCACCTCCCGCAAGCCCGAGGATCTCCCGGCCTTTTGCCGCGAATCGATTCGCGTGCTGGCCGGCGCACCCGTATACGCGAACGCGTGACAACGCAAGCGGCCGCGATCTCGGTAACGGGCCTTAGGAAGTCATACGGAGACGTTCACGCGGTCCGCGGAATCGACTTCGAGGTGCGGGCGGGAGAGGTGTTTGGCCTGCTTGGTCCCAATGGGGCGGGGAAAACCACCACCGTCGAAATCCTGGAAGGGCTGCGGGATCGCAGCGGCGGCGCTGTCTCCGTCATGGGGTTTGACCCCGGCGTTCAAGTCCGCGAATTGAAAAACCGGATCGGAGTCTGCTTGCAGGCTACCAACCTGCCGGAGAAGATGCGCGTTCACGAAGCGCTCGACTTGTTCGCGGCGTTTTATTCACGGAACGTGGACCTGAAAAAGCTGCTGGACCGCCTGCAGCTCGGGGAGAAGCGAAATTCATTCTATTCCAAGCTCTCAGGCGGCCAAAAGCAGCGCGTCGCGCTGGCCCTGGCGATGGTGAACGACCCGCAGCTTCTCTTTCTGGATGAGCCCACCACGGGTCTCGACCCACAGGTGCGTCTGGAGATCCATAAGCTGATTGAAGAATTGAAAGACGCCAAGCGGACCATTCTTCTCACCACGCACTATATTGAGGAAGCCGAGCGCCTGTGCGACCGGGTGGCCATCATTGACGAGGGAAAGATCATCGCGCTGGGAACACCCCGCGAGATTCAACAGCGGACGCTGGATAAATCGGTGATCGACATCGAGTGTGAACAGGCGCTCCCGGAGGATTCGCCAGGATTTCTAGGCTGCCTGCGGCACACCTTCAGCGAAACGCGCCGCGGGCTTACCGTCCATTCCGCCGAGCCGGCGAAGACCATCGTCGACCTGGTGAAGTGGATCGACCAAAGCGCTCTCACGCTTTCCGATATTCATCTGACGCGGCCTACGCTGGAGGATGTCTTTATCGAACTGACCGGAAAGAAGCTCCGCGAATGAGGGCGTACCTGGCGTGCATCTCCAGTAACTTGAATCTTACGATGCGGGACCGGACGGTGATGTTTTTCAACTACGCGTTTCCGCTGATGTTCTTTTTTATCTTCGCCGAGCTGTTTCAGGCGCAGCAGGGCGGCTACATTGTTCAAGTGGTGAACATGGTGATGGTGATCGGCGTTCTCGGCAGCGGCCTGTTTGGCGCCGGGATGCGCGCGGTCTCGGAGCGCGAGGCGAATATTCTCCGCCGCTTCAAGGTCGCTCCGATTTCGGCAAGCCCCATTCTTACCGCGTCGCTGGTGGTGGGGTTGATTACTTTCCTCCCCGGGGTGCTGCTGATTGTGGCGCTGGCGCACTTCTTTTACGGGATGCCCTGGCCGGAGCGGCTGCCGTCTTTTCTGGCATTCGTCTCGCTGGGCCTGGTCGCGTTCCGCGGCATTGGCGTGATTGTCGCCTCGGTGGTGAATTCCATGCAGGAGAGCCAGATCCTGATTCAGATTCTCTACCTTCCGATGCTCTTCTTGAGCGGCGCCACGATCCCGGTGGAAGCCCTTCCCGTTTGGGTCCAGGTGGTGGCGCAATTCCTACCGTCGACGTATCTCTTTAACGGAATGCAGGCGATTCTCGAAGGGCGGGAAACGCTGGCTCAGAACTCGGCGGCGGCGGGCGCGCTGCTTTTAACGGCTGTGGCGGGCACCCTTCTCGGCGTAGTGCTTTTTCGATGGGAGAAGGAGCAGAAGGTAAGTGGAAAGTCGAAGCTTTGGGTGCTGGCGATCCTCGGCCCTTTTCTGCTGATGGGCGTGTGGCAGGCTCACACACGGGACGCCATTGCAAAATCGAAGGTTCTAAGCCGCGGCCTCAGCCGGGGGCGGACGCGCTTGATTCGCGGCGCGCGCATTTTCGTGGGCGATGGAAAGGTGATCGAATCCGGCGGTATCCTGATTCGCAATGGAAAAATCGCGGCGGTCTATAACGGGACACCGCCCGATGCGAAGAGCCTCCACGCGGAGTTGATCGAAGCCGCCGGGCAGACGGTCCTCCCCGGGCTTATCGACGTTCACGTTCACCTCAGCGCGCCGGGCGGAGTTCTTTCCTCGGCGCAGGAATACACAGACCCGAAGCGCATTCCCCGCGAGCTGGCCGCGTATCTGTACAGCGGAGTGACCACCGTCAAGAGTGTGGGCGATGCGGTCGATCCGGTTATCCAAGCGCGCGCGGAGATTGCATCCGGAGTGCGGCTGGGCGCGAGTGTCTATCTCTGCGGGCCCTTATTCACGACCGAAGGCGGGCACGGAACCGAGTTTCTGAAATATCTTCCACCGGCGGCGCGCGCCGAAGTCGCGGAGCAGATTGTGCGGCTCCCGAAGACGCCGGAAGAGGCGCGCGCGATGGTGGACGTGCTCAAAGCGCGAGGCGTGGACGGCATCAAGGCCATTCTCGATGAAGGACAAGCCGGCATGTTGTTCAACCGAATGGAGCTGCCGATATTCAAGGCGGTGGCGGCGCAGGGCAGGTCCGATGGACTGCCGGTCGTGGTTCATACAGGGGACGCGCGCGACGTCGCCGATGCGGTGGAGGCGCGGGTGGACGGTATCGAGCACGGCTCGTTCCGCGATCCGATTCCGGCGGGGTTGTTCCAGCGCATGAAGGAACAGAATGAGACGTACGACCCGACGCTCGCCGCCGCGGAAGCATGGACGGATTGGCAGGAGGGCAACGCGGAGCCGCTCGATCGTCCGCTGGCGCAGCAAGTGGGCCCCGCGTCGCTTCTGGCTGCAACGCGGAAGGCTCTGGCGAAGAACGAACAGTCACCGGCGGTGAACCTGAGGCAAGGGCAGGAAAATCTGCTCGCCGCGTGGCGAGCGGGCGTGACGCTGGTTGCCGGAACAGACTCCGGCAATATTCTGTTGATCCATGGACCGGCGCTGCATCGTGAGCTGCAACTCTGGGTGGAGGCTGGAATCCCGGCATCCGTGGCGTTGCGGGCGGCCACCGGAAACGCCGCCGCGCTGCTCCGCGCGCAAGACCGTATCGGGCTCATCGCGGTGGGCCGGGACGCGGATCTTCTGCTGGTGGACGGCAATCCCGTCGATGACATAAAACGCACCGAGAGCATCCGGACCGTCTTTTCTAAAGGAGAACGAATCGATCGTCCCGGCCTCTTCGATCAAGAGTAAGGCGGGGCCCGGCCTACGCCAAAATGGACTCCAAGGCGTGGCGCAGCGACGAATAGCGGAAACGGAAGCCGGCCGCTTCCGCCGCTTCGGGAATTACGCGCGTGCTTGCCGTCAGGAGCCCGGCCATTTCACCGTAGAGAATGCTCAATGCGATTTTAGGAACGGGAAAGATCGCGGGCCGGTGGAGAGCCAGGGCGAGTTCCTGCGTGAAGTCCTGATTGCGGACGGGTTCGGGGGCGGCCCCATTTAAGGGCCCGGAGACGGCCCGGTTCGATAAGGCGAAGTAGAAAAGCTCGACGATATCGTCCAGATGGACCCAAGGCATCCACTGTTTTCCGGACCCCAGCCTCCCGCCGGCGCCGAGGCGAAAGGGCGGCAGCATCTTTTGGAGTGCGCCGCCGCCGGTTCCGAGGACGATGCCGGTGCGGATCGACACCACGCGCACCCCGAGGCGCGTAGCCGCCTCTCCGGCGTTCTCCCACTCGACGCAGATGCCGGCCAGAAAGCCGTCGCCGGGCCGGGAGTTTTCCGTTAAGAGTTCGTCCCCGCGATCGCCGTAAAACCCGGATGCCGACGCGCAGACCAGTACCTCGGGCCGGCGTCCCGACGCTTCGATCGCATTCACAATCTGCCGTGTGCTATCGACCCGGGACGAGCGGATGCGCTTCTTGGCCTCTTCATTCCATCGCTGCGCCACGGGTTCGCCCGCGAGATGGACGATGGCGGAGGCCGCCTCAATGGCGTCCGGCGGAAACGGACTGCCGGCGGAAGGCCAAGGGGAAAACGCGACTCCGGAAGGCAAGCCGCCGGGCACGGTTCGTCCGGCCACGTGCAGATGATGCCCATCCGCGAGTAGCCGCGCCATCAGGCGGCGGCCCAGAAAACCGGAGGCGCCCGTGAGGGTGATGTTCATGCTTGCTCCCTGTTACTTCCCGATACAATTAAAGATTATTCGCATGCGGGCGTGGAATCGAGCCAAACTTCTCTGGGGCTACCTGCGCGGAAAGTCCCGTCTCTCCGCCCTGCCTGTGGAATATATCGTCGAAACCACGGCAAAGTGCAATCTCTATTGCCCCATGTGTCCCCGGGAAACGCACAAGCAACCCAAAGAGGACATGACCGGTGAGATCTTTTCCCGGCTGGTGCGTGGGGCGTCCCAAAGCGCCGAACACATGATGCTGATTGGGCTTGGGGAGCCCTTTCTGGACGTGAAAATCTTCGACCGCATCGAATATTGCCACCGGCATCACATATCCACGCTACTTTCCACCAACGGGACCCTGCTGGACGAGCAGGCTTCGGCGCGGCTTCTGGACACACCCCTCGAGCATATTACCCTCAGCTTCGATGGCTCGACCAAGGAGTCGTACGAATACTACCGCAAGGGCGCCAATTTCGAAAAAGTACGCGCCAATTTTGTCCGTTTTGCGCGCATGAAACATGAGCGCAAGGCGAAAGTGCAAGTAGTGGCACAGATGGTCCGGATGGAGAAAAACGCCGGCGAGGTGGACGATTTTGTGCGCTTCTGGAGCGCGGTGCCGGGAGTAGATCAGGTTCGGGTGAAGGAAGACGAGACGAATCTGCTGCAGCCGGAGGCGGGCCACAGTTCCCAGGACTGGAGACATCCCTGCCACTATTTGTGGCGCGGTCCCATGTACGTGAAGCACAACGGAGACGTGTACCCCTGCTGCCAGAGTTACATGCTGGACGGTGCGCCGGTGGGCAATGCCGGGACCCAGGCGCTCGATGAGATTTGGAATTCGGATGAAATGCAGCGCATGCGGCGGATGCACGTCAGCGGGCGCGCAGGCGAGATCGACATCTGTTCGCGCTGTCTCACCACCATTCCGCATCCGGTGCTGGTAGCGGGCAGTCTTCTTTTTCACGGCAAGACGGTTCGCCGGGTACTTCCACTGGTGGAGCGCCTGGCTTATTACTCACGCATGCCGGGACACCTGCTGCGGCCTCCACGAAAGCCGCCAGGCGTCCCGGCAAGCGATCTGGTGCAAATCGACTTAGCGCCGACCAACCACGATTAGCCGCCGCTCCAGGCGCACGTTACAGGCGAGATACGATGTGGGTTTAGCGAACCGGATCGATACGAACCATAACGACGCCGTGGGCCGGCACTTCGGCGGAAAATTCACCGTTGATCGTGCCGCGGCCGGTGTGCGTCCAAAGGTCGCGGACCCGGCCGGAGCCCTGGAGTCCGATGGCGGCGGCGCGGGCAGTGATACTGGCCGGCGCGCCGCTGCGATTGAATAACCCCACGGCGATCGCGCCGCCGGTCAGCGGCCGCGCCCAGACCTCCAGATCGCCGGTTTTCGAAACGCGCGTGGCCTGCTTGCCCAGTGCGTCCTGATCCACCGCGATCACTTCTTTGTTGGTCAGAATCGCCAAAATGGCGGGGGAAACGTTGCGGAGATCGTTCCCGGCCAGCAGGGGGGCGGCCAGGAGGCTCCACAGGCTCATATGAGTCCGGTACTCGGTGGTGGTCATTCCGCCGTTGCCGATTTCGAGCATATCGGGATCGTTCCAGTGGCCCGGCGCGGCGTAGGGGGCGAGGTCAAGTTGCAGGTCGAAACCGATGTGGGACATCGATTCCCAGGTATCGCGAATGTCGCCCGTGGTGCGCCAGAGATTGCCGCCCGCTTCCGCGCCCCATTGCGGGCCTTTCAGAACGCCGTACTGGCATAGGCTGTAGACAATGGGCCGGCCCGAGTGCAGTGAAGCCTCGCCCATCTTGGCGTAAACAGCTTGCATCGAATGGTAGTCGTATACGGTGCTGCCGCTGCACCAGTCATATTTCAGATAGTCGATTCCCCAGGCCGCATAAGTCTTCGCGTCCTGCTCCTCATGCCCATAACTGCCTTCGTAGCCCGCGCAAGTCTTTGGACCGGGGGAAGAGTAAATACCAAGTTTGAGACCCTTGCCGTGGACATAGGCGGCGAGAGCCTTCATGTCGGGGAACCGTTCATTCGGGAGGATGTTGCCGTGCGCGTCGCGGCCGGCCTGCCAGGTGTCGTCGATGTTGACATAGCGATATCCGGCGGCTTTCATGCCATTCCCGGCCATCGCGTCCGCCGTTTCGCGAACCAGTTTATCGGACACCTCCGAACGGAACTTGTTCCAACTGTTCCAGCCCATCGGCGGAGTTTTAGCCAGTCCGTTCGAAGGAACCGGTGCGGCCGCGGGAAGCGAGACCTTCGGCGGCGCGGGCGGAAGAGGTTTCGGCGTGGCGGTCGAGATGCGCTTCATCGTCACATCGAGACCCCTGCCCCGGCCGCCGAAGGAGGGCATGTGCAGGATCATCCGGTCGCCGTCCACGTCCGCGGAGTAAGTGGAGCGCCGCTCCTCTCCGAAATAATCGCGAACGATATCGAAAGAAACACGGCCCGCCGAAGCCGTTGCATTTGTGATTGGGACGTTTCCCTGCGAGCTGGACATATAGCCGGTAAGGGAATCGCCCTGGGCGTCAAGCCAAAGAGAAACGGGGCGGCTTTGGCGCTGCGGAATCTGCACCGAGCCGGCCCACTCTCCAGTCAGGTTGGCCGCTGCGGCGCTGGCGGTAAGCAGCGCGAGCGCACCAATAGCATCGAAATATTTCATGGAACAAGCTTACAGCTTCAATAAACGATCAGAATCGCCGCGCCGACCGCGATGACATCTTCCAGGACGGCGATGGGAAGGTCCTTCCCGCCGGTAGCGCGGACTAACCGAGCCCGGAATTCATAGCCGCCGAGCGTTCCGGCAATGGCGCCCAGCACTCCGAGGACCAGCCCGGCCGCCAGATGTCCGCCGCTCGCGCCGATCGCCGCGCCGCTCAGCCCGCCGGTGACGATTCGGGCTCCAAATCCCATCGGCGCTTTGCGGCTGGGCGTAGAGGGAAGTTTGTCGGCGATCAGTTCGCCAATGGCAAATACGGTGAGAATATACGGTGTTGCGGCATAGCCGAGAAAAGCCAGCGGCGTGCCGCTAAGAGGGAGCCAGCCAAGGCGCGCGCCCCAGCTTACTATCGCCGGTGCGGTCATCGATCGCAGTCCGGCGACTACGCCAATCAGAAACGCCAGTACGAAAACAGACATTGGGATGTCCTCTCTCTTGCTGCGGATACTCTATCAGGATTTTTGCGGAGAGGCTCGCCGGTGTCCGTAATTAGTGGGCGCTCACCGCCTCAAGCTCGCCGAGCATCGTGGGAATGAGTTCGGAAACGGTGGGGTGAATATGGACGGCGCGCTGAATCAATGTATAGGGCGCCTTCGCATACATGACATCCAAAATCGAGTGGATTGCCTCGTCGCCGCCAGTACCCAGGATGGCCGCTCCCAGAATTCGCTTCGTCTCCGCATCGATAACAATTTTCATGAAACCTTGTGTCTCGCCCTTTTCTACGGCGCGGCCAACCTTGGTCATCGGACGCTTTCCGATGAGCAGCGGACGGCCGGACTTGCGGGCCTCGGATTCGGTGATGCCGGCGCGTCCGAGCGGAGGATCGATATAGAGCGCGAAGGCCGGAATGCGATCGCTCACGCGGCGCTCGTTGGCGGCGCCGGAAGCGGCATCGAGAAGATTCGCCGCCGCGATTTCGCCGTCATTGAACGAGGTGTGGGTGAACGCGCCTTTTCCGTTGCAATCCCCCAGGGCCCAAATGCCGGGTACATTGGTCCGGAGTTGATCGTCCACTTTGATGTAGCCGCGCCCGTCGGTTTCGACGCCGGCTCGTTCGAGTCCCAGATCGTCGGTGTTTGGCCTGCGTCCGGTGGCCAGCAAGAGGTGCGAGCCGTGAACTTCGGGCGCATCCTGGGAACACTCGACATGAGCGGTGACTCCCTCGCTATCCTTTGCGAGGCGGATACACTTCGCGTTTAGGCGAACGCGTATGCCCTCCCGCTCGACGATCTCCCGGATCGCGTCGCACACATCCTCGTCCTCGCGTTGGATGAGCCTTGGCCCCATCTCGACAATCGTGACTTCGCTTCCAAAACGGCGGAACATCTGCCCAAATTCCAGGCCAATATAGCTTCCGCCGACAATGATGAGATGCCGGGGGAGGAAGTCGACCGTCATCATTGTGCTGTTGGTGAGATAGTCGACCTGATCCAGCCCGTCGAGAGGAGGAATTGCCGCACGGCCGCCGGTGTTGATAAAGATCTTCTCCGACACCAGGAGATCGTCGCCGACCCGGACCCGGCGGGGAGATTCGAAGCGGGCATGGCCAGTGTAGACCGTACAGTTCTTCAGGGAGCGTAGCCAGCCTTCGACTCCGGTTCGGGAGCGGGCCGAGATCTCGTCTTTCCTGGCCTTAACGCGGGCCATGTCCACCGAAACCGGTCCGGCCGCAACGCCGAACTCCGCCGCGCGGCGCGCCATTTGCGCGGCGTACGCGCTGGCAATCATGGTCTTGGTGGGAATGCAGCCGGTGTTGACACAGGTTCCGCCGAACAGCTTTCGCTCGACCACCGCCACCTTCCAACCGGCGTTCGCGAGGCGTCCGGTGAGGAAAGGCGCGGCTTGGCCAGTGCCGATCATGATTGCGTCGTACTGCACTGCGTCCGTCATGTTTGTGCTCCCTCGTTTGTACTGCCTGGGGCCGATACTGCCTATGGATACAGCCTCCCACGAATCTGCCGCGCCTGGGGATGCCTTTTTTCTCCATCGTGCCGAGTGGCGAAACCGGAGTGTTGCGGCTCAGGATCTCTCGCGGAGCGGCCCGCTTGTGGAAAAAATATTGGAGAAATGATCCTGTTAATTTATTAATAAAACGCTTAAAAGATTATATTCATGATCCAGTTTTCGTCTCGTTCGCCGGATTTTCCCGGCTTGACACATCGTTACACAGGTCTTAAACTCAAGTTACTATCTCGTTTTGGGAAGACACTCATTCATGTTTACGCCATTGGTGCGCCCCGTGTTACGTTTTTTTCTTGCGTTCGGACTCTTTCTAGCTGTTTGTTTTGCACAGACGTCGACTGGCTCTCTCGCCGGGCGCGTCACCGACCCGAGTGGGGCGAGTATTTCGGGCGCCAGGATTACCCTTACAAGCACAGGCGCGGGAACCGTCATGCAAGCCGTGACCAATGCCGAGGGGTATTATGAATTCCCCAGTCTTCGCGTTGGCTCGTACAGCCTAGAGGCGGAAAGCGCCGGCTTCAAGATGCTGCGTCAAACCGGCATCACGATCGCGGTGGCGAACCGCTCGACATTGAATTTTGCCCTGGAACTGGGCGACACACGCCAGACGATTGACGTCACCTCGCAGCCGCCCCTGGTGGATTCGCAGACGAGCGATATCGGGACGAATTTCCAGCCGAAGTTCATGGCGGACGCGCCCCTGTTCGTGTCCGGTGGATTCCGGAATCCCGAGAACTTCATCAGCTATGTCGGCGGAGTGAACGGCGGGCAACAGGAGACCAGCATCAACGGCGGCGCGCGGCGAAGCAAGGAAATCCTGATCGATGGCGCCAGCCACACCAATCCGGAGAGCGGCGGCGTCGCATTCGTGTCCAATGGCGGCATCGGATCGGTGGAGATGTATAGCGAATTCAAGGTCCTGACGAATAATTTCTCCGCCGAGTATGGACGTTCGGGCGGCGGTGTCGAGATCTTTGTCTCCAAGTCGGGAACCAACGCGATTCACGGGGCACTGTTCGACTTCCTGCGCAACGATAAACTGGACGCCGCGGGCTGGACCGTCAACCAGCGCCGGCCGTTCATCGGCAAGGCGAAAGTGCGGCAGAACGAGTATGGCGTTGCCGTGGGCGGCCCGGTGTTTATTCCGAAACTCTACAACGGTAAGAACCGGACGTTCTGGTTTTTCACCTGGAACGGCTATCAGCAGAACAATGGCGGCTCCACTGTAATCGCCAGCGTACCGACACCGCTGATGAAGCAGGGGGACTTTTCCGAACTCGGTTCGCGGGCGATCTATGATCCGGGCACCACACGGACGGTGAACGGCGTCCAAACCCGCACTGCTTTCCCGGGAAATATTATTCCGCAGAGCCGCTGGAGTTCCGTCTCTTCGAAGATGCTCTCCCTCATCCCCGATCCGACGGCTCCGGGACTCTCCGGTAACTACGCCACCACGAGCGATGCGACCGTCGATAAGAATATCTACAGCATCAAGCTCGACCACTCGTTCTCGGACAAGAGCCATTTGAGCGGTCTTTATAGCTGGCAGCGGCAAACCAACCTGACCGAGTCCGGACTTCCGGGGCCGCTCGCTAGCGGACTGGTGACTCAGGAAACGCCCGACATCACGCGTGTCAATCACGACTACATCTTTTCTCCGACGGTCTTCAACCATGCAACGTTCGGCTTGAGCCGCTATCAGGACCTGTTTCATCAGCTCCCGCAGCATCTCGAGGACTGGCCGGCCAAGTTGGGGCTCACGGGTGTGGCCACCAACGGTTCTACGTCCTTCCCGATTGTGACCTTTACCGACAGCCTCACCGGCTTCGGAAACGCCCCCAAGAACCGTGGCGCGCAACAGAACTGGACTTACGAAGTGATCGATGGGATAACGTGGATCAAGGGCCGTCACGAGTTCAAGTTTGGCGGCGAATACCATCGTGGCCGCACCTTCCAGCATCCGTTTGACGATTCCTACGCGCAGGGTCTGTTCAACTTCAACAGCCTGCAGACGTCCGATCCCACGAACAAATCGGCGACGGGCTATTCGTTTGCGAGCTTCCTGCTTGGCGATCCCAATGACGGCCGCCGGGACTTCAATACCAGCGGCGTAAACAACATCTACGGCTATCGCGCCGGCTACGCCCAGGACAACTTCAAGGTGTCGTCGCGGCTCACGCTGAATATCGGCGTTCGCTACGAGGTCTTCATTCCTCGCACCGACACCAACCTTACTCTCTCGACGTTTGATCCGACCCTTCCAAACGATCTGGCCGGTGGACACCTTGGCGCTCTCTCTTTCGCAGGCACCGGGCCCGGCAGAAATGGGCTTAAGCGCTACGGCGAAATCTACTGGAGCAATTTCGGCCCGCGCCTTGGCCTGGCTTACCAGGCGACGTCGAAGACCGTGGTTCGCGGCGGCTACGGAATGTATTATTCTCCCGCGAACGGGAATACCGGCGGCGGATGTTTCCCTTGCGGTTGGGGCGTGAGCGCTTCCTTAACTCAAACCACTCCCGACGGCGTGTCTCCCGCGTTCAACTGGGACGGCGGATTCCCCGTGCCGGCTAATTTCAAGATGCCTCCCGTGATCAGCCCGACCTACGCGAATGGTCAGACTGTTCTCGCCTTGAACCGGAAAGACGGACTTGCCGGACGCATCCAGAACTGGCAGGCGAGCGTTCAACAGGAACTTCCCCTCGGGATACTCTTAGACACCGCGTACGTCGGCAGCTATGGAACTCATCTCGAGACTTATATTCCGTTCAATCAGGTGGATCCGGCTTACCTGAGTCTGGGAGCCCTGCTTAGCCAGCCGATCGGATCGCCGGCCGTCGTGGCCGCGGGTTATTCCGCTCCGTACGCCGGCTTCACCGGCACTCTTGCCCAGGCACTTCGGCCTTACCCTCAGTACAACAATATTGTGTCCACTTACATGGGTGGTGGCGCCGCCAGTTACAACGCCCTTCAAGTGAAGGTTGAAAAACGCTATAGCGCGTTAACGCTGCTTGCGAACTACACCTGGGAGAAGAACCTTTCGATTAATGGAGCCTACACAAACGCTGGAAACGGCGTAGCACCGCAGGACCAGTACAACCTGGGCGTGGAGAAGGCGCTCTCCATTCAGGACGTTCCCCAAACTTTGAACCTCGTGTATACCTGGGATCTTCCATTTGGCCGCGGCCGTAAGTTCCTCAACAACTCCAACGGTCTCGTGAAGACGATTGTGGGCGGATGGACGATCGCCGGCATTCATCAATACCGCTCGGGGCTTCCCATCCTCATCAACGCGCCGGTGAACACTCTCGGGCCAGGAGTGCTGTTTACACCGCAATTGCGCGTCATCACGACGGGTAGCGAGATCCAGACCGGCGTGGACCGGACTTCGCTCGATCCGAACAATCCGAGCGTCCGCTGGCTCAATCGCGCGGCCTTCGCGGTACCCGGGGCGTACCAGTTTGGGACCGCCTCGCCGTACCTGAACGATGTTCGCAATCCGCCGCTGCTCACCGAATCGCTCTCCCTGGTCAAGCGCACAACGATCAAGGAGCGGTTAAATCTGGAGTTCCGGACGGATATCTCGAATCTGTTCAATCGCACGTCGTTCGGAGGAATTAACGTAAACCTCAACGACGCGAATTTCGGCCGCGCGACTGGCGTTCAGCAAGGGCCGAGAATTATCCAAATGGCTCTGCGATTGAACTTCTGATCGCGCCTCTCAACGCGCCGCATCCGGGCTGACCGGCAGATAGAGTCGATTGGCCTGGCCGCGGCGCCTTCCGCGATCCGGGCCGTGCGCACCGACCCGGCGCGGATGCCGCGGGACGAATGAGCGACCCCCGGAACCGGCTAGGCTGCCGGCTAGGGTCCGGTCTTTGCCGCGGGGTCCGCGCGTTTTTGTTCGCCAAAGAATAGTTGGCGCAGCCATGCCAGCAGTAGTCCGTTCATCGCGGCCAGCAGCGCGGCGAACATGACATTCTTCTGTAGCGCCTCCCAGAGATCGAACCCGGCCACGGAACCATTTACTGTCGCCCACGCTTTGCCTGAGGCCCGAACCTTGAAGGAACCCGACGCAATGCTGAGATTGTCGACCGTCAGCCGCGAATTGCGATAAGCCGACAGGCTCAGTGCGGCGGTCCGGCGCGCGGGTGAACCGTCATCCTGAATGGGGCGTACGGTCAATCGGGACGCGAGCAAGGGACCCAGGGCAGCGGCTTGCAGCGGCTTCCCCGGTCCGCCCCACGCGGGAGCGCCTGCCGCGAGCGCCACAAAGTTAATGCGAATTGTTGAGCCCGGCTGAGCGATGAACTGCAGGGGATGGTTCACAATGCCGCGAAACCACGCTCCGCTTTGAAGGCGCTTATGGCACCCCATGGCGCGGTTCTCGTTTCCCGAAGGCCATTCCGTTTTGACGTTTACCAGAAGCGGCACGCGATCAGTCCGAATCTCGATACCACGCATCCGGCTTAACCCGGGCTCGCCAAGTTGGAAAAGATGGATCTCGTTGAGATCTCCCGGGGCGCCTAATGTATCGATTTCCAAAAACGCGCGGCAGGTGTCACCGGAAGCAGACCCTTCGTCGCGACTGACGAAATGCCATTCTCCCGCGCCGGTTGGAGGAGGGGGAGGAAACACCTCCAACAGCGCGGAGGTTGGATCTCCCAAACGGGCATTGCTGAAATCCAAATCGGCGGTCTCGAATGGATTGCCCTGGTAAGTCAACAGCCGCTCGTGATGCGCCGTGGTGACGCCGGTCAATACGAGTTCCTCGGAGGCGAGCCTCGCGGCCGGCGCCCGCAGCTTTTCGTTTCCCTCAACCGCTACCGGCCACGGGATGTTCTTGAAGAAGACCTGCAGCAGAGCGGCCGCTATGAAAATGGCGATGGCCGCTCCTCTCCGCGCGATTGGATGTTTTCCCAGCCACATGGCTACGGTTCGATGCGCACGATTTGCGGCGACCATGCAATCACCCAATCGCCGCCGTGGTTGAGGCTGTACCAGGCCCGAATCTGCAGCAGATGCTGGCCTGCCGCCGCTTTCTTGGGATTCCACCGCTGGTGAGAGATGCGCGTATTGCGGCGCACCACCTCATCCACGTTCTGTTTGTCCTCGACCTGAGCGACGATGTTGCCTTTTACCAGGCCGACGCGCTCGAACTCGGCAGTGACCTTTTCGAAATCGGCATGCGAATGGAAGCCATAGAAAACCTCTTCCTTGTTCTTGGGCCGGACGACGGACGGAGTGAAACTGAGCTGATCGATGGCAATGGAGCCCACCGCTCGCCCGCCGCAGGCCCAGCCGAAGACACGGAAAAATAACTGGCGCGCTTCCCCGGGAGAGTTGCTCAGGGCCCGGACGGTGCAGACCGCCACCACGCCCTCACTGCCGAAGCGCGCGGGTAACGTCAGGATGGCCGTTTGCCTTCCGGTGCGCGTCCCGTCCAAAAGATATGTAAAGGGCGCGACGCCTTCCGCGGTCACCGTAAGCATGTAAATGCCCGGCTCGCGCAGTTCGTAGTCCAGCGCCATGGGCCACCCACCCTTGACGAAGCCTTCCACCGAGAAAGCGCTCATGCTGAACAGGGCGGGGAATTGCGGCCCGCGATCGCTTACGAGTTTGGCCGGCTCGCCGCCCTTGCCCGCCAGAGCCCAACTTCCGAGTAGTCCCGCCAGCACGCCACCCGCGCCGGACGCAAGAGACATCTGCAGATCGCCGTTGCTGCCGGCAGGCGTAGTCCGCGCCTCGGGCTCGGTGTGGTTGTGCGGATTGTCCGCGGCGCCGCTACTGCGGTTCTGTGCCAGCGCCGGCGCCAGCGCGCCGGCGAGTAGGAATACGAGCGTTCTCACCGCCATCCCCTTTCCGGGTGGACAGCCTTATCTCCCAGCCGTCAGCGCCGCCGCGGGCGCGCTCACCACCCGCTCGATTTGATAGCCGGGAGCCGGAGCGCCATCCACCAACTTCAAATTTTTCGGCTGCCATCCATCGAGATGCTGGCAGCGAATCACGACGCTGTCCGCAATGGAAGCGTCATCTGCGATGACGCGCGCCTTGGGAAATCCCCACAACGGGTTCCACGAAGAATGCAGCGTGTCGAGGGCAAACTTCGGATCGAGCGGCAGAGCATATTGCTGCCGCACCTCGGAATCGAACCTCAACCCGAGCGCTGCCGCTTTGCTCATCATCCAGGCAAGAGTGATGTCGGAGAGCGCCCGGTCCGGCGTTTCGTCGTCCGCCGGTTCGCCCCCTCCCACGTCGCTGTGAACGCCGCAGA
>DASZXS010000049.1:0-118837 GCA_035545735.1 Bryobacteraceae bacterium | reverse complement strand
TCTCCGCGAAGAAGCGCTGGAATTGGCGCTCGAAGGCTTTCTTCCATTCTGTGACTTCAACGACAAGCCGAAAGAGGAAAAGAAGAGCCTCTTCCGTGAGCTGGGGCTGCCCTACGTCGCCGATCCGGCCATTACCCGTCATCTGGCGGCTTTTCTCGCGAGCAACGAGGCCGCGAAGCCCGACGCGATTCTGTTCAACGGCGGCTTCTTCATTCCCGACGTACTGCGCAACCGCGTCGCGGATGTAATGGAGAGATGGATCGGCAAGCGTCCGCTGACTTTCGAAAATCAGGATCTCGACCTGGCGGTATCCGTCGGCGCGGCGTACTATTCCTACGTTCGCTCCACCGGAGCGGGCTTGATTGTGCGCGGAGGTCTGCCGCGCGCCTACTTTATCGGCATTGGCGGTGAGGACGACAGGCTCAAGGCCGTCTGCCTGGTGCCCCGCGGCACCGAAGAAGGTTCGACGCTCGAAATCGACAGCCAGGATCTCCAGCTTGTCGCCAACAAGCCGGTTTCCTTCCGGCTCTACAGCTCGCTCAGCCGCACGGAGGACAAGCTGGGAGACATCGTGGAACTGGGAGGGGACGAGGCACACCTGCACGCGCCGCTCAATGCGGTGATCCGGTTCGGCAAGCAGGGGGAAAAGCTGGTTCCGGTGAAATTGGGGGCCCGGCTCACCGAAGTAGGGACTCTTGAAGTCTGGGCGGATTCGAAGGTCAGCGAGCACCGCTGGCGATTGCAGTTTGAGCTTCGCAAAGCCGCCGCCAAAACGCGGTCGAAGGCCGCTGCCGTGGTGAGCGACGAGGGGATGGAGAGCGCGCTAGCGCTGCTGACCGCGACCTTCGCCGATGGCGCGCTGGCGCCCGAGGAGCTTCCCGGAAAGCTCGAACAAGCTCTTTCGCTCGGCCGGAATTCCTGGCCACTGAGCGCCATTCGGCGGCTTGCGGACCGCATGCTCGAACTCTCGGAAGGCCGCAAACGCTCCGCCGCTCACGAAATCCGCTGGCTAAATCTGGGCGGCTTTTGCCTCCGGCCGGGATTCGGATTCCCCGGGGATGAATGGCGCATTGAACAGGCGCGGCGGGTATATGCCGCCGGGCTTCAATTCCCCAACCAGGCGCAGAACGAGATCGACTGGTGGATTTTCTGGGGGAGGATCGCCGGCGGCCTCAATCGCAACCAGCAGACCGACATCTTCCAGCGCCTTTCCCCCCTGATCCTGCCGCGAGGTTCCAAAAAGCATCGCATGAACAACAGCCTGCTGCGCGAAATGTGGCGCACGGCTTCGAGTCTGGAACTGCTGCCGGTCGCGACACGAACGCAACTGGGAGACGCAATCATGGCCAAGCTCAAAACCGGTGAATTCCGGGAGCCCGGTCTCTGGTGTATCGGGCGTCTCGGCGCGCGCCGCCTGTTCTACGGCCCTATCAACCAGGTGCTTCCCGCAAGCACGGCGCTGCGCTGGCTGGACTCGCTGCTCAAAATCAAAAATTCCTCGGACGCGCTGGTTTCTCTCGCCCGCCGCACCGGGGACGCCACGCGCGACCTCGCCCCGGCGTCGCTCGATCTTGTTCGCCGCGCTCTGCCGCCAAGTCTGATTCCGGTCCTCGAAGGAGACGAAGAGGAAGATTTCGGAAAGGTCTTCGGCGAAGAGTTACCGTCGGGTTTAGTAACGGCGGAGCTCCCGTGAACGAACGCGAGCTAGTCCGGCGCTTGCAGGCGAAAGCCGGACGCGCGCCAGGACTCGCTCTCGGCATCGGCGACGATTGCGCCATCTACCGTCCCGGTGCCGGCCAGGAACTGGTCTTCACCACAGATCTGTTCATAGAGGACGTACACTTTCTTCGCGTCTCCACTCCCGCCGAGCAGGCTGGCGCCCGCGCGCTGGCGCGCTCCCTGAGCGATATCGCGGCAATGGGCGCTTCGCCGCGCTTCTGTCTGGTGTCGCTCGCGTTGCCTTCCTGGGTCAACCGGAAATGGTTCGATGGCTTTTACCGAGGGCTGCTGAAACTGGCGCGCAAATACAAAATGGCTCTCGCCGGCGGAGATATGTCTCACGCCGCGAAACTGACTTGCGACGTGATGGTCTGCGGCAGCGTCGCCAAAGGGAAGGCGCTCCGCCGCAGCGGCGCAAAGCCGGGCGACCTGATCTATGTCTCAGGCCCGCTGGGCGGCTGGAAGCACAAGAAACAGCCCGAGCCGCGCATTGAACTGGGGCGAAAGCTCGCCGGCAAGGCATCCGCCGCCATTGACATCAGCGACGGAATTTCCCTCGACCTTTATCGCCTCTGCGCCGCCTCGAACGTTGCCGCCAAAATCGACCGGGTACCTCCGCTTTTGCCCGGCGCCACCGCTAAGCAGGCGCTCCATGATGGCGAGGACTATGAACTCCTCTACACGGCGTCTCCCAAGGTCTCCGTGCCCGGATTCAAAATCGGTAGCATTGTCAGGGGCCGCGCCGGATCTGTTTCGTATATGGGCCGTCCGTTGGCTCTCAAGGGATATGACCACTTCGCCGGAAATTGTTCTTGATCTGATTGACGCCTTTCGCCGCTCGAAGACGATGTTCGCCGCGGTGGAACTGGGTATTTTCGATGGGGCGCGGCCGGCCGGCCATAAGGAGCTTCCCCGTCTGCTCGATGCCTGCGTGTCGCTCGGCCTGCTCGAAAAGCAGGGTGAGGAATACCGCAACTCCGCGGTGGCCGAAAAATATCTGAAGACATCCAGCCCGGACACGCTCTCCGGTTACGTGCGCTATTCCAATCGGGCCCTTTACCCGATGTGGGCTCACCTGGAAGACGCCGTCCGCGAAGGGACGCACCGCTGGACCCAGACGTTCGGCTTGGACGGGTCCTTATTCTCGATGTTTTTCCGGGACGAGGAATCCGCAAAGGAGTTCCTGCTGGGTATGCACGGCTTCGGACAGCTCACTTCGGAGTCCGTCGTGACGGCGTTCGATTTGTCCCGTTTCCACCGCTTGGTGGACCTGGGCGGCGCCACCGGGCACCTCGCCGCGGCGGCGCGCGCCCGTTATCCACACCTCGAAGCCATTACTTTTGATTTGCCCGCGGTTGCGCGGTTGTTCCCCCAGGTCACACCCGGCGATTTCTTCACCGACCCTCTTCCCGAATCCGACCTCTATGCGCTCGGACGTATTCTGCACGACTGGGCGGAAGAAAAGATTCGCGCTTTGCTGCTAAAAATCTGCGCGGCGCTTCCCGCGGGCGGAGGTCTGCTCCTGGCCGAAAAGATCCTCCGCGAGGACAAAACCGGGCCGGCGCACGCCAATATGCAATCGCTGAATATGCTCGTGGTTACCGAAGGCCGCGAGCGCACTCTGTCCGAGTATCGCGCGCTGCTCGAAGAGGCTGGCTTCACGTCTGTGGAGGGGCGTATCACCGGCGCTCCGCTCGATGCCATACTAGCCATCAAATGACCGGGAGCTCGGATGACGAAAATTTTGGGATCGCCCACCGGCCGCCTGATGGCCGGACTCGCGGTCACCCTGGCGGCGGTAGCCGTGTTCTCGTGGTACGCTCTCGCGCAGATTTCCCGCCTCCGCGATTTGCAGACCACGGCCATTGACCGCAACCGCAAAGATTCGCTTCAGCTCCTGCGGATCCAAAACAACCTCAACTCGCTTGGCCTGGCCATGCGCGACATGCTCAATGGCGATGAGCCCTACCCCCTCATCGCGTGGAAGGGCCAGTTCGACCGGCTCCGCCGCGACTTTGACGACGCCCTGAAACAGGAGCGCCAATTTGTTCCGGCGGGGTTGAGCCCGCAGCGGCAGCAATACTTCACCGCCTCGCTGAGCCAGTTCTGGACCTCGGTGGACCAGGTCTTTTCCCTGGCGGAGGGCGGCAACCCGGACCGCGCGCGCGCTTTGATTCGCACGTCGCTCGAACCGCAGCAAGCCGGCATTGTCTCCACGGTGGCGAGGCTGCTGGTTCAGAACAACGAAGCCGAGGAACAGACCGCCGCGCGAGTCAGCGACATCTACCGGGGGGTGGAGCGGAACGTTTATTTGTTCCTTGCGGCGGTGCTGACCGCCATCCTGCTCACCAGTCTTTATCTCATCCACTCCAATCGCCAGACCTTTGCGCGTCTGGAGGCGCTTTCCAGCCAGCGAAGCGACCTGGCGCGGAAGCTCATTACAATGCAGGAGGAAGTGCTGCGGTCGATTTCGCGCGAATTACACGACGAATTTGGTCAGATCCTGACGGCGATGGGAATCATGCTGGCGCGCGCGGAAAAACAGGACCTCCCGAAAAAGTTTCAGGAAGACGTTCACGAGGTCCGCGTCATTGCGCAGGAGTCGCTTGAAAAGACGCGCGGGCTGTCGCTCGCCCTTCACCCCTCCATCCTTGACGAAGGCGGTCTGGAACAGGCAATGGATTGGTACGTCCCTATTTTTGAAAAACAAACCGGTTTGCGAGTCCGCTATGAGAAAAGCGGGATCAGCCCGGCGATTCCGGACGAAATTGCGATTCACGTCTACCGCGTACTCCAGGAGGCGCTGAACAATGTGGCGCGGCACTCGCAGTCGAAAGAGGCGTGGGTGCGCGCGCGGTTCAGCCGGGAGCGTCTTCTGCTGGAGGTGGAGGACCACGGCGCAGGCATCTCCGGCGAGAGCGCGGGCGGGCGGCCGGGCATCGGCATGATCGCTATGCGAGAGCGCGCGGCTCTTCTGCGCGGCGCCGTGGAGTTTTTGCGTCCCCCCGACGGCGGAACGCTGGTCCGTCTGGAAGTTCCACTCACGGAGGTTTCTGTCACATGAGCGCTGAAATTACGGTTCTTCTCGCGGACGACCACGCGCTGGTCCGCCGCGGCTTTCGCCGGATGCTCGAAGATGACTCGGGAATTCGCGTCGTAGGGGAAGCCGCCGACGGCTCCGAGGCCGTTCGTCTTGCCGTGGAGTGCAAGCCGCAAGTGATCGTCATGGACATGTCGATGCCGGGGCTGAACGGCATGCAGGCTTGCATCGAAATTCTGCGAGCCCAGCCCAAGATCGCAATCCTGATGCTCAGTATGTACTCCGAGGAGAACTATGTCCGGAATGCGCTGGGCGCAGGCGCGCGCGGCTACATTCTCAAGAACGCCATGGATATCGATCTCGCCGCCGCGGTCAAGAAAGTGGCTGCCGGTCAGAGGGTCATCGGCCCGGGGCTGATCTCATCGATCGAGCCCGACGAAGACGCGGAGCGCCTGACTCCTCGCGAGAAGCAGATTCTGCAACTCATCTCCGAGGGCAAATCCAACAAAGAGATTGCCGCCCTGTTGGACCTCAGCGCCAATACCGTGGCTGTTCATCGCGCCAACATGATGGAGAAACTTCAGATTCATCGCACGGCCGAACTGGTGCTCTACGCCGTGCGCAAAGGGTTGGTTCAGATTCCATGAACCGCCGGAGTTTCCTGCTCGGCGCCCCGCTCCTGGTTCAGGCTGCCGCCGAGCCCTCGCCCGGGTTTCGCCTGACCGATGTCACCGCGAAAGCCGGTATTCATTTCGAGCACAATACAGGCGCCTTCGGCGGAAAGTACCTGCCCGAGACCATGGGGCCGGGCTGCGCGTTCCTCGATTACGACAACGACGGCTGGCAGGATATCCTCCTCGTCAACGGAATGGACTGGCCCGGTCACAAGCGCCGGCGGTCCACTCTGAAGCTCTACCACAATAATCGAGATGGGACTTTCACCGACGTCACGCGCCGCGCCGGACTCGACATTGAGATGTACGGGATGGGCGTCACCGCGGGCGACTTCAACAACGACGGCTTTCCCGATCTTTTCATTACCTGCGTCGGCCAAAGCCGTTTGTTTGAAAACACCGGCAAAGGCACGTTCCTCGATGTCACTAAAAGGGCCGGACTGCTGGGACGGGAAGCCTTCAGCACATCGGCCCTGTGGTTCGATTACAACCGCGACGGCCTGCTCGATCTGTTTGTGTGTAACTACGTGAAATGGAGCGCGGCGGAAGATGTGTTCTGCACGCTCGACGGCAAGCATAAGTCTTATTGCACGCCGGAAGCTTATCGCGGGTCTACATGCTGGCTGTTTCGCAATCGCGGAAACGGGACTTTCGAGGACGTCACGGCGACGAGCGGGATCTTCGACACCAGTTCCAAATCGTTGGGCGTCGCGATGTTCGACTACGATAACGACGGCTGGCCGGATCTTTTCGTGGCCAATGATACGCAGCCGAACAAGCTCTACCGCAATCTGCGGAACGGGAAGTTTGAAGATGCCGCCATCCAGGCGGGCGTGGCTTTCAGCGAGGACGGGAAGGCGCGCGCGGGAATGGGCGTCGACACGGGAGACTTCGACAACTCCGGCATTCCCGGCCTGGTGGTTACCAATTTCGATAACGAGATGCTGGGGTTCTACCGGCGTGGACGCGGAGCGTCCTTCGTGGACCAGGCGCCGAACTCCGAGATCGGACGCATTTCGCGCCGCAGCCTTGGTTTTGGTTGTTTCTTCTTCGATGCCGACCTGGATGGAAGGCTCGATCTTCTCGTAGCGAACGGGCACATTGACGATACGGTGCGCAATCTGAACAAGGAAGTGCGCTACGATCAGCCGCCGCACCTGCTCTGGAATCGCGGCAAGGCCGGATTTCGTGACGTCGCCGCCGAAGTGGGCGCCGATTTTGCGAAGCCAAAAGTCGGGCGCGGGGCGGCCTTCGGCGATTTCGACAATGACGGCGACCTGGACGTTTTGATCACCACCAACCACGGCCCGGCGTATCTCTATCGCAACGACCAGTTGCAGGGAAATCGCAGCATCCGCTTTCGCCTGATCGGTACCAAGTCGAATCGCGACGCCATCGGCGCGGCGGTGCGAATCCACTGCGGCGACCTGGTCAGTTTGCGCACAGTGAAGAGCGGCTCCAGCTATCTCAGCCAGTCCGAGCTGCCGGTTACGTTCGGCCTGGGCAAGCGGGACCGCGCCGACCGGGTCGTCATCTCCTGGCCGAGCGGCCGCACCGAAGAATATAAAAATCTTAAAGCCGGCCGCTACGAGTGCACCGAAGGGACCGGAATTCGCTAAACGCCGGTATAATCCGGAACTGTCTGGGCCAGATTAGGCCGAACCGGATTTGTAAGTTGGCGGACAATTCATTCCGGATAAAGCACTTAGTCGAATTAAGTCCATCCGTCGCCTGCGTAGGTTTTCCTTGACACCGCGGCAGAGCGCGCCTAGACTCTAACTAAGGGTTTGTCTAGTAGATTTAGACGATCAGAAGGGTCCAAAAAACAATGATTTCTCTGCTGCGTTGCAGCGCTTGCACACGTGTGCGCAAACAAGCTCTCGCGACTTGCATTCTTTCGTTGGCGTTCCTATTCGCCTCCTCCTCCATTGGGTTGCGCGCTCAGGCTCTGAGCGGCGTCACCGGAACCGTAGTGGATCAAACGGGCGCGGTGGTGCCAAGCGCCAAGGTCACAGTGACCAACGTAGCGACGCAACTCGCGAAGCGCACCGTGACCAGTTCCTCGGGAAGTTACACGGTGACGGATCTCCTGCCGGGCACTTACACCGTCCAGGTGGAAGATCCCGGTTTCCAAGTTGCCATCCACAGCGGCATCCTGGTTGAGGTCGGCCGTAACGCCACCGCCGATATCACGCTCCAGGCCGGTAATGTGTCCCAAACCGTGGAGGTGCAGGAAAGCGGAATCACACTCAATACAACGCAGCCGGATCTTGGCACCACAATCGAGCACGCGGTCGTGGAAGCGCTGCCTACAGAGATAAGCGGCGGGCGCGGACGCCAGATCGATTCCTTTGTGTTCCTGGCGCCGGGAGTGACGGGCGGAACATTCAGTAAGCGAATCAACGGCGGCGTGGATTTCGAAAACGAAGTGGTCTTCAATGGAATCCCGATGGCCCAGTCCGAAACGCAGGGATTTCAGACCATCTGGAATCCGCCGTTTGAGCAGGTCAACGAGTTCAACGTATTGCGGTCTTCATTCTCGGCGCAATATGGGTTGGCGCAAGGCGTGGTCACATACCAGACCGCCTCGGGAACGAATCAGTTCCACGGAGACGGCTTCGAGATCCTTCGAAACGACTTTTTCGATGCGCGAGGCGCCTACAACCAGCACACTCCCATCGACAAAGAAAATAACTATGGGTTCAGCATCGGCGGTCCGGTCATTATTCCCAAACTATTCAATGGCAGGAATAAGCTCTTCTTCCATCTCAGCATGGAATGGTACCGGTTGAACAACACGGACCTGACGTTTATGTCCCTGCCGACCGCGGCCGAGAAAGCCGGCAATTTCAGCGCGACCGGCCTGACAATCTATGACCCCACCACGGGCAAGCCGTTCCCGAACAACACAATTCCAACCAGCCGATTCAGCCCGCTTTCGCAGTCTCTGATCCCGCTGATGCCGGACCCGACACTGTCGGGCTACGCGAACAATTTCCAGTCGAACCTCGGGGTATTGCCTACCCGCCAGAATCCGTGGGGCTATAACATCGATTACAACATCAGCGACACACAGTCGATCCACTGGAGCCACTGGCGCGACAAGCAGACTTCGTATGGTACGGAGACCGGTTCGCACCTGGCCGGTGATTTGGGGAGTTCGACGTACAATCCGAATCTCGGAACGGTCTTTCTTCTTAGCTACTCCAACGCCATTACGCCTCATCTGGTGATGACGGCGGGCGGAAGCTGGCTGGGCGAGTTGAACGATCAGATTAGCCTGAACAAGAACGCCAATTTCGCCGCCGCGCCCGGAACGCCGCAGCTTCCTGCTATCAACTTTTCGGGCCCTCTTTCGCCGACGACATTTGGATCGCCATGGATTCAGTCGATTAACCGCAAATTGGGATGGGTGATCGACAATAACTATCTTTACATCCGCGGGCGGCAGACCTTCAACATTGGAATGGAGATCCGCCGGACGTATCAGGATGACAACGAATGTCAGCGCTGCGCCGGCAATTTCAATTTCAGTGCGAACCAAACCGGTGACCCGAACGATCTCGGCAATACCGGCAACGCTTTCGCCAGCTTCCTGCTTGGCACTGTCGACAACGCGAACCGTTATGGCACCAATGAGCTGAGGCTACGCAACCGGGACTTCTCGCCGTATATCCAGGACGATATCAAGATCCGCCCCAACTTCACGATCAACGTAGGCTTGCGGTGGGACATCATGGTTCCGTTCACGGAAGAGAACAATCTGGTTGTTTTCTTCGATTCGCACCGGGCGAACCCGGCGGCGGATGGTCTTCTGGGCGCGGCATCCAAATTCGGCAGTTGCGTAGGCTGCGCCGGGTTCGACCGCGCGGCGACACGCTTTTCGCACCTCAGCCCGCGCTTCGGATTTTCCTACGGGCTAAACAGCAAGACCGTCGTGCAGGGAGGCTTCTCCTGGAACTACCTGGACGGCGGAGCGTACGAATACGGCACCAACAAAGTCGCGGTAAACTACGGCAATCTTCTGGACGGCGCGTTTAACCGCAGTTCCACGGGTACTACCGTTCCGGGTTTTGGCTCCTGGGACAGCAACTCGCTGCCGCTGCCAGGGCCCATTCCGTTCAACCCCGGCCTGGGCGTCGGAGCGCAGATCAACGGCTTCTCGCCCCGGGATGGCATCGCGCCGTACGACCTGGTATGGAACATCGGAATCCAGCGCGAGTTGCCGTTCAACATGCTCCTCTCCGCGTCCTATACCGGCAATCGCGCCAACTTTCTGCCGGCACAGCTTAACCCGATTAACCAGCTCGACGCCAGTTACCTCGCGCTCGGGTCCACTCTCGGGGCTGCTGTAAACAGCCCGCAGGCGATCGCGTCTGGAGTCTCCAGTCCTTACTCGGGCTTCATCAACACCTTTGGAGGCGGTGCGACGGTGCTGCAGGCGCTACGGCCGTATCCACAGTACTCGAGCATTTTCGACAATTTCGACAACTCGGGGTCTTCGCTCTACCACGCCATGCAGATCCAGTTGGAGAAGCGGTTCTCCGAGGGGCTGAGCTTTCTGGTCAGCTACAACCTTTCGCGGATGATGTCGAACACCAACTCCGGCTTCACTTCCTTTGTTAGTTCCGCTTACAACAAGAACAATCAGGCTGCGGAATGGACAATTGACAACAACGATCAACCGAACATCGTCAGCATCGCGGGAACTTATGAGCTTCCTATCGGAAAAGGGAAGCCATTCGTGAATGATAAGGGCATAGTCAGCAATCTCATCGGCGGATGGCAGGTCAGCGCGATTCTTACCTATGCCCAGGGTACGCCGGTAAACAGCGGTACAGGTGGAACAATCGTGGCTCCGGGCGATCCGTTGGGGAACAATTGCGCTCCGTGCAACCGCGCAAACGTCGTGCCAAACGTGACACAAGAGTTCTCCTACAGCAACGTGTATAAGGGGCTTCCGGTTGTGAACGCGGCCGCATTTACCGCTCCGGGCGTATGGTCGCTGGGCAACGAGCCGCGAGTTCTCGCCATCCGAGGCCCGTGGGGCATGAATGAAAATGTCTCCTTGGCCAAGAAATTCAACATCGGCGAGCACTTGAAAGTCCAGTTCCGCATGGAGTACTTCAACCTGCTGAACCGGGTTGTGTTCGGCGGTCCGAATACCACTCTCGGCGACCCGAACTTCGGGCTGGTCATTAACAGCCAAGCCAACACTCAGAGACAGGGGCAGGCGCAGTTGCGATTCGATTTCTGACGCTGCGCTTCCAGGGATCTGCAGGAAACGGGATGCGCCGGGCATCCCGTTTCTCTTTAGAATCGTTATAGATGTCCGCCGCGGTTCTCCTCGCCGTCCTCCTTTCGCAAATCTCCCCTTCCACCACGCCGCCCGCTCCCCTGGTGTCGGCGCAATCGTTGCTCGATGCAGGCCGGCTGCAGGACGCCGCCAAAGCCATCCAGGCTTATCTGGGAGATCACGCAAACTCCGCCGACGGGCATTACCTGCTGGCCTACGCGCTCTTTCGCGAGGGAAATGCAAGGCCATCCCTGGAAGAATTCGCCAAGGCGTCCGCTCTCCGGGCTCCGAGACCTCTCGATCTACAGGTAGCCGGCTGCGACTATTTCCTGTTGGAAGACTATGCCAAGGCGGACGAGTTGCTCACGCTGGCCGCTCAAGGGAATCCCTCCGATCTCACGACTCTATATTTCCTGGGGCGCACGAAATACAACCGGAAGCGTTTTGGGGACGCGGCGCGCCTGCTGGCGCAATGCCCGGCAAGCGCGGTCGCGCGAAACTATCTCGGTCTGTCTCTGGAGCAACTGGGACGACCGGAAGAGGCCCTCACGGCCTATCATGAGGCGATTGCGCTCGACGCAAACGACCCAGCGCCGCGCCTGAACCTTGGAACGTTGCTCACCAACCTGCAGCGAGCCTCGGAGGCGGTGCCGCCTCTGCAAAAAGCCTCGGAGCTTGCGCCCTCCGATTTCCAAACGCACCTGGCTTTGGGCAAGGCATACCTGGCGCTCGGCCGGCTGGAGGAGGCGCAAGCGGAAATCGAGCGGGCGGCCGGTGAAGCGCCCGCAAACGCTCCGCTGCATTTTGTGCTGGCGGAGGTGTATCGAAAGCGGGGCTTTGCCCAAAAAGCCGCCGCCGAAAATGCGAAATACGCCTCTCTGACAGGCTCGCATTCGTCGCCGGATTCGCCGCTCCGGGAAGCGCGTACTCTGATCGAGATGAACAAGCAGCCCGAAGCGGAGCGCGTGGTGCGCCGGTATATTTCCGAGCATGCAAATTCGGCGGCCGGCCATTTCCTGCTCGGGTACATTCTGTTCAAAAAAGAGGATGCCAAGGGATCTCTGGCCGAATACACGGAGGGCGCTCGCTACGGGACTCCCTCCGCGGCGGATCTTCAAGCGGTGGCGGCCGACTACGTTCTTTTAAAGGACTACCCCGATGCGGACAAGTGGTTTTCGAAGGCGCTGGAGTGGAAACCGGACGATGCCCTCGGCTGGTACTATCTCGGCCGCACGAAATACAACGAAAATCGCTTTGAGGAAGCGATTGCCGCGTTTGAGCACTGCCTGAAGCTGGATCCGAAAAACATAAAGGCCGAAGACAACCTGGGGTTATCGCTCGAAGGGCTAAACCGTACGGACGAAGCGATGGCGGCATACCGCCAAGCGATCGCGTGGCAGACCGGCGCCGCGATACAAGATTCGGGCCCGCTCCTTGACCTGGGGAGTCTGCTGGTGGATGCGGGGCGTTCGCGGGAAGCGATCGGCCATCTGCTCCAGGCGGAGGGAATTTCACCGGGCGACTACCGGATTCATCGCGCACTGGGGAAGGCCTACAGCCACGCCAACGAACTCGATAAGGCGCGCGCCGAGCTCGAGCGTGCGGCGGCGCTCGCGCCCGAGAACGCTCCGGTGCATTTCATGCTGGCGCAGGTATACCGGAAACAGGGGTTGCACGACAAAGCCCGGATAGAGGACCAGCGGTACACTTCGCTGGCGGGGCCGGACGCGGCCGGCGGCAATTAGGAGGTGAGCTTTTGAAAGTCTTCCGATACGCAGTTGGATTCGTCATCGTGTTGTGGCTGCCGGCGATGTTTCGCGCGCAGGAGCGCGGAAAATTCATCCAAGCGGAACTGCAATCGTCAATCAAGGCGGCGAAGGCGAAACCGGGCGAGCCGGTGCGATTGAAGACGACGGGCTCCGTGACTCTCCCAGATGGACTCACGGTCTCGCGCGGCGTAGAGATTTACGGCGAAATAACCTCGGCGGATGCCCATTCGCTAGCGATGGTATTCGATCACATCGAGATCGATGGCGCAAAGAAACCAGTCAAGCTCTCGATCCGGGCGGCGATGATGCCTGGATCCGGCGATGGAGGCCCAAGTGGGGCGGTACAAGCGGGCGCTGTCATCGGGCTAAAGGGCGTGACGCTCATTTTGGATGACGGGCCGCGGCACGCTGCCAAGTTTGAGTCCACCGGGAAGGACCTGCACCTGCGCTCCGGGTTGCAGATCATGCTCGAGGCGTCCCCTCCAGCCGGTCAGTGAGCGGTTTCCTTGTCCTGGATAACTTCTTCGGCGCGTTGAGCCGTTGCCGCGCGCGCGGCTTCGTCCAGTTTGCTGAAGATTCTCATCTCCGATTGCGACTCGGCGGCGCGCCCCGATGCGCGATAGGCCCGCGCCAGCAAAAAGTGCGTAGAGGGCTCGGTGGGGTTAGCCTTGGCCGCTGTTTCGAGGTCCTTCACCGCCTCCTCATTGCGGTCGAGCTTCATCAGGGCCCGGGCACGGTCTACGCGCGCCTCCGTTATTCCGGGACACATACCCAGCGACTTGTCGATCATGGCCAGCGCCTCGGCAGCGCCCCCATTCTGCTGTAATGCAATGCTGCCCAGCTTCCACTGGGCCAGGCAGTTCCCGGGATCAACCGCGAGCTCGGCGCGGTACTGTTCGCCCGCCGAAGCCCATTTGGAAAGGCTGGAGTACGCTTCTCCAAGCTTATAATGCGTGCCCGGGCGTTGAGGAGCCATCTCGATGGCGTGCTTCAGCTCCACCACCGCGCCTTCATAGTTGTTCATGCTCTCCATCATTTCGGCGGAAAGCTCGTGAGCGAGAACCGAATTCGGATCGATGGAGTTCATGCGCGCGAGCGCCTGTTCGGAGAGCTTCATGTAAACCTTGGCGAGGAGATACCAGACTTCCTGGTTCTTCGGCGTCTTCGCGCCCATCTGCTGGAGGTGGGTGGCGGCGGCGCCGTAGTCTCCGAGCTTGGAGAGGTCCTTCACCAGAAACATCTGGACGTTGGCATCGGCGGGGTTGGCGCGCAGGGAGGCCTCCAGCCGCGGGCGCGCTCGGGCGTACTCTCCGCTTTCGTATAAGGAAATACCCAGCAGCGCTGCCGCGGAAGACATGGACGGGTCCGCTTTGAGACCGCGCTCCAGAACCGCCGCCGCCTTGCCGTATTCGCGCTGGCGGAAGTAGAGTGCGCCGAGATTATTGTAGGCCGGCCCCAGCCGGGGGGCGATGCGAAGAATCTCCTCGTACTTCGCGGCGGCGCCGGCGATGTCGCCGCTCGCTTGCGCGGCCTTTGCCTGTGTGTAGAGCGCCTGGACCCGGGCATCGCCTTCCGCAGTCTGCCCGAACAATCGGGCGGCGAAAAGGAAAACGATCAGACAGCGAGCCATTCCTTAATTATCTAAATCTCAAAGAAGGACGGCGCAAGGAAGCGCGAGCCTAATGCGCCGCCGACGGAGCCGGGAGATCTTCAATTTTCCCGTGCGGATTCGGCTTCGGGAACGGTAGCGTATCCGGATAGACCCGAACCGCTGTGGTGAAAGTGAACGGATATTTCCCGCCGCTCGGATACGTTAGCTCCACAAAATAAGCCGACCACCCCTTAGCCGGCTTTTCGATATGTCCGACATATACGTTGCCGCTGCCCGCAATCGGGCTGCTCTTGTATGCCGGTCCAATCGACAGGAGGCGGAAATCCCGTTTCTCGGGATTCGTCGCCACCCACAGTTTCACTTCGGTGGGCTTGTCCACGCTGGTGACTTTGATGTCGCCGTTCTTCTCGAACTTCCAGGAGAACTTCGGGCGGGGATATCCGCGTACGACGGCGTCGTAAAAAGCAAGGACGCTTTCACGTGCATCGCCGTTTTGCGAAAGAGAATGGTTGGTGTTGGGTACGTAGCGCAGATACTTTTCGCCGGGCAGATCCTTGAAGTAGAACTGCGACGAATCCGGAAGGAAATACTGGTCGCCGGCCGAGTTGACGATCAGCTTCGGCATGGTAAAGCGCGCGCGATAACTGTAGGGCTCCACCAGGTCCATCAGCTTTATATATTGGGGCGTGTTGGTGATGGTCATGATCCCCATATCTTCGTAATCCTTCACTGCCGGCGAATAGAACCCGTACGCCTGGTAATGATGCTCGAACGACTTTCTGCTGTTGAGGAGATCGATGACAAGCGGTGAGATCGCGATCACCCGCTTATCGACCGCCGCCGTGGTCCAGGTGGTCCAGCCGCGCTTGGACCCGCCGGCGACGTAGAACTTATCGACCTTCACTTTGCCGGCGGCGTCGGTGGCGCAGAAAGATGTGACAGTGTCCATCGCGCGAACCGACGCCTTGGTCATGGGCATGCGCAGGGGCCAGGTCTCATCCCCGGTCTTCAGGTATTTGGCCCAGGTGTAAGCGATGATTTGATCCTCGGTACGCGGTTTGGGGTCGTCGGCGAAGACCAGCGGCTCGTTGGGAATTCCTCGCAGTTCGGACACGACGCTGTGAGTAGTCATGGCCATCTCCACGTCCAGCGGATTCGCCCTGGAGGGAGTTTTTTCGTCAATCGAACCGCCGGTGATGAAGAGAAATCCGGTCGTGGTTTTTACTTCATCCGGTTTAATGATGACGAGCCAGTGCTTCCAGATCGGATGATTCACCTCGGCGGCGGTGCGCCATGCCTGCGAGGTCATGTCGATCACATACATCGTGTAGCCCTTGCCCGGGATGGTCTTCACCAGTTCGTATTTATAGTTCGGGTCTGGCGCGTGAACATAGCGATCCAGCCCGGTTTCCTTGACTCCCGCGCCGCTGGCTGCGAGCGCGAGAAAAAGCGCGCAGGTAAGAATGGTGGTCAGTCGATGAATGGATCGTCGAATCACGTAGAGCCCCTTTTAGAAATCCAGCTTGGCTAGTATACACCTGCCGGGCGTTTGCCAGCCCGCGAAAGGGCGCCGCGGCTCCGCTACTTAGGAGACCAGCCCGTGATCCCGCAGCACCGCATCCACGGCGGCATCGCCGGTGGGCAAATCGGCTCCGGGAAGGGACGCGCCGGCGGCGAGGAGCAGGCGCGCCACCTGGGCATAGTCTCCCAGGCCTTCGCCGCAGTTCCGGACGCCGTGTGCGAACCATCCCGCCGGCGTTCCGTGGAATTGGTGATCCTCGGTGGTCAGAGACGCACCGTGCTCGAGAAGGATCTCCACAAGATCGGCGTAGCCTTTCCAGCAGGCCCAGTGCAGCGCGGTGGCGCCCAGCTCGCCACGGGCGCCGATGAAAAAGCCGGCTGCGAGAAGGGCTCGCACCGCGGCTGTCCGATGGCTGGCCGCGAAATCCGGAAGCAGCCGTGCGGCGCCGGGGGACGCGGCAATGTCCGCATTCTCGGCGAGCAGTCGGTTTAGTTCGTCTTCACAGGCGGCGGTGCAGGCGCCCAGAAAGCGGTCGAGTGCGGAGACTTCGAGATTCGCCCCACGCGCGGCGAGCAGCGCCACTGTGTCCTTCTGCCCGCTCTGCACGGCCAGCGCATAGGCCGTGCGCCCATCGTCTCGACGCGCGTCGATGGTAGCCCCACAGTCGAGCAGGGCCGCAATCACGCCGGCGCTTCGGCCGCGCCACACGCCCCAGTGCAATGCGGTTTCATCCCGGCCATTGACCTCGTTGGGATCCGCGCCGGCCGACAAGAGCAGCCGCAGTCCTTCCGGATCTTCGCGGTCGAGGATATGCTTGAGCGCATTCGAGCCATCTGGCGTTGCGCCATGCCGCAGAAGCAGTTTCATGCAGCCGAGATCCGCGTGCTCCGTGGAATGATAGAGCGATTCCCCATCGTTTGGATTCGCGCCCGCCTCGAGGAGCGTCAATGCGAGAGCGGGATTGTTGTTCAGTCCGGTGGCTGCGTACAGGCAGGGCAGCGGATTAGCCGGCCAGTCCGCCAACACAATGGCGGTGTTCGGGTTCGCCCCGCGGCGTATCAACAAACGCGCGGTTTCAACGAGAGCGTCCGCGCGCGGCGACGCCGGACTTGCAAAATGGGAAAAGCACACGTAGGCGATTGGCTCATAGCCCATGGGACCGCCCGGGGAGGAAAGTAACGCCGGATCCTGGCGCAGCGAATCCTCCACACGGGCGCGCTCGCCAAGCACCAGGGCCGCGTAGAAACCCGCGCCCGCGAGGTTGGGATGTTGCGCGAGCATGGACGCGGCGCTCTTGAGATTCGACAACGAGGCGCGGATGAATGCTTCGGTCACGTCTTGAAAGTCGAGGGCCGACTGCACGATGAAGGCCCGAAAGCGGGGCCAACTGGAAAAGCCCTGCTCGCGCGCGACCGCGAGTTGCGCGTGATGAAGCGAGACGGACCCGGGAAGAAGTCCGGAAGTCTGACGAGAGATTCGGTTCAGCGCCGCCGGGTCGCCGGATTGCGCGCTTTTGAGCAGCGACTTCGCCTGTTTGCGATAGAAATCAAGATTGAGGCGGGCTGCCTCGGAACTGGCTGGCATACGACCTCCTTTCGAATGCCCCGGCGTCCGCGATCGGGGGCTCAAAAGAAGGTTGCTGGCTAGCGAAAATCAAATGGCGGGAAAATCCCTTTCCGCGGACCGGCAGCGCCCATATGCGCCTATGGGCAGAATACCAAAGTCGCGGCGGGTTTCGTCCCGGCTATGCGCTGGGCGGCGCGGGCTCTGCCATCGTAACCAGAAGAAGGCTATCCTTGGGTGCTGAGAGCGCGTGCGGCGCGGCGGCCGGCACCGTGATTACCAACCCCGGACTCAGGAGAAATTCGTCTCCCGAAACCGAGAAGGAAGGCTCTCCCTGCAGACAATGAACCGAGATCGGGCCCGGGGCCTGATGCTCGGGAATCCGGTCACCGGCCTTCAGATGCAGAAGGACCATGCGGAGGCCGCCTTCCCGGAAGAGAGTAGTCGCTTTCGGTAGTGCGGACGGATTTAAGAGATGTGGACGTAGATCAATTTGACTCATGCTGTTTGGCTTGCTGCCGGCTGGTGCACGGCATCCCAATAGAGAATAATGGCGTGGAGAAAGCGCTCGGCGATCATCTCCGCCTTCTGCACGAAAAGCGCGGCGATGTCCTCTTCGCAGATCTCGGCGGCGGTTTCGCGCCAGAGGTCCAGCCAGCGATCGAAGTGCCCTCTCGACAACTTCGGAAGATTGAGATGCGTCATCATCGGGTTGCCTTTGTACGAACGCGCCCCCAGCATCACCGACGCCCAGAACGATTTCATCTTGACTAGATGCTCGTCCCAGCCGTCTCCTATGGCTTCATCGAAGATCGGTCCGATCAATGAATCGGCGCGCACCTTCGTATAGAAAGTGTCCACCAGGTCAGAGATTTGTTCTTCGCTCTTATCGGGCATAAAAGATATATATATAATACATCTTATCGACAATGTACATCACCCGCCAGGCCGATTACACGATGCGGCTCCTGATTCACCTCGCGGTTCAGGGCGATGGCGCCGCCACGATTCAGGAAATCGCGGAGCGCTATCACATCTCCCGTGCACATTTGATGAAAGTGGCAAATCGCGCGGTTCGCGCGGGCTACGTCGAAGCGGTGCGGGGGCGGAGCGGAGGTCTGCGTCTGGGCAAACCGGCTGAGAAGATTAACATCGGACAGGTTTTCCGGACGATGGAAGACACCACGCTCGTCGAATGCTTCGACACCGGTTCGAACCGGTGCCCCATCACCGAGGGCTGCGGGTTGCGGCCGGTGCTGCGAAAAGCGCTGGACTCTTACCTTGCGGTTCTGGATCGATATTCCCTCGCGGATGTAGTAGAGCGGCGGCCGTCCCTGATTCAACTCCTCCATCTCAAAGCCGGGTAGCGCCGGGCCTCTCCCGCGACGCAAAAAAGTCCCGGTCTGTCGATTCGCTTATTCCCTGTTCGACGTCCAAGTAGGAGAACATCATGCGATTCATGCTGATCGTAAAAGCCAACAAGGATTCCGAAGCCGGCGCGATGCCTACGAAGGAACTCATCGCCGATATGGGCCGGTTCAATGAAGAGATGGCCAAGGCCGGAGTGCTGCTGGCGGGCGAGGGACTGCAAGCAAGCTCAAAAGGAGCGCGGGTGCATTTTTCCGGCGGGAAGCGAACGGTTGTCGACGGACCGTTTGCCGAGACGAAAGAGCTCATCGCCGGATATTGGGTGATCGAAGCGAAATCGAAGGAAGAGGCCGTTCAATGGGCTCTGCGGTCCCCCGCCCCGCACGGCGAAGGCGCCGACGCCGAGATCGAGGTTCGTCAAATCTTCGAGATGTCGGACTTCCCGGAAGAGGTTTTTCCGCCCGAGGAAGCCGCCAGGGAACAGGGCCTGCGCGACAAACTGGCGAAGAATTTACTCCGACCTTAACGCCTGCATAACGTCGACGCGCGCGGCGCGGGCGGCTGGAAGCACGGACGCGATCACCGCGGCGGCTATCAGAATCGCGACTGACCCAACAACCGGGGCCACGCCGGGGAGTCTCAGTCCTTGCAGATAGCCGCCGGCCAGACGCGCGAGCAAATATCCGCAGATTGCGCCGGCGATGACGCCCATCACGGCCATCACCGCCCCCTCCGCGATCACTTCCGCCAGAAGATGGCGGGGCTGCGACCCGACAGCAAGACGAATACCGAATTCCCGCGTCCGTCCGCTTACAGAGAACGCCAAAACTCCGGCGACTCCCACCACGGCGATCAGCAGCGCGACGGCGGCAAACACCCCAAACACCAGGGTGCTGAGCCGGTTCGGCGTGAGCACCTCCGCGCGAACATCCTCGAGCGTTGCGGCGCGCTCCACCGGCTGATCCGGCGCCATCCCGCGAATAATCCGCGTAACCGCCGGCGTCAGAGCGTACGGGTCCGAATGCGTGTGCACGAAGAGACGTCCGCCCCAGAGTTGCTGCTGATCAAAGGGATGATAGATGGTCATGGATGGACCGGGGATCACGTTCTCATCATCCACATCGGCGGCGACGCCGATTACCCGGAGCGGGTGAGGACTGACATCGATAAACTTGAGCACCGGATCGGTCCAGAAAATATGGCGATTCAGAGGATCCTGGTTCGGCCACAACAGTTGAGCGACGCTTTGGCTCACGATGACCACGGGTTCACCACCCCGGCGGTCGGAGGCATCGAAGTCGCGGCCGGCGAGAATCGGGACGCCAAGCGCCGCGAAGTAGCCGGGCGAAATGGTGCGGAAGCGCGCGCGCGGATCTTCTTCGCCCGGGGACCGCACGTGGCCGTCTCCGGAAAAATCGAGGCCGAAGCCGAAATCGCCCGCGTCGCGCCAGGGGATGTTGGTTCCGGTGGCGACGCCATCCACGCCCGGCAGCTCTTTAATGCGCTGCATCGCCTGTTTATAAAAGGCGATAATCTGCTCCTGGGTGCGTCCATAGGACATAACCGGAACATTCACGGCGAGAACGTGCCGGGTGTCGAAACCCGTGCGCGCGCTCTGCAGAGCGATCAGCGTTTTAAGCAGCATACTGGCCCCGGCCAGCAGCACAAACGACGCCGCAATCTGCGTAATGGCGAACGCGCGCAGGCGGCGGCCGGCGCCTCCGGTCATGCGTGCGCTGCTGTTGGAAAGGTTAAAGCCCTGCGAGCGGCCGGGAGAAGGAAGGCGCGGAACCAGCGCGAGCAGAACCGCGGCAATTAGGGCCAGACCCGCGCCCACCCAAAGCATGCTGGAATCGATTTGCAAATCGAGCGCGCGGACCGAGAAGCGCGAAGCATAGCGCGCCAGCACGGCCACCATGGGCCGGGCGATCAAAACTCCGAGCGCCGCCCCGGCCACGCAAAGCAGCAGGCTCTCGGCGAGGAGCGTGCGCCGGAGATCCCCGGTGGTCGCGCCGAGCGCCGCGCGAATGGATAACTCGCCTTCCCTGCGGACCGTTCGCGCCAGAATCAGGTTCGCGACATTCGAGCACGCGATGATGAACACCAGCGCGGAGGCGGCCAGCAGCACCAGCAGGACGGTGCGGGCGCGCGAGGTAATCTGATCGCGGAGCAATACCGCGTTGATACGAAAGTCCGCCTTGGCCGAATAAGCGTCGGGGTGCTGGCGGATCATCGAACCATAGACGGTGCGCAGTTCGGCGCGCGCCGAGGCAAGCGTGGCTCCGGGAGCGAGGCGGCCAAACAATTCGGTCATGCGATGAACACGTCCGGTCACCATCGTCGCGGACAGGTGATGAGGACTGGTCACGATATTGGCGATAATCTCGGTCTCCGCCGGATACGGCACGGAGGGCTCCAGCACGCCGACGATAGTCGCAAGACGCTCGCCCAGGCGGATGGTCTTGCCGATGACCTGGGGATCGCTTTTGAGCGCGGTTGTCCAGAACCGGTAAGTCAGCACCATCGCGCCAGCCGCCTTGGGACCGTCATCCTGCGGGCCGAGCAGACGGCCCAGCACCGGGCGAAGCCCCATGACGTCGAAATAAGTGCCGTTCACCACGCCGGCGCGGACTTCGCGCGGTTCGCCCAGCCCCACCATCGTAAAGCCGATGGTGGAAAAATCTCCAAATTCCCGTACCGACTTCACACCCGCGCGCAGATCCTGAATTTCCGGGACGGAGAACGTGCTGTTTTCCATCCCGCGGGCGCTCTGGCGGATGTAAATCAGGCGGTCCTCGTCGCGGTTGGCGAGCGGCCGCAGCAGCACTCCGCTCACCAGCGTAAAGATCGCGGCATTCGCTCCGATCCCGAGAGCAAGGGTCAGGATGACGGTTGCGGTGAGGCCCCGGGAGCGCGCGAGCGAACGGGCGGCAAATTTCAAATCGTTCCAGAAGGTGAGAATGCTCTCCGGCATGTGCATGATCCTCGTGCCTGATTTCCTCTGTGGCTTTCAATGATATGTCGAACCAGACGGGGGAAAATCGACAAAGCTGTGGCTTTTTTTCTTTGGACGGCTCGGATTTCCCCTTAGGCGCGAGCTCCCGGCCTTACCAGTCCCGGCTTGCGGGAAGGAGTTCGCGACGACGGACGACGGCAAGGTCCGCGCGCGTTCCCGCGGCCCCGCTGGGATATGATGCGGGGAACGGACCCTTCGGCGGCCCTCGGTACGCAAAGCGCGACGGGTTTGCCTGATGCCGGGCATATCTAAATTAGGAGAACAATGCAGAGACCGAGTAGAGCGTGGTTGTGTTTCGCCGCGGCAATCGCTTGCGGCACGACCGCGCCAGCGCAGCAGCACGTTCTTGTGCAGACGGATGGATGGACGGTTACGCAGGACCGCGGCGCCCGCCGCCTGACGCTGATCCATGACCAGCTGGGTGAAGTTGTCCGCCGAATGCGGCTGGTGGTGAACGGGTCTCCACTTACCGGAGAGTGGAACATCGTCCGGTTGGACCCGCACACCCTCAGCGTGCGCTCGGAAAATCCGAAGGCCGCTTTCGAAATTTCTCTCCACAGCCGGGAGGTGACTCTCTCCTCCACTTCCTACGGCGCTTCCATCGAAGCCGAAGTACCCGCGCCCCTCAGCCGGATTCCGGCGCGCCTGCTCGACCGGGACGGTTCACCAGTGGTGTGGCAGGGCACGGCGGAAGTGGCCCATGGCTATGGCGGCCGGTTGACGCGGCAGCCGTCTTTTCTGCCACAATCCAACCCCGACGTAATGTATTTGTCGCTGGGGCAGGTGGCGGGGAGCCAATTTCATGCTTTATTCGACCGCGGCACCGACACCGGCATCGAATTCCCCGGCGACGCACGCCTTACCCGGAACGAGCGGGACGCGAATCTGTTGGATCTTTCCCTGCCCGTCCATGGGAATGCCGCCATCCGCCTTCTTCCCGATTACTTCACGAAGACTTTGGGCGTGCCGTTCTACACCCCCATGGACGATCGCGTTTTTCACGCCGCGCCGATGGTCTGGTCGAGCTGGACCAGCTATTACGAGGATGTTACCGAGCAGGATGTGACAAAAAACGCCGACTGGCTCGCGGACCATTTGAAGCCGTACGGCTTTGAATACGTCCAATTGGACGACGGCTACGATCGCGACGAAAAGGGCCAGCATACCTGGATCGACGGCTGGAACAAGCAGCGCTTTCCACACGGTCCGGAGTGGCTGGCGCGCTATATCCGCTCCAAGGGCCTGCGGGCGGGCTTGTGGCTGGTGCCGAACGCATACGCGGGCGCGGTGAAGGACCATCCGGACTGGTATGTCCACGACCGCGATGGAAAGCTGATTCTCGATTACTCGACCCCGGCGCTCGATTCCACCAATCCGGCCGTCCTCCAATTTGAGAAACATCTTTTTGAAACGCTGGATGGCTGGGGGTTCGACTATTACAAGTTCGACGGAGAGCATGCTTTCGCGAAGTACGTACCCGCCGTAGACCGTGCCGCTCTGTACAACCCCGATGCCGATCTGGTGGCGAACTACCGCGAACGCCTGCGAGTAATTCGCGACACACTGGGTCCCAACCGGTTTATCGAGGGATGTCCCGCTGGCACTCCGCTGAACGGTATTGGGTTCTTCAATTCCATTTTCAACGGCGACGACCTTTACAACACCTGGCAGGGTATGTATCCGCTGTTCAGCTCCATCAACGCGAACGCGTTCCTGAATCACCTGGCGATCTATGTCATGCCAGGTGAGGGATTGGAGCTGGGCGAGCCAATGAGCGTCGAGGACGCTATGCGAAAGCGGCCGCCCGTGGTAGTTGCGACGGCGAAGACGCGTGAAAAACCAATGACGCAGTTTGGCACGACTCTCGATGAGGCTCGGACGCTGGTGACGTACGTTTCACTCACCGGCGTCGCTTTCCCGCTCGCCAGTGTCATGCCGGAACTGCCTCCGAGCCGCGTCGAGCTGCTGCAAAAAACCATGCCGACCTTACCGGTGCTCCCCATGGATCTCTTCAGCCGTGGAACGGATATGACATGGGACAAGTTTATGCACACCACGCAGGATTACTACGTGCACAACTATCCGGACATACTGGACCTGAAGGTGAACGGCGTACTGGGCGTCTACGACGTGGTGGCGGTAACGAACTGGCGCAGCCAGGAGCGCGAGGAAGCAATTTCGCTCGACAATAAGCTCGGGCTGCCCGCCAAAACATCCTTCCTTGGATTTGATTTCTGGAACGAGAAGCTGGTAGGGGCCGGTTCGGATCAGTTGCGGCTTCGCGTGAAGCCACACGAGACGCGAGTCATTCTGCTCCATCGGGACGAAGGACATCCGCAGGTTGTGGGTCTGTCCCGTCACCTGACGGGCGCCGTCGGGATGCGGAGCGTGGCGTGGGACGCGGCCGGACATCGCCTCTCGGGCGTCGCGAATCCCGTACCGGGCGATGTGTATAAGATCTGGATCCACGTGCCGGCCGGAGTCAAACTGGCGCGCGCCACCGGACCGGGCGGCATTCAGACTACGCAGAACGGAGAACTGCTGACACTCAGCTTTCGCGGCAGCCAATCGCCGGTGGAATGGAGCGCGGAGTTTCTCCGGTAAGGAGTCCTGGTGGTTTGCTACGGCCGGCTAAGGCACGGCACTGCCAGAACAACCGGCCGCAGCGCTGAACTTGAGCTCGACGTACGGGAGCGCAGGGGCGAATAATGGAAACGTGACAGCGGCGTCTATTGCGTGGCCAGTCGGGCAAGCGTCAGCGAATCGGGCTCACCGCCAAAATATTTTTCCAGTGCGTCGCGGAAAATTTTGTTCTCGGGACAGGCCTGTCCGAATAGAGTCATGCACGACCGGAATTTCATGTCATCGGGCGAGCCCAGTATTTCCGAAATGGAGCGTCCTTCGATTTGCAGCAGCAGGAGCGTGCATTCCAACAATCGGGCTCCGAGCACCGGATGCGCCAGGTAAGCCTCAGCCTCCGCCAGAGAACGGATTGCATATCTCCGCGACATCTGGCTATGCCCCAGCCCCTCGATTTGAGGAAAGATGAACCACATCCAGTGCCCCGCCTTCCGGCCAGCCGCTAACTCGGTGCGAGCGGAAGGGTAAACGGCTCCTTGCGCCTCCACGAAGCGGCCTAAATTATGGACATCTTCCATCTTTCTGCTCGCTCCACTAATATAGTACCCATTATGAAGATTTTTCCGATTAACACCCCAGAGTGGCCCGCACGGCGTGGTCGCCGGACCTATATTCTGGCTGCCTTGCCCCTCTGTTTTGCATTTGCCGGGGCCGGTTGGGCCGCAGACGCCGCCCCGGCGGTGTTCGCAACCGGCCTGCTTTCTCCGTCGAAGATTATTGCGACGCCCGGCGGGTCTTTGCTTGTCGCGGAAGCCGGACAGGACCCGAACACCGGCCGGATATCCATACTGGACTCCTCCGGAACCCGAAGGACGCTGATTGACGGCCTGCCGTCCGGACTCGCGGCGCCCGATATGTCCGCAGACGGCCCCAACGGCATCGCGTTAAACGGGAACGTGCTGTTCGTGAACGTCGGCGAAGGCGACTCCTTCCGGAATGGCCCGGCGCCCGGAACGGTTGTTCCCAATCCGGCAGGACCGTCTTCGCCGCTCTTTGCCTCCGTTCTCCAGATTACGTTTAGCGCGGATCCAGCCACCCTCGCCTCGGGATTCACACTTGCCAGCGCCGATCAATTTACCCTGGTGGACGGCGATACGGTAACCTTGACGAATTCGGAGGGCGCCACGGCGGCGATCACGCTGCTGGCCGATTTCCGCTCCATTCCCGATGCGCATGCCATTTACCGCAACTCTCACCCCTATGGAATGACACTGCTTGCGGCGCAGCCGGACTATCTGTATATCACCGACGCCGGCATGAATACCGTGCTGCAGATCGATCTGAGTACTGGCCGTCACCAGGTGCTGGCGCGGTTCCCAAATACTCAGAACCCGACCAAGCAGCCGCCTCCATTCAGCGAAGCGGTGCCCACCAGCGTTCACCCTCACGGGCATAAACTGCTGGTAAGCCTGCTTTCGGGCGCCCCCTTCGTGCCAGGACAATCGCGCATCGTTGAAGTAGATCCGGCCACGGGCAACACCACGCCATTTATCGCTTTGTTGTCTTCGGCGATTGACGTTCTTTATCGCGGCGGATCGAGTGCCGGCGACCAGTTTTTCGTGCTCGAATATAGCGGAAACCTGACGCAGGGCGCACCGGGCGACCTCCGCTATTACACAAAGACGGGCCGCCAGGTACTGGCAAGCGGGTTGAACACGCCCTCGAGCATGGCCATTGACGAGACCAGCGGATCGATCTTTATAACCAATCGGGGTGACGGGACGGTACTAAGGATTCCCCTACCGTAAGTACGTACTAAACTACGCTTGCGCCATCGATTCTCCGGTATAGTTGTGGGGTATCGATTTGGATGGGGAGCGATCTTTCATGAAATACGGTCATATTCTCTTTGCGGCGCTTTCGATGGCCGCGCTGACCAGCGGGTTGAGGGCGGACACCCTAACCGGAACTTCGGTTACGGGATCCATTTCCATCAACGGTTCGGTGAACTACTTCGATCCCGCAAATTCCAATCCTCCCGTCAATTCGATACCCCCCGGCTATTTGAATGCAGCCGGGGTAACGGTTACCGTTTCCGATTCCGCGACGGAGTTTGGCGCGGCCGCCAACGACCCAACCTTTACTCTCCTTCTCACTTCCGACTTTTCCGCCAACCAGTTACTGATTAATTTCCAGTACGAGTTGCCGGCCGACACGGCGGCCTCCACGCCCACCTGGGTTTTCCAGTTTGCAGACGATGCGTTCGTTAACTTCACGCTCAACAAGCTCTCCGATACCTTCGCCAACGGCGGCCTGAACCCCGTTTTCGCCGATGGAGTGCTTACGCTCACCTGGCCGGGGACCAGCCTTCCGGCATCGCCCGAAGCGCAGAGCGGCACGTATTCCGCATCGTTTTTGTTCGGCGAAGTTCCGGAGCCTGACACCACCGTGCTCGCGGGCTTGGGGCTTGCTGGGCTGTGGCTCGGAGTCACCCTGGCCCGGCGAAAGAGCAATCGCCCGGATGCGGGTTGCTGACGCCGCGCCGATCCCATCCACCACTTCCCACGCCGGATAATCAGGTATGAAGATAACCGGCATCGCCGCTATCCCGGCGATTGGAATGCTGCCGTTTGCGGCGATCCTCCTTCTTGGCGCCGGGGAAGCCTCCATTCAATTTTCAGACGTGGCCGCCGCGGCGGGCATTCGCGCGGAAATGCGCTGCGGCGGTCCGGAGAAACGCTGGATTCCGGAAGCCAACGGCAGCGGCGCCGCCTGGCTCGACTACGACAACGACGGGCTCATGGATCTTCTCATCGTGAACGGATCAGGAATGGAAGAGCTGCGCAATGTTGTGGCCGGAAAACCGCCGAAGCCGGCGAAAAATGGGGTTTACCTGTTTCACAACCTGGGCAAGGGGCGGTTCGAAGATGTCACCGAAAAGGCGGGCTTGTCCAACCCCTATTGGGGGACCGGCGCGAACGCCGCGGACTATAACAACGATGGCCTGCCCGATATTCTGATCTCGACGATCGGCGTCGACTTACTCTATAAGAACAACGGCAACGGCACGTTTTCCGAAGTAGGCGCCGCCGCCGGACTCAGCCGTAAAGTGGAATGGCACACGGGCAGCGCTTTCGGCGACTATGACGGCGATGGGTACCTGGATCTCTATGTGGCCAGCTACATGGACATCTATTCCATCCAGTTGGGAGAGCCCGCGCCGCAGTGCGACTACTTGGGGCTCGCGGGGTTCTGTGGCCCCATCGGACTCAAGGGCGGACGTGGCGTCCTCTATCACAACAACGGCGACGGGACGTTTACTGACGCGACAAAAAAAGCCGGCTTGGCAGACGCGAAGTTGTCGCACGGCTTTACACCGGTTTTCGATGACTTCAACCAGGACGGCAAGGTGGACCTTTTTGTCGCCAACGACTCGGATCCGAATTTCCTCTTCGTGAACCAGGGCGACGGAACCTTCAAGGAAGCCGGACTGGAGCGCGGCGTGGCGTTCAACAGCGACGGCCGGGCTCAATCGAACATGGGAGTGGCCGTCGGCGATTACGGGAACAAGGGCAGGCTATCGCTGCTTACCACCACTTTCTTCAACGATTACTTCCCCCTGTTCCGCCAGGACAAATCGGGGTTCTTCGATGAAATTGCCTCGCCGTCCGGCGTGGCGGCGGCCACAAAACCATATCTGGGATGGGCCTGCGGCTTTATGGACTTCGACAATGACGGCGAACGCGATTTGTGGCTGGCCAACGGGCACGTTTATCCCAAGTTTCCGCACTACTTCCAGCCCTTTGTCGTCCTTCGGAATCACGCTGAGCAGTTCAGCCCGGCATTCCGTTATCCGGAAACGCCGAACAACTCCTACCGCGGCGGCTGCACCGGCGATTTCGACAACGACGGGAGAGTGGACGTGGCGGTTCTCCCCATCGCGGGCCAGCCGCTTCTGCTAAGAAACCAGACCGAAAATAACAACTCCTGGATCGGCCTTCGCCTGCGAGGCGCGCGCAGTAACCGCGACGCGATCGGGGCTAGCGTGCAGATTCAGGCCTGCGGGAAGACGCAATTCGATACCGTGCGCAATGGCGGCAGCTATCTCTCCCGCAATGATCCGCGCCTGCACTTCGGCTTGGGCGCCTGCGCGACGGTGGAGCGGATCACCATAAAATGGCCTCGCGGCGGGACGCAAACCGTAACCGGGCTCGAGGCGGGTAAATACCACGTCATTGTGGAGGAAACCGCCCAAAAGGGCAGTTAAAAATTCCTCACAGCAAACTTGCCCCTGCTCGTTGCCGCGCGGAACGGAGCGGCGCTACCGCCGTTGATTCAATGACTTACGCCACCGGAGACGCCCCGCGCGTGCTCGCAGAGCGCTGTGAGGTTGATACCTGCGGCCCGCGGGCATAGGATCAGGATAGGGCATCATGTATCGCTTACTCTGTGTTTTCCTCGGCTCCGCTGCGCTGCTCGCCGCTCGGGATGTGACGTTTCGCGCCGATGTGGCTCCGATTCTTTATAGCCATTGCGTGTCCTGCCACCACCCCAATGACATCGCGCCCATGTCGCTGCTCACCTACAAGGAAGTTCGTCCGTGGGCGGCGGCCATTCAGGAAGCGGTGCTCAGTAAAAAGATGCCGCCATGGAAAGCAGACCCTCACTACGGCAAGTGGGCCAACGATCCGAGCCTGAGCGAAGCCGAATTAAATACGATCCGCCAGTGGGTGAAGGCTGGCGCGCCCGAGGGCGAGGGGCCCGCGCCGGCCCCGCCGGTTTTCGCCAGCGGCTGGAAAATCGGCAAGCCCGACGTGATTTTCACGATTCCCGAGCAGAAGTTGAAAGGCACGGGGCCGGACCATTATGCCTACGTCACGGTGCCGACGAATTTCACCGAGGACAAATGGGTGACCGCGGCGGAACTTCGCCCGGGCAATCGCAAGGTAGTTCATCACGCCCACGTGTTCGTGATTGAGCCCGAGCACAAGACGGACGCCGCCGCGCAGGACAAGCCGAAGGATCCGGCGGTGGAGTATCGCAAATCCCTGCTGATTCACGACGGCACACTGGAGTTCGTCCGGCCCGATGCGCCCGTGATCAACGACGGTTGCGCGTTGGACGACAACGGGGTATTCCCCGGAAGCAAGGAAAGCGATTTGACGTCGCTGCTCAGCTCATTCCTGCCGGGTCGCGCGCCGGACGTCTACCCGACCGGCACCGCACGCCTGATCCGCGCAGGCTCCAAGCTCAATTTTCAGATTCACTATTCGAACACGACGGGGAAACCGGAAGTAGATGCCTCCAGCGTGGGCATGATCTTCTCCGACGGACCGCCGAAACAGGTGGCCCGCCGGATCGATCTGTCCAATCAAATGTTTCTCATCCCGGCCGGGGATCCGAACCACGAGGTTACGGAATGCCACACGTTTTCGAAGGACATGTATGTCACCAGCCTGACTCCGCATATGCACTATCGCGGAAAGTCCATGCGATTTGAAGCGGTCTATCCCGACGGCCGGAAAGACACCCTTCTTTTTGTGCCCGCATACAATTTCCACTGGCAGATCACCTACCGCGCCGCGAAACCGATCTTCCTTCCTAAGGGAACGCGGCTCGTGATTACCGCGCATTTCGACAATTCACCCAACAATCCGCTCAATCCGGACCCGTCTAAGGTGATCCGATGGGGCGCCGCAAGCGAGACCGAGATGATGGACGGATGGGTCGAGTACGTAGACCATCCGCCCGCTCCGCTCACCGCGGATCTGCACGAACACTAGAGCGCCCGAGCACGCCTGCCGCCGCTTGTCCCGGAAGGACCAGGCGGCGAGTGGCGGGCGTTCCGTTACAATGGATTAAAAATCTGTGCCGGTCGAGGGTGTGCATTCTCTTGTCTGTCGTCCGGGAATCACAGGAAAGCGTGAGCGCCGCCCCGAGCGTGGACGAATCATGAGGATGTTTCTATGCGCTCCGGCGCTCCTGTGCATTTTCGCGGTATGCGCCGAGGAAGCGCCAGGAACATTCGCGGACGTCACTGCGAAAGCGGGGGTCCACTTTACGCATGTCTCCCCGCACTCTTCCAAAAAATATCTGATTGAAACCATGGGTTCGGGTGTCGCACTGTTCGATTACGACAACGATGGACGCCTGGATATTTTTCTGGTGAATGGCGCGCAGACTTCCGATCCCACGCCGAAAGGGACTATTCCTCAAAAGACAGATTCGAAATACTGGAATCGGCTCTTCCACCAGAAGGCCGACGGCACGTTCGAAGACGTCACGGAGAAAGCGGGCCTGCAGGGTTTCGGGTTCGGCATGGGCGTTGCGGCCGGCGACTACGATAACGATGGGTACACGGATCTCTTCGTCACGGCGTACGGCGGCAACCGTCTCTATCACAACAACGGAAACGGAACTTTCACCGACGTCACAAAAGAGGCGGGCGTTGAGGGCGGCGGCTGGTCCACCAGCGCGGCATGGGTGGATCTGGATAACGATGGCCGGCTCGACCTGGTGGTGCTGCGCTACGTGCAGTGGGACTTCGACGACATCTATTGCGGCGAGCACAAGGAAGGCTTTCGCGCCTATTGCCACCCGGATCTGTTCAAAGCCGTCACTCCCCTGGTCTATCACAACGACGGCGGCGGGCGGTTCACTGAATTCGGCGGGAAAATCGGGCTCGCGACGCCAGGGAAAGGGTTGGGGATTGCCATCGCCGACTACGACCGCGACGGGCACATCGATCTCTTCGTGGCAAACGATTCCATGCCCGAGTTCCTCTATCACAACAAAGGCGACGGCACGTTCGAAGAGAAGGGACTGGTGTCGCAGGTGGCCGTGGACGAAGATGGACGCACCTTTGCCGGAATGGGAGTGGATTTCGCCGACTACAACAACGATGGATTACCGGACATCATCGTAGACGATCTGGCGAACCAGATGTATGCGTTGTACCAGAATGCCGGTGACGGGACGTTCAACTACACGACGAAATCTTCCGGAATTGGCCGGATCACCATGCTTCATTCCGGATGGGGCCTGCGATTTATCGACTACGACAACGACGGCTGGAAGGACATTATGGTCTCGCAGGGACATGACATGGACACGGTGGAATTGACGAATCCGCAACTGCGCTATCGCGAACCGATGCTGCTGGCGCGGAATGTGGGAGGCAATTTTACCGACGTGTCGGCGCGTTCCGGGGCGATCTTCCAAAAGCCGCTGGCGGCGCGTGGACTGGCGACGGGCGACATTGACAACGATGGCCTCATCGACGCGGTAGTGGCAACAAACGATGGGCAGGCGTACATACTCCGAAACGAAACGAAGTCCGGAAGCCACTGGCTATCCCTGAAACTGCGCGGGCACAAGAGCAACCGCGACGGCATCGGCGCGGAAGTGAAAGTGGTGACCGCAAAAGGCGCGCAGTACACGACGGTGACCACCGCAAGCAGTTATCTTTCCTCCAGCGACAAGCGCGCGCACTTCGGCCTGGGGGCGGAGCAAAAGATACAAGCAATCGAAATTCGCTGGCCAAGCGGCATCCAGCAAGTTTTGAAGGACGTGGCCGCCGACCGCGAGATCGCCGTCGAAGAGCCCGCCGAGCCGCCCACGTCCTGATCCGTTTGTAGACAGGCCTACGGGATTCGTTCAAACTTCACCGCATCCACGATCACCGGCCCGTTGGCCCGGTTGGTGAGCGAGACGTGAAGAGGGTCTTCGAACACACCCAGCTCCCTCCACCCTCCGGTGTTTTTCGTCTGGTCGATGTGAAACACCTTATCGCCGCCTTTCGCCTTCACGGTATAAGCCGCATCGGTCGCCGCCTGGCTCGCAGGCAGTTTGCCGTACCAGATCGAAATGCGATAACGGCCCAGCAGAGGATTGTCGGAACGCCAAACGGCGGCTCGCTCCGGCTCCCCCGGCCGCGCCGCGGGGGTCCAGAAGCAACCGCCCAGATAGTTCGCCGGTTCGTCCGCCATTTTCCATCCGCCGCCGTGGAGTTGGAGGTGCGCGCCGGTTGTCACTTCATCCACAATGAGCACGGGCGAACCTTGCGCGGCGAGCTTACGCCATTTGGCGTCGCGCTGCGCGGCGGGCGGCTCGTTCGCGGCCCGCCACTTCGTCAGAACGGAACTCAAACGCGCCACCACGGCGGGTTCCTTTGCCGCGATGTCGTTGTGCTCGCCGGGATCACTGCGATTGTCAAAGAGCTGCCTGGCTCCCGTGCGTTCGTTTACGATCAGTTTGTAACGCTCGTCCCGTACGGAGCGCAGAGGGACCAGGATGTCCTGCTCGCCAAAGAGATAGTCGCGCACCTTTTCCTTGAGACCTCGAATTACCGGGACCAGGCTTTCGCCCTGAGACCCGGGCTTCGACGGTAATCCGGCCAGCGAGAGGAACGTGGGAGCGATATCGATATGAGTGACCAAAGCCTGGCTGGTCTTCCCGCGAGGAACCCCGGCGCCCCATAAGATGCCGGGCACATGCATCACGGGATCGTACAAGGAGCGGTGATCGAACGTAAGAAAATCCTCGGGATGCGAATAGAGCATCTCGCCATGATCGGAGGTCAGCAGCACGATCGTATTCTTTTGAAGGCCGCTGTCCCGCAGTTTCTGAATCACCTGCCCCACATAGGAATCGACGTAGTGAATCTTTCCGTCATAAAGCTGGGTCATTCGATCGATCGCGTTTTTATCGCCGAGATCCGCCCAGCGGAAGAGTCTGCCGGACTTGAGATCCCATCCGGTATTGGTTTCATTGGCATAGGGACCGCCCTTAAAAAGGTCGTGCTCCGGCGGGGGATTGTACGGCGAATGCGGCTCAAAGTAGAGCAGAAAGAGAAAGAACGGCTTCTCGTGTTTCCGGTCCAGCCACCTGACGATGCGCTGGGTCACGGCAGGCGCCTGATATTCGGGGTTTTGCAGCCCCTTCCGCTCGGTGATGCTCGGCGGACGCAGTTGTCCTTCGTCATATTCATCGAAGCCTCGCGCGGTGATGTTGTGCCCGGCGACACTGTTGTTCACAAAGGCGGCCGTCTGGTACCCATGCTGCTTCAGCCATTCGGCCAGCATCACCGCGCTGGGAGATTGCGCCTCCACATCTTTCGGAAAGAAAATGGTCACGCCGTGGCGCGACGGATACTGCGACGTCATCATCGAGCTATAGGACGGGGATGTCCACGGCGAGGCCGAATAAAAACGGCTAAAACGAACCCCCTCCTTCGCCATGCGGTCCAGATTCGGACTCGTCTCCCGGGGATTTCCATAGGAGTGCAGACGGTCCGCCTGGCACTGGTCCAGCGAAATGAGAATGATGTTCGGCTTCGTTTGGGCGGCCAGGCCTTGGGCCAGCACGCACGCGGTTAACAGCAGTCGTGTTCTTACCATAGGATTTTGAGCGCCATCTGAGAAATGCGTCCGTCGCGCGCGCTGCGAATGGCGCCGAACAGCGCGTCGCCCACCGTCAGGTCGGGCTGATTGAACTGGGCGTGATTGAGGAGATTGAAGAACTCGAAGCGCAGTTGCGTCTGAATTCTCTCCCCGAACCGCGTATTTTTGACGACCGAAAAATCCCAATTGTTGATGCCGGGAATCTCGACGATGTTGCGCCCGGCGTTGCCGAATGTTCCGGCCGGAGTCAGGCTGAAGCAGGACGTGTCGAAATAGTGGTCGATTGTGCGGTCCCCGTACGGCAGATTGCCGTCGCAGCTACGATTGGCGCGTTGGAACGGGTACCCGCCGACGTTCGCGCGGTCCCCGGGCACCGTCACGGAGAAATAGTTGCCCGACATGAACGTCGATATGCCGTTGACGGCCCAACCGTCCGCGAGCTTGTCTGCGATTCCCTGCGCGTTCCCAAAGAGTCGCCTGCCGTGTCCGAAGGGAAGCTCGTAGATATAGCTGACCGTCAGCCGGTGGCGCACATCGAAGTCCGAACTGCCTCGGTCCGCGGTAAGATCATGCGCGTTCTGATGCCAGCTTCCCCCCGAGCCTCGCGACGCGGTATCGATGGCATGGGAATAAGTGTAGCCCGCGAGAACGCTAAACCCTCCCCGGAGTCTCTTCTCCAGGCGCGTCTGTAAGGCGCTGTAATTAGAGCTCTCCTGAAGATTCGAGGATAGGATGTCGCCGAACGACGGAAACGGGCGCCGCGTCGCGATGGGCGTGATGGCGGAGGGATCGGGAAGATACGCCTGGTTGATATTCACGCGTTCATCCAGTTTGGTTCCCTTGTTGCCGGCGTAGGAGACCTCCGCCAGCCAGTCGCTGCCGAAAGAATGCTGGATACCCAGATTCCACTCCTGGATATAGGGAGTCCGGTCCCGTGGGTCGATGGAGAAGGGCGAAAGCGTCGTAACCGGAAACGAAGGAGAGGAGGGGTCGGGAAAAGCGTCGCGATCCCAATTCAGATTCGGCGTTGTCGGGCTCCCGGTCAAGGACGCGGCGAACACCAGCGGCGGCGCATTGATTTTAAACTGCAATTCATTCCCCTGCGTCTTCGAATAGAAAAGGCCATAGCCGCCGCGCAACACCGTATTTCCTCCCAGTTGATAAGCGAACCCGGCGCGGGGGCCGAAGTTGTTGTAATCCGGAAACCAGATGCCCTGCCTCAAGTTCGGGGCATAGACGACACCGGGTATGTTGACCGCGATCGGCGACTGCTCCTTGCTGATTCCGACCACGAATTGACCGAGAGATGTGTCGAAGTAGCCTTCGTGATGATCCCGATCATAGAAAGGCTGGTCGTATTCATATCGCAATCCGAGATTGAGCGTCAACTTCGGAGTGAGCTTCACGTCGTCGGTGGCGTAGACGTTCAGGGATTTCGACCGCCAGTGTCCCACGCCCAGACCGATTTGCGCAGTCATGGCCGCTGTATCGCCCAGCAGAAAGTCTGCCACCGGGCTCCCCGTATACCGTCCATCAAAGCTGAACGATCCGTTATTGTTCAGGCCGAGCCGCTCATCGAATCGAATGAACCTGGCATCGACCCCAAATTTGAAGGTCTGTCTTCCGCGCACCCAGCTCAACGTATCGTTAAATTGCGGCAGGCTATCCAAGCCGCCCTGATTGATCCCCGCACCGCCCCCCGCGTAGTACCCCCCGCTGAGGCCCACGGACGGCAAGCCATATTCGGCGGAGGTTTGCCGCAGATGAATGCCCAGCTCATTGGCAAGGCTGGTGGGGGTATTCTCCCAGGAATTGAACACCCTCGAACGGTTATAGGCGACGTTGAACACGTTCAGAAGACGCGGGCTGAAAATGTGAGTCTCTTGAATCACGGCGTTCTGGCCGCTGTAGGGGAAATTGCTGCCGGAGAGCACCCCGGTGCCGGGCTTATATAAACCGGAATCGTAGTTTGTGTAGCGCCCGAAGAGCGAATCCGACTGCGAGATCTGGTAGTCGACTCGAATCCCATACTGCAAATCGTCGCGGTTCGTGCTCTTTTGGATCACGAAATTCGTCCCGGCCAGATTGGTGTTGGGGACCGGGACGTACTGGATGAATTTTTGCGTGACGCTCGATATGCGCGCCTGGGGGATTATGTTCCCGGGGAAAGGCGCGCCCGTGCCGGGATCGATAATCGCGCCTTTGGATGAGCGCAGTCCCGCCAGGTTACCCGAAAGTTGCGCCGGAGTCGGCACGAGTGCACTCAGAGTGCCGCTCTTCCGGCTGTGCATCGATTCCCAGTCGCCAAAAAAGAACAGCTTGTTTCTTACAATTGCGCCGCCGGCGGTAATGCCGTACTGGTTTTGCTTGAAGGGTGCTTTCGGATTCCGGAAATAGTTGTCGAAGAAATTCGCGGCGTCGAGATCGGAGTTGCGGAGGAACTCGTACGCCGACCCGTGCAGAGCGTTGCTGCCGGATTTGCTGACAAGACTCACCACGCCGCTGCCCTGCCCGTATTCGGCCGAAAAAGAGTTCTTCTGGATCTTAAACTCATGAATAGCGTCGACAGAAAGCAGAACGCTGGGCGAGTTGAACCACATGTTCCGGGTTTCCACGCCGTCGATCAGGTAGCTGTTCGCGTCCCCGCGGCCGCCCGACACGTGCACCGCAAGGTCCGATCTGCCGGACTGGTTGGTAATCGTAGCGCTTCGTCCGTTGTACGCCGGAACAACACCGGACGAGATATTTGCGAGCTGCATGAAATTGCGCCCATTCAAAGGCAACTCGAGAACCTGGTGACTGTCGATTACCTGCCCGAGACTGGACGTTTCGCTCTCAACCTGCGCGGTTCCGGCTGTCACATCCACCTGCTGGGTCACCGCTCCTAATTCGAAGTGAATGTCCACGCGCACGCTTTGATCCACCAGGAGCTCGATCCGTGAAACGCTATATTTCTTAAACCCGTCCGCCGTCGCGGAGAGCGAATAGACCCCGGGATTCAACTGCGCAATGACGAAATTGCCGTCCGCATCCGTGCTGGCGGTGCGCTGGGTTCCGGTCCCCGCGCTGGTCGCCGTGATGGCGGCGCCCGGGACCACCGCTCCGGAGGCATCCGACGCACGCCCCACAATGGTTCCCGAAACAATCTGGCCGAAGGCCGTCGCGGCGGCCCATAAGAACGCTATTGTTGTCCGATTGTAGATGCTCATGCTGTCTCCCGTTCGTCAAAACTCCGCTTTCTCGATAGACTAATGGATATTATTCTCGGAGTCAACTGGGTAATTCCGGGTTAGTGGGCCTCATATACCGACTTTTACGATCGTGTTATAAATGCGCGATGATGGTGGACGTCCGCCCGTAAAACCATGAGCCTGCGCGAATACCGCGAGAAGCGTTCATTCGAGAAGACACCGGAGCCAGCCGGCGAGACCGCCACAAACGCGGGCGGTAATTCGTTCTGCGTGCAGCGGCACGATGCCACACGGCTGCACTACGATTTCCGGTTGGAGATGGATGGCGTCCTGAAATCCTGGGCGGTGCCGAAAGGCCCGTCTCTGGAGCCGCTCGCCAAACACCTCGCAATGAAAGTGGAGGACCATCCGCTCGAATACGGCGGCTTTGAGGGTAATATTCCCAAGGGCGAGTATGGCGGCGGAAGCGTCATGCTATGGGACCGCGGCACGTGGGAGCTTCTGGGCGATGTCTCCGCGCAAGCGCAGATGGAACGCGGCGATTTCAAGTTCCGGCTTTATGGGGAGAAGCTGCGCGGCGAGTTCGCCCTGGTGCTGATGAAAGGCCGCGGCAAAGGGAACGAGTGGCTGCTGATCAAGAAGAAGGACAGCGAGGCCAAGCCCGGCTGGAACATCGAGGACTACGCGGCCAGCGTTCTCACCGGGCGCACGCAGGAAGAGATCGCCAGGGATCTGGAGCCGCGTAAAAAAAAACTGCAAAAGCAATCAGCTTGAAAGGCGCCGTGAAGGCCGCGATGCCGGCGCAAGCCATTCCCATGCTTGCGACTCTGGAGGTGAAGCCTCCGAAGGGAGACGGCTGGCTCTACGAAGTGAAATGGGACGGCGTGCGCGCGCTTTGCTTCCTCAGGGATGGGGATCTCCGCATGTACACTCGCGCCGGGAATCCGTGCGAGCGGCAGTACCCCGAACTCAGCATCCTTCCGCATGAGGTGGATGCCCGGGAGGCGATCCTCGACGGCGAGATCGCGGTTCTCGATCCACAGGGGCGTTCGCGTTTCGGGCTGATCCAGCCGCGCATCAGCGTCACCGACGCCAATTCCATTGCCCACCTGGCCCGCTCGAAGCCGGTAACGCTGTTCCTCTTCGATCTGCTCTATCTCGATGGCTACGACCTGCGGGGAGTTCCGCTGGTGGACCGCAAGGCGAAGCTGAAGGAAATCGTGCGCACATCGAACCGGATCCGTCTGTCCGAGGCGTTCGAAGTGGATGGCGAAGAAATGCTGGCCGCGGCCCAGCGCGAAGGATTGGAAGGAATCGTCGCCAAGCGCGCCGGGAGCATCTATGAAGGGCGCAGGAGCAAAAACTGGATCAAAGTGAAGACCGAATCGCGGCAGGATTTCGTGATCGCGGGCTACACCCACGGCAAGCGCGACGGACTCAGTTCGCTGGTGCTCGGAACCTGGGACCAGGCCAGCCTGAAGCACGTGGGCCAGGTGGGAACGGGCTTCACCGAACGCTCCATTCAGGAAATTCTCGACCGTCTCCAGCCGTTCGTCACGAACAAGAACCCTTTCGGACGCCGCATCGCCGGTGTGAAGGACGTTACCTGGGTGCGGCCGGAAGTCACCTGCGAGGTGAAGTTCCTCGAGTTCACCGAAGAGGGTCTCCTGCGCGCGCCGGTGTTCGTTGCGCTGCGCGCGGAGGCTTCCCGCCGCGCTCTGCTCGATGCCTCGGCCAGGGAGGCAACCGTCGAAGTGGACGGCCGGCGGCTGAAATTCACCAACCTCGACAAAGTCTTCTACCCGCGCGACGGGGTTCTGAAGCGCGACGTCATCAACTACTACGACGCTGTGGCCGAGTGGATTCTCCCCCATCTGCGCGACCGCCCGCTCTCGCTGAAGCGCTACCCGAACGGCGTTGAGGCGAAGTTCTTCTTCCAAAAAGAAGGCGAGGGCAAGTTTCCGGAGTGGGTGCGTCTGGAGCCGGTCGCCTCCGGGCACAAGCAGGCGCCCATTCACTATGTGGTGGCCAATGACCGGGCGACTCTGCTTTATCTCGCCAATCTCGCCTGCATCGACCAGAATCCGTGGATGAGCCGGATCGGGACCATCGAAAACCCGGACTACGTGCTGATTGACCTGGACCCGTACGAGTGCCCGTTCGAGAAGATCGTGGAAGCGGCGCAGTTGATGCGCGGAATTCTAAGCCGGATGAAGCTCGCCGGGTATCCGAAGACCACGGGCGGCGACGGGATGCATATCTACGTTCCGGTAGAGCCGGTCTACTCCTACGAGCAGGTGCGCAGCTTCGCCGAAGTGCTGTCGCACCTGGCAAACCGGGAACGGCCGGACCTGTTCACCACGCCGCGGGCGGTCTCGAAGCGGACAAAGGGAAAGGTCTATTTCGACTATCTCCAAATCGGATTGTCCAAAACAATTTCCGCGCCGTATGTTTTGAGGGCTTACCCGGGAGCGCCCGTCGCCACGCCACTCCACTGGGACGAGGTGAAGCCGGGGCTCAATCCATCGCAATTCCATATCGGGAACGCGGTGGAACGCTTCCGGCGAACCGGCGACCTGTTCGCCGGAGTACTGCATTCGCCGCAGCGGATCGAGGCCGCGCTCAACGCGGGGACGTAAAGCGTTCCGGGTAGGGGCGGGGGAATTTTTCAACCCGCACACCACGCTTCCATGCACCGTGAAATGGCGGGACACCTCCTTACGCGATTCGCGCCAGCCTATTCCGCGCCAGCCGGGCATACAGCACGAGCCCGATCGCATCGCTCGCGGCGATGGAAGCCTGAAGTAGCGCCTCGGCCGCCTCGCTATCTCCAGGCCCCCCGCGTTCGGCTAACATGTCCGCATACCAGTAGCGGGCGATCGGTTGTGCGGTAACGTAAGGCACGGCATCCATGCGCGTGATGGACGCGCGATGATGCGCTTCCGCACGGTTCCATTGGCCGGCACAGGCCGCTGCGATCCCGGCGGCGGTCAGAACAGGGAACCCCACCACATTGCAATCCCACTCGGCGGCGATTTTCTCCGCTTCGATTCGCAACCGTGCGGCCTGTTCGCGGCACCCACTGAGACAGAGTGCCTCCGTCATGCTGAGAACAGCGTGCCACGCTCCGAATCCCCGGCTGATTCCCGGCCGTGGCAGGAATCGCATCCCGGCAGCCCTGGCATTCGCGGCGCCCTCCATCTCAGCCGCCGTCATGCCCCAGGCGAGCAGCCCCTCCGGAACACCGCTGAAATGCGTGGAGTGGCGAGTTGCCTTGTGCAACAGCGCGAGGGCCTCCTCGGTTTGGCCTCTGTATAAAAGGATGCCCCCCAAGCTCGCTTCGGCGATAAAAATCCATCCGAAATGAAACGACTCCGCAAACGCCAAAGCCTCCCTGGCCGCTAACTCGGCTCTTTCCAGGTGCCCTCGGGCGACATACACCCCTGTCCGGGACATAAGCGCGGCAGACTTCGCGACATCGTGGCCAACCCGCTCCGCGCGAGAGATGGCCTCCACGATCAGCTTCTCTGCTTCCGCGGGCCGGCCACAGTGGAGTAGCTCCCAAAATAGTCCGATTTCGACATCCGCCAGCGACCACGCATCGCCCGATTGCTCGAAGATCCGGCTCGCTTTTCGCGCGGCCGCGGCGCAGAGGTCCCATTGACCGGTTGAAAACCGGGCATACACCTCCTGCGCGACCGCAAAACCAAGGCAGCCTATAGGTAACTCATTCTCAGGAATACTGTGCAGCTCTTTGAAAAGCTCGAGGCCGGTGTCAATATCGCCGGCCGAGCAGGCGCGATTGGCCTGCATCGCTAACACATGGCATCGTATAAAAGCCGGGGCATCCTTGGCGTGTTGAGCGGCGCGATCGATGACCGCCCTCAACTCCTGGAATTGGTTGGCCCGCATGTGAACAATCACCAGCGGAGCGCAGGTCTCAACGAACTGCACGTGATCGCCCAACACGTCGAACAGCGCCAGCGCACGCTCATATTCCAGCACGGCGTCCCGGTTCCGTGACAGGCTCCGAAGCTCGCCCGCGCGCCGGGCGTGGAGAAGGGCGGCGCGCGCCGTGCGTTCATTGTCGAGCAGGGAAACAGCTTTGTCCAGGTGATCAAGAGCCTCTTCGTGGGCGGCCGCTTTGCTCGCTTGTCTCGCGGCCTCCGAAAGGAAATGGATGGCTTTCTCCGGATCCGCAGACGATCCGGCCTGGAACAGATGATGCGCCAGCGCGGAGGCGTGCGCGTCGATGGTGGATGCATACACCTCCTCCATCACTTGCGCCACCCGCGCATGCAGCCTTTGGCGCCGGGGCGCCGACAGCGTCCCGGAAAGCGTCTGCCGGACCAGTTCATGCACAAAGCGAAAGCGGGTCTGCCGCCCGTGCCGTTCGGTTTCCACCAGGTGTGCGCATTCGGCCTCCTCAACGGCCTCCAGGGCCGCGTCCGGCTGGGCCCTCTCCAGTTCCTCAAGCAGTTCCAGTGAGAAGACTCGACCGATCAGCGCGGCTGTCGTCAGAATGCGGCGCGCATTCTCGCTCAGTCGCGCCAGACGGCGCCCCAATACGAGTCGCACGCCTTCCGGAACTTGCAGTTGGTCCCCCCGGAGGCCGGGGCGGAATGCTCCGTTCTTGTCGAAGAGCTTGCCTTCTTCCGCCAGATGACGGAACACCTCTTGCACGAAAAATGGATTGCCTTCGGTGCCCTCAAACACCACCCGAGTCAACGACGGTGGTGGCTGCTGCGCGCCCAGCGCGGTCAGCATCTCCTCCACTCCGGCCACCGGCAGACGCCGCAGTAAAATGCGAGTGCCGAGCTTTTGCCGCAACAGCGACTCCAGCATCCTGGCGCACGGCCGTCCGACCTCCAAATCTACGTCGCGATAGGTGCCAATCATCAGCATCGGCATTCCCGCTACGGTCTGCGCCAGATGCTGCAGCAGCAAGAGTGTCGGCTCGTCGGCCCACTGCAGATCTTCAAACAACGCCACCATCGGCGTCAGAAGCGTGGAGCGTTCCACGAACCCGCGATACCCGTTAAAAAGAAAGCGGCGCTGTTGTTCTGGCGGCAGTGCCAGTGCCGGGGGAATATCGGAAAACATTCGCCGCAATTCCGGCATCAGCTTGACCACTTCCGGCGCATCCTCGCCCAGGGCATGGCGGAACGTGTCGGACGGCAGGCTTCGAGCACTGTGTTCCAGCATTTCAATGAACGGTAAGTAAGGAGGGGAACCCTCCATCTCGTAGCAGTGGCCCGTGACCACAAAAGCGCCACGCGAGCGTGCGGCATCCAGCAACGCGGAAGCCAGGTGGGTTTTGCCGATGCCTGGTTCTCCGCCGATCAGAATCAGCGAGCCACGCCCGGCGAGAGCCTCTTCCAATTGCCCGGTCAAATGCTTCAGATCCGCGTCGCGCCCGATCGGCCGGATGCTATCGGCCGGCCGCTGCGCTGAGATCGGTGCGTCGCCGGTTGTCGAGGAAGCGGCCAGCCTTTGAAGATCGGCGCGCATCTCGGCGATGGACGTGTACCGCTGCGCGGCATCTTTGGCGAGCATGCGCCGGGCCATGACAACCAAGCCCTGAACTGTTACGCCCTGCTGGATGTCGCCACCGAAATCAGGCGAGTCGCGAAGCACCGCGGACAGAGTTTCCGCCATGGATGACCTGCGGAACGGATTCTGCCCGCTGATCATCTCGGCCAGAATCACGCCGAAGGAAAACAGGTCCGAGCGCGCATCGAGCGTCTGGCCTTTCACTTGCTCCGGCGACATGTAGTCGGGCGTGCCGAGAAGGGTTCCGGTGACCGTTAATTGCGCCGAGCGCTTCTCTGCAAAAGCAGTGGAGTGGGCGCCGGACGGCCCGTCCGCGATCCGTTTGGCCAGACCGAAATCCATAACCTTCACGTGACCCTGATGGGTAATCATGATGTTGCTGGGCTTCAGATCGCGGTGCAGCAACCGCTTGCCGTGGGCTTCCTCTAAGGCGTCCGCCATCTCCCCTGCTATTCGAAGCGTCTCGGCGAGAGGCATACGGCCATCCCGCAAGCGGCGATGCAGAGTTACGCCCGCGACATATTCCATGACCAGAAACAGCGCATCGCCGTCCTCGCCAATTTCGAAGATTTTGCAAATGAACGGATGATCCAGCGCGGCGGCCGCAAAAGCTTCGCGGCGTAAGCGTTCGCGCGCGTGCGGGTCGGCGGCCATGTCGGGCAACAGGAGTTTTATGGCAACCTGACGATCAAGCCGAGGGTCGCGGGCTCGATACACAAGGCCCATGCCGCCTTGGCCAATGCAGTCCAGAATTTCGTATGGACCCAAATGCGATCCGGGAACCAGCAAGGGCGGATCGAGGGCGACTTCCCTTCCATCCGCGGGTTCGGGAAAAGCATTTGATTCGGCCGTAACCTCCATCTCGCCCAGCATGGCCAGAACTTTGCCGGCGATTTCCGCGTCCGGCGCGGTAGCGTGGACGTACTCCTGCCGCTGCGGTTCGGCGAGTGACGCGGCGGCCTCGTAGATCGCGTACGTTACCTGCCAGCGTTCGTCCGTCACGGTGCAGGCGCCCCAGCCAAGGCACCTTCGAGCCAGTTTCGGGCGAAGCTCCAATGGCGGGCGACCGTAGCCGTGCCGCAGCCTATTTCGCGAGCGATCTCTTCACGCGTCAGGCCTTCGAAGACCCGCAGTTCGACTACGCGCCGAAGTGCGGGATTGATGGCCGCAAGCCGGTTCAGAACATCCTCGATTTCGACGAGCGATTGTTTGCCGGATGCATGCGGCGCAGGCAAGTCGGGAAACTTGGTTTTCTCCGCCCGTTTCGAGAGCGGACGGGCATGATGAATCAGCAACTGCTTCATGAGGTATGCCGCCAACCCAAGGAACGCGGCTTTCTCGTCCGCTCCGTCCGAACCCGCAGGCCGAAGGGCTTTGACTTTAACGAGTTCGAGATAGAGCTGATGCACGACCGCCGTGGGCTGGAGCGTGTGATCCGGGCGCTCCGACCTCATGCGCGCCGCAGCGATTCGCCGGAGTTCGGGGTAGAAAAGCTCGACCAACTGCCCGGCGGCTTCATGGTCGCCGCTGCGAAAGCTCGCCATTAGCCGGGCCACGGTATCCGCGGGAAGGGAGACTGTGGTGGTCACACAGACTCCCAGTGTAACCCGCGCAAAATAAATTCAAAAGTGGCGATACAATCCGGTGGCCTGCTCTCCCATTCAGGGGCGAGCAGGCCGGGAAGCGAATCAGGCGGCTCTACGGAGAACTCAAATGAACGCTCGTCAAACTTCTGTCACCGCCTCCGATTCGATCGGACGCGCCTTCAGCAGCGACGCCACCGCTATGTCATTGGAAAAACAGGTCCATTATGTGCCAGCGGGATCCGGCAATGCCTATCGCAGCCCGATCGATGAGATTACGTTTCTCATCACCGGCGAGCAAACCGGCGGAGCCTTTTTCATGGCAGCGGTATCGGTTGTGCCCGGCGGGGGCAACCCACCGCATATTCACCACCGCGAGGAGGAGTGCTTTTACCTTCAGGAAGGGACGTTGACCATTCACGTCGGCGGGCAGACACAGACCGCCGCAGCGGGCGATTTTATTCGCCTCCCGCGCGGCGTCGCGCATTCCTTTCAGAACACCGGCCAGGTGGACGCAAAGCTCCTGCTCGTAGCGGCGCCTGCGGGTCTGGAGACGTTCTTTGAAGAGGCGTTTTATCCGGTTGAAGATCGTTCGGCGGCGATGCCGCCCATGAGCGAAGAGTTCATGGCCAGGGTGATCGCAGCGTCGGCCAAGTGCGGCCTGGAGTTTCTTCCGCCATCGCAGTAGGTCGTAAACGCCATCTACCCGGAAGGACGCAAAACAGCGGGCTGCCTTGCGGGCCAGCCCTCAAGAAGCCTCACTTGCTAGCCGGCGACCACCTTTTTTTCCGGAAACAGGGAGACTGTCTTTCTGTTTTGGCCTTTTACGATGGCCACGCCGGCGAAGATGACTAACATTCCCACAGCCTCGCGAAACCCGAACGGCTCGCGATAAATCAACCATCCGAGAAACACTGCCACGATCGGGTTGATGTAAGTGTAGATCGACACCAGCGACACGGGTAACCGGTCGAGAGCGTACGTATAGGCGCTGTAACCAACCAGCGACCCGAAGACAACCAGATACAGCAATGCCCCCGCGCCGTGTATCGTCCATTTCACATGGAGTCCGCCCGTCAGCCAGGCCACGATCAGGAAGGCGATACCCGCGCCGAGCTGCTCCACTCCTCCGCTCACCACCGAGTGGGCCGTGGAGGGAAGCCGGACGTGCAGAATGGAGCCCAGCGCCCAACTGGCGCAGCCGAGCTGCAGAATCAGAAATGCGAGGAGAATCGAGTTCCCGGAACGAACGCGCACGGCACTCTGCGAAACCAGCAGCGCCGTGCCCGCAAGGCCGATGAACATGCCGGCGACCGCGGGAGCGCGCAGACGTCCCGCGCCGTTAAACGATGCGTCCATTCCCACCAGCCAAAACGGACACGTGGTGATAAAGATGGCCGCAAGTCCGGTGGGTATCCACGTCTCGGTCAGGGCGATGGCGCCGCTGCCTATTCCGAGAATCAGCACCCCGTTTCGGGCGGTGAGCAGGAATTCCCGGCCACGGGGCAAACGTGCGCCGGTAAGGAACGATGCGATCACCATGATGCATCCCGAAATGGTGTAGCGGGCGCCGATGAGCAGCGCGGGCGTAAAGGAATCCAGCGCTTCGCGCATGCCGAGATATGTGGTTCCCCAGAAAAAACAAACTGTGGAAAGCGCTACATATCCCTTGAAATTCGACGGGCGGCTCAAAGTTCTAGGTTAACATTGGAGGTTGATTCTCACTCTCACCATCAACCCGGCGCTCGACCGGAACGTCAACGTGGACCGGCTTGTCTTCGAGGACCGGGCATATATCCTGGCCACCAGCGAATCGGCGGGCGGCCGCGGCATCAATGCCTCGCGAGTGCTCCATTCCTACGGCGCCGAGACCCTGGCCATCCTGGTCTCGGGCGGAGAGAACGGCAAACGGCTGGAACTGCTGCTGCAGAACGCGGGCTTTCCTTTTGAAGCGGTTCCCGTGGCCCGCGAAATCCGCACGAATCTGACGATTTCGGACCAGCAGGGACTCACGGCGAAGCTGAACGAAAAGGGGCCGGCGCTCGATCCCGAAGAGCTGCGGGATCTCGAAAAGGCCGTGGAGCGCAAGCTGCCGCAGGCGGACTGGCTGATGCTCTGCGGTAGCATCCCTCCGTCGGTGGACCAGAACTTCTACAGCAGGCTGATCGCCACCGCACGCCGGCAAGGCGTGAAAACTCTGCTTGACGCGGACGGCGAAGCGCTGCTGCGCGGGATCGAAGCCGGCCCCACCGTGGTGACGCCGAACCATCAGGAGGCCGAACGCCTGCTGAACCGCGCGCTGATCACGCGGGCGCATTTTCTCGACGCGGTGAGCCGTATCCAGCAGATGGGCTCCGAGAGCGCGATTCTCTCCCTGGGTGCGCGCGGCGCGGTGGCCACCGATGGCGTTCAGACCTTCGAGGTTCTTCCCCCGCGCATTGACGCGGTAAGCCCGATTGGCGCGGGCGACGCGGCGGCGGCGGCTTACGTGTGGGCCCAGACAAAGGCGAAGGAATTCGCCGATTGCGTGCGCTGGGGCGTGGCCGCCGGAACCGCGTCGGCAAAGCTGCCCGGCGTGCAATTCGCCAGCCTGGAGCAGGCAACCGTGATCTATAAAGACACCGAAGTAAAATATACGACCGTTTAAGTCTTATATCTACCTTTGACCCTCACAGCGCGTCTTCCCGATGAATTTCGGTTCCATCGCGGCGCTTTCGCACGTAGGGTGAGAATAGAGAACCTGACCGCAGGTTACGACCGACTAAAAAAATGCTCCAATCGCAGCCCGGCGTCCTGCCTGGAACGCCGGGCTTTTTTTCGGCCCGGATCAACGGCGAATCGGGGAGGGATCTGCGATTCTATAGTGGAATGCTTCTGCAAAGGGCTGGAACTGTGCGCGCAGTTTATGCGGCGGTTTTGATTTTGGGGGTTGCTGGATGCTCGGGCGGGCAAAAGGGCGGTATCGCCGAGTCGCTCGTTTCGCACTCCGCGCAGGACGCGGATCCCCTTCCCGGCATGCCCCCCTTGCTCGATTCGAAAGACATCTATGCGGCGGACCGGCCAGGGCAGGTGAGCCCCACCATCGCCCACTACCGGCCTCTCATCTACGTCCCCAACAGCAAGAGCGACAGCGTGGACGAGATTGACCCGGAGACATTCAAGATTATCCGCAGTTTCCGCGTGGGCAAAGAACCGCAGCATGTAACGCCCTCGTGGGATTTGAAGACGCTGTGGGTGCTCAACGATTTGAGCGACAGCCTGACGCGAATCGACCCGGTGGACGGCAAAAAGCTGGAGACCATCAAGGTCGAAGATCCCTACAACATGTATTACACGCCCAACGGGAAATTCGCCATCGTGGTCTGCGAGCGAAAGAACCGTCTGGATTTCCGCGATGCCCAAACGATGAAAACGCAGTACTCGGTTCCGGTGCCTTGCAAGGGGGTCGACCACATGGATTTTTCCGCCAACGGGCGGTACCTGCTGGCAAGCTGCGAGTTCTCGGCGCAAGTGGTGAAGGTCGACGTCGAGCAGCGAAAAGTGACGGGTATGGTCTCTCTCGAAGCGGGCGGCATGCCGCAGGATGTGAAATTGTCGCCCGACGGCAAAGTTTTTTACGTGGCCGATATGGAAGCCAATGGCGTTTATCTGCTGGACGGGGAGAAGCCCGCGCGCATTGGATTCGTGCCGACGGGCAAGGGGACGCACGGGCTTTATGTCAGCCGCGATTCCACGACGCTGTATGTCTCGAACCGCGGTGAGGGGAGTATTTCGCTGATCGATCTCGCCACACGGAAAGTGGCGAAGAAATGGATGCTGCCGGGCGGGGGTTCGCCCGACATGGGCGGGGTTTCAACGGACGGGAAAGTGCTCTGGCTGTCCGGGCGCTATCACCGTGAGGTTTACGCCATCAGCACCGAAGACGGGCATTTGATCAAGAGGATCAAAGTGGGCAAGGGCCCGCACGGATTGTGCGTTTATCCCCAGCCGGGCCGGTATTCGCTGGGACACACGGGAATTTTTCGCTAAATGCGGCGTAGAACATTCCTGGCCGGAATGCTTCCCGGCGCGGCTGGCTTTTTGCGAGCCCGGGTGCGGGAAGACAGCCTGCCGTTTCCGGCGTACCGGATCCTGGGCGACGTTTATTATGTCGGCAGCAACAACATTACCTCCTTCCTGATCGCGTCGCCGCGCGGCCACGTCATCGTCAACAGCGGATATGAAGAAACTGTTCCGATCATCTGCGACGGGGTGAAAAAACTCGGGTTCCGGCTCAGCGATGTGAAATACCTGTTGAACGGGCAGGCGCACCTCGATCACGTTGCCGGGCAGCCGGAGTTAAAGGCGCTGACAGGCGCCAGGGTCGTGGTGAGCGAAGGGGACGCGCGCGTGGTGGAAACCGGGGGCCGGGGCGATTTTCGCTTCGAAGGGAGAATGTCCTGGAAGCCGTGCCATGTCGATCGCGTGATTCAGGACCAGGACACGGTGAGCGTGGGCGGAGTCACGCTGACCGCGCGAATCACGCCCGGGCACACGAAGGGCTGCACCACCTGGACGCTCGCCGTGGACGCGGACGGGCGGAGGCACGACGTGGTGATCATCGGAGGCACGACGGTGCTCCCCGGCGACCGTCTGCTCGGGAATCCTAAATATCCCGAGATGGCGGCCGACTACGCGCGCACGTTCGAAATCCTTCGCTCGCTGCCTTGCGACGTTCCTCTGGGCGCGCATGCGGGCTACTACGGAATGATCGAAAAATATAATCGCTTGAAGGGGGGCGCAAGGCCGAACCCGTTCATCGATCCGCGGGGTTACCGCGCATTCATCGACGCGTCGGAGCGGGACTTCCGGCGGGAACTTGCGCGCGAACGCAAACTACACTGAAGGAAACGCATGGCATTCGAACAAGAACTGGAAATCGCGCGCAGTCTGGCGGTGGAATCGGCGAAGCTGGCCCTGCAATATCAAAAGGGGATCACCGCGGTGGAGAAGGCGGATCACTCGCCGGTGACCCGCGCGGATAAGGAATGCGAGCAGTTGATCGCCGGCAAACTGAAAGAGGCGTTTCCGGACGACGGACTGTTGGGAGAAGAAGGCGCATCGGCGGCGTCCGCCAATGGACGCAAATGGATCATCGATCCGATCGACGGAACTCGCGATTACCTTCGCGGCAATCCCCTGTGGGGCCCGATGATCGCGCTCGAAGTCAATGGGGAGGTGGCGGTGGGCGTGGTTCATTTCGCAGGTTACGGCGGAAGCTACTGGGCCGTCCGGGGAGAGGGCGCCTATCATAACGGCGAGCGCGTGCATGTTTCGGGCAAGACGTCGGCCGCCGAGTCGGTGCTCTGTATGAATCAGCTCAACAAGCTCGACAGGGAACGGTACTGGGACCGGCTGGTGCCGTGGATTAACGGATTTTGGGCCATGCGCGGACTGGGCGGAACGCCCGACGCGATGATGGTCGCCGCCGGGCAGGCGGAGGTCTGGATTGAGCCGAAAGCGTCGCCGTGGGATTTCGCCGTGCCGAAGCTGGTGATCGAGGAAGCGGGCGGCATCTTCCGCAATCTGGATGGCGGGTCGAGCATCTACGCTGGAAACGGAATCGGGTTTACGCCCGGCCTCGCCTCCGTGGTAGAAGAGTTTCTGCGGTGACCCCGCAGGCCGGCCTCTGCGAAAGCTGCCGGCACTGTTTTGTCTCGCGCTCGAACAAGGACTCCACATTCTTTCGCTGCGAGCGCAGCAAGAGAGACGCGTCCTTTCCGAAGTATCCGCGTTTGCCGGTTCTCGAATGCCGGGGATATGAAAAGCGGTCAGCGGAGGAGCGAAGCCGCTAACTGCCGCCGCCATTCGAACATCACGATGCCGGCCGCGACGGAGACGTTCAGGGAGGGAATCTCGCCGGCCATTGGAATTCGTACTAGGAAATCGCAGTCCTTGCGGACGTTCAGGTGGAGCCCATGGCCTTCGCCCCCTAGGAAAAGGGCCGTGGGCACGGTGTAAGAGATTTCGGTATGGGTCTTATCCCCGCGCTCGTCAAGACCGTAGGTCCAGAATCCGGCCTTTTTTAACTTTTCGAGGGTTTGATGGACATTTCCCGCTCGCACGACGGGGAGGTGTTCCAGGGCGCCGGCGGCGGCTTTAGCGGCCGTGGCGGTGATCCCGGCGGAGCGGCGCTCGGGGATAATGACGCCGCCCGCGCCCGCGGCGTGCGCGGTCCGGATGATGGCGCCCAGGTTATGGGGGTCCTCAACGCCGTCGAGAACAATCAGCAGACTGCTTGCCAGCACGGAATCCCATTCAGCGTAAGTGATTGAAGCACCTAGGGCTACGATGCCCTGATGCACGGCTCCGCCGGCCGCCCGATCCAGGGCGTCGCGTGGGACAAAGCGCACCGGTACGGCAAGTTGGCGGCAAAGGTCCACTATTTCCTGTACCCGAGGGCCGCCCGCGCCGCGGAGTACGAGAACATGGTCCGGCAACCGGCCCGCGCGAAGCGACTCGCGGACCGGGTGGATTCCCGCTAGGGTATTCATTTTGTTTACAGTACCAAGGTTTGAAAGTTTAGCTGACGGAGTTGACTTTTTCCTGTAGACTGGAAGTGGTACCAGTACCATTAGTTAGGTACAGATAGTAAAATTTAAGGCAAGATGGACCAGACGGACTAGATGCCTGGGTTTACCAGGCCAGGGAGCTAATTCAACGGCTGTGAACACCTCCACGGAAAAGGGGCACATCCGAATCCTGATCGCCGACGATCATCCGATCGTTCGCGACGGGCTTAGGAAGCTTCTCTCGCAAGAGCCAGACTTTGAAATTGCCGGCGAGGCGGGCGACGGTAGAGAGGCGCTGGACAAAGTCCAGAGTCTGGACCCGGATATCCTTCTGCTGGATCTCCGAATGCCGCTGCTCGATGGTCTCGGGACCCTCCAAGCCCTGCAAAACCTGCCAAAACAAGTAAAAGTCATTATCGTGACGGCCTCGGAAGACAAGAACGAGTTTATCCGAGCCATGAAATACGGGTGCCGGGGCATCCTTCTGAAGCAAACGCCTCCGGATCTGATCATCAAGAGTATCCGGAAGGTCCATGCCGGAGAAATTTGGCTGGATTCAACGACCACGGCCGCGGTGATGGAGACTTTCGCTCATTCTCCCGCCGTGGAGCCGGCTGCGCCTCCGGCGGTACCGGCCCCTCGGCCGCACATGGGCAAGATGCGGGAACGCTCACCGCTGAGCGCGCGCGAACTCGAGATCGTCCAACTGGTGGCGCAGGGCTACAAGAACAAGGAAATGGCCGAGAAGATGTTCATCAGCGAGCAGACGGTGAAAAACCATCTGCATAACATTTTCGACAAGCTGAGCGTATCGGACCGCCTGGAACTTGCCTTGTACGCCATTCACAAGGGCCTCCATTTGCCCAGCAACGGCGGTTAACGCAAGCTTGTCTGCATTCCAGGCAGTATGTTTTGCGGGCGCGCTCCTCGAAGAAATCGAGCGCCTGCGGCCTATTCAGGAACAAACGGCTGCCGCGTACTGATCGTTTTTCTTTTCAATCACCTGCAAGCTCTCTCGACCTGTTAAAATAAAAGGTTGGAAGGTCCTTCCGCACAGCTTCCGCCGACGCGCCCGGGCAGTGGTCTCACCGGCGCGCCTCGCGGGAACAGCGCGAATTCACTGGAGTAAAAAAACTTTGCCTGACGAACCGAAAAATCCGCCCGCGCCGCCTTCGGGCGGTGGACAGATGCCGCTCGGCGGCGATGGCAGGAATATCATCCCAATCAACATCGAAGAGGAGATGCGGCGATCGTACCTCGACTATTCGATGAGCGTGATTGTCGGACGCGCACTGCCGGATGTGCGCGATGGATTGAAGCCGGTTCACCGGCGCATTCTGTACGGCATGTCGGAGATGGGGCTGAACTACAACCGCCCCACGCGAAAGTGCGCCAAGATCGTCGGCGAAGTGCTCGGTAAATTCCATCCGCACGGTGATGCGCCGGTTTACGACGCGTTGGTCCGCATGGCGCAGACTTTTTCGCTGCGCTATCCGCTGGTGGACGGGCAAGGCAACTTCGGCTCGGTGGACGGCGACCCGCCCGCGGCGATGCGGTATACCGAGGCTCGTCTTTCGCGCATCGCGGCGACCTTGCTTGAGGATATCGACAAGGAAACGGTCGATTTCAAGGCCAACTACGACGACAGCGAGCAGGAGCCGGAAGTTCTTCCCACCCGCGTTCCGAATCTGTTGATCAACGGCTCGTCCGGCATCGCGGTGGGCATGGCCACCAACATTCCGCCGCACAATATTCGCGAAATCATCGATGCGGCAATTGTGCTGGTGCAGAATCCGAACACCCCTCTGCCCAAAATCATGGAGTTGGTGCAAGGCCCGGATTTCCCCACCGGCGGATATATTCTGGGGCGGTCCGGCATCTTCGACTATTTCTCCAAAGGACGTGGAACGCTAAAGCTGCGGGCGAAGGCGGCGACGGAGAAGATCGGCAAGGATCGCGAGGCGATTATCGTCACCGAAATTCCATTCCAGGTGAACAAAGCGCGCCTCATTGAGCACGCGGCCGGTTTGGTGAACGAGAAGAAGATCGAGGGCATTTCGGAAATCCGGGATGAAAGCGACCGCGAAGGCATGCGGATCGTTTTCGAGCTGAAGCGCGGCGAGCAGGCCGAGATCATCCTGAACAATCTTTATAAGCACACGCAGATGCAGACCAACTTCGGCGTGATCATGCTGGCGATTGTGAATGGACAGCCTCGCGAGCTTGGCTTGATCGACGTAATCAAGCGGTTCATCGATCACCGCGCCGATGTCATCCGCCGCCGGACCGATTACCTGTTGCGGAAGGCGCGCGAGCGCGAGCATATTTTACTTGGCTTCGAGCGGGCCTTGCGGAATCTGGACGCGGTGATTCAACTGATCCGCGATTCGAAAACACCGCGGGAAGCGCGCGAGCGCCTGATGGCGTTCATCACTCCGGAAGAAGAGAAACAGTATGCGGCGCTGGTGGGCGCCACCGGTCCGCACTTCACCGAGAAGCAGGCACAGGCAATTATCGAGTTGCAGCTCCAGCGCCTCACGGGCATGGAGCAGCAGAAAATCATCGACGAACTGCTGGAAATCCAGACGCGGATCGCCGAATACCTGGAGATCCTTGGGTCCGAGAAAGTGCTGCGCGGGATCATCGTCAAGGAACTGAAGGAAGTCCAGAAGGAATTCGGGGACGAACGAAGGACCGAGATTGTCGAGGACACCGGGGAGATCCGCCTCGAAGACCTGGTGCAGATGGAAGACGTTGCGGTTACCGTCACGCGCGGCGGATACCTGAAGCGCACGGCGGTAGACACCTACCGGCGGCAATCGCGCGGCGGCAAGGGGCGCATCGGCATGGGTACCCGGGCCGAAGATGTGGTCGACTATTTGGTGATCGCCTCCACGCACGCGTATCTGCTGGTTTTCACCAATAAAGGCCGGGTCTACTGGCTAAAGATCTACTCCATTCCGGATGCCGGCACCACGGGAAAGGGCAAGCACATCTCGGGCCTGATCAACCTGCAGCCGGACGAAGCGCCGGCGGCTTTCCTGCCGGTGAAGGAGTTTGGGCCCGACACTTACATCGTGATGGTGACCAAGCACGGTGTCATCAAGAAAAGCGAGCTCACCGAGTTTGATAACCCGATGTCGCGCGGCATCATCGCCATTAACATCGACGACGATGACGAACTCCTGGCGGCGCGCCTGACGAACGGACACAACTTCATCTTCCTGGGCTCGCACAAAGGTATGGCGAGCCGCTTCGAGGAGACCGAGGTCCGGCCGATGGGGCGGGCCGCGCGTGGCGTCCGCGCCATGGACCTGGAGCAAGGCGACTACCTGGTGGGTGTCGAAGTGGTGGAAGAGCATGACCTGATTCTCTCCATCTCCGAGAATGGTTTTGGCAAGCGTACGCCGCTCAAGGACTACCGGCTGACATCGCGCGGCCGCAAGGGCGTAATCAACATGAAAACCACGCCCAAGGTCGGCAACGTGGTGGACGTGCTTTCGGTCAAAGAAGACACCGACCTGATGATCATCACCAAGGACGGCAAGATCATCCGCATCGAATCCGCGCAGATCCGGCAGGCGGGGCGTTCGACCCAGGGCGTCCGCCTGGTCCGCATGGAAGAAGGCGACAAGGTTTCCGCGGCGTCGGTGATTCCCGAGGCGGAACCGAACGGCGATTCGAACGGAAACGACGAGGGCCAGGAAAAGCTGCCGCTGAACTAACGGGCGGGCCTCCGGGCGCCATACCAGGGCGGGAGAGCGTGTATCGCATCTCCCGCTTTTTTATCATCCGATATCTGGATAAATATATCCAAATATCCTATAATGGCCGCAATGCTCTCCCAAACGACCGAGTACGCGCTCCGGGCAATGGTGGCGCTCGCAACCAGCAGCAGCGAGGCGTTGACGGCCCAGGAAATCGCCGCTAGCTCTCACATTCCGCTCGATTACCTCTCAAAGGTCCTGAGTTTGCTTTCGCGAGCGGGGCTGGTGCATTCGCAGCGGGGACGCGGTGGCGGCTTTCAGGCCGCCCGTCCGGCGAGTGAATTGACGGTTCTGGAAGTCGTCACGGCGGTGGACCCGCTGCGGCGAATCAAGACCTGCCCGCTTGGCCTCCCGGTACACGGAGAAAATCTCTGCCCACTACACCGCAAGCTCGACGATGCCGTTCGCATTGTGGAAGAAGCGTTTTCGGCAACGACGATCGAATCGCTTGTGGGAGGGACCCTCTGCCAAGGAGAAACATGCCATGCGAAAGCCGTTTAGCCTGCTCGCCCTGTTAGTGGCGGGCGCGCTCGCGGTTGCCGGGATCAGTTCGGACATCTTGCCGTTGGACGATGACGCGATCCAATACACCAAGGCCCCGGTAAATGACGTTGTGCACCAGTTGCAGCAGCGAATGGACAAGGGTGAGGTGTCGCTTAAATACGACGGCCCGATGGGCTATCTGCGATCTACCCTCGACGCATTGGACATTTCGACCACATCGCAGATTCTGGTGTTTTCGAAGACAAGCTTCCAGGCTCCTCTCATTGGGCCGAGGCTGCCGCGCGCTCTTTATTTCAACGACAACGTCGCGGTGGGCTACGTGCGCTCCGGAGACGTGCTGGAAATAGCCGCGCTCGATCCGCAACAGGGAGTCCAGTTTTATACCGTGAAACAGGACCCGGCCGAACCGCCAAAATTCGAACGCCGGGACACCTGCCTGCAATGCCATCAGGCTGCCACGCTCGGCATTCCCGGTCTGATGGTGCGCTCCGTATTTCCAGACAAAGACGGCATGCCGATCATGCGTGCCGGCGGCTTCATTACGGACCACCGGAGCCCGCTCCGGGAGCGCTGGGGCGGCTGGTATGTCACGGGCAACACCGGCAAACAGCAGCATATGGGGAATCAGTTGATGCCCGGCTCCACGGGCGACATTCCCACCCCGACGCCGGGAAGCCAGAACGTCACGGATTTGAAGCCATTCATCGATACCGGGGCATACCTGACGCCCCATAGCGACGTCGTGGCGCTGATGACGCTGGAACATGAAACCCAGATGGTGAATCTGATGATTCGCGCCAGTTGGGAAACCCGAATTGCGATGGTCCAGAACGACGCCATCAACAAGGCCTTCGGCGACCCGATCGGGCAGGTCCGCGAGTCCACGGCGCATCGTATCGACGCGGCGGTGGATGACCTGGTTGACTATCTTTTCTTCGGCGAGGAAACGGTCCTCACGGACCAGATCAAAGGCGACTCCGGGTTTACGGAGGCTTTCGAAAAGGAAGGGCCGCGCGATTCCAAGGGCCGGTCGCTCCGCGATTACGACCTCAAAACACGCATGTTCCGCTATCCCTGTAGTTTTATGGTCTATTCGAAAACGTTTGACGGCATGCCCCCCGCACTGAAGGAGCGGGTGTACAAGAAAATGTGGGATGTCCTGACCCTGCGCGACAACAGCCCGAAATTCAAGCATCTGAGCCCGGAGGACCGTAAGGCGATTCTCGAAATCCTGCTGCAGACGAAGGACAACTTGCCCGATTACTGGCGCGAGGGCGCCAAGGCTTAGCCTGCGGCGTTCCCCCGGCTTTCGCGCAACCGGGCCGCTTGGAGCAAAAGATACTCGCGCTCGGGGAGGCTTGCAGTGCGCGCGGCGGCTAACTGATAGTGATCGACGGCGGCGCCGTGATCGCCCGCCATTTCCAGAAGATGCGCTCGAACGGCGTCGAGACGATGGTTCCCGGCCATCCGTTTGTCTCCGTCGAGATCGCGGAGCGACTCAAGACCTTTCGCCGGGCCGTGCACCATCGCCACGGCGACAGCGCGGTTGAGGTTCACCATCGGGCTGTCCGACACGCGGCTGAGAATATCGTAGAGGGCGAGAATCTGCGGCCAATCCGTGTCCTCCGCGGCAGGCGCTTCGTCATGGATGGCCGAGACGGCCGCCTGCAGTTGATACGGGCCGGGTACTCCCTTGGACAAAGCCGCGGTGACCAGCGCCACTCCTTCTGCGATATGCGAGCGAATCCACAAATTGCGATCCTGCCGCATCAATGGGATTAATTCTCCAGCCGGGCCGGTCCGCGCAGGGCGGCGCGCATCGGTCAGGAGCATCAACGCGAGCAACCCCATCACTTCGGCGTCGCCGGGAAGCATGGCGTGGAGCGCCCGGGTGAGGCGCATGGCCTCGTCCGATAGCTCGCAGCGCTGCAATTCCGCCCCGGCGCTGCTCGTGTACCCCTCGTTGAAGATCAAATAGAGCACATGGAGGACACTGCGCAGGCGCTGCGCACGCTCCGCTTCGACGGGCATTTCGAAGGGAACGCCGGACTCCTGAATCCTTTGCTTCGCGCGGCTGATTCGCTGCGCCATGGTTGCCTCCGGGACCAGAAACGCGCGGGCGATTTCGGCTGTGGTGAGGCCGCCGGCCGCGCGCAAAGTGAGTGCAATGGCGGAAGAAGAAGAAAGCGAGGGGTGGCAGCATAGGAAGAGTAGAATCAGCGTGTCGTCATGCTGCGCCACCTCGAAGGGAGCCGGCACCGGAGCAAGATACCCTGCATGGACCGCCGAGAATTCTCGACGCCGGCGGGCCGCTTCCTTTCTCTGATAGTCGGTCAGACGGCGGGTTGCAACTTGAATTAGCCAGCCGCGCGGATTGTCCGGGACGCCTTCTCCCGGCCATTGCGTCGCCGCCGCCAGCAGCGCTTCCTGAACGGCGTCTTCCGCGGCGGAAAAATCGCGAAAGCGGCGGGTAACCGCGCCGAGCACCTGCGGCGCGAGTTCACGCAACAGGTGCTCCGGCATTCCGCCCAGCGGTTTGGACATCAGGCGAATTCGTCGGGAGGACCGCTCATCACTTGCCGGACCTCAATCTGGAGGTTGATAGAACGTCCTCCGAGGCCGGGCGCGGCCGAGGCGCGCCCGGCGATCGCGATTGCCCGTTCCTGGCTCTCGACATCGACGATCCAGTAACCCGCCAGAAATTCCTTTGACTCCGGAAACACACCGTCCGTGACCGGAGCGCCGTCCTTCCCGGCCTGCACCAGCACCGCCTGCCTCGGATCGGCCAGCCCCTCGGCGGATACCAGTTCTCCGGCCTGAGAGAGATCCTGGTTCAGTTTCTTCATGAACGCCACATGCGCCTGGATGTCCTCCTTGGGCAAGGCGCCGAATGTATCATAGCCGTTGCGCGGACAATGCATCATCAGGATGTATTTCATAGCTTGACTCCTTTCGATTTTCGCACTCAGGAGCGCGTTTTCATGGTGTAGTCGAGGCAGGCCCGCCGATCTCGACATGCATTCTCAAAATTTTCCGATTTATCTTTTGAGATCCATCTGCTTCCAATAGAATGGAATTTCGGCCCTCATTCTCCGTCACCTGGCGTTCTCGCCGCAGTGGCGGATACTAAAATGACAGAAATGAAGGTGTCCCCGCGAGGTGGCCGATGCCACAGCCTGAAGTAATCTTCGATCCAGGCGCGGTCGATTTCGAGAAACCAGGCAAAGCGCATTATCAAGTAGCGTTCCATCTGGATTCGGGCTGGGGCTACTCTCTCGTCCCGATGACGGTGATTCGAGGCCTTCGGAGCCCCGAGGCGGGCGGCAGCATGCCGGCGGGCGTCGTTGCGTTCGGAGGCACGCACGGGAACGAATATGAAGGTCCGGTGGCGATTAAACGGCTTTGTGCCGATCTCGATCCCGCTGAAATGTCGGGCTTGACCATCCTGATACCTCAACTGAGCGAGACCGCGTGCCGGGCGCACCGGCGCGTATCGCCGGAAGACGGCGTGAACATGAACCGGGCATTTCCGGGAAAACCGCGCGGCACTCTGTCCTTCCGCATTGCGAATTTCGTGAAGACTCAGATCTTTCCGCGCGTGCGCGTAGTGCTGGATATTCATGCGGGAGGAAACGAAGCGGTTTTCCCCTTGTGCGCCTCTTTTCATCCGCTATCCGACGCGGAGCAGTACGCCGAAACGGTCCGCGTCGCCCAACTTTTCGATACTCCGTTTCTTTTCGTCTATTCACGGCAAATGGCGTCCGGCCTGCTGACCGATGAAGCCGAAGACGAAGGCAAGATCGCACTCGGCGGGGAGTTCGGGAACGCGGAATCGGCGAGCCCGAAGGGAGTATTGCACGCCTACGAAGGAATCCGGAACGTCTTGCGCTATTACAAAATGCTGAGCGGCGACGTGGCGCGAATCGACGTCAACCGGCCCAATCCGCCCCGCCTGGTGCAGGCGCCCAATCTCATCGACTACATCCCAGCGCCCGCGACAGGTATCTGGGAACCGGTGGTTGCGCCCGGGACAGACGTGCGAGCCGGCGATCTGATCGGCCGCCTGCACGATTTTAACAATCACGCCTCCGATCCTCACGAGATCCGTGCGCATAAGAGCGGCATCGTGATCGCGCTTTTCTTTGCCGCCCGGTGCGAAAAGGGACTGACGCTCTATGTCATCGGCGAGGACGTGAAGTAGGCCATGAAAATCACGAGCGTGGAAGTCCTGGTTTTGAAATCCCCCGGTTTGTACAACCGTCCCGAGGGGTCGGAAGAGCCGCTGGGCCCGACCTACATGGGACTGGTGCGAGTCCGGACCGATGCCGGCATCACCGGATATTCCGACATGGAGACCTCGGCCCCAGTCGCCAAAGCCGCCGTGGAAGCGCCTTCCTGGAGCGAACCCGGCATGGAATGTTTCGACGGGTTGGCCTCCTTGATCACCGGAGAGAACCCGCTCGAACCGGAGCGCCTCTGGTACAAGATGTACCGCGGAAGCATTTACTACGGACGCCGCGGCGCCGCGATACAAGCCATCTCCGCTATTGATATCGCCCTGTGGGACATCATGGGCAAGTTTTATCAACAGCCCGTTTCCGTGCTGCTGGGCGCGCGCTGGCGTGAGAAAGTTCGCGCGTATGCCAGCACGCTGTTTCGCCCCACGCCGGACGCCATGAGGGAAGCGGCGCGGCGCTATCTCGATCAGGGTTTTACGGCAATCAAATTCGGTTGGGGGGTATTTGGCGAAAATCCGGCCCGCGACGTTGAACTGGTGGAAGCCGCGCGAAAGGAGATCGGCAGCGCCATCGAGTTATTGGTGGATACCGGTTGGTTTGTCGAGCGCACGCCCAAGCAGGCCATACAAGTGATCCGCTCGCTCGAGCCCTATCGTCCGTTCTTCGTGGAAGAGATTTTGCATCCCGAGGATTATGACGGGTATTGCCAGGTAGCGGCAGCGGTGGAAACGCCGGTGGCCTGCGGGGAGCAGGAAGCGACCGAGTGGGGGTTCCGGGAGCTGATCGAACGCGCGAGAGTGGATATCCTTCAGCCCGACCTCACGCGCTGCGGCGGGTTCACGGTGGCCCGCAAGATCGTTCACATGGCAGAGCGCGCCAACGTACTGGTAATCCCGCATTCCTGGTCGTCAGACTTACTAACCGCCGCATCCCTGCATTTGAACGCCTTCCAGCGGCGGGCCGTATTCATCGAATTCAATACCTCCCAGGGACCACTCAGCCGGGAGCTGGTGAAAGAACCGCTCTCGCTCCGCGATGGCTATCTGGCGGTCCCCAATGGCCCGGGGCTGGGCGTCGAAGTAAACGAACAGGTGATTGAGAAATACCGTATCGCCTGAGCGGTTCAGTCCACGGGCTCGAAGGACCAGAACGCTATCCCATGGGCGTCCAGATCAACCGTCGTGCGAAGATTTCCTTTGGCCACGCGCACCGGTTCGAGCGGCCGCAGCCGTGCATTCTCATCCGCGGATGGTGCCAGGGCGTCCAGTAATTCGGGACGCATCAGAAGATCTTCGGGCACGCCGGTCCCTTCGACGCTCACTCTCACGGGGTCGGAGGAGTAATTCCAAACCATCAGGTTATAGGTCTTATAGAGCGGATCATAGGAGAAAAATCCATGCAGCGCCGCGTCGCTCGATCCAAGCTCCAGGCGCTCGCCGGTGAGCCTCGATAAGAGCTTAAAGGCGAAATAGGCGGGCCGGACAGTATTTTGATAGTCGAACAGACCGTCATATTGCGGCATCCGGTTCCACCAGCGAGCCATAAAGGCGGCTCCCGTGGGCGACATGAATTCGGAAAACTTCCGCTGGTCCACGTAATAGTCGCGAATATGGTAGTAGCAGGAATAATCCAGGCCGGCATCCACCATCTGCCAGATGGTTTCGGCCACGAACGCCGGTTGAAAACGCGGATCGCGGACCGGCTTCGACAACGACATATTCCATTCGTCGAGAAACGTCTCCACCTTGACCTTGGGATGCTTACTTAGCAGACCCTTGACATACTCGATGGTGCCGCGGATCCGAGCCGGCTCACTCGAATAGATGTGCCAGGAGACAAAATGCAGCGGCACTTTGCCCGCGGCAGCGGCTTCCACCAACGCCGCCAGGATGGGAGAATGAACGTTCGCCAATGCCGGCCCGCCCACGCGGGCCTCGGGATCGGCGCGTAAGATGGCCGCGGCGGTGTGCTGATAGTACGTCACGTAGTTGCCCGGCTGAAACCGGTACGGGCACCCGCCGCTCTCGCCGATATCCGGCTCGTTTCCGACTTCCCAATAGCGAATTCCGGCGCCGCGGTCGAGATAATGCTTCACCAGATTGTAGACAAGATCCTCCCAGGCGGTCCAACTGTTGGGCTCGACGACGTCCTGATCCACCGGAAAGAGGAGGCGCGGTTTGAAGGCGATGGCCATCAGCGGTTTGGCACCCGTCGCCAGAATTAGATCGACGTTTCTATCCAGGGTGTCGAAGTGATACCGCCCGGGCGCCGGCAACAGGTCGAAATACTCCTGCAGAAACAAACGCACCAAGCGAGGGTTCAGAGCGCGGATCTCCGGCATCCGGCTGTCCCACATCGGCTCGGCGGACAGACCTCCCTGGCCTAGCGCCATGCGGCCAAGATCGAGAACACCCGTCCGCCCGCCAAAAGATACGTGAACCGCCGCTTGGCGCGGCGCGGCGAAAACAGCAGCCGGAAGCGCGGCGAGGAATATAAGCGCCAGTTTCATCCGATACCCAGTAGATCCAAAGTGTCGCGATGAATCATCGCCTCAATGGCCGCCTCCGGTATGCGCGGCAGCTTACTTCCTTCCGCCATTTCGTTCACCTTCCGGAGAGCCGTCATCGTCGATTCAGGCGTCGTAAACGGGTAGTCGGAGCCAAGCAACAGTCGATCCAGAACGCCATATTCCATGGCGGAAACCAAGGCGTTATAAAACTGCCATGGACGGTAGTAGAGCGCGGATATATCGCTATAGAGATTGCGGTTCTTGCGAATCAGCACCAGGGTCTCGTTAATCCATGGATGGCCGAGGTGCGCGATCACCATGCGCAGCCGCGGGCATTCGAGGGCAATGGGCTGGAGCTGCACCGGGTTTGCGATTTCGAGCGAAACGTTCTCGCAGAACGTGGTTCCCTGATGGACGAGCACCGGAATACCCAAGTCTTCGGCGCGCCGCATCAGCCTTCGGAAGCGGACATCGCCGGGAGCGACGTTCTGATAAATCGGCCCCATCTTCAGGCCCCGCAGCTTGAGGCGCTGGACAGCGTCGTCGAGCTGCTCAACAGCGTCGGGATCTTGAGGATCCACCGAACAGAATCCGATCAACTTCTCCGGATGCCTGGCTGTATATTCCGCCACGTACTCGTTGGGTACCAGAACGCCCACATGCCCGGCCCGGAATCCGAGGACGACGGCCTTATCGACAGGCTGCATCGCCTTCCAATGCTCATCGAGGTCGACGCTGATGTCGCGATACCCCTCGCCGGCCGTGACGCGCGCATCGTGGATGAAGCGCTCGCCGATGTGACAAGGGCATTCCCAAACGTGGGTGTGAACGTCAACGATCATAAATCAGAGTACGCCGTATTTGTTATAAACATCCCGCAAGTACGCCCCCTGCATCAATTCCATGCGGGAGCTGTTTTCGCGCGACACCTTATCGGTGGCGCGGCGAACCGCCTCCTCCACCGCCGAAGCTGGGACCGCCAGCACACCGTCGAAATCCGCGACGATCAGGTCGCCGGGCGACACCCGGACGCCTCCGCATTTCACGGGAACGTTATAGTCGATCACCATCCCGCGTCCCCTGGAATCCACCGGCTTGATACCCGCGGCAATCACGGGGAACCCGAGTTCGACGATTTTCTTTACGTCGCGAACCAGGCCGTCAATCACCGCGCCCCGGGCGCCCCGCGCTCGGGCCGCTGTCGACAACAACTCACCCCAGGGCGCGTTTCGCTTCGATTCACGCGTATCCACCACCACCACTTCGCCGGGAAGTACGCTGTCCAGCGCCTCAATCTCCAGGGCGTAAGGATCTTCGGGCAAGTAATAAACGTCCGTGCAACTCACGGTGCGAGCCCATCCCGCGAACCCCGTCTCCCGGCCGATGGGCCGGAGATCCTCGCGCATCGCACGGTCGCGGATTCCCATATCGTCCAGCGCATCCGAAAGGACCGCCGTGTAGAGATTCCTCTCGACATGCGCAAACAGATCTATGTCGGCCGGATCAGCGGTCCTGCCACGTGCGCGTTTTGTAATCTGATCCAGTTTCATGGTTGCAAGCTCCTTCCGGCGCAGTTCACGCAGCGCTCAGAGTAATTAAAGACACAATACCCAATACAAGGCCCGCGACTCCGTAGCCGCCAACCCTCTCTTTGAACAGCACAATGCCGGCCGCCGCCACCAGAAACAGCGAGCCCCCGGTTGTTAACGGGAACACAATATGACCCGGCAAGCCGCGGTCGAGCGCCAGGCCGGTGAACGTCTGGCCGCCCAGGCTGCACAGCCCCATCAACGCTCCCAAACACACCTCGCGCCGGTACACTCGCCTGGACACGCGGAAGAACGCAAGCGCGCCAAACACGGCCCCGGCCAGATACCAATAGACAAGGTATTGTGGCTGGAAGCCCGCCAGGCCGCGTTCGCTCAGAATCTTCAATCCAAATGGACCTAGTCCGTTTGTCACGAACGCGACGGCCATCAGTTGTATCCAGAGCCGCGAGTCGCGCTTCATCGCGCGCCTTTCGCGCTGGCGGCCGTCTCTACCCGGTCGTCGCCGCGTTTCTTGTCCACCCACAACAGAGCGATCGAAACCGGAATCATCAGTAGCGCGATGGTTTTCCTCGTATTCAGAGGCTCTCCGTAAATGGCGATGGAGGCGACCGTGGGAATCGCCGACGACAGATTAATAGCCAGCCAACTGGTCGCGATGTTCCCATGCCGTATCCCCATCTGAAACGCCAGAATTGCGATGGAGGCCGATACCCCAAACGGTATCGCGATCCAGAACACCGGGAGCGGCGCGGCCGGGCCGGTACGCATGAGCGTCACGGTAATCACGCTGAAAACCAGCGACCAGCCATATATCAACGCGTTGAGCGCGCTGGGCCGGCAGTCCTTCACGTCGGCAAGCTTGTGAAAAATCCCCAGTGTGCCGAAGCTCAGCAGCCCGGCGATCATAAACAGGTATCCGGTGTTCATTACGATTCAGGCGCGGAGCGGCCGCCGCTCAACCGCTCCGCCGATTATGCCTGATTTTGATCAGAACATGAACTTCAGGCCGATCTGAACGGTCCGGGCCGCGCCCGCTCCGCGGATTTGCCCGAAGTCGCCGGTTCCCAGAGTGGTTCCGGGATTATTCAGATTCACATGATTGAACGCGTTGAATGCCTCCAAACGAAACTCCAGATATTTCGATTCTGTGATGTGAAAATTCTTCATCAGGCCGAGATCGAGAATATGCCGGGCAGGTCCGTCGATAATGCCCATTCCGGAATTTCCGAACTGATACGCAGCCGGCGCGGCGAACGCCGCGGTATTGAACCATCCGGAAGCGCTTGGATTCGAGACACCCGGATCGCCCACCAGATTGGCGCGTGTATCCCATCCGTTGCCGAGGGTTGCGCCGGGCGTCGAAATCGATAACGGCGAACCTGAAGTAAAGCTGTTGATTCCGCTTAGCTGCCACCCGCCGATCAGGAAATCCGCAACGCGGTTCATGTCACGCAGGTAAGACCGTCCCCGTCCGAACGGAAGCTCATAGACCGCGTTCACAAACAAAATATTCGTTCGATCCCACGCGGTCCGGCCGCGCGTGTAGCCTTTCGGGGCAAAGGGAATCAGAAGGTCGGTTTCATACTGCGGCATGTTTTCGCCGAGATTTTTCCCAAATGCATAGGACGCCATGAAAGATAATCCCTTGCTGAACCGCCGCTCCCACTTCATCTGGAGTCCGTTGTACCAGGAGTTCCCCAGATTCTCGAGCACGTTAATCTGCCCGAACGCTGTGTACGGCTTCGCCGCTTGCAGGTCTGGATAGTTGCCAGGAGCCACCTCGTTGTAGGGACGCATGGTGACCTGGTTGTCCATGCTCATGCCCACATAGGAGATCTCCAGCGCGGACTTGAACGGCGCCGCAAACTGTAGTGAGACGTTCCACTCTCGCGTGCGGGCTTCGTCGATGTTCCATGCGGGAGCCTCTCCAATGGACGGCTCAATGAATGCTTCGGGGTCCACTGGCCACGCGGTCTCCCAGCGCTGCTGCGTCTGGCGGCCGAAGCTCAACGATTCCCATGTCCAATACGGAAGACCGACGATCGACGAGGCCGACCGGTTTCCGGTGAAGCCGTTGTAGAAGACGCCGTATCCGGCACGAAGAACGAGATCGTGCGCCTGGAACGGCCGCCAGGTCACGCCGAGGCGAGGCGCCACGTGCCCGTTGGCTTCAAACAAACCACGCGGGATATGAACGTCGGTCGCCGGAACCCACAGCCCTTCGGTGGCCTTGGCAAGAAACGGAGCCACAGGCTGAGCGTTCAAGTTCACCGTTCCGTTGCTCGTCACTCCGGCGATCACCTTCCCGATGGCCGGGTCAAAAGTGCTTCCCATGCCATCTTTCAAATCTTTCGAGTGCCAGAAGTCGCCGCGGATGCCCAGCGTCAAAGTCAGGTTGGGTGTGACTTTCCAGAAGTCCTGCACGAACATTCCGGAGTACGGAGAGTGGACCAGGCCGAAGGTGTGCAGAGGATAGTTCCGGCGCGTCCCGGAGGTGAGGCCCAGTAAGTAGTCAGCGAAGCCATTGCCGGTGTACTGCCCGTTGAAGTCAAAACTGCCGCGGGGCGAGTGTGAACCGTGGGCGCCGTAAACCGACCGGTCGTCCAGTTCGTACCCGAAACTCACCGAGTGAGACCCGTGCAGCCAGTTGACGCTGGCCTTTCCGTTGCGCACGCTACTCCAGAGCCGCCCCGGAACGCCCCATGGGACACTGAATCCCGTATATCCGGTGATCCCCACGTTCGGCAGACCAACCCACTGTTCGCGGCCCGCCGTCGGAATGCCCTGAATGCCGGCTTCCGCCACCAGGTTTTCCGTGCCGGCGTTCGGAGAGGTGAAGCGGTTATCCGACTTCATAAACCCGCCGGTTACCGTCAGGAGCAGCGACGGGCGGATCGCGTAAGTGTAGTTCAAGCCAATACTATTTTGCCGGGTGGAATTATACTGCAGCACGCTGGGCCGGTAATCCGGCGAATTCGTATTGTTATCGACGATGACCCAGCGTCCGTAAAGCCGTTGGTTTGACGTGATTTGATGATCGATGCGCGTCATGCCTTCGTAAGTATCGTTTAAGGTTGGCGCAATCGCGCGGAACCGCCCGTCCGGCGAATTGGGAGTCAGCAAATAGGGAAAGAAGTATGTCGATGCGCTGGAGAAGCGGCTCTCGGGAATCACGTTATTGGGAAACGGCTGACCCGTCAGAGGATCAGTGATCGGTTTTTGACCGGAGAAGTCTCCTTTGAGCATCGAAGGCGAAACCACGGTGGAGTTGTAGATCTGATCCGTCCGCACCGGAGTTCCTTGAAAGTTCGCAAAGAAGAAGGTGCGATTCTTCCATATCGGCCCGCCGGCCGCGGCGCCATACTGATTGCGCCTCAACTTCGGAATCGTAAGGGCGTAGGCATTGCGTGCATTGAGATTGTCGTTCTGGAGAAATTCCCAGAGGGCGCCGTGAAAGTCGTTCGTGCCGGATTTCGTCACGATCTGAACCTGGATCGGATTCCGGCCGTTTTCGGCGCTGAAGCTCGAGGTCTGCACGCTCATCTCGGCGACAGCGTCCACGTTGGGAATCGCCATACCGCCTTCGTCCATACCGGCGTTCGAATTCACGCCATCCATTTGGAACTCCGTCTGGTTATCGCGAGTTCCCATGCCCTGTACGGTGAATCCCCGCTCGGGTCCACCCTGGCCGAGATAGCGCATGCCCGGCACCAGTCCGACCAGAACAACCGGGTTTCGCGCGCTCAGCGGCAATTCGCGAATCTGCTGCATTTCAATAACGGACTGAACGCCGCTGCGTTCCGTTTGCAGCAGCTCGGCGTTCGCTTCCACCGACACTTGCTCCTGTACGTTGCCGACGTCAAGCACGGGGGAGATGCGGCTGCGCTCACCCACCGTGATGTCCATCGACGCAAGGTGCCACACTTTAAAGCCGGGCGCCGTGACGGTTACCGCGTACCGCCCGATAGGGAGCGCCAGCACTTCAAAGTTACCGGCTCCGTCTGTAACGGCACTCGTCACCTGGTTAGTATTTAGATTCGTGACCGCTACTTCCGCGTTCGGAATCGAAGCGCCGCTGGCGTCCTTTACCACGCCGAGAATAGAACCTTGCGTGCCAACCTGCGCTACGAGCGGCGAAACGCCGGCAACGAGGATGAATACGCACAACAGTCTGGAAATGCCCTTGAGCATGAGAAACCTCCTAAATCGGTTAGTCCATTTTTGGTTGGTGAGGCCGCTTGGGTCAATGAGATAACCTCACTCAGACACTGTCCTTTCCAGCAGGCTGGAATTCAGTAGGAAGCTACAATGCGATAGCTCGCGTCTCGCGGATCGGCAATCCGTATCCACTCCTTCTCCACGTCGAAGCTGGTCGTGCTCCGCCCGTTGACGGTGACGCTTTGCAGCTTTTTACCATCCGGGTGCCGCAAGCGGACCAGTAACTCCCTGGGTTTGCGATCCGGCATTTGAATGAACGCGCTAATCCGGCCAGCCGCGGCACTGCTCTCTATCGTCATCGAAAGGTTGCCGTAGTAAGTGGGGGCGCGCTCCACTTCGATCTTCTTGCCGTCCGCGAGCCAGGCTCTTGGCGCCGCCAGCCCCAACACCAGCGCCCCATCGTCGCGCTCGTGAATCAGCATATTCCGGTACAGCTCAAACCATGCGCCGTCGGTAGAGGGAGGCCCGAAGAATTGGCCGTGTGTCCACCGGTGCTCCACAGGCTCGTAGACGCTGTGACTGAAGCCGCTGGCCATGTAGCTGTAGAAGGCGCGGATGACCGCCTTCGGCTCGTCGCGCAACAGGTAAGCGGTGGCCTGTTGAACATAGACGGGCTCATTGGCGATTCCCCGCCCCTTGTAATAAAGATTGTCTTCGTGGTCGTTCAGCAGCCAGTCCGATAGGACGCCGTTTGCCGGAATTGCCTTCAGGCGAATCAGGTGCGTGGCGCCCGTATCGACGTCGGTGGGATACCACTCGCGCAAAATGCGTCCACCCGCGTCCAGTTCGGATGGGACATACGGCTGCCATGTGTGATCGCGCAGTTGCACCAACGTGGACCGCACGGCGGCGGCAGCAAAGCCCCGCTCCACCGAGGCCCGGAAACGCTCCGACACAGTTTTGCAATCCTGCGCGCGCGGATTGCCCAGTTTCTCGAGGGCGCGGCCAAAGATCTCGACGCCGGCATAGAGATAGGCTTGGTTGAACGCCCATATCCCCGGCCCAGTCAGGTCGTTGAGCGGTCCGTTTACCAGCCGCCGCGACGGATCATTCTGAGCTTCCGCCGCGCTAATTTGGCGGAGACACCAGTCCAGGGCCTTCATACTCTGGGGCAGGAGCCGTTCGAATGCCGCCCGATCCCCGGACAGCAGATAGCTCTGCGCGGCAGCGTACAGCATGCCGGGCGTATAGACGATCCAGTTGGCGATTCCGTCCACGTGGCCGTCCGCTTCCTGGTTGTTGCGATATTGCGCCTCCAGTTCTTCCGAGGCGATGCCGTGATATCCGCGCAAATCGTACAGCATGTAATCGACATAGACGGCTTGATTCACCGGCCATGGGGTGCCCGTCTGGCTGTAGGCGAAATTGGAATAGGGCAGGTCGATTGTCGCCTTTCCTCCCTCGCCTCCATGGCGGCGAGGCAGGCGCAGAGCGTGCCACAAGGACGCATTGAAAAGATCGTTGACGGCCTCATCCGGCACGTGGAAGCGCGCGCCTCGATGGATGTATTCGGTCCAGTAGGCGAGCGTCGCGCCTTTCGCCGCGCCGTAGTCGATCGCTTGCAGCTTCGCGGCATCCTCGGGCGCGACGGCCGGGGAGGGCAATTTGAAAACGAACTCCCGCGCGCCGTTGGCGGGGAGGCGGACAAACAACCGGCCGTCCAAACGCCGCAACTCCCGTTGATTGTCCTTCGTTCCGGTCCAGTTGAAATCAACTGTTGGGCCGCTCACCGTCATCAGGACGCGGCGATGCGCATTCTCGCGCAGCGTTACGGTATCCCCGTCCCGCTCGGCTGCGATCGCCGTAGTTCCATAGGAAGGAATTTGCCGTCCGTGGGTAAAGGCGACAGGTACGGTGCGCTCCTGCCCGCTGAGGTCCGTTATGCGAAGCCGCTGCAGCAGCACCATATCGATGTCGCCGCGGCGCTCGCGCGGAGGACCATCCAGAGGATAGGCAAACTGCTCGACTTCATACCGCACCTGATTCCGTTCAAACACCGTAGTGATCACGGGGAGACCATGCTCCAGGCGCTGCGACTTCCACTCGCCGGCAATGCCTTTCTTCAAGTCCCCAAAGTCGAACCAGAACCGGAAACGATCCGGATTTCCGTAGTCGTTCCAGACACCCGCGCCGCGGTCGATGCCGAATTTCGGAATGGCACTGTCCCACGTGAGGCCGACGATGTGACCCGGCCCCCGCTGCTCGGGATTGATGTACGACGGGTCTCCCATGTCTTCCCAAAGCGACGCGTACTGCTGATAGGTCGCTTCGGGCTCGTGTGCCACGCGTTCGAGAATTCGCTTTCCCTGCCACGACGCCAGTTGCGCTTTGTGCTCCGCGAAGGTGATCGGAGTGTCGCCGGTGCTGATAAACACATCGAGAGACGGAATCCACATCGCCTTCGCCGTTCGCAATTGGTCCTCAGTCACCGTAAAGCCGGGCGCGCCTTCGGAGCTCATCCGTACGGTGAGCCTTGGCGACCCCGGGTGCATGGCCGCATCGCGCGACAGGCGCAAGGCCGTATCGGAGTCGGATGCCGCAATCAGATCGGACCAGATCAGGTCAAGATTTTGTAGAGGCTCGGCTCGCGAATCCCGCGACGCCAGCGTAAATTCCACGCCGTCTACGTCCCCGCCACCAGCGCGCGTTTCCCAGGCCCCGTTCCGAAAGCCTTCGTCCGCCTCCAGAGAAATTCCACGTATGTTTTCAATAGACGCGCCCGCGCCCGATACTTCGAACTGGACGGAATGGGAAGCGCTTCGGGGAGCTTCCTGTCCCCATGTCACACGGACTTTCAGACGCTGGGGCGCGCCGGCTCCCCTGGCGATACCCACCCAGATCAGCGAACAGACACATGTGGCTATACACTTCCGAGCTTTCATCATTTCTCCAGGTCAGGATGCGCTGGCGGGTCGTCCGCTACGATTTCGCCCTTTATTTATGGCCCCGCGGCGCATTCCGGGCAGCATGCCGGGCGGCAGTGCCTATATTCAGAATTATAGGCCATGCCGTCTCAAAACCAGCATCTCTCGGGGCCGGATTTCCAGCTAATTGGAATCGGGCGCCAAATCCCCCGGATCGGCTCTTGTGACCGCCCCTGCAAAAGGGCGATAAAGAGCGTAATCAGGCACGTTGACGGGACACTCTTTTCATGGCGGCGGCAAAAACATATCTGTCTATCTGCGTTCTCTCCGCGCTTCTGTGCGCGGGGGGACCAGGGCTGATTGGCGCGGGCGAAATTCGTGGACGCGTCGACTTAAACGGATCCTGGGAATTTCAACTGGACGCCGCCAATGAAGGGCTTGCTCATAAGTGGTTTCAAACAGAGCAGCCTTTCGCCCATTCGATCTCTGTCCCCGGTGCATGGCAGGCCCAGGGTTTCGGCAAGCCGGAGGGAAATCTGCGCCACCAATACGCCGGGGCCGCCTGGTATCGCCGTAAGATCGCGATTCCGCCGTCCTGGCGTGGCCGGAGAGTAACTCTCGTAATCGGAGGAGCGCACCGGCGCACCACTGCCTTCGTGAATGGAATGGAGGCCGGCAAACATGATGGATTTAGCGCACCGTTCTCGTTCGATGTCACGGAGGCGGTTCAACCCGGCACGGAGAACACGGTCGTTCTCCGAATAGAAAATCCGCAGGTGACAATCGAGGAATCTCCGGATAAGCAGGAGCCGGCGCTCCCGACCGGAATGCTGAACTACATCGCAAACTGGGGCGGCATCTATGGGAACGTGGCCCTGGAATCGGAGCCGCAAACACGGATCGATTCCCTGCTCGTTCTCCCGAATATCCAGCGGCGAGCTGTTTCCTTTCGTGTGAAAGTGGTGTCGCAAGGCGCAACCGGCCCGGCTTCCATTCGGATCACGACGCCGGGAGCGGAGCCGGTCACGCGTGAAATATCGCCTGCGAAAGACGGCGCGGAAGCAACCCTCACGGTGGCCCTGCCCCACGCACCTCTCTGGACTCCGGATGACCCACATCTACTGACCGCGGAGGTTCAGCTCCTCGAAAACGGCCGTGTGATCGACAGAGTGCGGCAGCGGTTTGGCATGCGCGAAATTTCCGCGCGTGGCAATGCGCTCCTGCTGAACGGGAAGCCGATCTACCTGCGCGGGTATGGCGACGACAATATTGAAGTGCTTTCCGGCTTCCCTCCTTCATCGCGCGGCGAATGGATTCGCCGGTTGCAACTGGCGAAGAGTTTTGGGTTCAACGCGGTCCGGTTTCATTCGATGGTTCCGCCGGAGGAGTTCTTTTTCGCCGCGGATGAAGTGGGGATGCTCGTGATGGCGGAACTACCCGCCGCGTACACGCAGTATTTCTTCGCGCACCAGGCTTTCTTGAAGCGAGAGCTTGTGGATGTCCTCACCGCCTATCGCAACCATCCATCGCTGCTCAGCCTGGCCTTTGGAAATGAGTTTAATCTCAAGTGGCTCAAGAGCGACGCGGATCGGGCGGCGTTTCTCGCGGCTGTCGGGCATTTTTACGAAGCCGCGAAGGAAATCGCGCCAGCCACTTTGATCCTGTCGAATGACGGGTTCGACATGCGCCCTACCGACATGGTCAGCCTGTTCGGAAACCCACCGGACGACCGTCCAACGGTGCGGCATGAGTTTGGGCAATACTATTGCTCTCTTCCCGATATCGGATTGATCGATCGCTTCACCGGAGTCATGATTCCGGAGTGGCTGGAGGCGAAGAAAAAATGGGTAAATGCCAGCGGGCTCGGTGAAAGTTACCCGCGTTATCTGCGGAATTCCTGGAAGCTGCAGCAACTGGGCCGCAAATACCAGATAGAGCGCGCCCGGGCGGATGGCCGTGTTACGGGCTACCACTACTGGCTACTGGTCGATTTTCCCGGTGGCACGGGTGAAGGCGACTCCTGGGAGGAAGGCTGGTTCGATTATTTCTGGGAACCTAAGGGAGTAACACCCGCCGAAGGACGCGAGATCAATAGCCCCGTCCTGCTGATGATCGACGCCGGGGTGGACGCCCGCACGCTCCGCGCCGGCGAACCAAAGAAGGTCAGCGTGCGGCTGTCCAACTATGGCGCCAGCGTGATCCGAGGCGGCGGCTTTTCCTGGAAGCTGCTCGATGGGAACACATCGGTCGCCGGCGGATCCTCCAAAATCGATGCGGAACTCGGAACGGTCTCGAAAATCGCCGAGTTAAGCCTCCGCACCGCTCCGCTGAGCGCCGCAAAGAAGCTGCAACTTGTTCTGCGGCTGGAAACGCCTTCCGGCGCCTTCGAGAATCGTTGGGACTTTTGGGCATTCCCGGAGCCGGCAACGCCGCGCCCCGCCGTTCCGGTGGCCGCGGCGGCGGGCGTCGCGCAACTGCGGGAGAGCCATCCATGGATCTCAGCCGCCGGCGGGTCTCTGCCGCCGGACGGCCTGCTGATCACCGATTCCCTTAGCGCGGACGCCCGCGCCCATCTTCGCGCCGGAGGGCGGGTGTGGCTTATGCTCCGCGCGACCGAACAGCGTCGCGGCGTCCCCTTCTTCCCAGCGGATGGCGGCGCATTCGGAACGCTGGTACGGGACCATCCGGCGCTTTCCGGGATGCCCCACGCGGATTACTGCGATCTACAGTTCTACAATCTGATCAACGGAGCGTATCCTCTGCCGATTGACGGCTGGCCGAAGGAAACCGAGCCGATGATCGGGGGCATTCGAACGACCTCGGAGTTCCTGAGCAAAATGAAAAATCTATCGCGGATCGCCTTCGCCGTCGAAGGCAACGCGGGAGGCGGCAAACTGTTGATTACAACTCTGCGGCTGACGGACAAGCCGGAACATCCGGAAGCGAGAGCGATGCTTGACTCTCTACTGCGTTATGCCGCGGGCGGCGCATTTAATCCGCGGGTGGACATCCCGGAGTCCGCCCTCACGCAATTCGAGACCGATTGATCGCGGATCGTTCTTTGCCTTATCCGTCATCGATCTGAGAGGCTAGGATCAAGCACTTTTGTCAGCAGGAACGGGGACGTACGCAATGCCGGCAGCCAAAACACCTTCCGTACCAGCTCTTGAACGTGGCCTGGCGATGTTGGAAATCATCGCCAGGTCCAAAAACGGGTTGACCTTTTCACAGGTGGCCAAGGCTCTGAACTATCCGGCGAGCTCCATTCATTGCCTGCTATTGACATTTGAGCGTCAAGGCTACCTGTGCCGCAGCGAAATCACCGGCCGCTACATGTGCAGCATGAAACTGGTGCGGATCGCCAGCATGGCTTTGGATGGCGTGATCCTGCGCGAGCGGGCGTCGCCCTTGCTGCGCGATTTGTGCGCGAGCACCGGCCTCACTGTACACTTGGCGGTTCGCGAGCGCAACGAGGCGATGGTGATCGCAAAAGTGAGCAGCATGGGAGGGCAGAATATCGCCACCTGGATCGGCAAGCGAATTGACGTTCACTGCACCAGCCTTGGAAAGTGTCTCATCGCATATTTGCCGGAGGACGAGATAGACGAGTTGACTCGGAAGCATGGCCTCCTTCGCCACAACGAGAACACGATCTCCTCTCCGAAGAAATTGAAACAGGAACTCGAAAAGACCAGAACCCTCGGGTACGCTATCGATAATCAGGAAGAGGAGATTGGCGTATGCTGCCTGGGCGCGCCGGTTTTTAGTCCCGACGGCGCCGTTGTCGCGGCCGTCAGCGTTTCCGGCACGGACTCTCAGATTGATTTCGATAACTGCGAGGCGCTGATCGAGGCGGTCCGTCAGACGGCAAAGGCGATCGCCGAAAGTGTTTCAACCAGCATCGGCGAGACTTTTCTGAGTGGCGAAGCAAAGTAAGTAGGAAAAATGAACAGGGTAAGAGACAAAGTTGCTCTTGTGACGGGAGGGGCGAACGGCATCGGCCGCGCGATATGCGAGGTTCTGGCGGCGGAAGGGGCGATGGTGCTGGTCGCAGACATTGATTCCCGGGGCGCTGGAGAAGCGGTCGCTTTCATCCGCGAGAAGGGCGGGCACGCGGAGTACGTTTACACAGACGTATCGAGTCCGGCGGATGTGCGGAAGGCGGTCGCGACGGCGGCGGCCTGGAAGGATCGCATCGACATCCTCTGCAACAACGCCGCCTATATTTCCGGCGACTTTCACGCGGCCTTGGAGAGCTCGGAGCAGGAGTGGCGCAGGTGCATCGATGTCACCCTGATGGGCGCGCATTATTTTACAAAGGCGGTGCTGCCTTACATGATGGCGCAGAAGAGCGGTTCGATCGTGAATGTCGCCTCCATTCAGGCGATGGAAGGAATGATGACGTCGGCCGCCTATACCGCCGTGAAGTCCGCGCTCCTGGGCTATACGCGGAGCGCCGCCTACGACTACGGCCCCCACAACATCCGGGTGAACTCACTTTGCCCCGGCCCCATCCAGACGCGCATCAGCGCCGCGCCCGGCACGCCGCATCATAAATGGCAGTGCGATCAAACGGCCCTTGGCAGGACCGGCCGGCCCGAGGAAGTGGCCTGGGCGGCGTTGTTTCTCGCTTCGGGCGAGTCGTCGTATATCACCGGCGCCACTCTCGCGGTGGATGGAGGGTGGACCGCCACGAGCGCTCGCCCGCCGCTGGACTAGGCGTTTGTAAGCACGCCGCGGCACCACTCAAAACACCGGCGCACCGCCGCGACGATGTCTCCGTCCTGGTTCTCCCATTCAATAAAGCCCGGGATTCGATAGCGCTCTTTCTTGAGCAGCAGCAGCACCTCGCGCAGGGGCGTGTCACCCTCTCCAAAGACGGCATCGGGCCCCTGGTTGCGCTTCCGGTCCTTGAGATGCAAGCTCCAGATCCGCGCATGATGCTGGCGGATAAAGTCGGCCGGATCAAATCCCGCTGCCGTGAAGTGACCGATGTCGAGATTGATGCCGAGATAGTCGGAACGGCCGCCAAGCGCCGCGGCAAAATCTTCCGGACGCACAAACTCATCGGCTTTAAACCGCGAATGGTTATGAAAGCCGACCCTCATCTTATGTTTGACCGCATAGGGGTCGAGGCGCTCTGCCATGCTCACGTTGGTGGAAGTGGTGATGGTGTTCACGCCCAGCGCCGCGGCAAACTGGAAGGTTCTCTCAATCTCCTCGTCCGTGAAGTCTTTCCGCAGAGTAGCGGAGTAGCCTACGATCCTGATTCCGGCGGCCTTGAACTTCCGCCGGATGCGCTGGAACTCTTCGAGGGGAACCGTGAGACGCCAATTCCGCATCTCGTCTCTCGATACATGAGGCGGTTCGATGTGATTCCAACCGAGTTCCATTGCGGGAATGCCAATTTCCCGGGTCGCGCGGATCGCGTCATCGACAGGGCGGTCCCGGAAACTCCACCCTTGCACTCCGATGAGAACGCCCTGGATTTCCCCGGCCGCCCATAAAGGCGCGGAACTTACTCCCGCCAGCAGCGCGCCGCTGAACTGGCGGCGCGTGCATGTTTGGATCAACGTGTTTCTCCTTGCACTCAGAAAAGCAGCTTCAGGCCGAATTGAATCTGGCGCGGGTTGTTCAATACCGCGTTCACCGTGCCGTAGGACGGATTGCCGATGCCGCTATCCGGCCGCGCAAACCAGGGATGGTTCAGAATATTGAAGAACTCCGCGCGAAACTGAAGATTCACCCGCTCGGTGATCGTGGTGTTCTTCATGAGGGAGAAATCGAAGTTCGCTTCGTGGTCGCTGCGCGTGCTGGGCAGCGTTCGCGGGGCGGTGCCCCAGGTATAGGCGGGGACCGGCGTAAATGCCGCCGTGTTGAACCAGCGGTAAAGTGGATCCGCGACTCCGGTGCTGGCGTTTGGATCGCCTACCACCATCGACCGTCCCGGAACCACCGGATACCCCGTTTGCAGTGTGGTGAGGCCATTGATTTGCCATCCCGATATCGCCTTGCCTGCAATGCCCTTCACTCCGCTCAACACAGCCTTGCCCTCCCCAAACGGCAGCTCGTAATTGTAACTGACCACCAGCCGGTGCGTCGAATCAAAATTAGCGAGTGACTTATCGAGGCGGCGGTTATACGGGTCGTAGAAACCGCCATTCGATCCGCCAGGTTCCAGCCAGCTTGTGATGCTCTCGGTGTCCGTAAGAGCCTTACTCAGCGTATACGCGGCTGTCAGGACGCTCGAATTCGCAAAACGCTTCGTGGCCTTGACCTGCATCGAATGATAAGTGGAGTTTCCAATCGGCCACTGTGCGAGCGTGACACCTTGAAATTGAGGGAAGGGCTGAAGTAATTGCTGCCGGGTGGTTGTCGGACCGCTGAGCGGACCCGTTGTCACGAATCCATAAAATGGATTCGGAACGCTCTCCGTCAGGGCCACTTTCTGCGTCAGCCAGATCGAATCCGCAATTCTGTTGATTGCGAGGTTATTCGGCAGTTTTGTGCCTTTGCTCCCGGCATAGGCGACGTCAACGGCCACGCCTCCCCCCAGGTCCCGCTGGACGTCGAAGTTCCACTGCTGCATGTAGCCGGGACGGACTCCCTGCGCATACATTCCCAGGCCCTGGCCGATGAGGGTGTCCGCGCCCGCTGCGCTGCCGGGAATCGGCAAAAGTCCATGCGGATACGGGTTGCTGAGGCGATCCGCCGGAGTGAGCCCTCCGTCCAAAGAACTGTTGAAAGGCGTGCTCACCGAATAAGCCGGGTTATTTCCATTGCCGTTCGTAACGGAGAGGTTATTGGGGAGCCAGAAGATTCCGTAACCACCGCGGATGACGGTTTTTGAGTCCAGTCCATAGGCAAACCCGAAGCGCGGGGCGAAGGCCTTTTTAAAGGCATCGGTCTGCGAACGGTCGTCCGGGCTCATGAAGACCATTCCACCGCGCAGGTCCAACCCGGTGAACTGAGCGGCGGCGGTGGGCACGACGTTGGGATCGAACCTCGCAAGGTGGTTATAGCGCTCGGTGAAGAACGTCTCAAGGTTATAGCGGATTCCGAGATTGAGTGTGAGCTTCGGGGTTACTCTCCAATCGTCCTGAAAATACCACGCTCCGTATTTGCTTTGGAGAGCCAGCCGCGCCACGATGCTGGTGGAACCGCCAGAGGCATAGCCGAGCAAGAATGACGCTAGCGGCACGCCCGAAGTCAAGGATGCGGTGAGCGGATCGGATTGTGTAAATCCGGCGTTGAAGGAGAAGTCGCCGCTCGGACTGTTGCTCTGGGTGCGATTGAGCTGCAACACCCGGTAGATGGCGCCGATCTTCATGTTGTGGCTTCCCCGGACCAGAGTGAGCGCCCCGGCGAACGAATAGTTGTTCTGAATTCCGTAAATCGTGCTGCCGGTGGACGCGTTGATATCCGCGATCCCGCCGACATGAATATTAGGAACAACGGGCCATTGAACTGCGTTGTTGTAGGCGGCGGGAAAGCCGAACTGGGTCAGGTCGGTGCCCAGGCTCGCCGGGATCCGCTCGTCGCGGAAGCGCACGAAGCCCGCGCGAAGGTCCAGGATCGTGGTGGGATTCATCACCCAGCTATGATCCAGGTTCACGGACTGTGAGCGCTCCGCGCCTTCTGCGCCGTCATCGACTTGCGTGGTCTTGTTTCCGAAAGGATCGTAGAAGGAGAGGCTGGGCTGCATGAAGTTGTAGGATCCGGACAATCGGTGCCGCTCGCTGAACACGTGATCGATTTTGCCGGTGAACGTGTCCTGGTTTGTCGTCTGGGCGGAGGACGTGCCGAAGTTATTGACGTTGGTAAACGCGGCGCCTTGCGTATTGGCAGCCGGCCACAGATATTTTGCGAGGCTGCCGGCCGCCGGATCGATGCGAGTCGAGGGAATCATGTTGCCCGGGAACGGAGTGCGGACGTATGCGTTTCCGACCCGCTTGGTGGTAAGCGGATCGCTGATCGTGCGGAGCGCGCCATTGGCGGCCCTGGTCGCGGAAAAGTCGCCATTTTGTTCGAGAGCCGTAGGAACGGTGCCGGTGTAAACGCGCCCAAGACTCTGTCGAAATCCTTCATACAGGCCAAAAAAGAAGGTTCTATCCCGCCGGATTGCGCCGCCGGTGGACACGCCGAACTGGTTGTATCGCAGTTGGGGCTTGCTCCGCCCCGCTCGGTTCGTGAAGAAATCGGCGGAATCCAGCTTGTCGTTGCGGAGAAACTCGTAGAGCGAGCCGTGCAGCGAGTTGGTGCCGGACTTGAGGCTCAGGTTGATGACGCCGCCCGCGGTGCGGTCAAACTCCGCGGAGAAGTTGTTGGTCTGGACCTTAAACTCCTGCGTCGCGTCCACCGCCGGCATGACCGCGACTCCGCCGATCGCGGACGTCGTCACCGGCAGGCCGTCCACCAGCACCTCGTTCGCATTCGCGAGGCCGCCATTCGCCGAGAAGTTTCCCCAGCCTGTGTAGTTCCCGGTCGCCGAGTTATTTCCGAACGTCCCCTGCGGGCGGACGCCCGGGGCGAGAGACGCCAAAGCGATGGTATTACGACCGTTGAGGGGGAGATCCAGCACCTGACGATTTTCCACCACCTGCCCCAGGTCGGAAGTCTCAGCTTGCAACGCGCCGACCGCTCCCGTCACCACCACGGAATCGGCCACGGCTCCCAGTTGCAGCGCAATATCGACGCGCGCCGTCTGATTGACGTGGAGTTCCACGCCGGAATGGGTGACCGCGTGAAAGCCTTCTTTTTTGATGACGATCTCGTACTGCCCGGGATCGAGCGAAGGCACCGTATACAGGCCGGACTGATCGGACGTAGTGGCCCGTCTATCGTCGGTCGCCACATTCCGCACAGTCACCTGCGCTCCGGGCACCAGGGCCCCAGAGGAATCTGTAATATTTCCCGTGATCTGCGCCTTCTGAGACTGACCAGACAGGGTTAGCGGTAGGAATACCGCGATAAATAGCGCGATTTTCGCGCGAAGTGGGTGGAGATGCCCGTTCATAAATACCCTCGCTCTGAAACTTGGAGCCTCTAAATCGACGCTCCAATGGCGTCGAAATCTTCGAGCAGAATATTCCCGGGGCTCGGCGATTGCCGAACAGCTTTATGGTTCAGCCAAAACTTTGGACTGAAACCATTCAAACCAATTAGGTCTTTTATAACAGAGGAATTCATATGACGCAAGAATTACAAATAGATTCTCTTACAGAAAATCCCGGGTGGGCTTATGGGCGAATTTTGTTTCTTTCGCGGAAGGAATTTAGTATGAACGAAACCATAAAAAAACGGCCTCGCCGATCTTCATTCTTTCCCTGTCGAAAGCGACGGCGGAACCGGTGACCGGGGCATACGAGGCGTGGGATAGCCTGCTGATCGTGCATCACCCGCGGCGAACGGCAAAAACCCGGTCGGGCCTTCGCCGGACCTCGTGATTGCCAGGAACTTGGTGCTGGAGGTGGGGGTCGAACCCACATGACCAGTGAAGGTCGCGGGATTTTGAGTCCCGTGCGTCTGCCAGTTCCGCCACTCCAGCGCCGGGTGCAGAGTTCTCAGTATACCAACCTCACCACGCGACTCCGCGTGCGCGCAGTTCTTCCTCCACTTGATGGGGCGATTCGAAGCGCACGGCGTCGATGCCTTCGCGTTTCGCTCCTTCCACAAACTCCGGAATGTCGTCGGTAAAGAAGCATTCGCCCGGAAGACAGCCGGCCGCGCGGACCGCTTCGCGATACATCTCCGGCGCGGGCTTCAGAGCGCCCACCTCATGAGAAAGAACCTCGTGATGGAAGTGGCGGAGAAAGGTGTAGCTGCTCCGCAGCACCTCGAAGTGCAGCGCATTCGTATTGGAGAGAACAATCATGGGATAGCGCTGTTTCAGCGCGCCAAGCAAATCGTCCGGCATGATCGGCTCCGGAAGAAAAATAGCGGACCAGATTTCGTGGAACTCCCTTTTGCCGATATTTAGTTCGAGCAGGGCGCTGAACCGCTCAATAAACTGCTCACCGCTGATCTGTCCCGTCTCGAGACGCCTTATGATATCGCTCGAACGCAGACGCGCGCGGGCTTCGTCCAGCGAGAACCGGCAAACCGGCGCCAGGCGTGCGTAAGCGCGCTTAAAATCGAACGCGACCAGCACGTTGCCAATATCGAAAATGAGGGCCTTGATCATTGGGTTTGCCCTTTCAGTATCACCCGGCATGCTAGGATGAAAAGTTGTCAGGCTCCGGGCTTCGTGCAATGGGCGGCTGTAAACTCCGCCAGGTCCGGAAGGAAGCAACGGTAGCGGTTTAGCCCGTGTGCCGCGGATCACCCGGGGTCTGGCATTTCCCATCCTGGTTTCCTTACGGTTAACGCATGTATCAGGTCATCGCCCGGAAGTATCGTCCCCAATCGTTTGCCGAACTGATCGGGCAGGAGCACGTCCGCTCCACCATCGAAAACGCGATCACCCAACGGCGCATCGCGCACGGCTACATTTTCTCGGGCCAGCGCGGCACCGGCAAGACCACCGTCGCCCGCATCCTGGCCCGCTGCTTGAATTGCGTGGAGGGGCCCACGGCGAAGCCCTGCGGCGTGTGCGCAAGCTGCGCCGAAATCGGCGGCGGCCACGCGGTGGACGTTATCGAAATCGACGCAGCCTCGAATCGCGGCATCAACGAAATGCGCGAGTTGCGCGAGAGCGTGCGGTACCGGCCGGCGCGCGACCGCTACAAGGTCTTCATCGTGGACGAAGCGCATCAAATCACCAGCGAAGCGTTCAACGCCTTATTGAAGACGCTGGAAGAACCGCCGGAGTGGGTGGTATTCGTGCTTTGCACCACCGAGGCCCACAAAATTCCCTCCACCATCGCCTCGCGATGTCAGCAATTCAGTTTCCGCAGCGTCGATTTTTCCGAAGTGGTGGGCCGGATGGAGTGGATCTGCACCCAGGAAGGCATCGAAGCGGATGCGGATGCGCTCGCGGTTCTCGCACAAGCGGGTGAAGGCAGCGTACGCGATTCTCTTTCCGCCCTGGACCAGGCGATCGCATGCTGCGGCAACCGGCTCACCGCCCCCGAAGTTCGCGGTCTGCTCGGTATGTTCTCGCTCGAATCGCTCGGCCAGGTAGCGGAGGCGCTCCGCACCGCCGACACCAGAGCGATGCTGGACATCGTGATGGAGTTGGAGCGCAACGGACGGAACCTGCAGCATTTCTGCCGGGAACTGTCGCGCTATTTCCGCAATCTCCTGGTGGCGAAGGTCGCCGGCGCAAATACCAAGTTAATTGCCGCCTCGCCCGCCGAACAGGAACGGATGGCCGCGCTGGCCGCCGCGTTTTCCGAGGAGGACCTGACGCGCTACCTCCAGATCACCCTGGATATTTACCGCGACCTGCAGTTCTCGCTGCAGCCGCGATTCCATCTTGAGCTCGGGCTATTGCGTATGGTTCATGCCGGCAAGCTCCTGGGCATCGAAGAAGCTCTAGGCATGCTGGGACCTTCCGGCACAGGCGGACCGGCGAGCACTCCACCGCCCAAATCATCGCCGCCTAAAGCAGCTCCGTCTCCCTCGCTCACGAGCTTTGCCGAAGCTCCTCGTACTCCTGCTCCTCCTCCGCCGCGGACCGCCCCGGTCGCCAGCGTTCCACCATCCGCGCCTGGAGACTGGAAATCGCGGCTCGTCCGCGTCCTGCTCGACATGGACATGAAGTTCACCGCCGACGCAATGGAGAATTCCACCGTTACCGAGGAGAAGGGTGAGCTGAAATTCGTCACGCCGGAAACCTTCCGTTTCGCCATGTCGGAGAAGGACTTGCGGAAGGCGGCGGAAGTTGCCGGCGGCCGGCCGTACAAAATCTCGGTGACTACCGGAGAAGTCCAACCTGCGCCCTCCACGGCGGCAGCCGCGGCCGCCGCCAAACCGGAGGAAAGCGAATCCTCCCGCCGCGCCATGGAGCATCCCGAGGTGAAGCAATTTCAGGAAGCGTTCCCGGATGCTCAGGTCCGGGCCGTTCGAAACTTGAGAGAATAGGGCAAGCCTCTTATGAAACTACCGGGAAACATGCAGTCGATGATGAAGCAGGCCCAGCAGATGCAGGAGAAGCTGCAGGCCGAAATCGCCCTTATTCGCGTGGAGGCCTCAGCCGGCGGCGGAATGGTGACCGTGAAGATGGACGGCCGGAAAAACGTGACGGGCGTGCGGATTGACCCCGAGGTCGCGGGCGACGTGGAAATGCTTCAGGACATGGTGATGGCTGCTTTCAACGAGGCGTCGAAAAAAGTAGACGACGAAGCCCAGGGGAAGATGGGCGGCCTTCTTGGCGGTTTAGGGCTTCCGCCCGGAATGTTCTAAAGTCCGCCTCGCGAAGCTTTCATGCCCGATTTTGCCGAACCTTTGGCGCGCCTCATCCAGGAGTGCAAGCGACTTCCCGGAATTGGGCAGAAGTCCGCCCAGCGCATTGCGTTTTCTGTTCTGAGAGGTTCCCGCGAAGATGCGGAACGCCTGGCGCGGGCTCTTCTGGATGTGAAGGACAACCTCACGCTCTGCGCTCTTTGCAATAACATCAGCGACGCGGAGGAGTGCAACTTCTGCCGCGATCCGAATCGTGACCGCTCCCTCATCTGCGTGGTGGAGGAGCCCCACAATATCCTTCCGGTCGAGACCACACGGCAATTCAATGGGTTATATCACGTGCTGCACGGCTCCATCTCTCCATTGAAAGGAATTGGGCCGGACCGTCTGCGCATCTCCGGGCTGTTGGAACGGGTGCGGGATGGGGGCATCTCGGAAGTGATCCTGGCCACCAACCCGACGGTGGAAGGAGAAGCGACGGCGGTCTATATTTCCCGCCTCCTGAAACCCCTGGGGCTCAAGGTAAGCCGCATCGCCATGGGGATTCCCGTGGGCAGCGATCTCGATTTCGCCGATGAAGTCACGATGTCGAAATCGCTCGAAAACCGGAGAGAACTGTGAGCGGCGCCGGGCTATTCGAGGTGAGCGCTTACGGCGCGCAAGTGGAGGCGATACTCGCCGAAGCGGAGGCCGGAGAGCGGTTGATGCCGCTCGTCATGCCGCAACAGGGCATTCCCATCCCCGCCGCCTTGCGGAATGCGGAGCCGAAGGTCTTGTTTCCTTCCGCTCGCGCGCCGGAGGCGGCACTGGCCGGGCTTCTGCTCTATTTCGACCGGAGCGCTGAAGCGCACGCCATCGCGCAGGATCTCGAAACGCCTGAAGGCAGTTTCTGGCATGCGATTCTGCACCGCCGGGAACCCGATGCCGGCAATTCCGCCTACTGGTTCCGCAAGACGGGCCAGCACCCCGTTTTTCCGGATATCGCGCGGGCGGCGCAGCAGGTGATCGCCAGGAACCCGGAAGTGACCTTCACGACCGGCAACCGCTGGAATCCCTTTTCTTTTATCGATTTCTGCGAGTCCGTTCGCGACGGAAGCGATACACGCTCCCTGCGGGCCGCGCAGGAGATTCAACGGGCGGAGTGGCAGATTCTGTTCGATTTTTGCGCGAGGGCAGCCGGCTGATGCGCAATGCGATACTGGCGCTGGTTTTGGTCTCCGCGGGCCTGATTGTCTGGTCTCTGGCCCGCCGGTCGGAAGCACCAGAGGTTCGTTTCCTGCGCGTTACGCGGCAAACCTTGACGAGTTCGCTCGAAACAAACGGCAAAGTTGAGCCTGTGGTGTGGGCGTCGGCGCGGGCCAGCGTGCCAGGCACCGTGCAGAAAGTCTTCGTCGAACGCGGCCAAACGGTGAAGAAGGGCGATCCCCTGGTGGCCCTCGACACGCGCCAGGCCCAAGCGGATCTGGCAACGGCCGGTGCAAGAATCGCCGCCGCGGAAGCCGAACAGAAAACCATCCAATCCGGAGGCCGGCCCGGCACGCTGGCGGATATCGAAAATAAGCTGGCGCGCGCGCGGCTCGAGTTGTCCACGGCCCAGCGCGATTACGATTCCCTGAAACGTCTCCAGGCAAAGAAAGCCGCGACGCAAAAGGAAGTGGCGGACGCCGCCGAAGTGGTGAAACAGGACGAGATTCAAATCCGCGCGCTGGAACAGCAGCGCGCTACCCTGGTCGCGCCCGCCGACCGCGAATCTGTCGAAGCCAAGATCGAGGAGGCGAGAGCGGCGGCGAGCCTCGCGCGGACAAATCTTGCGCTCGGAGTCATCCGCGCGCCCATTGACGGAACCATTTACCAATTCGACCTGCACGCCGGCGCGTATCTCAACCCGGGAGATCTGGTGGCGAATATCGGCAACTTGGACCAGGTTCGCGTAATCGTATACGTCGACGATGTGGATTTAGGACGAGTCGCCAAGGACATGCCCGTGCTAATTACGTGGGATTCTCTACCCGGCAGGCAATGGCGCGGACGAGTGGACAAGCCCGCTACCCAAGTCATTTCACTGGGGACCCGGCAGGTCGGAGAAGTCAGCTCCATCGTCGATAACCCGGACCACGATCTCCTGCCCGGCACCAATATCAACGCGGAAATAGAAAGCGGCGCGGTGAAGGACGCCTTGGCTCTTTCGAAGGAAGCGATCCGGCGGCACAACGAACAGACCGGAGTGATGCTTCTTCAGGGCGACCATATCGTATGGCGTCCCGTAGAACTGGGGGTATCGACTCTGCTGCGGGCGGAAGTAAAGGCCGGGCTGAATGAGGGCGACGCCGTCGCCGGACCGACCGATTTGAACCTGACCACGGGGATGAAAGTGAAACCGGCGTTCCGCTAGCGGTTCCGGATCATTGACCTGTTGGAAGGCCCACTGGGACGTCGACCGGATAACCCTTTTCGCGCCACGCGATGATGCCGCCTTCGAGCGGACGGACTCGCGGCACTCCCAGTTTCAGCAAGCGCATGGCGGCGACGGCGCTGCTTGCCTCATTCGGACAGGAACAGTAGAGAACCACTTCACGATTTTCCGGCAGTTCATGAAAGCGGTCAGCGATCTGTTCATAGTCGATGTGAATCGCGCCCGGAATGATCGCGGGATCGGCCTCCAATTCCAGCGAGGAACGCAAATCCACAACCACCACCGGCTCTTTCGCTTCGATCCTGGCGGAAAGCTCATCGGGACTCAGGCGGTCCACGCGCAGGCTCCGCAGGAACCTCCTTCTCTGCCAGTACTTCCAACTCAGCCAAATGGCCACGGCGGCAATGACCAGCGCGACGAGCCATCCTCCCAGGTTGCCCAACAAAAGGCCCACGGCCTCTAATTCGGTCCGGAAGATGGCGCCGGCGCCCAGGTACGCTCCCGACCAAAGAAGGCTGCCGGCCAAGTCGGCCATCATGACGCGCCCGCGCGGCACCCGGGTCCATCCCGCCATGGCGGGAACCACGGCGCCAAACCCGGGGACAAACTTAGAGAATAGAAGCGCGCCCGCTCCCCAACGTGCGAAGACGCCTTTGGCGCCCGTCACGCAAGAGTCCGGCTCCAGGGAAATCCGGCACAAGAGATTGAGAATGGAGCCGCCACGATGATATCCCAGCAGATACCACAGCAAATCTCCCAAACTAGCGGCAACAATGCAGATAAGCCACGCAATGAGGAACGAAAACTGGTGATTGGCGCAAAGCGCGCCCATAACCAACAGCAACGGAACCGACGGGAGCGGCAATCCGGACTGCTCGACGAGCACAATCCCGCCGAGGACAAGATAGCCGTTCCGTATGAGGAAGTTGCTGAGCTCGTGCATTCCTTTCCTTATGGATGCGAAAAGAGCCCCTGAAGAGTCTGAGTAATCTTGGGCGCGGCCTCCGGTCCGGTGGAATTCACCTCTCCGTACCAGCGGCGCGAAGCCCCCTGGAGCCACGGAGCCGTTTCATCCCACTCCGTTTTGGGGATCAGGTAGCCAATTTCATCGTTCGCCAGACCGAACAGCATCCGGTAAGGCGCCGTCATCATGGTTTTCTTGATGGCCGGCTCTTCCGGGGCGCTGGGGTAATCGGCGCCCGGGTAGCGCTCGATCCCTCCCACGCTCAACTCCGGATAGAGTTCGCCCGGAACCAACGCGATTTCAAGCTCCGGTTTTGCGCGCGACAGGAGCCGCACCATACCCACCGGAGTCATCGTGCTGAAATCGGGGGTCATCGGCTTCCGCCCCTTGTAAATGCCAGCCCGGGACGCGGCATGGAAGCCCTCGTTTGTCGTAGGGATTGGAATCAGCTTCTCGCGGAACTCATAGCGGTCGATTTCCACTGGCGTGGCATCTTTCACGGCGTCCGCCGCGACGTTCGCCACCGCTTGCCCGATGATTTCAGCCTTCCGGAAGCTATTTTCGGGTGCGGCGCCGCCAGTGTCCGGATCGGTTACCCGTGCGCCGAGCGGCGATTGCATACCACCCACCGCGCCGTTGATAAAAACCGCCACTCCACCCAGCCGTTTCTCCAGTTGCGTGCGCAGGAAGCCGGAATAATCGGACGTCAGCGCCTGGTTGCGCGAGCCGAGCGTTTCCGGATGATTTGCCCAGTTCACCAGCGTTCCAATCGGTTTGCCCTCCGGCGAGGACGCCGATAAAACCAGCACCTCGGCATCGTGAACCACAGGCGGCCTTGTATCGTGAATGAAGCCGTCCAGGGCCTCGGGATGAGCCTTTGCCAGGGTGATTACCGCGGGCTTCAAGGCTCGCACGGCTTCGGCGGCCGCCTCCGCTGTGCGCTCCACCAGAAAACTGTTGTACTCCTCGTTGATGCCGCTCACGCCTTCCTTGGGCCCCCAAAGGCCCATCGTGTCCGGAGACTGGTGATCGTGGAGCGCGGCGACTATCACCACCGCTTTCCGTCCGATCTTGTTCCCGGCTGCTTTCCGGATGCGCTCGACATCCTCCCAAAAAAGGCCGATGGAATCGACCCCGCACATTACCAGGGGCTGGGACTTTCTCTGGAACTCAAGCGCGAGACAGCGTGCGTAGAGATCGTCGTGAACGGACGTGGCGCGCCGGCCGTTTCCGAAACCGGCCAGGAACACCGGAGCGTGCCTTTCAAGATCGGGCGTCACCGTGCGTACACCCGCGCCCACCCGGGTAACGGATTCCGCAGCCGGAGCCAGAGGAACGCAAGACCCAAGGCAAACCGCGACACATACCAGCAGGCGGCCTCTGCAATCGATCCGAAGCGGCTTCATTGGAAGGGGTTTCCCCCCGAGAGTGTAGCGCAACCCGGTCCGGGCGGGCTTAGTGCGCCGCCCAGCCCTGCTTCGCCAGTTCGTTCCGGCATGCCGGCCAAGCTTGCCGCCAGCGGCTTCCCGCTTCACGGAACGTACAAATCTCCACCCGGTTCGGGGTCACCGCATAGGCAAGGTCGAGCATATCGAGGTCGCGAGTCAGAATTTCGGCAAGCGTCGTGTCCGTTCGTTCCACGCGCCCCCGGTCATAGTCATGCGTTCGCAGAAATTCCAGCGTGCCGGATGAAAGCGATACCCAGCCGCCGGACATTGCGGCGATAGTCCGCAGCTCCTCGCTCAGACGGTGAATCGTGAAGCTGACCGGCTTTCGTAACACCGAGACTTCAGGAATGCTCCGCCCGGTTGGGGCATCCGGGAGCTGCAGCAATTGCAGAGTCCGAACGGCATTTGTTACCGCGCTCTCCTGCGGATCGTTTGTCAATTGAATCAGGTCCCCCACCGGCTGCAAGGACTGGATTGCCCTGATGACCGCCGCGGCGTTGTTCAATTCGCTGTCCGGCCCGGTAAGCACCGTCCCGGCCTGTTTCACCAGACCTGCGATTTCCGGCAGCAGCGTAGAATTCCCGTGCCGGTAGAGCGCCAGAATTGTGTAAGCGTCGACTACGCGCTCCACGCCGATCGGATCCCAATCGATGGGCCGGATTTGCGGATTGACCTTCGGCCGCTTCCAGACGGCCAGAAGATCCGGAACCATATTCGCGCTTTGCATGGCGGCGAGTTCACGCAGCGCGGCGATACGCGCGGATAACTCCTGCTCGGGATTGCGGGCCACTACGGCCAACCGGCTCACGGTTTCATCGTTCACTTGATTTTCTCCCTTCTGTGCGCAGGCGTTTTCACCGGGCAAACAGAACAGCACGCACAGGATGGCCGCGGCTGGAAAACTTCGGCGGAAGGCCGCCGGCTTCTCTTCACGCTCACGGACCGGCGAATGCGGCCGGGTGAGTAAGGGCCACTGTACCATCTGGATTCCTCACTTGCAGAACTCTGGTCTGCCAGGTGTCTTGTTTCAAGGTGACCGGTATGGGAGCCGCAATCACCCCGACCACCACGCCGAACACCGGCGCCGAACCGTCTTTGCGCGTCACGGTCACAGTGGCGGGAACCTCGAAATTCAAATGCACCCTGGTCTCGAAGTCGATGTGCGTAAACGAGTGGCTGAACCCGGGATCCAGCGAACTGCTGGGGGCATCCGTCGCGGAAGCGCTCAGGCCGTCTCCCGCAATCGTAAACGCTCCATCCCAATATCTCGGGTTGGTCCCGACCCGGTCCAATTGGTCCACCGGGTAATTGGATTGATGGATGACCCCATAGTCCTGCACGGTGGGGCGGCTCATCACCGGCGGCGTTCCCTGCCACTGCTCCCGCCCGCCCGTTTTCCATTGGACCATCGTGTACATGTCGGTGGTATTCGCTTCGCGCACAAAAAATTCCATTCGGATGGACTTTTTGGTTCCGCCGGCGATGTAGCCGAGATCCACGACGCGGAAATTTGTGAGGTTGTTCCGCAGCTTGACCGTTCCCGTGGCGCTCGAGGCGCACGGATGGTCCGCGGTCTTGAATGTAACCACCCGGAAGGAATAGTTCTTCTCATTGAAATTCGCCAGCGTTTGCCGCGCCTGGTCGCGCCACCACTCCAACGGCACTTTAAAGCTTCCCTTCCCGGAGCCATCGAGACGCAGGGTGTGCTGGCCATTCGACCAACTGCTGAAGACATCCTTGGTCATACGCGTGTCGCGCGCGTCCGTCTGCACCCAGGAGTTAGCAATACCCGGGCCTCCGGTAAGCGACCCGGCTCCGCCGCGTTGAATCTGGAGATCGAAAAGATGATCCGGTGGCCCGTCGGTTATGTTGAACTCCAACAGAGGATGGGCTCCCGGAACGGCCCCTGTCTTGTCCAGCACCACAGTATATTCGGCCTTAACGGATGCGATCTTCGGCGGTTTAGCCTCCAGCAGCACATCCACGTTGGTAGTCTTCGCCGGCGGCGCGTCCTGGTTGACAGTCTTGGGTTTGTGCTGGGGATGGCTCCCTTCCACTTGGTACGTCCCGGGCGGTATGCCATCAAAGTCGGCCTCGCCGGGCTTTCCGGTCTTTTTGCTTGTCGACGTGGGCCCGGAAATCTTGACCGTGCCGCCGTCCAGCGGCGACCGGTCGCAGAAGTGCAGCAAATGCACATGTAGATTGGCTGGCTTCGGCTTGGGCGGTGGAGGAGGCTTTGGACCGGGAGGCTGCGGCCCGGGGCCCGGAGGCGGAGTAACGCCTCCTCCGCCCGGTGTCGGGATTGGCTCCAGGAAATGAACATGCCAACTCCCTGTGCGGATCTTATCGGTTATGATCTCCAACAGCTCGCTGTCGGTAAAGATAGACACGGTCCAAGGCCACGGATTCGCATCGGCGGCCAGTTGACGCAGGGCCGTAATCTTGGCTGGCTCCGATCCTTGCTGGCTGGTCCATAGCCACGCCGCCTGGACATCGGCGAACTCGAGCACCGGCCCGCGTACACTACAGAAGCGATGCCAGCAAACGACGAAATCCCCGACCCGGACCGAATTCATAGAAAAGACGAAGCTTCACTGGCTGCCGCAACACTCATCGTTCTGGCTCGTCCCTGTTCCTTTCCGCTATCCATGCAGCCCGGCTCTCTTGCTGTTGGGTGGTTTTCACCGGCAAAACGTTGCGCTCTCTTGGGATTTTAGCGGAAGTAGCGCAAACTTCCTACCGGCATGGATGGCCGCAAAGCTTTGGATGAATCACCGGCCAGACTCGCGAACCATATAATGGCCCTGTGCGCCGGTCAGGTCGTCCTTGCTATTGGATAGTGCCCGGTTGCCCGGAAAGGATAGTGCAACACAGTGCTTCGAAGCATCTTTTTTTCTACAGCCATCTTGGTGGTAAGTTTCACGGCGGTCGCAAAGCCGAAGCCGGGCCCGGCTTCGACCGACGACGCCAAGATCGAACGGGGGCGGTACCTCGTGGAAGAAGTCGCCATGTGCACGGAGTGCCACACGCCCCGCGATTCTCGCGGCGAATTGGATCATAACGCTTGGCTCCAGGGCGCGCCGGTTTGGATCATGCCGGTTCACCCGGATACCAATTGGGCGAGCCGCGCTCCGGCGCTCGCTGGCTTTCCCAGCTTGAGCGAGAAAGACGGCGAAACGGTCCTCGAAAAGGGCACGGACCCGTCGGGCTTGCCGCTTCGCCCTCCGATGCACATTTATCACATGAGCCACGAAGACGCCCAGGCCATCATCGCCTACTTGAAGACCGTACCCCAAAAAGTTCACTAATCCACTGCCGGGGCGAGGGGCGGCTTGAGTTCCTACGCCCAAGTTGCATAAACTTATCGCAACTATGTCTCGCTTTTGGGTGGTGCTGATTTTAACAGCGCTGGGCCTTCCCCCGGCGTCCATCAGGGCGCAGGAGCCCTTCCGGCTGGCAATCGTCGGACTGGCGCACGGCCATGCGGACGGCTTCATTTCCCGCGTGCGCCGCCGGAGCGACGTCCGGCTGGTGGGCATCTCCGAGCCCGATGAGGCGGTGCGGCTCCGCTATCAGGAGAAATTCCACCTGGACCCTTCGCTGCTCTTTTCGAGCGCCGAAGAGATGCTCTCCCGCACCAGGCCCGAAGCCGCCGCGCTGTTTACCAGCACTTATGACCATCTGTCTGGCGTGGAACTCTGCGCGCGGCTCAAGGTGCCCGTGATGATGGAAAAACCCCTCGCTGTCAGCATGGACCACGCCCGGCGGATGGAGGCAGCCGTAAACGCCAGCAAGATCCCCCTCGTGGTCAATTACGAGACCACCTGGTACCGGAGCAACCAGGAAGCGTGGTCCTCCCGCCAGCAGATTGGGGGCATACGCAAAGTTGTCGTCCATGACGGTCACCGGGGCCCGAAGGAAATTGGCGTTCAGCCCGAGTTTTTGTCCTGGCTGACAGATCCGGAAAAGAATGGGGCCGGAGCCCTGTTCGATTTTGGCTGTTACGGCGCGGACCTGATCACGTGGCTGATGAACGGAGAGCGTCCGCTGACGGTTACCGCGGTGACCCAACAGATCAAGCCGGACGTCTATCCGCGGGTGGATGACGAAGCCACCATCCTTCTCACGTATCCGCATGCTCAGGGTATCATCCAGGCGTCCTGGAACTGGCCGTTCGACCGGAAGGACATGGAGGTCTACGGCAAAACGGGCTACGTGATTACCGTGGCGCAGAACTCAGTCCGCCGGCGTTTACAGGGCCAGGACCGTGAAGAACAGATCGACGCGCCCGAGCTGGCCGCGCCTTTCACCGATTCCATCTCTTATCTGGAAGCGGTAGCCCGCGGTAACGTGAAAGCCTCTGGGCTTTCGTCGCTCCGGACGAACATGATCGTTACGGAAATCTTGGATGCGGCCCGCCAATCGGCACGATCCGGGCAGACCGTAAAGCTCGCGGCGCGCTAACGCTGAATACGCCCGGAACCGCCGCCGCGGATCAGGGCCATTACTTCGTCCTTCGACACATGATTGAAGTCACTGTGGATGGAGTGTTTCAGGCAGGACGCGGCGGCCGCAAATTCCACAGCGTCCTGGCTGCTCATCCCGCTGAGGAGAGCGTAAATCAAACCGCCGGAAAAGGCGTCGCCGCCGCCCACGCGGTCCACAATCCAGATGCGGTATTTACGGCTGAGGTGACACTGCACTCCGTCCGAAAGAAGGCAGGACCAGATATTCTCGGACGCGGAGACGCTTTCCCGCAGCGTCGTGGCGACGAACTTAAACCCGAATCGCTCATGCAACTGGCGGGCGACGCTCTTATAACTCTCCGCATCGAGCACGCCCCGATCCACGCTTCCGCTCTCTGGTGGAATGCCCAGAACAAGTGCCGAATCCTCTTCGTTGCCGATGAGGACGTTTACATAAGGCATGAGTCCGGTCATCACCGTGCGCGCCTTCTCCGGACTCCACAGCTTGCGCCGATAGTTGAGGTCGCAGCTCACTGTGAGGCCGTGCTTCCGCGCCGCTTCGCAGGCTTCGCGAGTCACCGCCGCCATCGAATCGCTCAGCGCCGGGGCGGTGCCCGACCAGTGGAACCACTCTTTACCCTCGAAAACCCTGTCCCAGTCCAAGACGCCCGGACTCAATTCCGTGATGGCGCTGCCTGCGCGATCGTAGATCACTTTTGACGGGCGCTGCGACGCACCCGCTTCGAGATAAAAAGTGCCCAGCCGGCTGCCGCGGCGCAGGATGAACTCTGTATTCACGCCAAACTGCCGGATGAAGTTGACGCAGGCATCGCCAATTTCGCTGTCCGGCACGACGGAAACCACCGACGCCCCCATTCCGAAATGGGCCACCGACACCGCGGCATTGGCTTCGGCTCCCGTGTAGGCGACCTCGAACTCCCTCGCCTGTACGAAACGCTCGTGCCGCTTTGCGGCCAGCCGCATCAACAACTCGCCAAAAAATACTGCTTGATGCGCTTTCATCTTGCTTCCCCGATGGAGCCCTCATGATACCAGCGCGGGCGCGATAGACTGTTCGTGTTATGAAACCAATCTGCGCCGCGCTGGCGCTGGCCGGATTCCTGACCGCGCCGGCATTCCCTGCAAATTCAAAGGCTCCCTTCGAAGGACGCTGGGATTTAACCATCGTCACGCCGAAAGGGACATACCCCTCGTGGCTGGAAGTGAAGGGCAACGACGTCCGCCTGGTGGGGCGCGTGTCAAGCGTTCATTCCGCCAAGGACGTGAAAATAGATGGCTCGCGCCTTACCTTCTCTTCGTCCGAATGGTTCGGGAAACCGATCAACGTGGATTGGGAGTTCCAGGCCGCGCGCGGAAAGCTGACTGGAACCCAGAAGCGCGCGGACGGCGTCGAAGGGAAAATCGCCGGCGTTCCAGCACCTTTGCTAAACCGCAAGATGCCGTCTAAATGGTCAAAGCCCAAACCGATTTTCAACGGCAAGGATCTCACGGGCTGGGAGCCGGACGACGCATCCAAAAATAACTGGAAAGCTGAGAACGGCGAGTTGGTAGACGGATCCCCCGGCGCGAATCTTCGCACCACCGGGAAGTTCCAGGATTTCAAACTGCACATCGAGTACAACTGCCCCGACAAAGGCAACAGCGGCGTCTATCTGCGCGGGCGCTACGAGGTTCAGGTGGAGTACGAGCCGCCGGGAACCGACGACAAGTTTCATTCCATGGGAGCTATTTACGGATTTTTGGCGCCGTCGGTTGAAATCCCGCGCCGTCCGGGCAACTGGGAAACGTACGATGTCACGCTGGTCGGACGCACCGTGACGGTGGTTCGCGACGGGATTAAAACCATTGACAGCCAGGAGATTCCAGGGATCACCGGAGGGGCGATCGACAGCCACGAGGCCAAACCGGGGGTGATTTACCTCCAAGGCGACCACACGGGCAATATGCGCTTCCGGAACATTACGATTTCGGTTCCGGCGAAATAGCAGTGGCTCTCACCCGCGCGTCTTTTCCCGCTTCTTAGATACGGGTGGGTGCCCGTCGCTCCCGGAGGTACGATCGTGTTGTGTGGCGCTCATAATATCGTTTGTCGAGGCTACCTGCTGCTCAAAGCGCGGCGGCTCGCCGCCCTCAAGGCGGAATTCCTTGTCCTTCGCAAGGCGGCCTAAAATGCGGCGGCCTTCACATTCTCGCTCGGAGCCGGCTTTACCTGCGCGAATCATATCTACCGGATTTGAGTCTGGGGTTCGACCCAAACGTACAACGGATAATTGCCCGACTGTGGGCCCCTTGCATTTATCGCCGTCCGAACGGCCAATGCCAGGTGTATATCGGGAACGAATTGCCGTAGGGCGCGCGGACGTAACCGCGCACCCTACGCGAACCCTCCTTAGTTGGCCTGCTTCAGCGTCACGGTCACTGACGTAGCGGCCGGAGCCGGCGCATCCGTAACCAGATACACGGTGTACTCCTCGGCCTTGAGCAAATTAAGATCCGCCAGCTTGAAAGCCGCCTTGCCGCTGGTCTTGTCTTTGGCCGCGGTGAGCGTGGCGTCGGCGGTAGCTTTGTCGTTCGACTCCTTGGAATTCTCGAGCCGCAGCTTGGTCACCTGATCCAGGTTCGCTCCGCTCGCGTCGCAGGTAAACGTATCGCCCTTCGCGCCAGCGAGGTCGAGCGTGCCGTCCCCGTTATGCGGGCAGTCGAGCTTCGAAAGCGACGGGGTATCGTCGATCTCCTTCACGTGGACGCCGGCCACAATGACGAACGCCGAGTTGGAGAACGCGAGCAGCCGGGGCTGGGGCCATTTGCGGTAAGGGAGCGGTTCCGCCTTGCCGTCGCCCGCGAAAATCTTGGCGGGCAAAAACGTCACAAACGGCGCCGAGCCGCTCTTGGGAATGACGATCTTGTACGCGTTTGACGAGGAGAACGCGAGATCGTTCAGCCGGTTCAGTTGGTCGATCGTGTAATCCGGGTACACGCTTTTCAGGCCGGGGAGAAACGCGGAGGAGAAGATGCTGACCGCGTTCTTGAAATCTACGCCGGTGAAGGCGACGCTCGAAGCGCCCGCGATGCTGGCGATGGCGTCTCCAACGCGTATGACGACGTTCCGGACATCATCGCTCTGGCCGCGCAGCGCGACGCCACGCGCGAGCATTTTGTCCCGCCCCGACACGAACGTCGAATGCGGATCGTTCAGCGCGATCTTTACGTCGTGCATCACAAACTCGTTGTCGGGACTGAGGTTTCGCACCACCACCTGAAAGACCAGGTACGTGTTCGCCACCCGCCGCCCAAAGATGTCCGCGGCTTCCTCCCACGGAAGCAGGGACTGCGAGCAAGCGATGTCCCGGGGAGCCTTCGCCGCGCCTGTATTAGTCTCGGCGATCTTTTTTTGGAAGTCGCCGCGGACCGCTGCCCGCGTGGCGTCGCCGTCTTCGATATACGCCTCCGCGTTTTTGAAAGCTGTGTCGAAGTCCGGAGAGCTTCGCATCGCTTTGTTGAACGCGTGGAGATCCCGGATTCGCTTGAGGCCGAACTGCCGCGTGGCTTCGGCCAATAACGCGGTTTCGGCTGTTTTTTGAAAGCGCATTTGCGCATCCTGCGCCGGCGTGAGCTCGCAGGGCACATAGTCGTTGATCACGCGTTGCGCCGTGGCGGGCGGCAGCGAGAAAATCGTCTGCGCAATCAGCACGGCGAGGAAAGTCCGATGTTTCATGGTCCAGTCCCTCCGTCTTGGGAAAGCGTCAATGCCGGAGAAATCGGGTCACGGATTTTTTTCCGGGCCGCCAGGTCTCGCGCTCCGCTCGATTCCAAGGCATTTCGCCGCGCGGTGCGGAGTCTGGACCGGAATCTGCCGGCGCGGGATGTGATGCCGCTCGAAAGCTATATTGCGCAGAAGCGCCTGAACGACGCGGTATTCGGAAAGCTGTTCTCCTTCTTCGCCGCAATAGCGCTGGTGCTCGCCTGGTGGGGCTGTACGCGGTAGTGGCCCATGCTGTAAGGCGGCGAAGCTGGGAGATTGGAATTCGTATGGGGCTGGCTATAGCTAGCGGGAACGCGGAGAGACATTTTCGCCCTTGTCGTGAAACAAGGAATGCGGCAGGTACTCGGCGGTTTCGCGGTTGGGCTCTCTCTGGCCCTGCTCGTTACGCGCGCCCTGAGCCGCGGGCTTGTAGGCGTTACACCGTCCGATCCCGCAACCTATGCCGGTGTCGCGCTCGTGATGGGATTGGCGGGATTTCCGGGGTGCGCTATCCCCGCCCGACAAGCGATCCGGGTCGATCCGTTAGCCGCGCCGCGGCACGAATAATACGTGGCGCCTTTGAAAGCGCCACCACCGCGTATGAAAATGGGGTGCTTCGCCAGGACTTAGCTGGCGCCGGAGAGGCGAGTTCGGTTTATCCGGGCAGTAAGCAGAGAACCGGGCCTGAGGGTGCAAGACAGATTCTTACCCGCGCGCTTTCTTTACTTCTTCGACGAGGGCGGGCACCACTTCGAAGAGATCGCCGACGATTCCATAGTCGGCGACTTCAAAGATCGGCGCGTTGGCGTCTTTATTGATGGCCACAATGGTCTTCGCGCCTTTCATGCCCACCAGATGCTGAATGGCGCCTGAAATCCCGACGGCGATGTACACCTTCGGAGACACGGTTTGTCCGGAACTGCCCACCTGCCGCTCCATCGGCAGCCATCCGCTGTCGCAGATGGGACGGGAGGCCGCAAGTTCGCCGCCGAGCGCCTTGGCAAGCTCTTCGACTATGGGGATGTTTTCCTTCTCCTTGATGCCTCGTCCGACCGAGACGATGATGTCGGCAGCCGTCAGATCGACAGCTCGCGCCGATTCGCGGAAAGGATCGTGCGGGGTCTGGCGAATCGCGGCGGAATCCAGCTCAGGGGTAAAATTCTCCAGCGGCGCGGAGCCCTCCTGCAAGTTGTCCGCGCGGAACGCGCCCGCCTGCATCGAAGCAAAATAGGGCCCTTCTCCCTTCAGCTTTACATCCGCATTCAGCTTGCCCTGAAATAATTGGCGGACAAAAACCGGGGCGTTGCCCTCCGCGCGAAATCCGGTGACATCGCTCACCAAAACCTGGTTAAATCGCGTCGCCAGTTTCGGAGCAAAATCCCGCACCTGGTAGGTGTGGGGAAACAGGACCAGGGAAGGGTTCACCTTGCGCACTAACTGCTCGATCGCGGACGTGAATCCGTCCGCGGTGTAGTCTTTCAGCAGATGGTGCTCGACGTTCCACACTTTCGCGACTTTCTTTTGCGCGAGTTCGGAGGCGAGCGGTCCGGTCGCCTGTCCCGCGACTGCCGCTTCCACGGTCCCTCCGGTCGCCGCGGCGATCTGCTGTGCCGCAGTCAGGGTTTCCCAGGACATACGATTCCAGACGCCGCCGCGCTGCTCCGCGATCGCCAGAACCACGCCGCTCATAGGACCCTCACTTCAAATTTCAGCTTTTCGACCAGCTTCGCGGCCGCTTCCCTGGCGCTGCCTTCCAGCAGTTGCGTCTGCTTGGCCCGCTGGGGAAGATACACGCGGTCCACCACGGCCACGGCGGGAACGGCGCCGCCCAAATCCGCCGTGGTCAGGCGCTTGATCTCCTTCGTTTTCGCCTTCTTAATGCCCATCAGGGTCGCATAGCGCAGCTTGTTGATGCCGGATTGTATGGTGAGAACCGCCGGAAGCGGCATTTCCACCTGTTGGAACCATCCGTCCTCCAACTCGCGCTTCACCTGGATGGAGCCATCCTTCTTTTCCACCTGCATGATGATGGTAGCGTGCGGCAAACCCAAAAGCTCGGCTAGAACCACGCCGGTCTGCCCATAGCCGAGATCGTCGGATTGAAGGCCGGTCAAAATTAAGTCCGGTTTTTCGTCTTCGAGCACCTTGGCGAGCAGTTTCGCAACGCCCAGGGTATCGAGCGCCGCCAGATTTTCCTCTTCCACGTGAATTGCGCGATCTGCGCCCTTGGCGAGAGCTTCTCGAATGGTCTGTGCCGCGCGGGCAGGGCCGGCGCACAACGCCGCCACTTCTCCGCCGTGCTTTTCCCGGAGTTGCAAGGCTTCCTCCAGGGCGTAGGCGTCGGGTTCGTTGATCTCGAAACTAAGGTCGGCGTCCAGAATCCAGCGCCCGGATGCATCCACCCGCAACTGTGAGTCGCGCGCGGCAACCTGTTTGATAGCAACGACGATTTTCATAATTTAAGCCGCCCCGCGCTGGTTCAACCGCTACCCCGTGTATTTGCGGAAGATCAGCGCACCGTTTGTGCCTCCAAATCCGAAGGAATTGGAAAGCGCATATTCAATCTTCATCGGGCGCGCGTGGTTCGGTATGTAGTCAAGATCGCATTCTGAACCCGGATTCACGAGATTGATGGTCGGCGGCGCGATTTGATCGCGAATCGCAAGCACGGAAATACCCGCTTCCAGGCCGCCCGCTCCACCCAGCAGATGGCCCGTCATCGACTTGGTGGAACTTACCGCCAGTTTCCACGCATGGTCGCCAAAGCAGCGCTTAATCGCCCGGGTCTCGATGCGGTCTCCCATTTCCGTCGACGTTCCGTGGGCGTTCACATAATCGATCTGGCTTGGTTCGAGCCCGGCATCCTGAATGGAGTTCCGCATCACGCGAAACGCTCCGTCGCCATCTTCGGACGGGCTGGTGATGTGAAAGGCGTCGCCGCTCATCCCATATCCCACGAGTTCCGCGAGAATGGGTGCTTGCCGCCGCAGCGCGGACTGGAGTTCCTCCAGAATGAGAATGCCCGCGCCTTCGCCCACGACAAACCCGTCGCGATCGCGATCCCACGGGCGCGAAGCATGCGCGGGGTCGTCATTTCTTTGCGAAAGGGCCCGCATGGCGGCGAATCCACCGATGCCCATGGGCGTAATGCACGCTTCCGCGCCGCCGCAGATCATCGCATCGGCATATCCGTGCTGGATCAGCCGGAATGAGTCGCCAATGGAGTGGGCGCTGGTGGTGCACGCCGTCGCGGTAGCGGAATTCGGGCCTTTAGCACCCGTGCGGATGGAAACATATCCGGAAGCCAGGTTGATGATCGTGGCCGGGATAAAAAACGGCGAAATGCGGCTCGGGCCTTTTTCGAGCAGAATCTTGTGCTCGCGTTCGATGACCTCAAACCCGCCGATGCCGCTCCCAATGTAAACGCCAGTTCGCTCGGCGGTTTCGGGATCAACCTTGAAACCCGACATTTGCAAAGCGAACTCACTCGCGGCGATGGCGAACTGGATAAACCTCGCCATCTTCTTGATTTCCTTCCGTTCTATGAAACGGAGTGGATCGAAATTCTTTACTTCGCCGGCGATGCGGCAGGCAAACGCAGATGCATCAAACTGTTCGATGAGAGAGATGCCGTTGCGGCCTTCGCGGAGGGCGGCCCAATTCTCTTCCGTGCCGCTTCCAACGGATGAGAGTAAGCCGACACCCGTAACTACTACTCGACGCGCCAATCAAATATTCCCCGTCGCTCACTTCTTCTTGGCTTCGATGTAATCGACCGCGTCCTTCACCGTCGCGATTTTCTCGGCATCTTCGTCCGGAATATCGATTTCGAAGGCCTCTTCGAAGGCCATGACCAGTTCCACAATGTCCAGGGAATCGGCGCCCAGGTCATCCACAAACGAGGCGGTGTTGTCGACCTGGCTCTCGTCGACGCCCAACTGCTCAACGATGATCTGTTTCACCTTTTGTTCAACGGACATGAATCCCTCCCAACCCTTTTCAAAATGCTGGCAAACCGGCGCATGCCACACCCTATGAGATGCCCGCGCCGCGCTATTCGAGTCACAAACTCATTGATTCTAGCGACCGGCTGGCCTTCCCGCAACTGGCACACGCCGCCATCAATTGGAAAACCCCATTGTAGCCTCAACCCGGCGTCTCCCGTTGGGCGGCGCTACGGCGTTCGCTGCTCCGGGCGTGTTGGCGCTGGAAGTTGTTGAATAATGCTAAGATCTAGCCCTAACCTCATGGCGGAAATAATTCTCCCCGGGGCCGTGCCCCGCGAAAGAGCCCTCTCCAAGTTCAAGCATTACGATCTGCTGCTGAGTGTCTTCGTTGTTGCGCTGCTCATCTCCAATCTGGTTGCCCAGAAGATCTGCGCCATCGGGCCGTTTGCGGTCTCCGGAGCGCAATTGTTGTTTCCGGTCACTTATATTTTCGGCGATGTGTTCACGGAAGTGTACGGATACGCGGCTTCGCGCCGGGCCATCTGGCTGGGATTCATCGCCTCCGGACTGCTGGCGGTGCTCGGGTTGGTCATCGTTGCCTTGCCGCCCGCGCCGGGCTGGGAGAACCAGTCGGCATTCGCCATCGTCTTCGAGTTTGTGCCGCGAGCGGTGATAGGAAGCCTCGTTGCCTACTGGTGCGGCGAATTCACCAACTCCTTCGTCATGGCGAAGATGAAAGTCCTCACCAAAGGGAAACACCTTTGGACGCGCACCATGGGGTCCACCGTAGCCGGCCAGGCGGTGGATACGGTGATTGTAGTCCTGGTGATCTTCGCCGGAACGATCAGTTGGAGCTTGATGGTCCGCCTGATCGTGAGCGCGTACCTCTTCAAGGTCGGCTATGAAGTGCTCGCGACGCCGCTGACCTACGCGGTAGTGAACTGGCTGAAGCGCAGCGAAGGAATCGAAGCCTTTGATAAGGACACCAGCTTCAATCCGTTTGTAATCCGCATCTGAGCTTTTTCATTCGCGAAGAGCGCGCCGGCGGCGGCTGGCGTTGGTCGAATCCCGGGCAATCAGTTTCACCGGCAATACCACCTGGCGCGCCGGGAGCGGCTTTTTGGATTCGATGATCTGGAGCGCCAGTTGGGCCGCTTGCGCGCCGATCTGCTCGCTGTTCTGGTCGATGCTCGATAAGGGAGTACGCAACAGATCGGCAAAGCGGATGTTGTCGACGCCGATCACCGCAATGTCTTCCGGAACACGGCGGCCGGCCTTGAGAATGGCGCGAAGCGCGCCGATGGCGACTTCGTCGTTGTAACAGAACACTCCATCAGGCGGGCGCCGCAAGCGAAGGAGACTCTGCATTCCCTCGAAACCGCTTTCTTCCGAATGGCTGTCGCCGCCCTTCAAATCCACGGTATATTCCGCGGGAACCGTCAGCCCGTGTGTCTTGAGCGCATGGCAATATCCGTCAAATCTTCCAATGCCGGTGCTCACCGCGGGACCGCGAAGATGGGCGATCAAACGGCATCCACGGCGGATCAGGTGTTCCGTTGCGGTGCGTCCAATCGCGACGTCGTCCACGCCCACGTAGTTGGCGCCGAGCCCCGGAAAATTCCGGTCGATGAGAATATATGGCATCTTCGCTTGGGCCATCCGCGCGAAGACTTCGCTCTTTTCCGACGTCTGCACCGATGCAAGCACGACGGCGTCCACCTGGCGTGCGATAAGGGCATCCACCTCCCGGCTCTCGATCGAGGGATCGTCCTCGGAGGAGGCAATAATGAGTCCGTAATCGCGGGTGCGAATGAAGTGCGCGATGGCCCTGGCGATTTCGCCAAAAAACGGGTGCTGGAGATCGGGCACGATCAGACCTATCGTGAAACTCCGCCCCGTTACCAGGCTTCGGGCCGCCCGGTTCGGCTGGTAATTCAGTTCCTTCACACGCCGGAGAACCCGCTGGCGGGTGGATTCACTGATGTCGTCGTGATGGCGCAGGGCTTTGGACACGGTGATCACCGAGACGCCAAGATCCCGCGCGATATCTTTCATCGTTACGGACATTTGCTGGTTCCGAGACTTCAATTCTAGATCACACGAGCCGCGTCGCTTGACACGGGAGAGTTGTCTCCGCTACTCTACTGTATCGTTAACTGTAACGATATTTACAGGCCGATGACAACATCCGCACCGGTGAAAATCCTTCTGGCCGGCGAGATCAATTTCGATATCGTGCTCCAGGGCCATCACGCCGCGCCCGTTCCGGGCCGCGAAATCCTGGTTGAAGATTTCACCATGACCCTGGGCAGCTCCTGCGCCATTACCGGCGCCGGCCTGGTTCGCCTGGGCAACCACGCCGCGTACGTCGGGAAAGCCGGCGACGATGCCGGAGGCCGGTTCTGCCTGGAGAAGATGCGCGAGTTGGGGCTTGATGTTTCGCGCGTTACGCTGGACCCTTCTCTTAAAACCGGGGTGACCGTTGCGCTCACGTCCCGCACGGACCGCAGCCTGATTTCCTATCTCGGCGCCACCACCGCGCTCACGTCTGGCGAGGTTAAATCGGAATTCTTCCAGGGCCACAGTCACCTCCATAGCTCTTCCTATTTCCTGCAGGCCGGACTGCATGCGGGCTTCGCCGATCTGTTCGCGCGCGCGACGCGACACGGGCTCACCACCTCACTCGATCCGGCGTGCGACCCGGCGGACGAATGGAAGTCCGGTCTGGATCGCGTTCTTCCGGAGATCGACGTTTTTCTTCCGAACGAGGTCGAACTGGCCGGCATCACCGGCTATGCGGACCCCGCCGCAGCTCTTCGAGCCCTCGAAAACGGGCGGACGCTGACTGTGGCGAAGCTAGGGCCCCGCGGCGCCATGACTCTGAAAGACGGAGAGATCATCTCCGTGCCCGCTCCCTCCGTGGAACCGGTAGATCTGACCGGCGCCGGGGATTGCTTCAACGCCGGCTTTCTTCACGCCTGGCTGCGCGGGATGAACACGGAAGACGCCCTTCGGTTCGGCGTGGCCTGCGGTTCATTTTCCATTCGCGGTCTGGGCGGATCCGGCGCGCAGCCAACCGAGCGGGAGGCATTCGACTTCATGCAATCAGGAGACAGCAGGATGGAGAGGGCAAAAACATGAAGGGCGGCATCGATTTTCACACCCACCCGGTTCTGGTTCGTGAGATGGTGGCGCGCCACCCCGGGTTAGCCGCGGCCGCGCGCGAAACCTACTATTGCGGGAATAACTTCCAGCCGCTGGAGGTCATGCTCGCCGAGATGGACATCGCCGGAATCGACCACGCCGTGGTGCTACCCATCGACGCAACCACCAGCCGCAATGCCACGGTCTACACGAACGAGCAGATTGTCGAGGTCTGCGCGATGTCGGACCGCCTGATCGGCTTCGCCAGCGTAGATCCGCATCAACCGTCGGCGCCGGAGCAGCTCACTCGCGCGGTGGAAGAACTTGGGCTGCGCGGGCTCAAGCTCGATCCCGCCATGCAGGAGTTTTACGCCGACGATAAGCTCGCGTATCCCATCTATCAACGCGCACAAGCCCTCGGGATTCCGGTTCTGTTTCACGCCGGCTTAAGTTGGGCTCCCGGAAGCCGGCTTAAATACGGGCACCCCCTCCGCTTCGAAGATGTCGCAGCGGATTTCCCCCAACTGCGCATCGTGCTGGCCCATCTGGCCTGGCCGTGGGTGGTGGACGCGGTTGCGTTAGCGCTGAAGTATCCGAACGTGACGCTCGACACGTCCGCGCTCTTCTTCGACAACCCGAAGGACTTCCTGCGCTACGCCATGACGCAGCAGGTTCCGCTCACCGTATTCGAACGCAGTCTGCGGAACCAGCTCGTGTTCGGGTCGAACAATCCGCGCATCGAGATTAAGTCCATGGCCAGGGCCGTCCGCGGTCTGGGCTTTTCCGAAGAGTGCCTGGATCTGATCTTCCGCCGGAATGCGGAAAAATTGCTGGAGCGAAAGCCGTGATTATTCAACTGCACCGGATCGAGGTCATCTCAAAAAAGGACATGGAGATGATCGACATTACGCCGCACGTAGAAAAGCTGGTGGAGGCGAGCGGCGCCAGCAGCGGAATTGTCTTCGTCAGCACCGCGCACACGACATCCGGAATTGTCGTCACCGAGGGCGTGGAATGCCTGGAACGCGATATCCCCGCCCATCTCGAAAGGCTGGCGCCCAAGGAACCGCCAGAGGGCGCCTACGGCTACTATCACAACCGTCTGCTCGATTTCGACGGGCGGCTCGGCTATAACGCCGCCGATCACCTGAAGAGCGTCATCGGAGGCATTCAGACGTTTTTTCCCATCGAGCACGGCAAAGTGGTGCGCGGCGGCCGCCAGCGCGTTTACTTCGTCGAGTACGACGGACCGCTCGCCCGCACCGTATTCATCCAGATCATGGGAGAGGCCGGGGCATGAAAAAGGCTCTGGTTACGGGTGCAAACGGGCGTATCGGGCGTCATGTGATTCCGCTGCTCGTCCGCGATGGCTATGAAGTGACCGCTGCGGTACGGCGCGAGATCGCCATTCCGGGCGTTCGCTGCCTGCTGCTCAACCTGCCGGCGCGGGAACCATTAACCGGGGCGCTCGAAGGCTTTGATGTCATCGTCCATCTGGCCGGTGTCATGCCGCCCGCTTCGGACGACGAGGTCTTTGGAACCAATGTCCAGGGCACGTACCAGATCCTGCGCGCGGCAGCGGAATTGAAGCACAAACCCCGGGTGATCTACGCCACCTCGGACGCCACGTATTGCACCGGATGGAGCCTCGGCTCCTATGCGGCGCCCATTCGCGAAGACGGCGGCGAGCAGCATCCTACCGTGTTCTACGGCGTATCCAAAGTGATCGGCGAGCGGCTCTGCGCGTTCTATCAGGAGATGCACCAGGTTCCGATCGTGCGCCTGCGCTACGTCTGGACGCTCGAAGCGCCGGAAATACTGGACCTCTTTCTGAAGGCCCCCTATAAAGACTTCCTCGTGGAAGACGACCGCTACCGGTGGAACGGCGGCGTGGTCGCGATTCCCCGCGAGGAGGACGGCTCGCCGTTCACCGAGCACATTTGCGATGTTCGCGACGCGGCCGAAGCCACCGTGCTCGCGGTCCGGAGCGACGCGGCTGCCGGGCAGACGTTCAACATCGCGGGACCCGAGTCTTTCCAGTACACGGAAATCGGCCCCCGTCTCGCCGCAATGCTCGACCGTCCCTCGGCGGAGGGACGCTGCCGCGGCATTCACTCCTACACTCTCAGCATCGAAAAAGCCCGTACGCTGCTCGGCTACCAACCGCGCTACGGCGTCATGGATTCCCTGAAAGACGCGCTTCTGAAACCAAACTCTCCGAAGTAGACATAAGGATCATGCCTCAGACACAAACGTTAGCAGAGAAGAATTTGAATGCCGAGATATTTTCGGCTCCTGTTGTGGCGGATGAGATCGCCCGCATGTGGAGCGAGAAGCGCTCCGCCATCCGCCAAATCGCGAAAGAGATCACCGCTCGCCGGCCGAAGAGTATCGTGTTCTTCGGAAGCGGCGGCTCGTCCGCCGCTCTTTACAGCGGCTATTGGGCCGCGCTGCATTTCTTGAAGCTGCCCGTCACTTACCTGCTCGGGCCCGACATTCTGAGTGTGACGCCCGCCGGGTTGGACAAAGACACCGTCGCCATTGGCGCCAGCTACTCAGGCAGGACGGTGGACACGGTACGAACCAAGAATTTCCTCCTGAAGAACGGCGTGCCGGTATTCGCCATTACACGCCGCGCCGACGCGGAGGTTGCGCAAGGCGCAACGTGGGCGGTCACCTATGAGTCGATCGCGCTCTACTCGTCGCCGGCGTTTCTCACCATGCTGCTGGTGGTGGAATTGGCTCGCGAGCGGGGCGAAGGCTCGCAGGAACTGGATGAGTTCGAAAAGGCGCTGGAGGGTCTTCCGGTCCTCCTCCACTCCATTTCCGAGCCCAGCCGCCAAATGGCCGAAAGGCTGGCGCCGGATCTTGATTCCGGCAAGCTGCTGGTGCTCTCGGGAGGCGCGGCTTACACTCTGGGCTACATGATGGCCTACGATATGTTCGGCGAGTTCCTCAAGGAATACTGCGCCTATATCCATTACGGAGAGTTCCGGCACGGGCCGCTCGAAATTGTCCGTCCCGGCGAGCCCACCATGCTGTTCCTCATGGGCAACGACGGTTCCCGGCCGTTCGCCGAAGCCGCCATTCATTTCAGCAAGGGGAATGGCGCGAAGACGGTTGTGTTCGATGGGAAAGAACTGGCGCCCGGCGCGCACCCGCTGTTCGACGCCCTGGTACTCTATCAAGCGCAGCTCTGGCTGCTTTACTACATGGCCTGCCGGCGCAACGTGGATCTCGACAACTACAAGTACATGCACGTGGTACCGTTCGCCGCGGGCGATACTTATTTCTGATGCCCGCTCACCCCATGCTGGCGCTGCAAATCCCCGAGGTGGGCAAGCTTCGCCTGGTTCAATCGGCGAAGCCGGAGGTTCGCCCGCGGACACTGCTCCTGCGAGTGGCCGCCTCGGGAATTTGCGGCACCGACCCCCACATCCTTCACGGTCTTTATCCAGCCAATCTTCCTCTCATCCCCGGCCACGAATACGCGGGTGTGGTGGAAGCGGTTGGCGACGGCGTGGAGGGATTCGCCGCCGGCGATCATGTAGCGGTGGATCCAAACATTCTTTGCGGCGTCTGCGAGTTTTGCCGGCGCGGCAAGGTCCACCTTTGCAAGAATATGATCGCGCTCGGCGTGAACATCCCCGGCGGATTCGCGGAATACTGCCTGGTCCCGGTGTCGCAGGCGTTCAAGATTCCCGCCAACCTGCCGCTTGCCCATGCCGCATTGGCCGAACCGGTGGCATGCTGCCTCCGCGGCATCGATCTGGCGGGCATCACGCCGGGAGACCGCGTGGTGATCTTCGGCGCGGGTCCCATGGGCGCCATCATCCTGCAACTCGCGCTCCTGCAGGGCGCGAGCCGGGTAATCGTGGTCGATCCGAAGAAGCGCCGCCGCGAGCGTGCCGAAGCGCTCGGAGCATCGTGGACTCTGGACCCGTCCGCCGGTCCATCGGCGCGAGCTATTCGCGATCAGCATCCCGATGGCGCGGAGGTGGTCTTCGACTGCTCGGGAAACGTGGCCGCCGTTCGCGAAGCCCTGGAAGTCGTGGGGCGCGGGGGAACCCTGATGCTCTATGGCGTCTGCCACAAAGAGGAAAACCTGGAAATCAACCCATTCTGGGTCAACGACAACGAAATCACCATCCGCGGCTCCTACAACAACCCCAACACGATGGCGCGGGCGCTGGACCTGCTGGTGAGCGGGCGCTTGAACGCCGGCGCGGTGGTAACCGACCGTGTCCCGCTCAAAGAGGCAGTGGCAGCATTTCAGTCCACCGGCGGCGAGGATTGTCTGAAGATTGTGATTGAGCCGTAAGAAATCCAGACGAGGAGTTTTTGTGCGATTCCTGGCAACTGTAGCGTTAGCCCTGTTTACCCTTCCGATTCATGGCGCGGAGCACACGGTGAAAGTTTACGGGCAGTCCGGCAGATTCGCCGGATGGCCGGCGAACTACGGAATCTGGTCGTGGGGAAATGAGATCCTGGTAGGCTTTGAAGCAGGCTATTTCCACCTGCGCCAACCGGGGGAGCACGAACACTCCATCGAATACAAGAAGCCCTCGGAGCACCTGCTCGCGCGGAGCCTGGATGGAGGCGAAACGTGGGAGATCGAAAAACCGTTGAGCCTTCTCGCTCCCCCGGGCACGGAGGTTGCCGGCGTCCCCGTGGAGCCGGGCGGTAAACCCGTAACCGATTGCCCGGGAGGAATCGATTTCCGTAACCCGAATTTCATCGCCACGTTTCGCATGGCGGACGTCGATATCGGGCCATCGCGCTTTTATTATTCCCTCGACCGTGGGAAGAACTGGCGGGGACCCTATCGTGTTCCGAATTTTGGGCAAAAAGGGATTGCCGCGCGAACCGACTACCTGATCGACGGGAAACACGACATGACAGTGTTCCTCACCGCGGCGAAATCGAACGGCCACGAAGGCCGCGTCATCTGTGTCCGGACCAAAGATGGCGGGAAGACCTGGAAGTTCGTGGCGTTTGTCACGCCAGAGCCGGAAGGCCGCGACCATGCCATCATGCCATCCTCGGTTCGCCTCTCCTCGAAAACCATCCTGACAGCGGTGCGCTATCGCAACTGGATCGATCTCTACCGGACGGACGACGACGCCAAAACCTGGTCCTATGTGGGGCGCCCCGCCCCCGGCATCGACAACCCGCCGAGCCTGGTCCACCTGAAGGATGGCCGTTTGGTCCTAACGTATGGCCGCCGGACCGCGCCGTTCGGAATTCGCGCGCGCATCAGTTCCGACCAGGGCAAAACCTGGAGCGGGGAGATTATCCTCCGAAAAGACGGCGGATGCTGGGACCTGGGCTACACCCGCACGGTGCAGCGTCCCGACGGAAAACTGGTCACCGTCTACTACTTCAACGACTCGCCGGATCACGAGCGGCAAATCGACGCCACGGTCTGGGATGCAAAATAGGCTGACCCGGCTAAGTCAGTCGTTGTCGGCGCCTTAGCGGCGCCGGGGACCGCGGGTCCCGGACTTTTCCGCTGGCTCGCGGAATGTGGAAGGCTTGGGGGACACGAGCGCAAAACTTGTTCACTGGCGCACGTCTCCTCAAACCGGCTTATATCCATGTCTTTGTGACACTTCACCTTCGCCAACTCAGATAGCCCTCAGGGTTTGGCTGAAGGCGTGCATGGAACTCCTCCGTAAAGAACGGGGGACTACCATTTCGTGAATATCCTGGGTGTCAGTGGGTTGGAAAAGGCGCCGGCGTTCAAGCGCGCACATTGGCCGGGCCTCGAAGAGCGCGAGTACCGGATTCTCCAGGGACAGGATTCCGCCGCTGTCCTGATCTGCGACGGGCAAGTTGTCGCCGCGGCAGCGGAAGAGCGGTTCACACGCAACAAACACACGGCCGCGTTCCCCTCACAGGCCATCGATTGGTGCCTCTCTCAGGCTGGCCTCGATCCGTCGCAAGTGGATGAGATCGCTCACGGTTTCGACTACACGCCCTACCGCGAGCTCTATTCCTTGGACCCCGTTTCGGACGAGTATTACCGGGAGGTCTGCTCACCGGAGGCCCTTCTGGCGTCCGTGCACGCCTGGCGGCCCGGCTTTCCGGCGGAGAAAGTCTTCTCCGTCAATCATCATCTGGCGCACGCCGCGAGCGCCTACTACACGTCCGGGTGGCCGGAATGCCTCACCGTGGTTCTGGATGCGATGGGGGAAGTGCAGAGCATCTCGGCATTCGACTGCGCCGGCGGCAAACTAAAGAAACTGCGGGAAATTTCCGCCAACCATTCCATCGGCATTCTCTACTCCCTGGTAACGCTGCACCTGGGATTCGACTTCAATTCCGACGAGTACAAGATCATGGGGCTCGCCCCCTACGGTCACCCCGAGCGATTCCGGAAGTTCTTCGAGGGAGTCGTCGAACTGCGGGATGGCGGATCGATCCGCATTCCGATCCTCAATCTCAATAAGACTCGCGAGGACCGCGAAACCTATGCCGCAACGCGGCGTTTCCTGGACGAAAATCTGGTCCCGAGGCGTTCACCGGGAGCCGAAATTACCGAAGAGCACCGCGATATCGCCGCCGCCCTCCAGGAATGTCTGGAACGAGTTATCCTGCACGTGTGCGAGAATCTCCGCGACGCCACCGGGCATAGCCGCATCGCTCTCGCGGGCGGCGTTGCGCTGAATTGCACGGCAAACGGGCGGTTGATGCGATCCGGTCTGTTCGAGGAAGTGTACATCCAGCCGGTCGCCGGGGACGACGGCGTCGCCCTGGGGGCCGCGCTCTACCGTGCTTCGCTCGCCGGCGAAGTGGACAATCAGCGCTTTCCCGTGCCTCTGCTGGGGCCGGCATCCTGTCGGCACGACACCGATTCCGCGCTCGAAGAATTCCGCGACCGCGTCGATGTGGTGCGCTTCCGTTCGCTCGACGAAACCTGTGCGAACGCCGCCCGCCTGATCGCCGGGGGAAAGGTCATCGCCTGGCATCGCGGCCGGATGGAATACGGCGCCCGGGCGCTGGGCAGCCGCAGCATCCTTGCCGACCCCGGGCATCCGGAAATGCGCGACCGGATTAATGCGATGGTGAAGAAGCGCGAGGCGTTCCGGCCGTTTGCTCCCGCTGTCACCGCTGAGCAAGCACATGTTTGGTTTGAACTCGACGAGCAAGCCGAGCTGCCCTACATGATCGCCATCGTGGACGTGCGTCCCCGCCATCGCGAAAGCCTGCCGGCCATCACTCACGTAAACGGCTCCGCCCGGGTGCAGACCGTATCCAAAAAAGATCACCCGGAATTTCACCACCTTTTGAAGGCCGTCGGGGCGCTGAACGGCCGCGAGATGGTCCTCAATACCAGCTTTAACGTCAAGGGGCAGCCGATCGTAAACACTCCCCGGGAGGCGATCGACACTTTCCTTGGAACCGGCATCGAATATCTTTTCCTCGGTAACACGCGGGTCTCCAAAAAGGTTGGCAGTGAAATCTAAGACAATGTTGTGGCTGTCCGGTCCGGCCGGGGATGCGGTGGAGGCTCTCGCCGCAAGCGAAAACGTCCCGGTCCCGGATCTGCTAAATGCCGTAGCCGCTTTTGTTCTGAGCAGGTTTTCCGATGGCGAGATAGAGTTCGGCCTGGAGCGCATTCGAGTTCCCGAGGAGACGGAGACGCGGAGCTGGCTGAAAAACTGGGAACGTGCGCCGCGGCAGCCTGTTCCGGATACCCCGTTCCTTCTGTTCCCCGGGGATTCGCCGCGCGACCGGATCACCATTGCTTTCGATCCGGTTCGCTACTCCACCGCGGAGATCGCGGAGTTTGTACGCTGCCTGAATGCCGTTCTGGAGCGTATCCCATCCCGGCTGGAGCAGCCGCTTTCCTCGCTCGATATTCTGCCGGATGCCGAGCGGCTGAAGGTCCTGGACAAGTGGAATCATACGGCCGTCGAGTATCCCGCCGGCAAGTGCGTGCACGAGCTGATTGAGGCTCAGGCGGAGCGCACTCCGGATGTCATTGCCGTCGTTTTTGAAGATCGCGCCATGACCTACCGGGAGTTGAACGCCCGTGCAAATCGCCTCGCGCGCGCGCTCGCAAAGCATGGGGTCGGGCCGGATTCGCTCGTGGGCATCTGCATGGAGCGTTCGCCCGATTTACTGGTTGCGATGCTGGCCGTTTTGAAGGCCGGCGGCGGATATGTTCCGCTCGATCCCGCATTTCCCAAGCAGCGCATCCACATGATGCTCGACGATTCGGGCATTCGCACCGTCCTCTTGGGAGAGCGTGTTCCCGAAGGGCTGATTCCCGAAGGAATCGAGACGCTTTCTGCCTCCGGCTCTTATACGGGGGAGAGCGCTGAAAATCCGGGAACCACCGCCCAGCCGGGGCACATCGCTTACATGATCTATACTTCCGGCTCCACCGGAAAGCCCAAGGGCGTGATGGTGGAGCACAGAAATGTGGTGAACTTCTTCACGGCCATGGATCCGGTGGCCGGCGCGGAGCCCGCGGGCGTCTGGCTGGCGGTCACCAGCATTTCTTTCGATATCTCGGTGTTGGAGCTTCTCTGGACCTTGTCCCGCGGTTTCCGAATCGTGCTGCTGGGAGACAGGCCGGCCGGCTCCATCGCTTCCCTCGTCAGTGAGCATGGCGTCACTCATCTCCAATGCACTCCTTCGCTTGCGCGAATCGTCGCGGCCGACCCCGCGGCGCTGCGCGGGTTGGGCGGCTTGCGAAAGCTGCTGCTGGGCGGCGAAGCCGTACCGCTCTCTCTGGTGGAACAGCTACGCCCGTGGGTAGGTGGTGAAATTCACAACATGTATGGGCCAACGGAAACCACGGTGTGGTCCACCACGCACTGGCTCGTTCCCGAGCAACCGTCGACCACCGGTATTGCCCCCATCGGGAGGCCCATCGCCAACACGCAGGTCTATATTCTGGACGCGAAACTGCGCCCGGTTCCTCCCGGCGTGCGCGGGGAACTCTACATTGGGGGCGCGGGAGTGGTGCGCGGTTACTGGAAGCGTCCCGAGCTGACCGCCGAGCGTTTTCTACCGGACCCGTTCCAGCCGGGAGAGGGAAATCGAATCTATCGAACCGGCGACGTGGCGCGCCACCGCCCGGACGGAGTAGTGGAATACCTGGGACGCCTGGACCACCAGGTGAAGATTCGCGGATTCCGTATCGAGCTCGGGGAAATCGAAAAGGTTCTTGAGGGTCACCCGGCAGTGCGCCAGGCGGTGGTGCACGCGCGCGAGGACAAGCCCGGCGATCAGCGCCTGATCGCCTACGTTGTATTTCAGCCGGGCCGCCAGGCTCCTCCGGGAGAATTGCGGGGTCACCTGGAAAATTCCCTGCCGGACTACATGGCGCCGGCGGCGTTCGTTGCGCTAGACTCGATACCACTAACAGCGAACGGGAAAATTGACCGGAAGTCGCTGCCTTCTCCGGAAGGCCGCGAACTGCGCGCGGCGGTCGAATATGCCGCGCCGGAAAAGGAAATTGAGAAGACCATCACCGGCGCATGGCGGGACGCGCTCGGTGTACCGCGTATCGGCTTACACGATAATTTTTTCGATTTGGGCGCGCATTCACTGCTTGTAGCCGAGGTGCATATTCAACTGCGGCAGGCGCTGGGGAAGGACTTTCCGCTGCTCGACATGTTCCAACATCCGACGGTACACGCTCTCGCGGAGCATCTGTCCAGCGGCTCCGGCCAACCCGCGAACGATGCCGGGCCTCTCGCCGCCGCGGCCGGGCGCGGACAGGCTCGCCGTGAGTCGATGAGACTGCGCGGTCAAAGGCGAAACACAGGGGGAGAATGAACGGCTTCCAACCCCCGGAGGGAGCGATTGCCATCGTGGGCCTCGCGGGGCGCTTCCCGAAAGCGAAGAACACGGGAGAATACTGGCAAAACCTCCGCAGCGGGAGGGAGTGCATCGACGCGCTCACCGCGCGCCAACTCCTGGCCGCGGGCGCCGACCCTAAGCTGATCGCAGACCCCAACTACGTGAAAGCGGGCGCGGCCCTCGACAATCTGGAAATGTTCGACGCCGCTTTCTTCGGCTTCAGCCCGAGGGATGCGGCGATCATGGACCCTCAGCATCGCCACTTCCTGGAATGCGCCTGGGAGGCGCTCGAAGACGCCGGCCACCCGCCGTCGGCCTTTCGAGGATCGATCGGCGTTTTTGCCGGCTCCGGCATGAACGCCTACATGATCTACAATCTCCTGACGAACGCGGAGCTGATGGAGACTGCCGGGCTCTTTCTGATCCGGCAGACCGGCAACGACAAGGACGTGCTGGCCACGCGCGTCTCCTACGAACTCGACCTTCGCGGACCCAGTGTCAATATCCAGACCGCCTGCTCCAGTTCCCTGGTCGCCGTCCACATGGCCTGCCAGAGCCTGCTGAATTTCGAAAGCGATATGGCTCTTGCCGGCGGAGTCACCATCGAAATTCCGCACTGCGCCGGCTATCTCTATCGCGAGGGTGAGATCCTTTCCCGCGATGGGCACTGCCGCGCCTTCGATGCGAACGCCAGCGGCACGGTATTCGGGAGCGGTCTCGGCATTGTGGTGCTGCGAAGGCTGGAGGATGCCCTGGCGGATGGCGATTCGATCCGCGCCATCATTCGCGGGTCCGCTATCAATAACGACGGTTCCCGAAAAATCGGTTTTCTTGCGCCCAGCGTGGACGGGCAGGCCGAGGTGATTGCCGAAGCGCTGCAGGTGGCGGGTGTCGACGCCGATTCCCTCTCCTACGTCGAAGCCCACGGCACCGGCACACGCGTGGGCGACCCCATTGAAATCAGCGGCCTTACGCAGGCATTCCGCCGCACCACCAGCCGCGAGGGATACTGCGCGATCGGATCCGTAAAGACCAACATCGGGCATCTCGATTCCGCCGCCGGCGTGGCCGGGTTGATTAAGATCGTTCTCGCGCTGGAGAATCGCGAGATTCCGCCCAGCTTACATTTCGAGAGTCCGAATCCACACATCGATTTCGAGCACAGTCCGTTTTTCGTGAATGCGGAACTGCGCCCCTGGGTCACGACTGGGGGCCCACGCCGCGCCGGAGTTACTTCGCTCGGAATTGGAGGCACAAATGCGCACGTGGTGCTGGAGGAGGCCCCCGAGGTGGCGCGCGCCAGGCATTCGCGTCCGTGGCATTTGTTGACGCTCTCGGCCAAATCGGCGTCCGCACTGAAACTGACGGCGGCCAATCTTGCGGCGCACATCGAGCAGAACCCCGATCTTTCGCTGGACGATGCTGCGTTCACGTGCCAGTCGGGACGCACCGCGTTTCCGTACCGGCAAGCGGTCCTATGTCAAAACTCCGCGGACGCCGTCGAGGGTTTGCGCTCCCTCACCGCTCCGCCGGAACCGTCCGCGAGTGAAGATCGCCCGGTTGTGTTCCTGTTCTCCGGCCAGGGTTCGCAGCAGGTGAACATGGGCCGTGAGCTTTATGAGACCGAGCCCGTCTTTCGAGACGCTCTGGACCGGTGCAGCGAACTGCTGAAGCCGCATCTCGAACTGGACCTGCGGGAGATCCTGTTTCCCGAAGAGAGCCGCGCCGCCGAGGCCGGGGCGCGACTCGGCGAGACGCAGTTCACGCAGCCCGCCCTCTTTGCGATTGAGTATGCCCTGGCCCAACTCTGGATCGCCTGGGGGATTCGCCCGGGGGCGATGGCCGGGCACAGCATCGGCGAGTACGTTGCGGCCTGTATCGCCGGAGTATTTTCACTCGAGGACGCCACGCGCATCGTGGCCGCGCGCGGCAGGCTGATGCAGAGCCTCGCGCCCGGCGCCATGCTCGCCGTCACCGTCGCGGAGGAGAAGGCGCGCGAACTGCTCACCGCGGAACTTTCCATCGCGGCCGTCAACGGCCCGGACCAGTGTGTGATCTCCGGCCCCACGGACGCCATCGAGGCTCTGGAACAGGGTCTGCGCGCGCAGCAGATTTCCTCCACGCGCCTCCACACGTCGCACGCTTTTCATTCGGCGATGATGACGCCGGTGCTGGAGGATTTCCGGACAGTGGTGGGCAGCGCGGCGCTCCATTCGCCGGCCGTCCCCTATCTGTCGAACGTGACGGGAACCTGGATCACGCCCTCTGAGGCGACAGATCCGTCGTATTGGTCGCGGCACCTCCGTGAGACGGTTCGTTTCTCCGATTCGCTCACTGAATTGTTCCGGGACCCCAAGCACATTCTTCTCGAGATCGGCCCCGGCCGTACGCTCTGCACGTTGGCTCGTTTGCACCCCGCACGCCCGGAAACGGTAATTGCGCTGCATTCCCTGCCTCGTCCGAGTGATTCCGCGTCTTCGCCGTCCAAGATGATGCAGACCGCGTTGGGGAAAATTTGGGCCGCGGGAAATCCAGTGGATTGGAAGGGCTACCGGGCGGGATTCCCGGGGTTCCGCGTGCCGCTCCCCACCTATCCGTTCGAGCGCAAGCGCTATTGGATCGAGCCTGGCGGGCATTCCTTTGGTGCGGCGAAACCGCTCTCCGCGCCGGCCGGGGATCTTGCGAAGTTCGATCATTGGTTTTACCTGCCCGTCTGGAAGGAAACGCCGCTCCGTCCAGCCGGCGGAAATCCCCGGGCGGAGAGCCGGCCCTGGCTGATTTTTGCGGACGGACGTCTGGCCGGCGCGATCCGGCGGCGTCTTGATAAACGCGGACAGCCCGCGATCCTTGTTTTACCTGGGGAGACGTTTTCCCGCACTGGCTCCGGAGACTACGTCATCAACCCGGCCTCGCGCGCGGATTATGATCTGCTGTTGGCCGGCTTGTCCGCCGATAACAATACTCCGGAACACATTTTGCTCCTATGGCCGCTCGACGCCGCCCCGGGCGCCGAGCATCTCGGGGAGAGCGAGACGCTCGCTTTCTTCAGCCTGCTTCATCTGGCGCAGAGCCTGGGAGACAAAGACTGGACCAGCGTCAAAATTGGCGCCGTCTCCGACTCCGGGAATCTCTCCTGTGCGTCCCTGACGGGCGCCTGCCGCGTGATTTCCCAGGAGTTCGCCGGCATGGCTTGCCGCCACTTCGAAATTTCACTGCCCGGAACGGACAGGGACACCGCCTCCCTGGAGGCGCTAGCGGCTCAGGTTGTAGAGGAACTGCTAAGCGGCGCGGGCGAAACTCGCGTCGCGTTTCGAGACTCCCGCCGCTGGACGCAGGAACTGGATCCGGTCACGATGGAAGTGGGTCCAACACGCCTGCGGGAGCACGGAGTCTACCTGATCACCGGCGGCCTCGGCGCCGCCGCCACGGTGGTAGCACGGCGGCTCGCCAGGGACTTCCAGGCGAAACTCGTTTTAGTGGGGCGCACGCCGGTTCCTTCCGCTAGCGAGTGGGACGCGGCCCTGGAGCGTCTCGACGCCGGCGACGAAACGTCCCGGAAGATTCGAACGCTGCAGGAGCTTCAGCGTCTGGGAGCGGAGGTTCTGCCGCTTCAGGCGGACATCACCAATAAGGAAGAAATGGAAGCGGTGCGCCGAGCCGCTCTGGAGCGCTTCGGCGCGGTTCACGGCGTGATTCACGCCGCCGGCGTTCTGAGCGACGGCCCGCTGCAGACCAAAACAGACGAGACCGCGCACCGCGTGTTGGATGCGAAGGTGCGAGGCGCACTGGTCCTCGACCGGGTGTTCGGCGATTCCGGCCTGGATTTCTTCCTGCTGTTTTCTTCCATCAGCGCCATTTCCCCGCCCGCCGGACAGGTGGATTACGCGGCGGCAAACGCCTTCCTCGATGCATTTGCCCAGGCTCGCAACGAGCAAAGCAAGACGTGGTATCTGTCGGTGAACTGGTCGCGCTGGCTCGGGGTGGGAATGGGAGCGGCGGGAGCGGACTCACGGCGGTTGCAATCGGAACGTTTCGGCAGCGAAACACATTGGGCGCTCAACGAACACCGTCTGCGCGGTGGCGCGTGCGTATTTCCCGGGACAGGGCATTTGAATATGATGGTGGCGGCCCGGGATCAAGATACCCGTGGTCCCCTCGAAATGCGCGACCTGCTGTTTTCCGCGCCGCTCGCGCTTCAACCCGGCGAGGAGCGCGAAGTGAGCCTGCTCAGGAGAAATGAGAACGGACGGGAGCGTTTCGCCGTCGCATCGCAGCGCACCGATGACGGGTCATGGCTCGAATACGCCTCCGGGTATCTGGAATCCGGCGCGCCGGGGCCGCGCCCCAAACTTTCCATTCGCGCCATCCGCGCCCGCTCGAAGGGAAGCGAGATCGATTTCTCGGCCCAGCCGACGCGCCAGGAAAAATATTTTGAGTTCGGCCCGCGCTGGCGTTGTTTGAAGCGGATGTACCGGGGAACGGGCGAGGGCCTGGCGGAGCTGGAGCTACCCGCGCGCTATGCATCGGACCTGAAACAAAATCCACTGCATCCGTCGCTGATGGATCTGGCCACCGGCTGCGCGCTTTATTTGATCCCAAATTACACGGACGCGGACTCGGTGGGCGTGTATTTTCCGATGGCCTATGAGCGTCTTAGAGTATGGGATCGCCTCCCGGCGCGCGTGTATAGCCACATCCGGCCGCGTCCCGGCAATTCGCTTTACAAGGATCTGGCGGTGTTTGACGTCACCATCAGCGACCATGCCGGGAACGTCGTCGCCGAAGTGGAAGGCTTCAGCATGCGCCGGGTCGAAGATCCCACCGCGTTGACCGCCGCGACGGCCTTGGATCCGCCGCAGCAAGTCGCGAATCCGCCGGGCGGCATTGCACCGGAAGACGGCGCCGAGGCGCTCCTGCGTCTGCTCTCGTGGACGGCGGAGGAAGCGGGCGTGATCGTATCGGGCAAGCCGCCGGTCTTTACGTTGGCTGGACAAGGCGCCGCCGTGTCGCGGATGGTCTCCGGCAGCGAAAAGGGCTCCTGGAGCGAGATCGAACGAAAAATCGGCGGATGGTGGCAGGAGCTTCTGGGCGTGGATGGCGTGGGGCTCGATCAGGATTTCTTCGACCTCGGCGGCCAGTCGCTGGTGGCTGTCCGTCTGGTCGCGAAAATCAAGAACACCTATCAGGTGGAGTTGGGGCTTTCCACTTTGTTTGAGGCCCGCACCATCCGTCAGCTCGCGGCGCTGGTAGACCGGCGGCGCAGCGGAGCGGCGCAGGACGCCCTCCGATGGTCGTCATTGGTGTGCATCAAGCCCGGTGGGGACCTGCACCCCATCTACTTCATCTCGGGCCTTCGCGGCAACGTTCTGAACTTCCACACGGTGGCGCGCTATCTTGGCCCCGACCGGCCCGTGTATGCGCTGCAACCGCCCGGATTGGACGGAAAACTCCCGTTCCTGGGGAGCGTCGAGGAAGTAGCGAGCCACTACATCAATGAGATCCGCTCGCTGCAGCCGCATGGTCCATATCATCTCGCGGGATATTCGTTCGGCGGCTTCGTCACGTTTGAGATGGCCCAGCAGCTCCGGCGGATGGGCGAGGAAGTCGGCCTGGCGGCGCTGATCGATAGCATCGAGTGGCACTATTGGCAGGAGATTAAACGAACGGTCAGCTTCCCGAACCGGCTACGGGTATATCGCGAGCGTTTCCATCGCGCGTTTCTCGAACCGGACGGAATGGCGTATCTCAAGGATCGTTTCGGGGCGCGTTGGCGGCATGGCGTCAGCCGGGTGCAGGCCATCTTCCAAGGCCCGCCGGCTTTAGCCGCGAAGGACATTGAGGACGCCAACATCGAGGCGGCGAACAACTATTATCCGAAGCCGTATGCCGGCTTGCTAACGCTGCTCCGCTGCAGCGAGCGCTCCGTCCTCGACGGCGGCGACCTGCTCGGCTGGGAAAACCTGGCCGCGGGCGGGATCGACGTTCATGACCTTCCAGGGCACCATTTCAACATCACCCAGGAACCCAGGGTGCGCGTGCTGGGCGAGACGCTAAAGGCCTGCATAGAGAAGTCCCTCGCAGGCGGGTCCGGGGTGATGGAAACGGCCCGGGGCTAAGAGAGCAGGCGCGATTTGTGCCTCCCGGAGAAAACAAACGTCTTCGTGTGCGTACGCAATGAAAACGTACGTTATTGGCTGTGATCTCTTAAAATCAGGTACACTTTGAATGCGCACATAGAAAGGAGATCCTGTCATGCCACGAGTCGCTGTAGAAGACAACAAGCGCATGTCCTTGCGCATTTCCCCGGACGAAAAAGCAATCCTGCTCCGCGCCGCCGTGCTCACGAATAAAGATCTCTCAGAATTTGTTCGACAGAAAAGCGTCGATGCAGCGAAAGCCGTCATTCACGAACAAGAGCATATCTCGCTCTCGCGCCGCGA
>DASZXS010000048.1:0-2032 GCA_035545735.1 Bryobacteraceae bacterium | reverse complement strand
AAAGCGGATCTCGACTTCGCAGGGAATGGCCTTTAACGGCTTAAGCCAATGATTCCCGCTATCCGTTGTGCTAACGAATCGTAAGTGGTTCGTCGCCGAGTCTTGGCTACGGAAGGGCAGGTGATGCCAAAGCGCCGTCTCATCTTTTGGGTTGTCTTGGCAATGGGATCGGCAACCGCGGCCTTGAGCCAGGGCGATGGCGGCCCCGCGCCCACTTCAGTGGACGATATCATCGCCAAGGTACTGCGGAACAATCCTTCAACAAGCGCACCGAAGTCTAAATCGGGGCAGCAACAACCTGTCGTAATGAGTGTCCGTATCGGGGATCATTCGGACCGGACACGGTTTGTCGTGGAACTCTCCGATCCCATGGATATGCGTACCTTCACGCTGAACAATCCCAATCGTGTTGTTATCGACATGCCTGCGGTCGAATGGCGTCTAGGCGGCCCTCCGCGGCCTTCCGGTCATGGCTCCATTCGAAGCTATCGCTACGGTCTATTCCGTCCCGGGAACTCGCGTTTTGTCGTCGATCTCAACAGGCCGGTGACGATTTCGGACCCTCTCGTAATTCCTCCCGAGAATGGATTTGGCTATCGCGTTGTCATTGATCTGTTCCCGACGACCCAGGCGAAATTCGATCAGTCGGCAGGCTGGCCGGCAGATTTGAAAGCACGCGAAGCATCGGCAGAACGCGTCGCCTCGCTCCCCTCTGCCGTTGTTCAGCCGTCGACCGGTGGACGAAAGGTCATCGTTATCGACCCGGGCCACGGTGGCATCGATTCCGGCACAAGCGGAGTGAACGGACTTCTGGAAAAGAATTTGGTGCTGGACGAGGGGCTGAGGTTGGCAAAGGCCCTGCGGCGAAATCCCAAATTTACCGTCCACATGACGCGCGACACCGATGTGTTCATTCCCTTGAGAGAACGCGTGAACATTGGTCGGGCTCACCATGCGGATTTGTTCATATCTCTGCACGCGGATTCCAACCCCGGATCGGATGTTTCGGGCCTTTCTGTGTACACGCTTTCCGAATCCGGTTCGGACAAGGAGGCCGCAGCGCTCGCTCGCAAGGAAAACCAGTCTGACGTCATTGCTGGTGTCGATTTGGGCGGAGAAAACTCCGCGGTTGCGCCAATTTTGATAGATCTCGAACAGCGCGACACGATGAACAAATCTTCGCGGTTCGCACAGTTGATCGTCAATTCCCTGTCACGCGCCACCGATATCCTCCCGCGGCAGCCGCATCGTTCCGCCGCCTTTGTCGTCCTCAAAGCGCCGGATGTGCCCTCGGTATTGATTGAACTGGGTTATCTCTCGAACGCTTCGGACGCGGAACAAATGAACACGGCGCAATGGCGCAATGGTGTGGCGGCGGCAATCGCGGGAGCGGTGGAGCGGCATTTTGCCCCTGCTACTGCGGCTTCACCGGGTCCGGCCGCGCCCGTATCCGAGTGACGCCAGCCGTCATTGGCGGCATAATCCAGACCCATGAACGACAACCCTGAGCACGACACCGATCTTTCCCCCGGAGAACCGCCTCGCCGGCGCGGCTGGAAGCGGTTCTTCGTATACAGCGGCCTTTCGGTCGCGGTTTTGGCGGTCACGGTCGCGCTGGGGCTTGTCTTTTATCTCTGGTCCGTCACTCGAGAACTGCCGAGCGTAGAAGCGCTCCAGAACTACACACCTCCGGTGACAACCCGAGTTTATGCGGGCGATGGGACGCTTCTCGGGGAATACGCGCGCGAACGGCGGATTTTCGTGCCAATCTCCTACGTTCCCAAGAAGGTGATTGACGCGTTCACGTCTGCGGAAGACCGAAATTTCTTTACGCACCCGGGCATCGATCCTGGCGGCATCTTGCGAGCCGCGGTGAAGGACGTATTCAACGTTATCCAGCATAAGCGGCTGGAAGGCGCGTCCACTATCACGCAGCAGGTGGCGAAGAACTTCCTGCTCAACAGCGATGTAAAATTCTCACGCAAAATTCGCGAAGCCGTCCTTGCGATCCGTATCGACGCAACCTACTCGA
>DASZXS010000047.1:0-11613 GCA_035545735.1 Bryobacteraceae bacterium | reverse complement strand
CACGACGCCATCGTGAATCTTCCCGGCGCCACTCCAGTGCGCGCCAAGCTGATGGGCCGGGCCACCGAGGCGCTGGACAGCCTGAGGAGCAGCGCGGGCGGAAACGTGGCCATCCAACACGAACTCGCTGCTGCGTATGAGCGCCTGGCCGGTGTGCAAGGCGGTCCCCAGGAGTTCAACCTGGGCGAACTGGCCAATTCTCTCAAGAATTATCAAAACGCGCTGGCTCTTCTCGAACAGGTTCGGAAGTCTTCGCCCGGAGACCTGAACGCAGCCCGTTCGATGGCGGGGATTGAGTGGATGATCAGCACGATTTTCGAACGCCAGGGCGATGTGAAGGGCGCGGCGTCCATGGCTCAGAAGGCCCTCGATCTTCGAGAGATTTTGGCGCGAGCCGAGCCGCGCAAAGAGCAGGCGAAGCGCGATCTAGCCATGGCGTATTATCTGCGCGGCAATACGGCCGTCACCGCGGGCGATCTTGTGACGGCGCGGGCCGTGCGGCAGAAGGCGCTCGCGCTCTGGGAATCGATCGCCGCCGATGAGCCGGGCGATCCGAAGGCCGGTTATCAGATCGCCCTCGCGGCGAAGACGCTCGCGGCTGTCGAACAGGTCTTTCACGACTATGGCTCCGCCGCCCGGCATCTGGAGCGCGCCCACGCCATCGATCGGGAACGAGTCCGCGTGGATCCGCGTGACGCCAGCGCGCGCCTCGACGTGTCGTTCGACCTCAGTGAGCTGGCCGGGCTTGCGCTGCAAACGGGAGACCCCGCACAGGCCGCGAAATACTACGTCGAAGCGCGGAAGATCCGGGAAGATCTGCTGGCGCACGACGCCGGAAATGAGCGCCTGCAGAATCGCGTCGCCTATATCCGCAGCCGCGAGGGACGCGTTCATCTGCAGCTCGGGCACTTGAAGGCCGCCCGCGCCGCATTCGTAAGAGCATTGGACATTCGCCAGAAGATTGCGTCAGACCGGACGAATATCTCCGCCCAACTCGATCTCGCCGAATCCCAGGGCGACCTGGGCGTCTGGAGTTGCACCGCGGGCGACAGACAGGGCGGCAAGGCCCTGCTGCGCCGGGCGCTCGCCCGCATGGATGAAATCGACCGGCGAAGCCCGCTCAACTTTGAAACCCGTCAGGACGTCGAAGAGACGCGGCGGCAGTTGTCGGCATGTGAATGACCCCGGAGAGGAGAGCCCTCATGACGCGCAGCCCAAAACCGGAAATCACCATTCGCAGGGCATCGCCGGAGAACGCGGCGGTCTGCGGCCGAATTTGCTTCGAGGCCTTCCGGCGGATCAATCAGTCCCATGGGTTTCCGTGTGACTTCAAAGACGCCGAGAGCGCCGCCGGCGCGCTTGCGGTGATGTTTTCCGATGCGGGATTTTATTGTGTGGTCGCCGAGTGGGACGGGCGCGTGGTGGGCAGCAACTGCCTCGACGAGCGCTGCGAAATTTTTGGAGTTGGGCCGATCACGGTGGCCCCAACCATGCAAAACCGCGGCGTGGGCCGTCTTCTGATGCATGCGGTGTTAGACCGCGCGCGGGAGCGCGGGGCCGCCGGCGTACGGCTGGTTCAGGCGGCGTTTCACGGCCGGTCGCTATCCCTTTACGCGAGCCTCGGATTCGAGGTCCGCGAGCCCCTTGTCTGCATGCAAGCAAGAACCGCCCGAACGCCGGTTGCCGGATGCACTGTCCGCGCGGCGGTAGCGGACGATGTCGAGCAATGCAACAGGATTTGCCGGTTCGTCCACCACTTTGACCGCGGGGGCGAGCTTTCGGAGGCAATTCGCCAATCGACGGCACTGGTGGTCGTACGCGAGGGCCGCGTTACCGGATATGCCACGGCGCTCGCTTTCTTTGGGCACGCTGCTGCCGCGACAAACCTCGATCTGCGAGCGCTGATCGCCTCGGCGGAGTCGTTCGGCGGCCCCGGTATTCTGGTGCCATCGCGCAACAGCGATTTGCTGCGATGGTGCCTCGCGAACGGGATGCGGGTTACACAGCCCATGACGCTCATGAGCCGCGGCGCTTACGCCGAGCCCGCCGGAGCGTGGCTGCCGTCCGTCCTCTTCTGATCCGTATGGAACACCGGAACGGCGATATATTGGATTCGCGACGGCCCCGCACGCCGACGTCGGCGTCAGCGAGCAATGTCATAACGATGGCAGAACGGCTGCTAAGAACATTGGGAGGTAATGATACGCTTCGTCCAGTCTGGTGGATCGATAGCCGTAGCTACCAGTTCTGCATTTCGGGCTTGGTTAGGTAACGATCGGGGCAATCCAGGAGCATCACATGATTAAGTGGGTGCCGGTCCTACTCTTCAGTCTGTTCTTTTCGTTCCGTCTTGTTTGTGCGCCGGCAATAGAATGGGACGAGGGATCGAAGAACGTTCGCACCGTAGGACTTGTTGACGAGGCGGCGATGACGCCAGACGGTATCGAGCGTATTTACCAGGGGCTGGATTGGCGAAGCCACGTTCGTTCCAGAATCGTTGTTCTCACTGCGTTTCGCAATCACGCCGCGGTGCGGTATCTACAGCTTCCGCGACTCGAGGCGAGCTGTGAAGATGATATCCAGACCCTTCGTGAATTGCGTGCTCAGGGGCCGCTGGCCGTAACCAAGCTGGTCGCAATTGGTGCGGACGTCGTCGTTCAAATGACGGATGGCTATCATGCCACTCGGAGGATTTTACGCGGCAAGGACCCAACCGTCTTTCAAATTGGTCAGCGTCGGTGCCAACTGGTAAATCTATATATCGTTCGCTTACCACACGCTCTTCGTCCACATGCGCCGAATCCGCCGATCGTCAGCGTCAATATCATGTCCGACAAGTTGCCTACAGTGGCAGAGGCACAGGGGATAACGAACTGGATCGTAACAATTAGTGGCGCCGCCGCCGCGCGGATCTCGATCAGAGACGATCCGCGGTTTCTTGATCTCCCACTGATATATCCATTTGTTCCTTATACCGAGCCGCCTTCACGCTCGGAATACTATACGCATGAGAGCATCTACTGCAAATGGGATCAACGAAGAGCCTCCTGTGCAATAGAAGCACTTTGGCCGCGCCAATAACCAGATCAACGGGTACGCGAACGGGAACCAAACGGGAGTGCCGGTACCGGGAGCGGGACGGTGATCCCTGATATCGGCGCATCCACTTATGTTTGAAGCCAAAATTCATACGGACCGACCATCTGTCGCTCTTGTGGTTCAGCAGATCAGTGTTTGGATAGCGTCAGTGATTTGGGCTTTTATAACTGTCCCGCTGCCATACTGGGCCAGTCAGTTCGGGCCGCTTTTAAGGATTTTTGAAGCGGCAAGCATTGTGGGGATCGCCTTCGGGCCGGCGTTTCTATTTGGCCGTTGGATTCGAGCCAGGCGCCCATGCTTCGCCTGTCGGGGCGTTGGATCTGGATACCACCATGTGTCCTCTTAGGTGCGTTGCTTCTCAATGCTCTCGATTATTCGAAGTTGGCTCACGGCTTTTCCGAACTGTTGTATCCACCTCATGACGGAGAGCAGTGGTGGGCCGTTTGGCTTTTTACCTTCCCACTGCCGGGGTGTACCGGGTACGCGCTTGGCGCCAGCATTGAGAAAAAGTCTTTGTTTGGCGGATCCCCAGGTTGAATCGGGAGTGGGGCCATCCATTCCGCCCTGGCTAGATTGGCTAAAGCAGGCTCATCGGGTCAACGTCGATTACCAGCGACGTTGGGCTCCATTTATTTTCCGCCGCCCAGCGATGGATGTTCCTCAGCACCTGGTTCAGCTTTTTGCGGTCCACCGCTTTCAAGAGAATTTGGTAGCGAAACTCGCCCTTGATTTTGGAGACTGGCGCTTCGGCCGGCCCGAGAATTTTCATTCCTTCCGGAGCGGGGTTCAGACGCCTGCCGATCTCGGTGCTCCATTCGAGCGCCTGCTCCTGCTTTTCGCTGCGCACCAGCACATTCGCCAGCGCGGCGAATGGAGGGTAGCGCATCACCCGGCGGAACTGAAGTTCCTTTTCATAAAACTTCTGATAGTCCTGCGCCGCCGCGAAACGAATGGCATAGTGTTCCGGATTGATGGTCTGGATGAGGACAATACCCGGCAGGTCTCCGCGGCCCGCGCGCCCCGCCGCCTGAGTGAGAAGCTGAAACGTGCGTTCGGCCGCGCGGAAATCCGGCATTCCCAGGCCGACGTCGGCGCTCACCACGCCCACCAGCGTGACGTTGGGAATGTCATGGCCTTTGGCGATCATCTGCGTACCGACGAGAATGTCGAAGCTGCCTTCGCGAAATCCCTGGAGGATCGACTCAAAGTGCCGTTTCCCCGACACCGTGTCGCGATCCATGCGGGCGATCCGGGCTTCGGGAAACATCTGATGCAGCTCTTCTTCCACCTTCTCCGATCCAGTTCCGATGAACTGGATGTGATCGCTCTGGCATTTCGGGCAGACCGAAGGAACGCGTTCGGCGTGGTCGCAATAGTGGCAGAGAAGGCGGCGATCGCGCCGGTGGAATGTCAGAGTGACGGCGCAATTGGGACACTCTACCCTGTGCCCGCAGCTACGGCAGGTCACGAAACTCGAGAAGCCGCGGCGATTGAGCAAAAGCATCGTCTGTTCGCCGTTCTTGAGGCGCTCCTCAATGGCCGAGGTAAGGCGTCGCGAAAAAGTAGCGTTCTTGCGAGTCTCCAGGAATTCCTGCCGTGTGTCGATGATTTCCACACCGGGCATGGGCCGCTGGGCGATTCGTTCCGGCAGTTCGATGAGTTTGAACTTGCCCCGCTCGGTGTTGTAGCGCGATTCGAGCGCCGGCGTGGCCGAACCCAACACGACGCACGCGCCCGCGTCGCGCGCCCGCACCACAGCGACGTCCCGTCCGTGATAGCGCGGAGTCTCCTGCTGCTTGTAGCTCTGGTCGTGCTCCTCATCGACCACAATCAGGCCCAGATTTCGCAGGGGGGCGAAAACGCCGGATCTTGTGCCAACCGCAACCCGCGCCCGGCCGTCGCGAAGCCTGCGCCACTGCTCGGCGCGTTCGGCATCGTGAAAGGCCGAATGAAGAATCGCAACCTTGTCACCGAAGCGATGGAAGAACTGGCCGGCGACCGCCGGTGTAAGCGCAATCTCGGGAACCAGCAGCAGCGCGCTTTTCCCCAGCTCCAGGCACGCGTCGATGGCGCGAAGATAAATTTCAGTCTTGCCCGAGCCGGTGACTCCGTGAAGCAGGAAGGCGTGAAACTGTCCGCTCACCAGTCCGGCTTCGATTTGCCGATAGGCCGCGAGTTGATGCATATTGAGCGTGCGGGCGGGCAGTTCCGGTTCGACGTACACGGGCGGCTCGGTCCCGATCGCCAGCAGTCCGCGGCGGGCCAGCGCGCGGGCGGCGGTGCTGGCGCCTTTGAGCGTTGCTTCCAGTTGCTTTAGATTGTGCTGCCCCGGATGCAGCTCAAGAAAAGCAAGCAGCTCGCGCTCGGCTTTCGTGAACTTCTCGCCGGCAGCTCCGCGTTTTCGGAATTCGACGCGCAGCCGCGCCGACGAGGCCCGCAGAGGGTCCCGCTCGGCGTCGATCTGCTCCACGGCCACCAGGCCCTTCTTCTCCAGCCCCTTGAGCACCCGGGCGGCTGTGGGAACTTTACGGATCAGATAGCTGGCTGAGGAAGGGCGCGCGTCGAGTAATTTTAGGACCAGGAGAACCGGATCTTCTTCCGGACCGGAGAGGAAAAGCTGGCGCGCCGCATCGCGGCCCGCATCGGTGAGCGAGTAGACTTTCGAGTGCCGCACTTCTCCTGATAACGGCGTCATCGAGCGCAGCACTTCTCCCAGGGGAGCGCAGTAATAGTCGGCGATCCATCGTCCAAGCCGGATCAATCCGGCGTCGAGCACCGGCTCTTCATCGATCAGCTTCAGAATTTGCCGCACACCGGTCTGCGGCGCGCGGTGATGAACTTCGAGCACCACTCCAGTGAGTTTGCGGGAGCCAAACGGAGCTAACACGCGGCAGCCGGGCTGGACGCGATGCTGGAGCGTTTCCGGAAGCTCATACGTAAAGGGCTGATTGAGCGGAACCGGAAGACTCACGTCGCAATACATGCGGCGAACGCTAGAACCAGCCCCGCAGGGCGGGGTAGAGCGCCTGATAACGCGCGTGGCCCTCGGCATAGAACGGCATTTCCGCCGGGTCTGGTTCCACCGCATCCACTTCGTGGACGGCCTCGCGACAGACTTCGTGAATATCGGAGCGCTCGCCCGTGCCCGCCAGCGCAAGCAGCGCCGCGCCGTAGGCTGAGCCTTCCTGGGTTTCGAGCGAAACGACGCGTTTTCCGAGCACGCTGGCGAGCGTCCGCTTCCAGAAAGCGCTCCGCGCGCCGCCGCCGGAGACTCGCACCGAATCGACCGCGCCGCCCAGCTTTTCGACCAGTTCCAGACAGTCCCTCTGGCTGTAACAGACGCCTTCGATCAACGCGCGAATCAGATCCGCGCGGCGGTGCCTGGCGGTGAGCCCGATCCAGCCTCCGCGCGCGTTCGCATCCAGAATGGGAGTGCGCTCGCCCATTAAGTAAGGCAGCCAGAAGAGCCCCTGCGATCCCGCCGGCGCGGTTGCCGCTTCATCCATTAGTGAATCGTAGCTGGACGACGGAGCCATCTGCGACCGGAACCACTGCAAGCTGAGTCCGGCGCCCTGGGTCACGCCCATTACGTGCCACGACGCCTTCACCGCGTGGCAGAAAGTATGCACGCGCCCGGCGTCGTCGTAGTTGGGCTCTCCCAGGTAAGAGAAAACGACGCCGGAGGTGCCCAACGTGCACGACACCGGGCCGGGGTTCACGATGCCGTTTCCGATCGCGCTGGCCGCCTGATCGCCCGCTCCGGCGACGACGGGAGTCCCTTCCTTCAATCCTGTGCATTTCGCCGCCCGGGCCGTGATCCGGCCGCTGATTTCCTGCGATTCGTACACGGCAGGCAGAGCGCTCGCGTCGAGATGCAGTCCGTCGATCATCTTGTCCGACCAGCGCCGCCGCGCCACGTCGAACAACGCCGTTCCGGACGCATCGGACACGTCGCTGGCGAATTCTCCAGTCAGTTGAAACCGCACGTAGTCCTTCGGAAGAAGAATCTTTTTCACGCGCGCAAAGTTGCGCGGCTCGTTGTCCCGCACCCAGAGCAGTTTCGGCAGCGTGAATCCTGTGAGCACCGGATTCGCGGTCGCGGCGACCACGGCCTCGCTTCCCATTACGCGATTAATCTCGTCCACCTGCGGCTGGCTCCGCTGATCGCACCAGATCAGGGCCGGGCGGATGACGGCATGGGATGCATCCAGGATGGCGAGGCCGTGCATTTGCCCGGACAGACCCACGCCGTGAATCGCGCCGCCGCCGGCTTGGGCCTGCGCAAGTACTCCCTGAATTGCCTCCTGGGCCGCCTCCCACCAGTTTTCCGGCTGCTGCTCCGCCCAAAGGGGGTGCTCCATCCGCATATCTTCGTGCGCCGCCGTAAAGGCGTGGCGGACGGACCCTTTCTCATCTACGAGAAGCGCGCGCGTTCCACCCGTTCCGACATCCACTCCGAGCCAGTACATGATTTGTCCCTTTATTAGACGTGAGCGGTTTTTGCGAGCAATGGCAGGTAGGCTGCGCCGTACAGGCCGGCTTCGCTGCCGAGAACCGCTTTCTCAATGCGCGTTTTGGCCTCGCGGTAGGTGTAGGAGCGCTCCTCCACCTCCGCGAACATCGCGGGCGCAAAAAAATCCCAAGCAGGCAGTGGGCCGCCGCTCAGCAGAAACAAGGGGTAATTAAAGAGATTGACCAGCGTTGCGAGAGCGATGCCCAATGCTGTGCCCACCGAAGAGAAAATTCTCAGTGCCCGTTCGTTGCCTTGCACGGCCAGTTCGAATACACCCTCCGAGGTGATGTTCTCTCCAAGTTGCATCATCCGGCCCATCGCGGCGATCGCGGTCGCCGAGGCGTGCTTCTCCAGGCAGCCGTGGTTTCCGCACCCGCAGGGATTGCCGTTTGGAACCACGGTCATATGACCGATTTCCCCGGCCATGCCCAGATAGCCGCGCAACACATCCCCATGCGAGATGATGCCGCCGCCGATACCCGTCCCGAGCGTGAGCAAAACCAGGTCGTCCACGTCGCGTCCCGCCCCGATCCATTTTTCCCCCAGCGCCGCGGCATTGGCGTCGTTTTCCAGAATCACGCGCTCCCCAAGCTTTTGCTCGATGACGTCGCGAATGGGGAAGTCCTCGAATTCGGGCAGGTTATTCGACCCAACCAGCATTCCGCTTTTTGCGAGAATGAACCCGGGTACGCCCACACCAACACCCGCCAGGCGGCCGCTCATTTTGCCCTGGAGAGCCTTGATGGACTTCACGATGTCATCCACAACTGCCTCGCGGCCGGACGAAAGTTGTGCACGCCCCGAAATCTTCTCGACCAGCACGCCCGACGCGCTTACGGCCGCGGCCCGCAGGTTGGTGCCCCCGAGATCGACGCCAATCGAATAATCAGACATGAAGCCGCATCATAGCAAGAAACGCCTTTTGAATCTAAATGGCAATAGCGGCCGGAAGCCGGGGGGAATTCCTGGAGTCACCAGCCAAATGAAGCGCATCAAAAACAGAGAGATGACTTCACATCAAGGAATGATTATGGCGGAATCAAAGCCAAAAATCTTAGTTGTTTTTTACTCGCGAGATGGATCGGTCGAAGCTCTGGCGCAAGCGGTGGCTGAGGGCGCGCGGAAGGCGGGCGCCGAAGTGCGTCTACGCCGCGTTCGAGACATTGTCTCTCCCCAGGTCATGGCGAAGGTTCCGGGCTGGGAAGAGCGGAGTAACCGCATGATTGCGGACTATGGCGCCGCGACGTCGGCCGATATGGAATGGGCGGACGGCGTCATTTTCGGTACACCCACGCGCTTTGGAAATGCGTCCGCGGAGTTAAAGGCGTTCATCGACAGTCTCGGCGGCGCATGGGTACAAGGCAAGTTGAACGGCAAAGCCGGCAGCGTGTTTACCTCCACCGCCGGTCCGCACGGAGGGAACGAGAGCACGCTCGTATCGCTCTTTATTCCTCTCGCGCACCTTGGCTTCATCATCGTTCCGAACGGCTACACCCATCCACATGTGTTTGCCGGACATGGCACTCCGTATGGATCATCTTCCATGTCGGGGCAGAATTCGCAGCCGCCCAAGGCGGAAGAACTTGAAGTGGCGGCCCACCAGGGGAAGCGGGTCACCGAAGTCGCTGCCGCGTTACGAGCGATTCGATAAAGCAAACGCCGGAGAGGACGTCTCGAAGACCGCCACCTCCGGCGCGCTTTCAGACGGTTCGATGGCGCTACAAAGCTTCGCCGATGGGGCGTCCCGCATCCGCGAGACGCGCCGCCGAGACGGCTTGCCTGGACTCGATCCAGGACGAGGCGGCGTTGCGCTCCTCGTCCGGACGATTCATGACGAATGCGGCTACGACGGTCTTATCCTTCAGCCACCACGCGCTAAAGCTGTTACCGGAGAGATCGCCACGGTGCACGATCTCGCCGGCTCCGTCCCCATCGCCCCAGAATTCATAGGAAAGGTCGAAAACGTCCGAGAAGAAATAGGGGACGTGCCGGAAAGGCGCGCGCTCGCCCAGCAGCGCCCGGGCGCAGTGCTCGCCCTGTGAAACCGCGTTATCCCAATGCTCCACGCGCCGCCGTCTTCCAAACAATTCGTCAGGATAGTTGGCAATATCTCCGGCCGCAAAGATGTTGGGTTGGCTTGTCTCCAGGTACTCGTTGACAATCACCCCATTGCCGGTTTCGATGCCGCTCCCGGCCAGGTATTCCGTCACGGGCTCTGCTCCAATGCCCGCCACAACCAGGTCGCAAGGGATGCTCCGGCCATCCTGCAGCACCGTTGATTCCACGCGGGACGCGCCCCGGAACTCAGCCGCCATCGCGGACTTGATCAATCTGACCCCACGCGCCGCGTAGTAGCTCTCGAAGAACTGCGATATCTCGGGAGAGAACAAACGCTGCCAGACCCGATCCTCGCTGAGGATCATCGTCACTTCCGAGCCTCCCTGGGCAATCACCGACGCCACTTCCATGCCGATGAAGCCTCCTCCCAGCACCACCGCCTGCTTCGACGCTTTGGCCAGCTTGCCGATGGCTTTCGAATCGTCCATCGAGCGGAGATATCGAATGCCTTCCAGATTCGCGCCGGGCGTTTTCAGCCGCCTCGAACGCGCGCCGCTCGCCAACAACAGCTTTTCGAAGCCAAACGTCTCACCGGACTTCAGAGTAAGGTACTTCGCCGCCGGATCGACGCCGGTGATTTCGCAGTTCAGCCGGACATCGATGCCACGGCTCCCATAGAAATCTCTTCCATTGATGAGAATGGCGTCTTCGGTGTCGCGCCCCGCGAGAAACCCCTTCGATAGCGGCGGACGCTCGTAAGGGAGGGAGTTATCCGCCGATAAAATCGCGAGTTCACCCTCCTTGACGCCAAGCTCCACCAACTTTTTTGCCGCATAGCCCGCGACCATACCGCCGCCGGCGATGACAAACTTCGATCTGAACGTGTCCATTTCTTCTAGACGAATTCTATCGCTCCCCGTGAGTCTTGAGAAACGTTCCCGCATCCAGTTCCTGGAACGCTTCGCGCAACTGCGCTTGCGTGTTCATCACGATGGGGCCGTACCATGCGACGGGCTCGCCGAGCGGCTTTCCCGATACGAGAAGAAAGCGAATTCCATCTTCGCCGGCTTGCACCTCCAGTTCGTCTCCGCGGTCGAAGACTACCAGCGAGCGGTTATCGGCTTCGGAGGGTGGCGCCGTGTCGAGCCATCCCACGGATTCGGTGGGCACCGAGAGCGGTCCCGAGGCGTTGCAGAATTTTCCGCTGCCGCCGAACACGTAGGCGAAAGCGTGACGAGTGGTTTCCACGGGGAGGACCTTGCGGCGGCCGGGCGGCACCGAAACGTCCAGGTAGACCGGGTCGGCGGCAATTCCGTCGACCGGTCCTTTCATCCCCCAGAAATTGCCGCAAACCACACGCACCTCGGTCCCGTCGTCGTCCTTGGTCTCCGGAACGTCGGCTGACTTAACCTCCTGATATCTTGGAGCGGTCATTTTGAGAGCCGCGGGAAGATTGCCCCACAGTTGGAATCCATGCATCCGCCCGGTGGCATCGCCCTTGGGCATTTCCTGATGGATGATTCCACTGCCCGCGGTCATCCATTGCACGTCGCCCGCGCCGATGGCGCCGCGATTCCCCATGCTGTCGCCGTGTTCCACCGTTCCGGCCAGGACGTAGGTGATGGTCTCAATCCCGCGGTGCGGATGCCACGGGAAACCCGCGAGGTAGTCCTGTGGAACATCGTTGCGGAAATCGTCCAGCAACAGGAACGGGTCAAACTCGGAAGTATCGCCAAATCCGAAAGCGCGCCGCAGGTGCACGCCCGCGCCTTCCAGTGTTGGCTTCGATTTGATGAGCCGCTTGACGGGTCTGATAGACATTTGGGTCTCCACCGCGAGTCTACTATTGTTTTCGCCAGCCGACCGCGCGCCGCGGACGGAGTCTATCCTTCCGCGGCGCGCGCCGCGGTTACAGCGGCGCCGACGATGGCCAGATCAACCCC
>DASZXS010000046.1:0-22688 GCA_035545735.1 Bryobacteraceae bacterium | reverse complement strand
CTCCGGAACGAATTCTTCGGATTGTGCTTGGCCAGCACCTTCGTGATTGCCGCCGTCAGCGTCGTCTTCCCGTGATCGATGTGCCCGATCGTCCCGATGTTCACGTGCGGCTTGCTGCGATCAAATTTCTCTTTTGCCATGGGATTCGTCTCTCCTACTTGGTAACTTTGCCCTGCACCTTCGCCACGATCTCTTCGGCGATGTTCTTCGGCACTTCCTCATACTGCCCGAAGTGCATGGTGAAACTTCCGCGGCCCTGCGTGCGCGAGCGGATCTCGGTCGCATAGCCAAACATGTCCGACAGTGGCACCATCGCTTTAATCAGATGCGTGCCACCCCGAATTTCCGTGCCCTCCAGGCGTCCGCGGCGCGAAATCAGATCGCCGTTCACCGGCCCCATGTACTCGTCCGGCACCACGACTTCCACCCGCATTACCGGCTCCAGAAGCACCGGCTTCGCCTTGCGGCAGGCTTCCTTCAGGCAGATGGAGCTGCAGATCTTGAACGCCATTTCCGACGAATCGACGTCGTGGTAAGCGCCGTCGAACACCGCGACTTTCACATCCACCACCGGATACCCGGCGAGAATTCCGCCTTCGAGCGCCTCGACAACACCCTTCTGCACGGCCGGAATAAATTCCTTGGGAATATTTCCGCCCTTGATTTCGTTGATGAACTCGAAGCCCTTGCCGGGGTTCGGCTCCACGCGCAGCTTGGTGCGCGCATACTGGCCGCTGCCGCCGGTCTGCTTCTTGTGCGTGTAATCGTATTCTGAGATGGTGCGAATGGTCTCGCGATAGGCCACCTGCGGCTTACCAACGTTGGCCGCGACGTTGAACTCCCGCTGCATGCGGTCCACGATGATCTCGAGATGGAGTTCGCCCATGCCGGCGATGATCGTCTGGCCCGTCTCGGCATCGGTTGTAACCCGCAGCGTCGGGTCTTCCTGCACCAGCTTTTGAATCGCGACGCCCAGCTTCTCCTGGTCGGCCTTGGTCTTCGGCTCGATGGCGAGCTGAATCACCGGCTCGGGGAAGTCAATCGACTCCAGAACGATCGGGGCCTTTTCGTCGCAAATCGTATCGCCGGTCACTACGTTCTTCAGCCCGACGGCAGCGCAAATATCGCCGGCCAGGATTTCAGTGATATCTTCGCGCTTATTGGCGTGCATCTTCACCAGACGGCCAATGCGCTCGCGCCGGCCCTTGGCGACGTTGAAGACGCTTTCTCCCGCGCTCAACTTGCCGGAATAAACCCGGATGAACGCCAACTGGCCGACAAAGGGGTCGGTCATGATTTTGAAAACCAGCGCGGAAAAAGGCGCGTTATCGGAAGCCGGGCGCTCCTCTTCGATGGAAGGATCCTCGAGCTTCGTCCCCTTCACCGGGGGAATGTCGAGCGGAGAGGGGAGGTAATCCACCACCGCGTCGAGCATGTTCTGCACGCCCTTGTTCTTAAAGGACGACCCGCAGATCACCGGGAAGATCTTCTGGGAAATCGTGGCCTTGCGGATGCCCGCCGAGAGCTCGGCCTCGGTGATCGACTGGCCCTCAATGAATTTGACCATGAGGTCATCATCGGCTTCGGATACGGCCTCCACCAGCTTTTCGCGGTAGATCTTAGCCTCTTCGACCAGTTCGGCCGGGATCTCGACGTCGTCGTATTTTGCCCCCAGCGTCTCGTCCCGCCAGATCCGGGCTTTCATGGTGACCAGGTTCACCACACCCTTGAATTGATCTTCAGCGCCCACCGGGATTTGAATGGCCACCGGACGCGCCTTCAGGCGCTCGACTATGGTATCGACGGAATGAAAGAAGTCCGCGCCAACGCGGTCCATCTTATTGATAAAGCAAATACGCGGGACGCCGTACTTATCGGCTTGCCGCCAAACGGTCTCCGATTGCGGCTGCACACCGGCAACGGCGTCGAACACCGCGACCGCGCCGTCCAGCACGCGGAGACTGCGCTCCACCTCGGCCGTGAAATCCACGTGGCCCGGGGTGTCGATGATGTTGATCGCGATATCCCGCCACGAGCAGGTGGTAGCGGCCGAGGTAATGGTGATTCCCCGCTCCTGCTCCTGCTCCATCCAGTCCATGGTCGCGGTGCCCTCATGCACCTCGCCGATCTTGTGCGTCCGGCCGGTGTAATAGAGGATGCGTTCCGTCGTGGTGGTTTTACCGGCATCGATGTGAGCCATGATGCCGATATTCCGTGTTTTTTCGATGGGTATGGTGCGAGCCATAAATTCAGTACTTCTCTACTACCAACGATAGTGAGCGAACGCCTTATTGGCTTCCGCCATGCGGTGAACGTCGTCCTTTTTCTTAATCGCTCCGCCGCGAAGATTCGCGGCGTCGGCCAACTCATTCGCCAGCTTTTCCGGCATGTTTTTATCGGGGCGCGACCGGGCGTTCATCAATATCCAACGGATGGCCAGGCTGGTGCGGCGGTTCTGCGCGACTTCCACGGGAACCTGGTAGTTGGCGCCGCCGACGCGCCGTGTTTTCACTTCGAGCAGTGGCTTGCAGTTCTCGACAGCTTTCTTGAAAAGCTTGAGCGGATCGTCGCCGCTGCGTTCCTTCAGCTTTTCCATCGCCTCATAAAAAATGCCCTGGGAAGTGGCCTTTTTGCCGTCCCACATCATCGAGTTGACGAATTTCTCCGCCAGCGTCGAGTTGTAAACCGGATCGGGCAGGATCTCTCGAACTTCCGCTCTGCGTCTGCGTGGCATATCGTTATCTCAAATCCTTTTATTTCGCCGGTCCCTTGGGACGCTTGGCTCCATACTTCGAACGGCTTTGCTGCCGTCCGGAAACACCCGCCGTATCGAGCGTGCCGCGCACAACGTGATAGCGAACGCCGGGAAGATCCTTCACGCGGCCTCCGCGAATGAGCACGATCGAGTGCTCCTGCAGGTTGTGCCCCACGCCGGGGATATACGTGGTGACTTCGATGCCGTTGGTCAGCCGCACGCGAGCCACTTTCCGCAAAGCCGAGTTCGGCTTTTTCGGGGTCGTAGTGTAAACACGCGTACATACGCCGCGCTTCTGCGGGCAGGCCTGCAGGGCGGGGCTGGCTGTTTTATAGCGCGTCGGCCTGCGGCCCTTCCGCACTAGTTGATTAAAGGTCGGCACAGATTTCCTCTCATCGGGAACGAACTGAAAATTCACCTACTGCACCGGAACGCGCCGAAGCGAGAAGCCAGCGCAAACCGGAAAAACCCAAAAACGCGGAAGACCAAAACGGTTTCCGAAAGCTGCGAGGGTACTTACTATGGACTAGCCCATGCGCCCTAAAGCGTTGAATCCCAGGGAACCTCGGGGCCGGCCCCCGGCCGGACTCTCAAACATGAGAGCGGTAGCACGGGAGCAGAAGCTCTACTCGCCAAACCCTACAAGAATAACGAACCTTCTAAAAGATGTCAATGGCAGGTGACAGGGCCGGGATTGTCCCATACGAGGTGGACATGAAACCGGCGAAGGGCGGGGGCGGTTTCCCATACAAGAGGAGCATGAAAACGGGGTAGGAGTGGCCCGAGCCGCCCTGCAAACCCGGTGATCCCATTCGGGGGGAGCCCGGCCGCAGTCGCGACAGCCGGAGCTTCAATTCATGGCATGAATGCCTCCCGCCGATTGCCCCCGAATCGCGACCACCTGCAGATATTCCGCATCGACCCTGGTGGTCCCGTCATTGGCCCGATTGTGACGGGACCACAAATCGGTCAGCTCCGCGCGAAGTTGCCGCCGCGCGTCTTCTCCGATGGATGCGAACGCGCGTGTCATCGGCCCATAATTCGCGCGGAAAAACTCAACGACATCCGCGGGCGAAAACGGATAACTTAACTCGTACAAGTGGCGCGAGCATTCGAGGCTCGCAATCCCCTCCCGCAGCCGTTCGCGAACGGTCGGCTCGTCACCCCACAACACGGGCGAGGGCATGCCCGAAGGCGCGATGTGCCTGGCGATGGCCTTAAACATCTGCCCCACGAACCCGGGGCCCGTCCAGTTCGCCATGGCGATTACCCCTCCGGGCCGGCAGACGCGAGTCAGCTCGGCCGCGACCAGCTCCGGACGAGGCGCAAACATCGCGCCGATCAGGCTAACCACCGCATCGAACGTGCCGCTTTCGTAGGGCAGTGATTCCGCATCGCCTTCTTCGAACACGACGGTTAGGCCCTCCGAGGCCGCGTTTCGACGCGCCTGCGCCAGCCAGTTGGCCGCGATGTCGCATCCCGTTACGCGAACTCCCGCTCTCGCTGCAATCAGAGAGAGCTGCCCCGCGCCGCAGGCCACATCGAGCAACTGTGCGCCCGGCTGGATGGGCAGGCGCCGGTAAAACGCCTCCGCGTCCCGCTCCATATAGCGGCTGAACCGGCCATAGTCGCCGGTCATCCAGGTGTTGCGCAAACGGCTTTTTAATTCGTCCAGTGCGGTCTTTTCTTCCAGAACACTCATTGTTATTGCCTCCTGGCTCTACTATGCGGGCGAACTAAATCCAAAAACTTGCTCGACCGTTCCGCATTCTTGCCGAAAACATCCAAATCCTGAGAAGCTGAAAACGATGGACGCACTCTCCGAAGTGCTGAAAATCATCAAGCTCAGGGGGGCGTTGTTTTTCAACGCGGAGTTTTCCGCTCCCTGGGGTGTCGCCTCGTCTCCATCCAGCCAAGTCGCTCCGCTGCTCTGCCCGGGCGCTGGCCACGTGATTATCTATCACTACCTGATCGACGGCCGCGCCTATGCGCAATTGCCCGACCGGAGCCGCCGGGACCTTGGGCCGGGCGACGTGGTGATCTTCCCGCACGGGGATGCGCACGTCCTGGGAAACGGCTTATGCAAGCCGGCCGATTCGCTTCGAACCTTCGCTAAAAATTTGAGCAACGGGCTCAAAGTCGCTCGTTACGGCAGCGGAGGGGAACTGACGAAGTTTGTGTGCGGCTATATGGCCTGTGATCCGAGTTTGAGCGACGTCGTGCTTGCAGGCTTGCCGTCGATGTTCGTGGTCAATATCGCAAATGATTCCGAAGGCCAGTGGCTGGCGAATTCGATCCAGTTCTCCGTGTGCAAAGCGGGAGGACCGGGAACCGGCAGCGACGTGGTGCTCGCCAAGTTGTCTGAAGTTCTGTTTGTCGAGACGCTACGCCGTTTCATCCAGGACCTGCCGGATCAGCAGAAGGGATGGCTGGCGGGTGCACGCGATCCCGTGATCGGGGAAGCGCTCGCGCTGCTGCATAAGAGCCCGGCGCACCCTTGGACTATCGCGAACCTCGCTCGCCATGTCGGGGTTTCGCGCACGCGATTCGCCGAACGCTTTCGACACTTTCTGGGCGAGCCGCCCATGGCGTACCTGGCGCGGTGGCGGCTCAAGCTGGCCGCGGAGACCCTTGTGTCTTCGGATGCCAACGTCGCCGAGGTCGCGGCCGAGGTCGGTTATGCATCGGAAGCAGCGTTCAACCGAGTGTTCAAGCGGGAATTTGGCTGTCCGCCAGCGCAGTTCCGCCGGTCTCATAACGCGCCGAAAAAAAAGTAGCCGCCCATCTCGAATACAGGAGCGGTACACAATCAGCCTGATGACCAGCCGCCGTGAACTTCTGGCGCTCTCCGCCGCAGCTCCGCTGACTGCGGCGCTGGGCGGGGAGGATCAGGGTCCGCATCGGCCCCGGTATCATGCTCCCACGTAAGGGACCGAAGCCGCTCTGTCAGGGACTGTTGCCGCCGATTGCTCTTGAGGATTCCAGTATCCCGGGTCGAATGCAAAAATCCCATCACTCTGCCGACGGCGGTGCCCTCGTCCGGGTCCTCGCCAACCCCTTGGCGTTTTACGGGTACTTCCTTGACGTGATCCCCTTTTTCCGCCCAAGATCAGATGCGATTTCGGGCGAAGAAAGAGGGAAAAGATGCCCAAGCAGAAGCTCAGCGACGAGCAGATCCTATGGCTACGGAAAACTGATCCGCTATGCTTGACTTCCTTTGTGATGCAGCCCTCGGTCTCTATGGGCATCTTCCTGCGCCCCACCGCGGCCGCGACCGAATTGTCACTTTCCTCCAGAGTCGAGCCCGCTCGCGGTGGCACGGCATTCGACGATTTACAAGACGAGGTGTGCATCTTGAATCCGACTTCACTGTTGATGACGTCGGTTGGACGCTCTACTCGTACGGATGCCTCGACTACTACGATGAAAAAGCCATTCGCAAGATGCTTCATCCTGGAGATGTGTGCCTGGATGTCGGTGCTCACATCGGCTACTTTTCCTTGCTTTTTTCGCATTTAGTAGGATCTACCGGCCGCATAATCAGCTTTGAGCCCATTCCTTATACACACTCATTCCTCACCCGCAATATAGAGCATAACCAAGCCGCTAATGTGACTGTCGAGCATGCCGCAGTTGGCAATCACATAGGTGTCGCTCGAATGCTAGCTGCGCCCAATAACCGGTTAGGCTGGTCGACTATTAGCGACCAAGGCGACGTTGACGTTCGGTGTACGACGATCGATTCCGAAGTACTGCGCCTTGGCATCCCACGGTTACACTTGGTGAAAATGGACGTAGAAGGTTATGAGCTCGAGGTACTCCGAGGTGCCGCGCAGACTATCGACAAATTACGTCCAAAAGTCATGTTTGAGGTTAATGAACACGCCTTGACGCGACAGGGAGCATCCGTCGACGCGATCAATAACTTTTTTTTCGATCGACATTACAAGCTGTACAAAGCGGAAAAAGGTCACCTGAGGCCAATTGCACGTCTCAACGTGGAAGCTGCCTTTTTTAACATCTTTGCCATACCAACCCCCCATTCTGGTGAACCTCAATGAGAAGCACGTAGCCGATTCGAACCAGGATTGGTCGGCCGCTTTAGTTTCCTCTTTTCCGTTATCCACTCACATGGAACCCTCAAGAGCTCCGCTTTTGCCCGGACCTTCTCCGACCTCCGACGCCATCTCTCGCGGTATACAATCAGCCTGATGATCAGCCGCCGTAAACTTCTGGCGTTCGCCGCCGCAGCCCCGCTGACGGCGGCGGTGGGCGGGGAGGATCAGGATCCGCATCGGCCCCGGTATCACTTCCTTCCTCCGCGGAATTGGATGAACGATCCCAATGGCCTGGTCTGGCACGAAGGCAAATATCACCTTTTCTATCAATACAATCCCAACGCGGCGGTTTGGGGAGATATGCACTGGGGCCATGCCGAATCGGCGGACCTGATTCACTGGAAACACCTCCCCATCGCCCTCGCGCCCGTTCCCGGCGGGTATGACAAGGATGGTGTTTTCTCCGGCTGCTGCCGCGTTTACAACGGCGTGCCCACCATCTTCTACACGGGAGTTTCTCCGGAGACCCAGAACATCATCACCGGCAACGGCGCGCTGACGGAATTCAAGCGTTATTCCGGCAACCCGGTGATCGCGCGACCTCCGGCAGGTCTGGACCTCACGGCTTTCCGGGACCCCTGCGTCTGGCGCGACGGCAGCGAGTACCGGATGGCGATCGGCGCCGGCCTAAAGGGCGGCAACGGCACTGTCCTGTTGTATACGTCCTCCGACCTCTTCCACTGGACTTACCGGCAGCCGCTCGCCTCCGCCGCCAGCCGCGACGATGGCGAAATCTGGGAATGCCCGAACTTCTTCCCGCTCGGCAAGCGGAAATGGTTTCTTTGTGTTTCGAGCACCGGTCCGGTTCGCGTTCCGTTCTACTGGACCGGCTCGTATCGCGATCTCCGGTTCTCGCCGGAAAGCCCGCGCCAAAAGCTCGACCACGGAGGCTACTACTACGCGCCGCAGGCTTTCGAGGATGCCCGGCGGCGGCTGGTCATTTTCGGCTGGATTCCCGAAGGCCGCACCAAAGCCGAACAGGTCGCTGCGGGATGGGCCGGCGTTCAGTCCCTGCCGCGGCTCCTCGGAGTGGCGCCTGATGGCGCGCTCACCATTGAGCCTCTTCCCGAATTGTCGGTCCTGCGGGGCGCGCAGCTCGACCCCCAAAATCTCCACGGCGATTCGCTCGAAATCTTCGCGGAATTTCCGCGCGAGCGCCCCGCCGGTCTCTCCATCCGCAGGACACCCGACGGAAGCGAGCAAACGAACCTCGACTTCGCCCCCGGCACTGCCACCTTGACCACCGATCGCCGGCGCGCCAGCCTCAACGCCGGCACCGACCGCGACCGGAGGACCGTGACGCTGGATTTGCCCCCTTCCGAACCGCTCCGCCTCCGCGTTTTTCTGGACCGTTCGCTGGTCGAAATTTACGTCAACGGAAGGACCTGTATCAGCACGCGGATTTACCCCACCCGCGCCGATGCTCTCGGGGTGAAAGTATCGGGCGAACCCAGGGTGCTGGACGCATGGGAGATGCGCTCCGCCCTATAATAAATCCCGCACGGCGCTCATTTCGGACTGGAACGCCGCTAGAATCCGGGGCATATCCTCGACTAACCCCAACTCTCGCAATAACTTCGGCAGCTCCTCCCGGCCCCTCTCCTGATGCACAAAATCGTCCGCCGCGTTGATGACCCGGCTGAGGCACGGAGCGCCGCCCTCCTGCGCGCCGGGGTCCGCCTCCGGGTCCTCGTGATACCGCACCCCCGCCGCAATCACCTCCGGCAACCTCCACTCCGCCAAAACGTCGCCGGATAACTCGGCGTGCGTCCAGCCCAGAACCTCCCGCTCGCAATCGGTGCGTTTTCGCCCCGGTTCCTGCATACGGCCCTCAATCTCGGCATGCTCGCTTCGCAGCGAGGACGCGATCAGCAGGCGTCCGGCATCATGAAATAACCCGGCCGTAAAAGCGCTCTCGGAAAAGGCCAGCCGGGCGCGCTGCGCAATCAAATCCGCGAGGATGGCCACCGAAAACGAATGCCGGTTAAACTCGCGTACGGACCACCCATCCGCCGCCGGAACGTTATTCCACATGCGAAAGCTCGAAAGGCCAATCACCGCGTTCCGCAGCCTTTCCATCCCCAGGACAGACACCGCATGCCGAACCGTGTGAACCCGGCCTAGTCTGCCATAGAGCGCGGAATTCACCATGCGGAGCACATTCCCCGCCAGAACCGGGTCTTTTTCGATAGTTCCGGCCACCCGGGAGAGCGAAGCGTCTTCCCGGCACAGCACTCCGATCAGCCGGTTTAGCACCGGTGAAAAGGCTGGCAGATGGCGCATGCCCCGCAGGGCCTTTTGGCGGCAGTTCTCCATGTCACCCCATCCCGAAGGTCGCTGAGTTCTTCATCGGCGGGATGCCAGCGGGGCGTTAGTTTCACCCATGTATCCTGGGCGTATGCCGGAAGGGATTCCCGCTCCCGAAACACCAGCCATTGAAATCACCGAGCTACGCAAGGTGTACGCCGCGCGCGCGGCCGTCGACGGCCTCAGTCTCACCGTGCCCCGCGGTTGCTTCTTCGGCTTTCTGGGCCCGAATGGCGCGGGCAAAACCACCACCATCCGCATGCTCATGGGCCTTGCGAAACCAACCTCGGGCAAAATATCAATCCTCGGATTTCCAATGCCCGCGCAGTCCGTCGAAATCCGCCAGCGTATCGGCCTGGTGCCCGACGAAACCCTGCTCTTCGACCACCTGACCGGGCCCGAATTTCTCGAATTCGCGGGGCGGCTCTACGGGCTCGAACGCCCCACGGCGCGCGAGCGCGCCCTGGAATTAATGACCCTCTTCGAACTCGGCGGGAACGAGAAAAAGCTCATCGCCGACTATTCCAAGGGCATGCGCAAACGCGTCGCCATGGGAGCGGCGCTCATCCACCGTCCCGAGCTTTTTCTGATGGACGAGCCGTTTGAAGGCGTCGACGCCGTGGGAGCCCGCCTGATGAAAGACCTCCTCCTCGATCAGGTGCGCCGGGGCGCCACCGTTTTTTTGACTTCCCACGTTCTCGAAGTGGTGGAGCGCCTTTGCGACCGCGTCGCCATCATCCACGACGGCAAACTCGTACTCGAAGGCTCCATGGATGAACTACGCTCCGGCGCCGAAACCCTCGAAGATGTTTTCGTCCGCGTCGTCGGCGGGGCAGGGGCCACCGAGACGCTGGACTGGCTCTAGACGTTCGGATACGAAATGACCTCTCACGTCTTCGCCTCCTTTCGGCAAACGAGGGCCATTCTCTGGGCTCAATGGCGGTCCTTGAACAATTTCATGCCGCGCCGCAGCGTCGCCGGGCTGGCCCTCGGGAGCATCATTCCGGTACTCACCTACGGAGGCTTCACCGCGCTCTCCGTTTTCGCCGGCGTCCTGCTCATGACCGCGGATGCCGAAGCCATCCGGCACTACCTCCCCATCGGTCTTTTCTTCCTCTTCCTTTACTGGCAATTGATGCCGTTGTTCATGGCCGCGAGCGGACTCTCGCTCGATACGAAAAAGCTTTTGCCTTACCCCATCCCGGGAACAGCGCTGTTCGGGCTGGAAGTGCTGCTGCGGCTCTCGGCCGGCGTTGAGGCCATCCTCCTCCTTGCCGGTGCTTTCACCGGCTTGCTCCTCAACCCTGGTGTGCGCTTCTGGACCCCGCTCTGGCTCGCGGCCTTCGGCGCTTTCAATCTTCTTGTCTCGGTGGGCATTCGCGACCTCCTGGTTCGTCTGCTCGCGCGCAAGGGTATTCGCGAGGCCGGCGCCTTCCTGATCGTGATGCTCGCGGTTCTGCCCCGCTTCCTTGCCGAGCAGTACGCTTCGCAGCACTCGCTCCCTCCATGGCTCAACAAGCTCCGTCTGGCGAGCGACGCCATCGTCTGGCCGTGGACGGCCTCGGCGCATCTTTCGAGCGGAGCGTCGCACTGGACCGACGCCCTCGCGCTCATGCTTTGGATTGCCGCGGCCTATGCTTTCGCCCGCCGCCAGTTCGACAACGTTATCCAAATCGAACAGACGGAAACCGCCGCTGGCGCGTTCGCGCGCCATAAGCCGGGACGCGCGAGCTGGACCGAACGGTTCTACCGCTTCCCCGGCATATTCTGGCGCGACCCGGTGGCCGCCATCGTCGAAAAGGAACTCCGCACGCTATCCCGTTCTTCCCGCTTCCGCCTGCTGTTCCTGATGGGATTTTCGTTCGGACTCGTGATCTGGATTCCCATGGCACGACACGGTAAAGGATTCATGGCAGAGCACTTCCTCACCGTCGTTAGCGCCTATGCGGTGCTTCTGCTCAGCGACACTCTGTTCTGCAATGCCCTGGGTTTCGACCGCTCCGCGGCGCAATTTTATTTCGTTGCGCCCGCGGGCCTACGCGCCGCGATGAAGGCGAAGAATCTGGCCGCGATGTTCTTCCTTTTTCTCGAAATTACGCTCGTCGCGGCGGCCTGCCTGATTGTGCGCGTCCGGCTGACGGCGGACGGAATTCTCGAAGCCTACTGCGTGGCCGGCGTTCTGGCGGTTCTGCTGCTCACGATCGGAAACTACACGTCACTGCTACACCCCCGCCCCGCGAATCCATCCAGCAGTTTCCGCAACTCCTCCGGAGGGTCGCGCGTCCAGTGGGTTCTGCTAATCTCTTTCCCGATCGCCGCGGCGCCGGCCGGCCTTGCTTATCTGGCCGGCTACGCCTTCGACGCTCGCGCCGCCTTTTACGGAGTTCTGGCCCTGGAGGCCGCGGCCGGATTTATCGCCTACCGCATCGGGCTGGACTCCGCGATCGCACGGGGTGAACGAAATCGGGAAGCCCTCTGCGCGGCACTCGGCCAGGGTAGCGGTCCGGTATCCACGTGACACGGTCTGCTAGCTCACCACCCCCGGTGCTTCGTGCCCCATTGCCTGCACGTACTCCACGTACGAGCCCGGATAAACGCGCGGATCTCCGGTCCGCCCGCTTTCCCCGCCCAGCTCGAGCACTCGCGAGCTCAAGCCGCGCAGAAACGTACGGTCGTGCGAGACGAAAATCATGGTGCCCTCAAAGTCCTTCAGCGCCTCCACCAGCATCTCTTTTGTCGCTAAATCCAGGTGATTCGTGGGCTCGTCGAGCACCAGGAAATTCGGCGGGTTATAGAGCATTCGCGCCATCGCCAGACGGGACTTTTCACCTCCCGAAAGCGCGCGGATCTTTTTGTCCACATCGTCGCCGGAAAACTGGAACGCGCCCGCCAGCGTGCGTAGAGAGCCAAGGCCGTCCTGCGGAAAGTCCTGCTGCAACTGGTCGATGACGGTCAGGTCGGGATTAAGCACGTCGAGCGACTGCTGGGCGAAGTAGCCCATGTAGAGGTTCGCACCCAGACGCACGTTTCCCGCATCCGGCGCACTGACGCCGGCAATCATTTTCAGCAGAGTGGTCTTCCCCGCGCCATTCCGCCCCATCACCGCCCAACGCTCACCGCGCCGCACCGTCAGGCTGAAGTCGCGATAAATGGTCCTCGGCCCGTAGCTTTTATGTAGATTCTCGATCACCGCCACCTGGTCGCCCGAGCGCGGCGGCACGCGGAATTCGAATTTCACGGTTTGCCGCTTCTTCGGCAGCTCAATTTTTTCGATCTTGTCGAGCGCTTTAATCCGGCTTTGCACTTGCGCCGCTTTCGCCGCGTGGGTCCGGAAGCGATCGATGAACCGCTGCTCCTTGGCAAGCATCGACTGCTGCCGCGCGAAAGCCGCCTGCTGATTCGCCTCGCGGATTGTGCGTTCGCGCTCGTAAAAATCGTAGTTCCCCGAGTAAGAGATGATTTCGCCCGCGTCAATTTCGGCGATTTTGGTTACCAGCCGGTTCATGAACTCCCGGTCGTGCGACGTCATGAGCAGCGATCCTTCGAACGACTTCAGGAACCGCTCCAGCCAGATAATCGACTCGATATCGAGGTGATTCGTCGGTTCGTCCATCAGCAGCACATCCGGACGTCCCAAGAGAACGCGCGCCAGCGCCACGCGCATCTTCCACCCACCGGACAGCGCGCCCACATCGCCTTCGATCTGATCGTCCGCAAACCCCAATCCGGCGAGCACCTCCCGGGCCTGCGCCTCCAATGCGTAGCCGCCCAGATGCTCATACTCTTCCTGAACCTCCCCGAATCGCTCCAGAATCCGGTCCATCCGCTCCGCCTGCTCCGGGTCCTCCATGGCATTCTGAAGCGCTTCCAATTCATGATGGAGTTCGCCCGCGCGCCCGCTCCCGGCGATCGCTTCGTCGAGCGTGGATCGGCCCTTCATCTCCTCCACGTCCTGCCGGAAATATCCGATCGTCAGCCGCCTGGGAACGGAAACATCGCCCTCGTCGGGAGCCTCCTCGCCCACGATCATGCGGAAAAGCGTAGTTTTCCCGGCTCCATTCGGCCCCACCAGACCCACCTTTTCGCCGGGATTCAACTGGAACGAAGCATCGACGAATACAAGCTGTTTTCCATACTGCTTATTGATGTTGGAAAGAGAAATCATTCAGAAGACCAGCTACCAGAATCCAACAGGCAGCCTGCTCTTGGCGAACCGGGATCCGAAGCGCCGGGTTGCGAGCGGATGCACTATACTAATCAGCAGTTTTGAGTGGAGGTAACGCGACGGCCACCGCAGCGACTTACGGAGACTCTCGAACCCAGGCCCTGGATGCAAAGCTGTTTTCCGCCTTTGTCATCTCGGCAACTTTTTGGTTGCTAATCGCGACCGCCGCGGGGGTGCTGGTGGCTTTCGAGTTCAGCTATCCCGCTCTCGCTTCGAGCCCGTGGCTGTCGTTCGGCCGCCTGCGCGCCGTGCACACGAACGGCACATTCTTCGGGTGGGCGTCGGTCGCACTCGTCGGCGTGGCCATGTGGACAGCGGCGCGTTCGTCGGGCGTCGCCATCCAGCGCAGGCGTCTGGCCTGGGCCGCGCTATGGGCTTTCAACATCGCAACAGCGCTCGGAACAATTACGCTCGATCTCGGGATGAGTAACGGAAGCCAGGAGTATCGCGAATGGATTCGGCCCGTATACGTGTTTCTCCTGGCTGGCATCGTGCTGAGCGGGGTGGTGGTTTACGCCACGGTCAACGCCCGGCGCGACCGCGACATCTATATCGGGAACTGGTATACGCTTGGCGGATTCGTATTTGCCACCTTGATCGGCCTGACGGCATTCTTCCCGTTCTACCAGAGGGGCCTTGGCCAGGTCGCCGTTCAGGGTTTTTACATCCACAACGCTGTCGGCATGTGGTTCACGTTCCTGGGACTCGGGATCGCCTACTACGCTCTACCGAAGTTGTTGAACAGGCCAATCTATTCGTACGCGCTCGGCATTTTGGGTTTCTGGACGCAACTGGCTTTCTACCCGATGATCGGCGCGCATCACTTCCTCTTTTCTCCGTTGCCGTGGTGGATCCAATCGCTGGCCGTGATTTTCAGCGTGGGCATGATTGTGCCGGTATGGACCGCGACGGGAAATTTCTGGCTCACGATGCATGGACGCTGGACGACGATCTGGCGATCCTATGCGCTGCCGTTTATTTGGGCGGGAATCGGCTTCTATTTCCTCAGCTCGACGCAGGGCTCGATTGAGTCGGTACGAAGCGTGCAAGCGGTCTGGCATTTCACGAACTTCACTGTGGGCCACTCGCATTTGACGATGTATGGGTTTGTCAGCTTCCTGGCGTGGGGGGGCATTTATGCCATGCTTCCGAAAGCCACGGGAAAGGAGCCGTCGCGCCTGGCGGCGGGAATTAACTTTTGGCTGGCGCTTCTCGGCGTGCTGATCTATGTGAGCGCGCTGTCGATAACCGGCACGATCCAAGGGCTCACCTGGGCTACGGGGAATCCATTTATCGCCTCGGTGCAAGCTTCGCAGCCCTACTGGATCGCCCGAGCGGTTAGCGGGTCGATGATGTACACGGCCCATATCGCGTTTGCGTACAACGTTTGGAAGATGACCCTGGGAGCAACGTCCGCTTCCGCCGAGATTGCGGACGCCCCCACCGCGACGGGAGTGCTGGCATGATCGCTCCGGAGCCGCGAAAAGGGCTAGGCAATACTGGTTTGTTCGTCGCGGTGATCGGCTCTATCTTCGCTCTCTACGCGGTGGGGATGGCCGTGATTCCCGGCGCGATTCTTTCGAAGACTCCGCCAGGTCCGGGTGTCGCGCCGCTGGACGCGGAGGCGCAGCGCGGCCGGGCGCTCTACGTCAGCGAAGGATGCGCCTATTGCCATACGCAGCAGGTCCGTCCGCTCGAACAGGATCGGGCATTCGGGCGGCCTTCCGCGCCAGGGGATTTCGCTTACGCAACTCCGGAACTGCTGGGCACGGAGCGGACGGGGCCGGATTTGTCCAATGTCGGCGCGCGCCAGAGCGACGTCTGGGAAGCGATTCATCTCTATCAGCCGCGCGCCCTGGTGGCGGCTTCGGTAATGCCCTCCTACGGTTGGCTATTCGCGACCAGGGACGCGGCAGGTCCGGGCGATGTAACCGTGCCGGTCCCCGCCGAGTTTGTTCCGAAGGGAAAAGTAGTGGTTGAGACGCCCGACTCGCGGGCGCTGATCGCCTACCTGCGCCAATTGAAACAGGCGCCGCTGGAGAAACCCCGCTCATGAACGGGATGCAAATGGGACCGCCTGCCGGCGGAGATCCACTGGGCGCCGCGATCCTCGTTCTTGGAGCGCTGGTCACCATCGCATCCTTCGCCCTTGCGATCCGGTTCACGCTGTGGCCTGGCGAAAGGGATGCCAGTCATCCGAAGTATTTGATCCTAAGAGAAGACCGATGATGGAGCAGGACGCCGCCGATTTTCTGCATCCGCGGAAAGCGGCCTCAATACGGCTATTCCTCGATGACGCGGCCGAACCGATCGCGACATTCCAGCCGCCGGCGACTTTCCGTATCGACACCTCGACACTCGAGGACGGCGATCATGTGCTGCGGGTAGTGGCGATGGGGGCCGATGGCAAAGCCGGCGTGCGAAGAATCCCCTTCGTCGTGCGCAACGGGCCGGGCATCGCCGTTTCCGGCTTGCGCGCCAACGAGGCGGTGAGCGGCTTTGTGGACCTTCAAGTGGACGCGTTCAGCGCGACGGCCAGCTTCGACGCCGAACAAGCCGAGTCGCAACTGCCCGTTCCGGCATGGGCGTGGATTCTGCTGATCCTGTTTGGAGCCTGGGCATGCTGGTACGGGCTGGAGGATTTCCTGAATCCCGCTTTCACTCACGCTGGATACGGACGCAATCCGATTGCGGCCGCCACCGAGCCGATGCATCCAGCCGCGCCGGAAACGCCCAGCGGGCGTGAGGTAGCGGGCTTCGACTACGGAAAAACAGGCCCGCGGCTATATGCGGCGCATTGCGCCGGCTGCCACGGCCCCGCCGGCGAGGGAGTGCCGGGCGCTTTCCCGCCCATGGCCGGCGATCCCGTGGTGAACGCCAAGGATCCCAGGGAACATATCTCGGCAGTGCTCCACGGAGTCAAGGGCAAAGCCATCGGAGGAAAGAGCTACGCCAGCCCCATGCCCGCGTTTGCTCATCTCAGCGATGCCGAGATCGCGGCGATCATCGATCACCAGCGCACGTCCTGGGGCAATAATGCTCCGGTGGTCACGCCCGATGCCGTGAAGGCGGCTCGTTGAGGCGTGTGAGTTTGCTTTGGCGCCAATCCCAATGGCCGCTTCGAGACCCGTTGGGAGGTACGCCGGGCAGCATGCCCTCCACCCCTAAGTCGCGCGCCTAATCCGCGCCTCCAAAAATTGCCGTGTTTCCCGGGAACCTCCAGCCGTTTCGACCGTAGAAGCAGTAGGAGTATAAAGCGCCTCCATGCAAAATCTGCCCGGCACTCTCCGGTACACTCTGCGGCAATTCCGCCTATCTCCCGTGTTCACCTCCGCCGCCATACTGACGCTATCGCTCGGCATCGGCGGAACGACGGCGATTTTTACGATGATGCACGCGATTATGCTGCGCTCCCTGCCCGTATCCGATCCGGCGCTTCTCTACCGCGTCGGGGAAGGCGGGGACTGTTGTGTCGAGGGCGGCCCCCAGGACCGGTGGGGAATGTATTCATTCCCCCTTTATGAACGCCTGAAGGCCGCAACGCCGGAATTCGAGGAAGTGGCGGCGTTTCAGGCCGGCATGGGCAGACTGAGCGTGCGGCGTGAAGGCGCGGCGGCAGCGGCCAAGCCGCTGCGATCGGAATACGTCACCGGCGGCTATTTCTCGACGCTGGGCGTAAAAGCTTTCGGCGGCCGTTTGCTCTCGGTCACGGACGACCAGGCTGCCGCTCCCCCGGCGGCGGTCATCAGCTACCAGGCCTGGCAGGCCAATTACGGAGGCGATCCTTCGGTGGTCGGTTCCGCCTTTATCATCGAAGGCCACCCGTTCACCATCATTGGCATAACGCCCCCGGGGTTCTTTGGCGAAACGCTCCGCAGCGACCCGCCGGACATTTGGATTCCGGTCCAACAGGAGCCCTTGATCGCCGGCGATTCGTCGCTGCTGCGCCAATCGGTCGGCGCATGGCTGCGAATGATCGGACGTTTGCGCCCCGGTGCTTCCACGGCCGGCATGGGACCGCGTCTCACCGGCATTCTGCGGCAATGGATGCAGCATGATTCCGGATATCCCGCCAATTGGATGGCCGACATTAGCCGGCTGCTTCCGCGACAAATAATCAACGTGGTTCCCGCCGGAGCGGGCGTAGCGGAAATGAAGGAAGAATATGGCCGCAGCCTCCAGGTTCTGCTCGCCGTGTGCGGCATGGTGCTGCTGATCGCTTGCGCGAATGTCGCGAACCTGCTCCTGGCCCGCGCGGTAGCGCGTCGCAGCCAAACCGCGTTGCGCCTCGCCGTGGGCGCGACGCGCGGGCAAATTGTCGGTCAGGCTCTTGTGGAGGCCGTCCTGCTGGCCATTGGCGGGGCCATCGCCGGATTGGTGGTCGCGGTCCTGGCAGGGCGTCTGCTGCTCGCCCTCGCCTTCGGAGGCTCCAGCTTGATCCCGATCAGCACTCTGCCATCCCCCCTGGTGCTCGCCTTCGCTTTCGGCGTGGCTTTGCTGACGGGCATTGTCTTTGGCGCAGCTCCAGCCTGGTTCGCCACGCGCACCGATCCCGTGGAGGCGCTGCGCGGCGCGGGCCGGAGCACCAGCGACAATTCTTCCTTCACTCGCCAGGCGCTGCTGATCGTGCAAGCCGCTTTATCCGTGGTCCTGGTGGCCGGCGCAACCATGCTGGGGCGAAGCCTCGACAAGCTGGAACACCAGAATCTGGGGTACCGCACAGACGGCCGCGTAGTGGTTTCTTTGAATCAGCCTCCCGCTACTTATTCGCGGCCGAAGTTGATGGCCCTCTATCGCCAGTTGGAGGAAGGTCTCAATCGCCTGCCTGGCGTGACCGGATCCGGGCTCGCCCTGTATAATCCGCTGACGAACAACTGGGGAGAGATCATCCTGGTGTCCGGCCACCCTCCACCGAAGCTAAATGAGAACGGCGGGGCCTCCTGGGATCGCGTGAGCGCGAATTATCTGCAGAACTTCGGGGTCTCACTCGTTCGCGGGCGATTTTTCGACACCGCCGACAATGAAACCACGGCGCCGGTCGCCATCGTAAACGAAGCTTTCGTGAAACGCTTTTTCCGGAACGACGAAGACCCGCTCGGGCAGCACTTCGGCCTCGACTTGCCGGAAAACATGGGCACGTTCCGCATTGTTGGCATTGTTCGCGACGCGAAGTTCGCCGGCTTTGCTCTCCGGCGGCCCGCGCGGCCGATGTTCTATGTCCCCCTGGCGCAGAACGTCGATTACAAAGACGCTCTGATGACGAGGATCGAGGTGCAGTCCCATTTCATCAGCGGCATGATGCTGGTGACCAAGACTTCGCCCGGCGCGCTCGAACCTCTGTTGACCCGGACCCTGGCGCAAATCGATCCCAATCTGACGATCAATAGCGTGAGGACCATGGAACAGCAGGTTGCGATGACCTTCCAGCAGGAGCGCGCCGTGGCCAGTCTCGCCGGACTTTTCGGAATCGTGGCTCTACTGCTGGCGGCAGTGGGACTTTACGGCGTGACCGCCTATACAGTAGCGCAACGGACCAACGAGATTGGAATTCGCATGGCCCTGGGCGCGGATCGCGCCAGCGTGGTGGCGCACATTCTTCGCGGGGCGTTCCTCCGGGTGCTGACGGGATTGGCCTTGGGCCTCCCGCTGGCGGTCGCCGCCGGACGTCTCATTTCCAGCCAGCTTTATAACGTCTCGTTCTGGGACCCGCTCGCGTTAGCCATCGCGGCGGGCGCGTTGGCACTTTGCGCCTTGGTCGCTGCCATCGTTCCCGCCAGCGCCGCGGCCACTATATCGCCCATGACCGCCCTGAGAACGGAGTAGGCTGGTGATCGGGCCCGGCGTCGCGCGCACGGAAGGCCTGTTGCGCCGCTCTGATACAGCCGCTGATCTCATGCGGCCGGCTCGGCGGCGTATGGCTTCGTTTTTTCAAATTTACCCTCCCCCGTTTCCGGCGAAAGCCCCGTGTATCCTAATAACTTAGGGGTACATTTTGGGACGTATTGGATTTGCATTCCGTAGCTTTTTCGCCATTCTATTCGGGGGTCAGCTTCCCGAGGATATCGCCCGCGCGTTCGGGTACGTAAAAAAGAAGGCCGAGCCGCCGCCTAAGCCGGAGCCGAAGTTTCTTCCCGCCGATGGCGCGCTGCAAATCCTCGGCATTCTCCAGCGCGACGCGCGGCTGGTGGATTTTCTGATGGAGGATATCTCCGGCTATTCCGACGACCAAGTCGGCGCGGCGGTCCGCAACCTGCACGAACAGAGCCGGGAATCGCTAAAGCGCTATCTGCAACTCGCTCCCGTCATCGACGGAGTGGAAGGCACCTTCACAAAGATCGAGCCCGGCGACCGCGCCGCGGTGAAACTCCTCGGAAACGTCCCCGCCAGCGGTAAAGTGGCCGGCGGAACGCTGCGGCACAAGGGCTGGAAAGCGCAGCAGGTCAATCTTCCCGCACTCTCCGGGCCGGCAAGCACATCCGTGCTGGCGCCGGCCGAAGTGGAAGTCGAGTAAAGAATCACCTTGCCATCTCCGGAATTTGTAGTCGGCATCGATCTTGGCACCACCAATTGCAGTCTCGCGTACGCCGGAACGGAGGGCTTAGCCGAATCCCTCGATCCTCCCCGCGTCGATCTGTTTTCCATTCCGCAGGTCGTCAATCCTGGTGAGGTGCGCGAGGAAGGGCTGCTCCCGTCGTTTCTCTATCTGGCGGGCGAGAACGATTTTCCCGCCGGCTCGCTCCAGCTTCCCTGGGAATCGCAACCCGGCCGGCTCATCGGCACGCTCGCTCAGAAGCGCGGTTCGGAAAGCCCCGCACGGCTCATTGCCTCGGCGAAATCGTGGCTATCCTATGCCGGTGTGGATCGCTCCTCCGCGTTTCTCCCGCTGACCGCGCCGGAAGGGGTTCCCAAGCTCTCGCCCATCGAGGCTTCGCGCAGCTATCTGGAACATTTGCGCCAGGCTTGGAACCTGCGGCATCCGGGAGCGCCGCTCCACGACCAGCAGACACTGGTTACCGTTCCCGCTTCCTTCGATGCCGTTGCCCGCGAGTTGACTCTTAAGGCGGCCCAAGACGCCGGATTGGGGGATGTGCTGCTGCTCGAAGAGCCCCAGGCCGCTTTCTACGCGTGGGTGGAGCGCAACCCAGGCTGGCGCGAACGCGTGCGGCCCGGCGACCTGATCCTGGTTGTCGATATCGGGGGCGGCACCACCGACTTCACGCTTATCGCAGTTACCGAGAGGTCGGGTGAGCTTCAACTCGAGCGCGTCGCCGTCGGCGAGCATATCCTCCTCGGGGGCGACAACATCGATCTCGCCCTGGCGCGTCTTCTTGAGCAGCAACTTGCGGCCAAAAACATCCGCCTCGATTCGCTCCAACTCTACGCGCTCTGGCAGCAATGCCGGAACGCCAAGGAGCAGTTGCTGGAACCGGGAGCGGAAAAGAACGAGCGCCCCGTCACGATTCTAGGTCGCGGAACCGGCCTGGTCGGCGGAACCATCAAGACCAGGCTCCTGCGCGACGACCTGGAACGGGTCCTGCTCGATGGGTTTCTACCCGCCACCGGAAGCGATGAAATGCCGCAGCGCGCGAAGGCGCGCGCCGGGTTGCAGGAGATCGGCTTGCCCTACGCGGCCGACGCCGGCATCACGCGGCACATGGCGCGGTTTCTGCGCCAGCAGGCGTCCGCCGCCGAGCATGGCGCGGTCCGCCGGGGCAAAAGCGGGCTCGCCTGCCCCACCCATGTCCTCTTTAACGGCGGCGTGCTGCGCTCGGACGTGGTTCGCAACCGGATTCTCGAAGTTCTGAATTCCTGGCTCTCGGCGGAAAGCATGCCCCCGGTCCGTCCTCTACTGGGCGAGGACCTGATGCACGCGGTCGCGCGTGGAGCGGCTTACTATGGGCTCTCGCGGCAGGGCAAAGGCGTTCGAATTCGCGGCGGCGTTCCCCGCGCCTACTATGTCGGCATCGAAAGCTCCATGCCCGCGGTGCCCGGAATGCCCGCTCCCGTAAAGGCGCTCACGGTCGCGCCCTTTGGAATGGAAGAAGGGACGGAGCAGAAATTCCCGGGACGCGAGTTTGGCCTCGCGGTCGGCGAGCCCGCCGAGTTTCGCTTCTATCACTCGGTCGTTCGCAAGAACGACAAAGCCGGGTCGCTGATTGAGGATTTTGGCAGCGATCTCGAAGAGCTTGCGCCCATGGAAATCGAACTACCCGCCGGCGCGGGCTCGGGGTTCGTTCCCGTCACTCTCGAATCGGTGGTCACCGAGACTGGAATGCTTCAACTCTGGTGCGTCGCCCGCGATGGACGCCGCTGGAAGCTCGAATTTAACGTGCGCGAAAAGTTAGCCTCATGAAAATTGGGATAGACCTCGGGACCACCAACTCAGCTCTCGCTTTCATCGACCCGGTGGAAGCCGCCGATGCCGATTTTCCACCCATCCACGTACTTCAGATCCCTCAATACATCGCGCCCGGCCGCATCGAGACCCTGCGCACGCTTCCGTCTTTCCTGTTTTTAGGCGATCAGAACTACCTGGGGGCTTATGCGCGCGAGCAAGGCGCGCTTGTTCCAACTCAATCCGTTCACTCCGCGAAATCCTGGTTGTCGAATCCGGAAGTAGACCGCACCGCGAAGATTCTCCCCTGGGACGCCCAGGAAGGCGGTCGGGTTCTCTCTCCGGCCGAGGTTTCCACGCAAATTCTTGCTCACATCGGCGACGCCTGGAATAAGACTCATCCCGAACATCCGCTAAAAGATCAGGACGTGGTCCTCACCGTCCCAGCGTCCTTCGACGAGGAGGCGCGCGAACTCACGGCTGACGCCGCGCGCGCCGCCGGCGTCGAAAAACTAACCTTGATCGAAGAACCCGCCGCGGCGTTCTATTCCTGGATCGCGAATCACCTGTCGCAATCGCAAAGGCAACTCTTCGATGGACAGCTTGTCCTCGTCTGCGACGTCGGCGGCGGGACGAGCGACTTCACCCTCATTCGCGTCAATCGCTCCGGCGATAAAGTGGAGTTCACCCGCACCGCCGTCGGCAAACACCTTCTCCTCGGTGGAGACAACCTCGATCTCACCCTCGCCTGGCTGGTGGAAGCGAAGCTTCAGGCGCAGCACAACACCCAATTGTCCATTCGCCAGCGCAGCGCGCTCCGCAGACAATGTGCCGCGGCGAAAGAGCGTTTGCTCGCGGACCACAGCCTGAAATCCGTTGAAATTACCGTTCTGGGATCGGGCTCCTCACTCATCGGAGGCACGCTCAAAACCGAAATTCTCCGCGAAG
>DASZXS010000045.1:0-27798 GCA_035545735.1 Bryobacteraceae bacterium | reverse complement strand
TCATGCCGGCAGCACGGATTCAGAGACCAGCCCGGTTGTTGTGCGGGCGGGCCGGAGCTGGATGAAATAGATTGCGGCCACGGCGGAAAGCGCGGCCAGGCCGCCGGCATAGAGCGCCGCGGCCCATCCGGCGCGCGAGGCGATCCAAGGAGTGAGAATGGGAGCAAAGAAACCGCCGACCTGGGCGCCTGCGTTGAGAATGCTGGAAGCGCCGCCCACTCGTTCACCTGCCATTTCGGTGACGGTGGCCCAGAAAGGCCCTTCGCAGCACGCCGCGAAGCCAAACGCGAGCGAGAGGCACACGACCGCCGGAACTCCGGAGGTGATGGTTGCGCTATAGATAAGAATCGCGCCAAGAGTCAGTCCGGCGATGGGCACTATCCGGCGTCCGAACTGAGCCCCGTAGCGGAGCGTCAGCCGGTCGGAAACGAGCCCGCCCACTGGCATAATCGCTCCTTCGGTCAGAAAAAGGGCCGTCGTGTAGGCGGCGCTCGTCTGCGCGCCAAGATGAAGGACGTCACCGAAGTAGTAGTACATCCAATAGAAGAAGATGTACTGAAAATAGCCAAGCGCCCCATAGGCAAAGGTGAGGAGCATAAGATTCCGATTCGAAAAAAGCTTCAGCCACGATGGACGACCCGCCTCGACGCTTGGGGTGACGGGATTCGCGGGAGCGTTCGGATGATCGCGCGCTTGCCACTGCCAGATTGCCGCGAGCACCGCTGTGACACCGGCGGCGATTCCGAACGAAGCGCGCCACTGAAACATCCGCATCAACCAGGTGAAGGCAATGGGTGCGATCGCCGCGCCCGCCGAAGAGCCGGCAATGATCAACCCCTGCACGCGGGCATGGTAGACCAAGGGTATCCAGTTGGCAGTCATTCTTGCGCACGCGGGATAAAGCGGCGCGGTCACGGCGCCCAGTGCGAAGCGAATGAGCACGAGGGCTGGCACGATTCCGGCATAGGCGCCGATGCCAGGCGATCCGCCAAGTACGATGAGGGCGGTGAACGCGGCCGAAGACCAGCCCATGATCGCCAGCGTCCGGCGAGGCCCGAGGCGATCCGCGAGATGTCCTCCGGGAATCATGAACAAGGCGTACCCGAAAATAAATGCGGAGTAGACGGCGCCCATCCGGGTTGCGGAGAGGTCAAATTCATGCATCATACTGGGCCCGGCGATCGAAATGATCGTGCGGTCGAAGTAGCTCACCATGCTGAATCCGAACAGCATGCCGACAATGCCGAGATCTCTTCCTCTGCCCGCGTTGCGCGCGTGGAAACTCTTCATGATTCGGTCTCTCCGGGAAGCCGGTTCCCGGCCGCTGGCGCCAAGGTCCCCTCGCGGCTCATTGGTATAGTAGCAGCGGTATGGCGGCAGGGCTAATTGAAATTGTCAAATATGAAAATCGCAAAACTCGAATTTTTCCCGGTCAGCGTTCCTTATACTCATCGTGAAGTCAGTTCTCTTGTGAATCGCGACGGCGTGACTGACATCGTCGTGAAGGCGACTGCCGACAACGGCCTCGTCGGCTGGGGCGAAAGCTGCAGCGGCGCCGACGCCGGCTCGGTCTTGGGCGCACTGCGGGCCATGGCTCCCTTTGTGATGGGCTGCAGCCCGTGGGAAAGCGAAAGAATCCGCCAGGAGCTGTGGCATCGCGGAATCTGGTCCTGGCGGCAGCACACGGCGTGCTTTGCCTACCCGGGCATTGACATGGCGCTTTGGGATATTTGCGGAAAAGCGTGCGGCGAGCCGCTCTACAACCTGTTTGGAGGCAAGACACGCGAACGCGCCAGCTACTTCTTTTACTGCTCGCAGGGCACGAACGATCACGTTGCCGCGCAGGCTCGGGAAGGACTTGCCAAGGGATTTCGCGTCTTCTACCTGAAAGTCGGGCTGGACATTGAGGCCGAGTTGGAGATGGTGCGGACCTTGCGTCAGACCATCGGACCCGAACCCAAAATCCGGTTGGATGCAAATGCCGCCTGGAGGGTAAACGAGGCTCTTCGAAACCTCGCTCGCCTGGACAAATTCAACATCGATTTCATTGAGCAGCCGGTAGTTCAGGATCCGCCAGCCGGCATGCGGGAGGTGCGAGATCGCGGCGACGTCGCCGTCTCCGCCAACGAGGGCCTCTGGACGCCGGAAGACGCGGTCCGCCAGATGGCCGCCAGGACCGCCGACGTCTATTGCTTCAGTCCCTATTTCGCCGGCTCGCTGGCGCAGTTTCAAAGGCTTTCCTGGCTCGCGCACTACCAGGGGTTCGAAATATGCCGCCACACTCATGGAGAGCTGGGAATCACCGCGGCGGCGTGCCACCACATCCTGCTCACTCTTCCCAATGTGGTGGAGGGCAACCAGCAGACGGCGCACCTGATGACCGATGACATTGTGACGGAGGAAATCCCGATCACCAACGGGCCGGAGTGGGGTGTTCCCGAAGGACCGGGGATCGGCGTCGACGTCGACCCGGAAAAACTCGGCCGCTATCACGAGTTGTACCTGGAGCGAGGACAGTTTCAGCCGTACGATCCGGCATTGATCGGGAAGGACTTATACCGGTGAAACCAGTGTGTCCCCCCGGTCGCGGGCGTGGTTTGACATCGCGCGCATCCAGGTCTTATCATCACCCCAATGGCGTGACATTGGGTTTCTTTTGCAGAAAGGAATCGCGCCTTAGATCTGAGCGCATTTTGGCCCATCGTCCAAGCGCACTAATTAGCGCCAGCATTGCCATCGCGGTGCTGGCGGTCACCGCGTCCGCCCAGACGTCAAAGTCCCAGCCCGTCTCTTTTGATACAGCGGTAGCTCCCATCTTCCGATCCAACTGTGTGGGGTGTCATGGCGTCGCGGTGAAAATGAAGGAGCTGAATCTCACCACGGAGGAAGCCGCGCTCAAAGGCAGCGAGTCCGGCCCCGTGATCGTTCCAGGGAGTCCTGACGACAGTATCCTCTTCAAGAAAATTCAAAGCGGCACGATGCCCATGGGCAAGCCCCACTTGCCGGAAGCCGACGTGGAAACAATCCGTCTGTGGATCCAGGGTGTTGGAGCGTCAAAAGGATCTCTCAAGGCGGACAATTCGCCAATCAGCCAACGGGAGATCACGCCGATTTTGTTGACGCGCTGTACGGTCTGCCACGGTCTGCGGAAACAGGAGGCCGGACTGGATCTGCGCACCAGGGCATCTATACTCAAAGGCGGCAAATCCGGTCCGGCCATGGTACTTGGAAATCCGGACGAAAGCTTGCTGATCAAGAAGATCGCTTCCGGGGAGATGCCCCCCAAGCAAAAGCTGATCGTCGTGGGCGTGAAGCCGATCAGCCCGGCGGAGACAGAAAAGATCGCGAGATGGATCAAGCAGGGCGCGCCGGAAGCACCTGCGGAAGCCGACTTGGCAGGCACCGCGAAGGACCCTCTCGTCAAGGACAAAGATCGCCAGTTCTGGGCCTTCCAGACTCCGAAGCGTCCCGATCCCCCCAAAGTGCAGCATGCCAACCGCTTAGTAAACCCGATCGACGCGTTTGTTCTCGCGAAACTCGAAGCCAAGGGTTTGACACTTTCACCGGAAGCCGACCGGCAGACCTTGATCCGGCGTGCGTCTTTCGACCTGACCGGACTGCCTCCAACACCTTCGGAAGTCCGGGATTTTCTGAGCAGCAAAGACCCGCGGGCTTACGACAAGCTGATCGACCGGCTCCTCGCTTCTCCGCGATACGGAGAGCGTTGGGGCCGGTATTGGCTGGATATCGCCGGATACGCCGATTCGGAGGGTGGCAAACTGAGTGCCGATCTGCCCCGGCCGCTCGCCTTCCGGTATCGAGACTACGTCATACGCTCGTTCAACCAGGACAAGCCCTACGATCGCTTTTTGAAGGAACAGCTCGCCGGCGACGAACTGGCCGACTACGAACACGCTAGCGTGGTTACGGCGGATCTGATGGACAATCTGATCGCCACCGGCTTCCTCCGCATGGCGCCCGACTCGACGACCGAACGCGAAGTGAACTTTGTGGATGACCGCATCGACGTTGTGGCTGACGAGATAGAGACCGTCAGTTCGTCCCTGATGGGCATCACGTTGAAATGCGCACGCTGCCACGACCACAAATACGACCCCTTGCCCCAGCGTGATTACTATCGCTTCAAGGCGATTTTCAAAGGCGCCTACGACGAACACGATTGGATCTCTCCGCTAACTCTGGATAGATATGGCCTCTACTTTCCCGGCCGCTACCTTCCCTATGTGACGCCCGGTGCAACGCCCGTTCAATTGCTCGAGGAGCAGCGCAACCGCGAGCTGGTGAACAAAGAAATCGAACGGCAAATCAAAATCATCCGGACTGCCTGGGATCAGCAAGTGGACGGATTCAAGAAAAAAATAGTGGAGAAGCGTCTGGCATCGCAGCCAAAGGGGCTGCAGGACGACCTGCGGAAATTACAGGCGACCGCGCCGGAGAAACGCGACGAGATTCAAAAGTACCTGGCCCAGAAATTCGCGACGGTCCTCAACGTTGAAACTGCCGAGTTGAACGAAGACCCCACATACGTACAAGGGGCGATGGAAGTGGAGAGGCAGGCGAAGCTTCTCGAGTACAAAATGATCCCCGAACCTAAAATCCGGGCGCTCTGGGATCGCGGCACTCCTTCTCCGACGTACATCCTGCGGCGCGGCATGGCGACCAGCTTCGGACCGGAGGTCCAGCCCGGCCCTCCGGCGGTGCTCACGACGGCGAAAGTTTCCTACAACCCTAAATCTCCATGGCCAGGGAGCCAGAAAACCGGGCGCCGGCTTGCCTTTGCGGAGTGGCTCGTAAATCCGGATCATCCTCTCACCTCGCGCGTGATGGTGAACCGGCTATGGAAGTATCACTTCGGGACCGGAATCGTAAAGTCCGTGGGTAATTTTGGGAAGACAGGGACACCACCATCAAATCCGGAACTTCTGGATTGGCTTGCCACGGAGTTCGTCCAGCGGGGTTGGAGCATGAAGCAGATGCAACGCCTGATCATGACCTCCAGCACTTACAGGCAGGTTTCCAGAACGAGTCCGGACGCGCAGCGTATCGATCCCGACAACGCGCTGTTCTCCCGCATGCGGCTCCGTCGCATGGACGCCGAGGTTTTGAACGACACGCTGATTTTTGCGGCGGGCCGGCTGGATGAGACCCGCTTTGGCGTCCCGGAACCGGTTTTAGTTCGCGATGACGGATTGGTCACGCCGATCGAAACAGGCAAGGGATGGCGGCGGAGCATCTATATCGAACAGCGGCGAACGGAGATTCCGACCATCCTGGATAACTTCGACTTGCCGCCGATGAGCCCCAACTGCGTGGAGCGCCCCGAATCAACCGTGTCGCTGCAAGCGCTCTATCTGATGAACAACGGGATGGTGCGGGAGCTCTCGGACTCCCTGGCGGCGCGCGTTCGCCGGGAGGCCGGCAATGACCCGCAAAAGCAGATTGAATGGGTCTACTGGCTGACGCTGAGCCGCGCGCCAACGCCAGAGGAAAGCAAGGACTGCCTGGAGTCCCTTCTCAAGCTCAAGCGGCTGGAGAGCAAAGACCCCCGAGGCGAGCCGGTGATGGAGGATGCGGCGGAGCAACGAGCTCTGTCGAAAATCTGTCATACGCTCTTTAATTCCGCGGCATTTATTTATATCGACTGACGGGCGGCACGGATCGGAGTGAAAGAAGAAACTATGGCGCATGAGGGATGTGATCATTGCAATCGGGCGGCCGCGCGGCGCGGGGTTTCCCGGCGGACTTTCTTTGACCGCGTGTCGGACGGGGTTTACGGCGCGGCCCTGGCGACCCTGTTGAGCCGTGATGTATACGGCTCGGTCGAGACTCCCGCGGACCTGCCCGACGGGCACCGTCGGGTGTACGACTTAAAACCACGAGCGCCGCACTTCGAGCCCAAGGCCAAGGCCATGATCCATCTGTTCATGAACGGCGGCCCCAGCCAGATGGATCTTTTCGATCCCAAGCCGATGCTCGACAAACACCACGGCGAGGCATATTTCGACAAGGTGGCCGCCGACATCACCAGCCCGGAACAGACCGGCGGCATCATGCGCAGTCCATTTAAATTTGGGCAATATGGCAAATCGGGGGCGTGGGTTTCCGAATGCATGCCGCATCTGACGGAAGTGGTGGACGATCTGGCTTTCATCCGCTCGATGCACACCATGCACCCCAATCATGAGCCGGCGCTATTCATGATTCAAAGCGGGCGCATTATTCCTGGACGGCCCTCGATGGGTTCATGGGTCGTCTATGGCCTCGGCAGCGTGAGTCAAAATCTCCCCGCCTATGTGGTGCTGGATGACCCCCTCGGGCTGCCCATCAATGGCACGCAGAACTGGCAGGCGGGTTTCCTGCCGCCGGTTTACCAGGGAACCCGGATCCGTTCCAAGGGTTCTCCTATTTTGAATCTCACGCCGGAAACGCCAGAACCATCCGAGGTGGCGCAAGCGGGCAAGGAGCTGCTTTCGCGCCTGGACCTGATTCACAAAAGGAATCACCCCAACGAGCTGCAACTGGATGCTCGGATATCGAGCTACGAGTTGGCGGCCAATCTTCAGATGAGCGCCAGCGATGCCCTGGACATTAGCAAAGAGAGTGCCGAAACACTGGAGATGTATGGCGTGGGGCAGGAACCGACCGATTCTTACGGCCGCCGCTGTATCATGGCGAGGAGATTGATCGAGCGCGGCGTTCGCTTCGTGCAGCTTTACATCAACTCTCAGATCTGGGACAACCATACGTACCTGGAGCGAGATATGCGAGCTGCCTCGGCGCGGACGGACAAGCCGATCGCCGCCCTGATCAAGGATCTAAAACAGCGCGGCTTGTTAAAAGACACGCTGGTAGCCTGGGGCGGCGAGTTCGGACGCATGCCGATTGCTCAGATGGAGAACGGCATGGAGAGCGCCGGGCGCGACCACAATCCCCAGGCATTCACGTTGTGGATGGCTGGGGGCGGGGTGAAGGCTGGTGTTGTGCACGGATCCACGGATGACCTTGGCCATGAGGCTGTGGAAGGTCGAGTCAGTGTCACGGACTGGCACGCGACGATACTCCATTTGCTCGGCTTGGACTACCAGCGCCTGGTCTTTGACCAGAACGGACTGAAAGAAAAATTGACGTCGGTCTTCGAAGCCAGGATCGTCAAGGAGATCCTGGCATAGCGTTTTACCGGGATTCACCCAGGTTGGTCAAGGTCCGGAGAGCTTCCGGGTGCTTTGGATCCTGCCGCAGCGCAATGCGAAGTTCCGCGATCGCCTCCGGCCGGCGGTTCGCTCGCAAAAGCGCCAGGGCGAATTGGTAATGCGCCTCCGGCCAGCCTGGCTCCAGACGAAGGGCTTGCGGGAACGTTTGAATGGCCTCGTCGACGTCGCCTTTCTGCATCAGAGCGCCCGCTAAGTCGAACCACGCTTCGGTGAGCTGCGGGTTCGCCTCCACAGCCTTTCGCAAATGGATCACGGCTGAACTGTAGTCGCCAGCCTTGCCGAGACGCACACCGGTCCGCATATAACCAAGTGCGAGATCCCGGGTCACTTCCGATTGGCGCAGGTCCCGCACGCGCGCATATTCCGCCTTGGAGGCGTCGATCCTTCCTTCGTTCTTGAGCAATGTGGCCAGCGCATAGTGGGCGCCGGCCGACTTTGGATCCAGCCGGACAGCGATTTCCAATTCTGACCTCTGCTCGCGCGGAAGGTTCAAATCGTGAAGAACCCGGCTCAGCTCCAAATGGTAATCGGAGATGCCGGGCTGAATCTCGATCGCCGTCTGAAGGTGCCGCCGCGCTCCGGCGAAATCGCCTGCTTTGGCCTGCAGTTTCCCCATTTCAAAGTGCAGGGCCGCGCTTCGCTGGTGGTCCAGTAGGGCAGACGCGGCCAGCTCGCGAGCTTTTCCCGGATCTTGTCCGGCGAGAGCGCGCACCAGGCGGATTTGGGCCTGTTCGTTGTGGGGGGCGGACGCGAGGCCCAGCCGGTATTGATCCAGGGCCTGGGACAACTTGCCCTCACTCTCGAAGATTTGCGCAAGATTCACCCGGGCCTCCGCGAAATCCGGCTGAATCCGCAGGGCCTGCTCGAAGGCATCCCGCGCGGCATTCGCGTCGCCGGACGCAAAGAGCGCCAGGCCGAGCTCAAAGAGTGCGTCCGGCGATTGTGGATTCTCGCCGAGGCTCTGGCGAAGCTGCTCAATCGACTCGGAAACGTGGCCCCGGGATCGCAGCACCGTCCCCAGCAGCGTTCTGGCTTCGGCCAGGGCTGGCTCCAGGGCGAGTGCCTCTCTTAGTTCCTTTTCCGCCCCGTCCGCCTGTTGCTGTTCCCAGAGCAGACGGCCGCGCAGAAAGTGACCCCTGGCGAACCGCGGGCTGAGTTGAATCAGCCGTTCGCTTTGCCCCAACGCCAGCGGCAATTGGTGCAGCGCCTCCTGCGCGAGTGCCAGATTATAAATTGCGTTGACAAAGTCTGGCTTGAGCGCGACCGCGCGGCCGAAACTGGCCGCCGCGCGGGACGTCTCGTCGTGCTTTCGTTCGAGGACGCCCAAGTCGTTCCACGCCTCCGGATTCGCGGGATCGATTTCCACCGCTTGGCGGAGACGGAGAATCGCATGGTTCAGGTTTCCGCTTCGAAAAGAATGGATGGCGTCACGATGGAGCGCTTCCGCCCGGGCTCGGGAGTCCCCCGCGGACTGGCCAGCCAAAGCGCCCGCCAACACGAGAACCGTTAGTGTACATCGAACTTCGCGGCGCACCCTGACGCTCCAAGCTCGTCAATTTTCGGCACGGCACACATCCAGCATGCTGGTCCCTTCAGAGCCAGCCGGCGAATCAGATCCGGCGGGTTGTTCGGCGCCGCGTCGCTGACCTGGGGCGTTTAGACGGTTCGAACGGGAGAACATCGGCGTGGGCTCCTCGGGAGAAGCACTCCACATTATACCCGTGCGGTCCGTTGGTCCGGTCTTGAGCCGATGGAGCGATAGCGGCAGAATGATTTGCATCGCAACACGTTTGCCATGCTTTTGGCCGTAGCTCCGCCTGCCCCGCTCAATCCCGCAGAACCGCGAAACGGCCGATCGTGTACCCGAGGCCCGCGCCGGCGAATACGTCCGCCGGGTAATGCGCCGAAAGCGTGAGCCGTGAAAATCCAATGGCCACCGCCACGCCATAGGCCAGTACTGGGACCCAACGATGAGCGCGACCGTACCGCCGGGAAATCACCGTCGCGACCGCGAAGGCCGTGATCGCGTGCCCGGAAGGGAAGCTGTTATGGGCGGAGGAAAACCGGTTACCGCCTTCCGCGAAAGTATCCGCGAAATTGGCGTTCGGCGGAAGCGAACTCGGGCGCCAGCGCGAGATCGCGGGCTTCAGCACCTCCGTGATAATCCCCACGTCGGCGGCCGCTTCGCCGGCGAGCAGCGCGGTCTTCGTCATCTTCGAGTCCTTCCGTATCAGGCCGGCGGCCAACAAAGCCGCGGGGACGGCGAGGATCGCGGCACTCGTCCCGGCGCTCGGCATCCCACGATTGAACCCGTCAAACGCCGTCGTGCTCCGGAAGTATCGGGCGGCTGGCGGATCGGCACCCACCACAAGCGCCGTACCCGCGACGGCGAAGGCAGCGGTGGTCCATAGGTCCTTCCGCTCGGCAAGCCGCGCGGGAAACGACCATATATCTTTCTGGTCATCGACGATATTGGGGACGAGTTCCTTCAGGCTGACGTCCCGTCCATCCCGGGGTTGTTGCTGCGCGCGGGCCGGGATTGCCCCGGGGATCAGGAGTATTGCAACGCCAAGCGACAGCGGCCAGCCATCCTGCTTCATAGATGATCCTGATGCTCTACTGTTCGATTACCAGCACCGCGAAGGAACCCTTGATCACAGGTCCTCGTCTGCCTCCCGGGGGGACGGGGCCGAACTTCGCCGAAGGCACGTACAGGCGATGACTGACCGGATCGAGTCCCATGTTGCGCGATCCCCGCGGTGTCTCGATCGTTTGCGCGACGTGGTATTGATCGGGCGAATCCTGGTGAATCACGGTCAGGGCTCCATCGGCGTTTGAAGCGAAGACATTCGCGGAGGCCGGATCGTAGCCCGCGCCATCCACGCCCTTGCCAATGGGAACTGTTGTCACAAGACGTCCCGCCTGATAGTCGGAGACGGCCATCACGCCGCTCCGGCAGCCGCTGAACAGGCGATGATGCGCCGTGTCAATCGCCATGGAAACCGGCTGCTTGCATGCGCCGGTGGGCCAGCGGCGAACGACCTTGGCAGCCTTCGAATCGATTTCGACGACCTCGCTCGTATCGGTGAGATTGGTGTAAACCTTGCCGTCTTCCGCCGACGCGCCGTATTCGGGCTTGCCTCCCAAGGGAATGTTAGTGACCAGATTGCCGCTCGAATCAATAACAGTCGAGGAATGCGCGTCTCCGTTGAGGCTGAAGACACGGTCCGAGAACCGATCGTAAATAATGGCGTCGGCATCTTCCGCCGCGGGTATACGCTTCAGAGTCTTGAATGTTTTCACATCGAACATGATGACGGCCTTGTCTTCGCCGGACGTGGCGAAGCCGTGTCCGGAAGAACCGGCGAGCGCCGTTCCGTGCGCTCCGTTGATACCGCCGACCTCGCCCAGCAAAGTGCCCTTGTCCTCATCGACGACCATGACGCGCGTCTGGCGCGCGATGAACAGCCGGTGATTGGGCGGATCGGGCACAACATAATCCCAACTGCCGTCCCCGCCTGGTGTGTAAGTGTGGGTCACACGATAGAGCGGCTTCGACTGCGCCAGCAGCAGAGCCGTTGTTAACAGCGCAAAAACGATGAATCGGGTCGACATGTTTTACTCCACGGGTGCAAAATCAGTCTTTTACCGGCTTGCCTTCCGGAGTGACGGCGTACTCCGAGATCTTTCCAGATTTGGTCCTGATCGTTGCTTCGTAGCTGACGGTATTGCGGGCTGTCACTTTCTCGATCTTCGATATGGTTCCTCCCGTAGCGCGCTTCTGGAGAGTTGCTTTCGCCGAAGCCGGAACCGTTTCGATGGCAACCTCCTCTTCGGTTTCGACCACGGCGCCCGCCTGGTCAAGGAGAAGATCGCGGCTCTTGCCGTTGACCTTCGTTTCGACCTCATACACCGTTTTCCCTTTTTCCTTCTCGGTCGAGAGGCCGACCAGCGTGGCGTTTTGAGTCTGTTCCTTAACGGCCGTCTGTACCGCAGCGGGCAGGTCTTCGAACTGGATCTTCTTCTCCGCCGCAAAAGCGGCGCAGCCCAAAAATGCCGCAACCCAGATCAGTTTCATATGAGCTATCACCCCTTCCTCATCATGCGAGCCGATTCTGAAAAAAACCTGACGCCGCCGAAATATCATTAGCCGCCCTTGGTCTGATCCGATGCCAGGAACGCGTGCCATTTTCCGGGTGGCCAACGACAAGACCGGATGGCAGACGTTACGCCATTGCTCGCGCATCATTCGCCAGAGCCGGTCTTGCTGCTCGCCAATAAGAAGCTCAGAAACCGTCGATCCGTCCCAGCGACGGATCATCAAGACTTCAACGCCTTAAGTTCGCGCTGCCGCCTCTGCAACAACTGCGGCAAATTTATCGAGTATCTCGTACCAACCCTCGAGTTGACCACTCTCCTTCGCGCTCTCCATGGGTTCATTTCCAATAAAGGTGAGCTTCGTCTGGCCGTTTCCAAGATCCTCGAAGGTAGTCACATCGTACGCACCTTCTATGGCCTCATGCTCGATCCCAAGTTGTTCGGGCTCAATCTTGTTTCCTTCCGAATCGGAAAAGTACATGGAGGAAACGATCTTCTCGTACTGCACAATTTCGTGGTACTCGCCGGCGTTCCAGAACTCCTGACCCTCTGGCGTTCTCACGCAGTAGCGAAACTTTCCCCCCACGCGAAAATCGATCTTGCAGACCAGCGTGGTGAAACCCTTCGGCCCCCACCACTGCATGACATATTTCGGGTCTGTCCATGCCTTCCAAACCAATTCGCGGGGGGCGTCAAAAACTCTGGCGATCACCATCCGCTCCTTCTCGTTAGCTGCGCTTCCTGTCATCTTTGACCTCCTTTTTCATTTCATTCAGGACCACTTCCAGCTTGTCGAAACGCTCTTCCCAGAGCCGGCGATAATCATTGGCCCAGTCGCTGACTGTCTTGATCTCTTCTGGCCGAAGCGTGCACACACTCTCCCGTCCACGCTTCGTCTTGATCACAATCCGCGCCCGTACCAGGTAGGCAACGTGTTTGGAAATCATCTGCTGCGAGAGTGCGAACCGTTCCGTCAATCCCCTCACAGAGGCAGGCCCATGTGAGAGGCGTTCGATCATCGCCCTGCGGGTTGGATCAGATAAAGCCGCAAATGTTGTATTCAATCGATCCACAACCATATGGTAGTGGATCGTCGAGTAAATGGCAAAGGCGATTGTTGCGCTGCGGGCATAATTGGAGCCAATGGCCGCCGGGCGAGAGGTCTTTGGGCCGGCGTGGAGTCGAATCGGAAGCGCCTGAAACCAACGGAGTTCTAGTCGATGATATTTCGGCAACCCCAAGATGCGCTGTGTTATCGACCGGCCGGCAGCGTGCCCATGTCGAACTCGTCACGAGGATTGATCGGATCGCCGCCGGGACCATGTTTCGGCCCCGGCGGCTGGTCTGCCTTACTCTGAGTCAACAACCGGTCAGTAGTTCCAGAAAGATGGAACCCACCGAAAGCCATCGCCAGCTACAGCCACATGGCCAACGGATGGAAATGGCATGTGCGTAGCCACCATCAGCTCGCTCGATTGCGCGATCTGCCGCAAGAGGCGGACGCGAACGCGGGCTGCCTCGTCCGGATCGTGTTCAAAGCCGTTGTGCCATTCGGGGTGCTCGAAGTTCACGGGAAACACGGCGTCGCCGGCGAAGGTCAGCCGTTTGCCGCCGGACGACACACGCACGACGCTATGTCCCGGCGTATGGCCTCCGGTGCGGCACACCGATACGCCTGGCGCGACCTCGCACTCCACATCGAACTGCCGCAGCGCACTACCGTATTGATTCAAGAATCGCCTGGCAGCCGCACGAAGCGCGTCTGGGAATCCGTCCGGCATGGCTGTCCGGGAAAAATCGGGCGACGCCCAGAATTCGATCTCGGCTGCCGCCACGTGCACCTGAAGATCCGGGCGCAACCGGTTCCTCATGCCCTCGACGATCAGTCCGCCAACATGGTCCATGTGCATATGAGTGAGCACCACGTCGGTAACCGACCCGAGATCGATCCCAGCAGCTTCCAGTCGCTCGGCGAACCGCCCGGCCTGAGGCAAGTTCAGATCCGGGTCCGCACCGAGACCGGCATCAATGAGTATTGTCCGGCCACCGCTCCGCACAACGACTGCGTTCAGCGGCCAATCGAACGTATCGGGTAGGAACATCTCTTGTAGCCACGCCGCGCGATCTGCGGGCTCGGCGTTGGGGGTCATCGTGATGGCGGGGAGTGGTAGCACACCATCGCTGACCACGAGGACATCAATCTCGCCGACCTTCACCGCGTAGCGAGAAGGGACCAATTCCTCGGATCCCAGCTTGCCGCGGCGCGAGTCCTTGTTGGCGCTTACGTTCTTGATCGTCTGCTGATCAGGATCAGCAGCTAATGTTGTGTTCGTCATGAAACAGCCTCCGCTACTACCCTTTGCAGCCGTGTCTCCATACCGGAAGGCGCTTGGCGCATTGTTTGTATTCAATGGGAAGTTCTTCGGCGCTAGCGTTTTAGCGAACGACGGCGCAATCGCGGGCTGGCATCGTTTCCGAAAGCCGAACATGATATGTCGTGAAAGCGTCAAGGGTGCCAATCCAGAACCTCCGAAATAGCATGAGCAGTAGTCACGTGCTCCAACGTTTTCTACTTTATGGGCACGAGCACCGGGGTACCTTTGTCCTTGATGAGAAACACAACGAATTTAGCCGGCTTCGTTCTACTCGCGTTCCTGCCAACGATGTGTTCGTCGTCGGGGCCTTCGTAGAACGTTTGGCCGGGAGTTAGCGTGACTTGCTTTTCGCCCTTCAGCTGCATCACGATCGAACCCTCCAGAACATATAGGAAGGCATGTGCGTTGTGCCGGTGAATTGGATCGGACGATCCGGGAGGATAGTCCACGACAATCATGGTGGCTTCCTTCCCAGGATTCTCCTTGAGTTCTTTCGAAATCAATGGGGTGACATTTGCTTCTTGTGCGGCAATCGCGCCGACTGTGAGGATCGCGAGAGCCATGGACGTTGTCTTCATTTGTATACCCTCCTAGCAAGCTTCTGAAATTCTCGCGCAGGCCGCGCCACGCGGTCTGTAGGACATTTTCAGCAGCCTGCTGGATCTGGTAGAGGCACGTGGAGATCCAACCGTAGCGAGTTTCATCTCCATGTCAGCGATCACGTCATTTCGTCGCCACCTGAAGAGTCCTGCCATCGAAGCCACGACATTGCGTCTGGGCCACTCCCCGAAAAGTCCGAATCGTTCCCGCAACCAGCTGAGAATTCGGAGGGATCGGGATTGTTCTTCGGTCCCATTTGATTTGGGCAGACTCTTGCATTGTCCTCTCGCGAGAGAACGTCCAAAAGGAGACTCAGTATGAAAGACAAGAAAATCGTGGTGATCGGCGGAACGGGGCTTATCGGCTCAAAGCTGGTCGGAAAACTGAAGGCGCGCGGCTATCACGCGGTGCCAGCGGCGCCGGATACCGGCGTAAACGCTCTGACGGGACAGGGATTAGACGCGGTGCTCGAAGGAGCATCTGTGTTGGTCGACGTTTCCAATTCGCCTTCGTTTGAAGAGAAGGCCGTAATGGATTTCTTCACGACGTCAACGCGCAACTTGCTCGCCGCAGCGCAGAAGGCCGGCGTTCGGCACTACGTCGCACTTTCCGTCGTGGGAACCGACCGGCTTCAAGCAAGCGCATATTTCAGGGCAAAGCAGGTGCAGGAGACGCTCATCCGGGAGTCTTCCCTTCAATACTCGATCGTCCATGCTACGCAGTTCTTCGAATTCGTCAAGGCGCTGGCGGACGGGGCAATGGCCGGCAATGCCGTCCACTTTCCGCCAGTATTGATTCAGCCTATGGCTGCGAACGATGTCGCTACCGCAGTGGAACAAGTCGCGGTTGAGAACCCGGTGAACGGGATCGTTGAAGTTGGCGGACCGGAACAGTTCGTGCTTCCTGAGTTCGTACGGGAGGGGCTCGTCGCGCGCGGCGACCGCCGCGAGGTGATCGCGAATCCCTCTGCCCTCTATTGGGGCGCGACGCTGAGCGAGCGCACCTTGGTTCCAGAACGGGGAGCCAGGCTCGGAGCCACGCGTTTCAAGGATTGGCTCCAAACGGCAACCATTTCGAAGCAATAGCGTCATCGCCTTGATCCACTAAGATAGGTGAGTGGAATCCGCCTCACACGATCACGGCTTCTCTGCTTTCCATGCTGTACGCCCGCGCCTGTTCGGAATCGCCTACCGGATGCTGGGAAGCGCTGCTGAGGCCGATGATGTGGTGCAGGACGTTTGGGTGCGATGGCAGACTACGAATCGCTCCACTGTCCAGGATCCGCCGGCTTATCTCGCAACATCTGCCGTGCGATTGTCCATCAACGTATTGCAATCGGCGCGCTCACGGAGGGAGTCGTACGTGGGTGTCTGGCTGCCTGAGCCTGTCGATACGACTTCCGATCCACGATTAGGCGCGGAGCGGGCCGAGGCCCTTGAGCTTGCGGTGTTGCTTCTGATGGAAAAGCTCGCTCCACCCGAGCGCGCCGCCTACATTCTTCGCGAAGCATTTGACTATCCGTACGGCCGTATCGCCGAGGTGCTCCAGGTGAGCGAAGAAAACGCTCGTCAATTGGTAAGCCGGGCTCGTAAGCATATTGCAGAGGGGCGCCGGAGGCCGGTCGAAGCGGCGCAGCAGCGACGACTGCTGGAAGCGTTTGTGGACGCGGCTCAGCGAGGCGACTTTCATGGTCTAGAGAGGCTGTTCGCGGCCGATGTGGTGTCCTATTCCGATGGTGGAGGATTAGTCCGAGCCGCACAGAAGCCGATTGACGGACGGGAACGTGTCGCGAAGTTCATCTCGACCGTGACGCGCTACTGGCACGGAATTACGCTCTCCTTCATCGAGGCCAATGGCCGGCCGTGCGTCCTGATGTCAAGGGAAGGGGAGTGTGCGGGGCTGGCGTCCGTCGAAGCATCGGAAGATGGCATCGACCAGATCCTGTGGTTCATGAGGCCCAGCAAACTTTCTGGGATTTCATTGTCCTCTCAGCAGTTGCGGCGCGTTCCCGAAAGCCTCTAGTTTTTCGACAAATCTGTCACAAAAATCCCTCCGGCGCGGTCTCTGCTTCTGCGCACAGCTACTTCGCTAGGAGTGATTCTCGTGACTTCTGTCTTCGTACCTCACCCGCACATTCAGGAATTTCACCGGCCGGAGGAAGTTCGCCGGCGCGGTTCGCTTCAAATCATCATCGATACGATTCCAGCCCTGGTTTGGGCCGCCGATCCAGCAGGTGCCGCAGAATATGTCAACCAGCGCTGGTTGGACTACACCGGTCTTAGCTTGGATCAAGCCTGTGGCAACAGGTGGATGATGGCGATTCATCCTGAAGATCTTGAAATGATGGGGCAGGCGTGGCAACGCATGTTGGATTCGCGGCAACCGGGCGAGATTGAGGTTCGTTTTCGCAGGGCCGACGGAGTCTTCCGATGGTTCCTGGTGCAAGCGAGCCCGTTGTTCGACTCGTCAGGAACTTTGATCCAGTGGTTCGGCACCAATACCGATATCCATGAGCGTAAGGTTTCCGAGCAGGCCGTCAGAACCGACGAGCAGAATCTACGCCGCGTGATCGACAGTATCCCTGGCCTGATAGCAACGATGAGCCCAGCCGGCGAAGTCCTTCTGCTGAATCGACGGAACCTGGACTACTTCGGTAAGGCCACAGAAGAACTGAAGGACTGGGTCGCGAGCAATGTGGTTCACGCGGACGACCTCCCGAATGTGATTTCAGCATGGACACACTGCCTCAAGACGGGCGAACCGTATGAAGCGGAGCATCGGCTGCGTCGCTTCGACGGCGTCTATCGTTGGTTCCAGGCCCGCGGCCTGCCGGCCCGTGATGCGGAAGGCGTCGTGACCTGTTGGCACTTGTTGTTGACGGATATCGACGATCGAAAACGAGCGGAAGGCGACCTGGCGAACGCTTTGGATGAGATCAGACAGTTGAAGGACCGCCTCCACACCGAGAACCGTTACCTGCAGGATGAGATTCGCCGGGAACATAACTTTGAAGAGATCTTGGGAAATAGTCCGGAACTGCTGAAGCTGTTGGACCGCGTCGCATCTGCCGCTCCGACGGATGCAAACGTTTTGATCATCGGAGAGACGGGCAGCGGCAAAGAACTCATCGCGCGTGCAATTCACAATAGAAGCCAGCGGAAGAACAGTCCCTTGGTCAAAGTAAACTGCGGCGCCATTCCGTCCGGGCTGGTGGAGAGCGAACTGTTTGGACATGTGAAAGGTGCGTTTACGAGTGCCTCGGAACGCCGGATCGGAAGATTCGAACTTGCCAACAACGGTACGTTGTTTCTGGATGAAGTTGGTGAGTTGCCTCTCGAAACTCAGGTGAAGTTGCTCCGCGTCCTGCAGGAGCAGGAGTTTGAGCCGGTTGGCAGCAACCGCACCATCAAGGTGAATGTCCGAATCATCGCCGCCACGAATCGGGATCTGGAAAAAGCAGTGAAGGATGGAACATTTCGCTCCGACCTCTATTACCGGCTGAACGTGATCCCGCTCTTCGTGCCAGCTCTCAGAGAACGAAAGTCAGACATTCCCCTCATCGCGATGGCGTTACTCAAACAGTCCACTAAGCGCATGGGGAAAGCAGTGGACTCCTTCTCGAGAGAAACGATGAGGCTGCTCCAAGACTACTCGTGGCCTGGCAACATCCGCGAGCTTCAGAATGTGATTGAGCGAGGGGTCGTCCTCTCGACCGCTCCTATTTTAAGATTGGGTGCCGATTTGTTGCCAATCGACTCCAACGATGATTTGCCGCACGGATCGAGCCTCGACACTGAATCCGTTGATTCGCTGGAAGCAGTCCAACGGAGCCACATCATCAGCGTACTGGAAAAGACCGGCTGGGTAATCAGTGGCGCATCGGGCGCGGGAGCCATCCTGGACATGCACCCCAACACTCTGCGGAGCTTGATGAACCGGCTGGGGATACGACGGGCCCAGAAGCCTCAGTGAAGGACGGCGTGCCCGCTGGACGGACTCACGCGGCTTCGGCACCAAAGCGGATACTTTTAGGGCGGTTCACGAAATCGCGTCGATTACGATCATCTCGTACGCAGTCTAAAGTCGGCGCAAGTTACTCTCCGCTGGCATGTTCCCCCCCCAGAACCCAAATTGGCAGGTAGCGTGCACTTTCCTTGGCGCGACCTTATGAAACAGATCAACGATCAGATCGATTGTCGTGGCTCAAAAGGGGCGCAGCCGCGCTCGCGGCACTCAGATTCTCGCCGGTAAACTCGTTGCCTTTCTTGCCGGCGAACATTTTAACAGTATCAGCAAAAGGAGAAGCCAATATGAATTTTGTGAAGACCAAAGACGGAGCCGGGATTTTCTATCGCGATTGGGGCACTGGACCTGCGATCGTTTTCAGTCACGGCTGGCCATTGTCGTCCGATTCGTGGTCCGGGCAAATGATCTTTTTCGCGCAGCACGGATTTCGTGTGATCGCCCATGATCGTCGAGGCCACGGGCATTCAACGCAGACGGCAACGCACAACGACATGGACAGCTACGCCGACGATCTGGCGGCAGTACTGGATTATCTGGATGTGAAGGATGCCGTGCTCGTCGGTCATTCCACGGGGGGCGGCGAGGTCTCACGCTACATCGGGCGCTATGGAACGAAACGCGTGTCCAAGGCCGCGCTCATTTCAGCCGTCCCGCCCAGCATGGTGAAGTCGGCGTCGAATCCGCAGGGGATTCCCACTGAAGTCTTTGACGGACTTCGCGCTAGCATCGCCAAAGATCCCTCGCAGGCGTGGAAGGACTTCGCCGTTCTCTTCTATGGCGCGAATCGACCGGGCGCAAAGGTGTCGCAAGGGCTGCTCGACCAGATCTGGTTATTGAGCATGCAGGCCGGGACCCACAATGCATACGAATGCGTAAAGGCGTTCTCGGAAACGGACTTCACGGAGGATTTGAAGAAGTTCGACGTTCCCACTCTCTTGCTGCACGGCCAGGATGATCAGATTGTCCCGGTGGACATCACGGCGCGCCGAGCCGCCAAGCTCGTCAAGAACGTCGAAACGGTCTATTATCCCGGTGCTCCACATGGCATCCCGGCAACGCACATGGAACAGGTCAACAGCGACTTGTTGGAGTTCATCCAGAAGTCTCACAAGGGCTCGAAGGCGGCTTAGAGCGCCGTTTGAACAATCCCTGGAGAAAAGACGACCAAGGGGATTAAGAGAGAAGGACTGACTAATGAAAAATGCACGAATCGAACATCTGGCCTACTGGCTTTGGCAGCAGTGCGGCATGTCCGTCGGGTCGCCAGATGAAGATTGGTACCTCGCGGAATGACTAGTTGGAATGCAGCGAGGGCAGTCCCATCCAAGGCTGGACATCCCCCTGTTCGCCTTTGGCACCGAGCGGCGCACGCGGTAATGGCGCCGCTCGTTTTGCTGGAAGGAGAAAGTGCATGGGCCGTGTGAAATTTACCATTGTGGGTGGGGGCATGGTTGCCGGTTATGCAGCCAAGCAGTTTGTCGAATTAGGTGCGAAGCCGGGCGATCTGGCGATTCTATCGGGCGACGCGGCGATTCCCTACGAACGGCCTCCTCTGTCGAAAGGCTTCCTTCTCGGCTTGGAAGACGAAGCCTCCATTCGAATCAATCCGGAGGACTTTTATCGGCAAAATGGGATCGAGATCCGGCTCAAGTGCACCGTTCGTTCCGTTGATACGAACAAACGTCGGTTGGTGTTTCAAAGCGGCGAAGAACTCCTGTTCGACAATCTAGTTCTCGCGACGGGGAGCCGCGCACGACGGCTTGATATTCCAGGTGCGAACCTTCCGAACGTCCTATATCTCCGTTCGATGAGCGATTCGAAGCGGATTCGGCAGACGGCAAGCGGTGCGAAACGCGCCGTGGTGCTTGGTGGTGGTTTTATCGGGATGGAAGTCGCAAGCGCGCTGACGCAACTCGACGTCGAAACCACCATCGCTATGCGCGAGGAGCGCGTTTGCAAGAACTTCTTCACGCCCGAGATGTCGCGGTTTTTCGAAAACTATTACGCCAATCGAGGGGTTCGATTTGTCCACGGTGTGAAGCTGGTAGAGTTGCAAGGTTCTGACTGTCTGACCACTGCGGTATTCGCTGATGGTAAGACCATAGCTTGCGACCTTCTCGTAGCGGGCATTGGAGCCCAACCTTCACTAGACTTCCTCGAAGGCAGCGGCATCAAAATTGACAACGGAGTTGTGGTCGATGAGCACCTGGAAACTTCCACTCCCGGCATCTTTGCCGCCGGAGACATCGCGAACTATCCCGACGTACTGTTCGCAAAGCGTCGGCGTGTCGAACATTGGGACAATGCGGTCTCGCAAGGACGGCACGTCGCCCGGACCCTCATAAGTGGACGTACGCAGTTTCGCCATGTCCCCTATGTTTTCTCTGACGTCTTCGACCTTTCTTACGAACTATGGGGCGACCCCACCGGTGCGGACAGAGTTGTATATCGAGGTGATCCGGCGACCAAGAACTTCAGTGCGTGGTGGACGCGGGCCAACATTGTGGTCAGCGCGTTCCTCATGAACCGCCCCGATAAAGAACGCGAATGGGCTCCGAGGATGATTGAGTCGAAGCGGGTCGTGCAGGTGGCAAACCTCATCGACGAAACCGCCGCCCTCGCAGATTAGGGCTAGCGCAAGATCCTGCCCCGACCTATAGTCTGTCGACACTGGCCACTGGCCAATCCGCCGTTGCTGCGCGGTAGAGATCCTGGTGCCTAAGCTCCGCGAGAGACACGCGGGCTGGATTCGAACCTGATTCCCCAAAGACTTAGCCGAATCAACCCTTTTCTGATGAAAGCAGAGAACTACCAGGCATTCGAGCGTATGAACGCCGGAGCAGTAAAGGCGAGGTCGGCTCTCGATCGAAAGGTCTCTTCGACGCGATTCATTACACCGAACAGACCGCCCGAATACACGCCCTTAGCCAGCGGTGGACTGGATCGGCATCGAGCCTCGGATGCCAGACCATGGAAACCGTAAAGCTTGTCGTGCGCACGGGCAGCGGAAAACTGACCATATCCTCGCGGAGCGAGGCTGTGTGAAGTTCAGGAACGGTGGCAATCAGGTCGGACTGCCTCGCCACGGCCAGAGCCGTCGCAAAGCCACCTACCGAACTTGCTATGTGCCGTGAAAGGCCTGCGGGTAAAAACCTGGCCTCGACCGCATGCTCATCAAGACCGCTTCGCGAAACGATCACGTGCCGGCCATCGGTATAGTCCTTTGAGCTGATCTTTTTGTCTGCCAGCGGATGCGAGGCGCGGATTGCGCCTATGAGGCGGTCCGTAAAAAGGGCTTGCGTGCGCAGCTCCGGCCCCATCGACGATTCGACCACCGCAGTCTCCAGGTCGATACGCCCTTCCCGCAAGGGGGCGCTGTCCTTATCGGGCTTCTGAAGAAAATTGAGACGGATGCCCGGAGCTTCCGCACCGACGCGTGCCAGCAGACCTGGCCCGAAATTCTCGACGAACCCATCGCTCATGCGCATCGTGAAAGCGCGCTCCACTTTCGAGATATCCAGCGCCGTTGCCGGCCGCAGCAGGACCTGACCCTCGTGTACGAGCGCACCAACCCGTTCTCGCAATTCGAGAGCGCGTGGGGTTGCAACGAGTCCGCGACCGGCACGCACCAGCAAGGGATCGCCCGTTGTCTCGCGCAGGCGGGCCAGAGTACGGCTCATTGCCGATGGACTGAGGTTCAGGCGATCCGCCGCCCTCGCCACACTGCCTTCATCGAGCAGAACGTCCAACGCCACGAGCAGATTCAGGTCCGGATTCGTCATACCGAAATCTAACATGACATGGCGTTAGACGCACGAATAACTTGCGATGATTGCGCTTTTCGCAAGCGAGCGCCCTGGTTTACGATTGCTCGTGAAGTCAGAAAGGAGAAACAAATGACCCAAAACACGCTCGAATCCACCATGGCGGAAATCAGCGCCCTCTACGGACCTCTGACCTCGGAGCTGGTTGAAGCAGCTCGTTCCCGCATGGAAGCCTTGGCAGGGGCATCGCCCGAAGAACCATGGCTCGTCCAGTTGCACCGCGACCAACCAGCCAGCCAGGAGCTCTATCGTGACCTCAACCACGGCTTTGTTCTTTTGGCACATTTCGAAAAGGCGGCTCTCTATCGCCCTCCGCACGATCACGGCCGGAGTTGGGTGATTTACGCCGTCCAACAGGGCGAAATCGAAATGGGTACCTATGGCCGCGTCGAGGGCCCCGGCGGCAGGAGCCGGCTCGTTAAGCGCAACGCGACCCTCGTGAAGCCCGGTCAGGTGCAACTCTATTTGCCAGGTGACATCCACGACACTCTATGCGTGTCCGGACCCGCGTTATTGTTCCGCTTCACAGAGCGCGACCTCAAGAAAGAGGATCTGGTCGAGAAGAAGGTCACTCGTTACGTGCAACGAGAGGGATTCTGGAGCGCACGGTGACCGCACGGCCGATCGTAGCAAATGTGGAGGGCATCACCGATCCCGGGAAACGTCATTGGGCCATCTCCTCCGTGCTGGCGGCCATGGTTCTGGTGGTGCTCGATGCGGCGATTGCGAATATCGCCCTGCCAACCATCGCGACTTCGCTGATGGTCACGCCCGCCTCGGCGGTGCAGGTAATCACTGCCTATCAGCTTGGCCTGGTGATGATGCTGCTTCCTGCGGCGGCTTTGGGAGAACGTCGCGGATTCGCCGGTGTCTTCAGCGCAGGCGCGGTACTCTTCACCGCTGCATCGGGGCTTTGTGCCTTGTCCCCCTCGCTGAGTTGGCTGGTGACAGCGCGATTCATACAGGGCGTGGGCAGCGCCGGTATCATGGGGCTGGGTGTCGCGTTGCTTCGCCTGAGCGTGCCCGCGCATCGCTTTGGAACTGCCATCGGCTGGAACGCCATGGCAGTCGCCTTGTCGTCAGCGGCCGGCCCCACACTCGGCGCGAGTATTCTCGCGGTTTCTTCCTGGCATTGGCTATTTGCGGTGAACCTTCCCATCGGGGCCTGCGTGCTGCTCATGGCACGAGCGTTACCCGATGGTAAGGGAACTGGGCGCCCGGTCGATCTGGTAAGTATCGCGGTCAGTGCCCTTTCGCTTGCCTCGTTTGTGGCCGGAGCGAGGTATACTCCGGCGCATCCCGCATTAGCGACCATGTTTTTCATCGGCGCGATCATCTTGGCGACGGCGTTGATCAGGCGTGAATTCGGTCGCAGCGCACCGTTGATCCCGCTTGACCTCTTGCGTGATTCTTCATTTCGTGTGTCGGTGATTGCCTCAGTGCTGTCCTTCGTCGGCCAGACAGCCGCATTGATAGCATTGCCGTTCTACTTACAGAACGCCTTTGGCTTATCGCCCTTGATGGTTGCTCTCTATTTGTTGCCATGGCCGCTCACCGTCGCGGTCACCGGTCCCGTGGCGGGCAAGCTGGCCGATCATGTATCGACAGCGCGGTTGTGCCTGACAGGCGGGGTCTTTCTCGCCGTTGGATTAGGCTCGGCGACGTTTTCGTCCCTTCACCGCGAACCGCTGGCCATTGGTTTCTGCATGATGGTTTGCGGACTAAGCTTTGGTTTGTTTAACGTGTCAAACAATCGAAGCATGTTCCTGTCAGCGCCGCTCGAACGCAGCGGCGCAGCAGGCGGCCTGCAAAGCGTGGCGCGCCTTTCGGGGCAAACACTCGGCGCTGTCGTGATGACCTTTCTGTTCGAAGCCACTTCTTTGAGCGACGCCCCGCGCACCGGCCTGGCCATCGCCGGTTTACTGGCACTCGCGTCGGGACTGGCAAGCACAATGCGCCTCAGAGGTGTGGATACTTAAGTCGGAGCCGTTTAAGTTGTCCAAAGCCTCAAAGACAGGTATTTGGTACAAAATCGGTACAAAATATTTTTGAGCAACCGGGGGCAGGTGGATGGCAACTTGCTATAGCCGTGGATCAACGGGTTCGCTTTCGAGTGCAAGCACTCCGAAAACGCACTCGTGAACCCGCCGAAGGGGTTCCTTGTGCACGAACCGCTCTAACGATTCCACCCCCAAGGCAAACTCGCGAATCGCGAGTGACCGTTTTCCGCCGAGAGCACGCTGCCGAAGACGGGTAAGATGCTCGACACGCGTATATTCCGGACCATAGATAATCCTCAGATATTCGCGCCCCCGGCATTTCACCGCTGGTTGCACCAAATCGCGGCGACCCTTTTGCACGAAGTTCAGCGGTTTAACGACCATGCCCTCACCGCCCGAATCGGTGAGCGACTCCCACCAACTCGTGGCGTCGGCTTCATTCGCCGCGTCCGAAAGGTCTACCTTTCGCCATGGAGTCGCCAGAAGGAATTGCGGATCGGTCTGGCAAATCCGGCCGAGCGTGTCCATATGCCAAGCATGATCCTTGTCTGTGTGCACGTGGCCTTCGGAAGCCAGAATATGGAACGGCGCCAGTCGGAGATCGTCAAGAGACCTCACCTGCCAGCAGTAGCGGCGATATGCATCCACGTAGAGTTGAGTAAGGCGGAGTCGCTCTTCGTGCTCTTGCAGCAGTCCGCCAAGTTGAGCATTCAGGGCCGCGCCAGCCCTGAGCAGCGAAACAGCCTGCGGGAGTGCTGCTGTTGCCGCGGCGCCGGCCGGAGCATATTGCTCCCGCAAGAGTTCCTGCGCCTTTGCTGACCAAGGCATCAGCTCGCAATCAAGACAGAGCCAATCTGATGCAAGCTCGTCCCAGAGCCCGGCGGTCGAAACGGCGTTCTGAACCCTGGCGAGGAATGTGGATTCCATGACCGGATCATTGAAAAACCGTCGCCCGGTACGCGTGTAACAGGTTCCTATGCCTTCGCCAACTACGCCGAATCGTTTTTTCGCCGCACCCTCGTCACGGCAGACGATGACCACAGCACGCGAGCCCATGTGCTTCTGCTCGCAAACGACAGTACCGGCGCCTTCATGCCGATAGTAAGCGAACGCCTCCGTTGGGTATTCGAGATAACCTTCCTTCTCAGTGGTCTCGGACGGCGACATGGTCGGCGGCAAATAAATAAGCCACTTCGGGTTTGTGGCGTAACGGCTCATCACTTCCAATGCGGCTGTCGCGTTCTCTTCGCGAATCGTGACTGTCCGATGCAATCGCGTACTGATGATTCGCCTCCCGAGAACGTCCTCAATATCCAAGAGGTCGTCATGGCGTTGTTGGGCTGTCAACTCCGGTGCAGGCGCGGTTTCGACAGGAAGAAAAGGCTTCGCAGGTTCGTAGTACGTCTTCCGCGCGGGCACAGAAACCAGCTCGCGCTCCGGGTAACGGAGCGCTGTGAGCTTCCCACCGAAGACGCAACCTGTGTCGATGTTGATCGTGTGATTCAGCCATTCAGGTTTCGCCACCGGCGTATGTCCATAGACCACCATCGCTCGCCCGCGATACTCACCAGCCCAATTGCCTCGCACGGGAAGCCCAAACTCATCCGTCTCGCCGGTCGTCTCGCCATACAACGCGAAGTTGCGAACCTTTCCGGAACCGCGGCCTTGCATTTCTTCCTTCATTCCGGCGTGCGCGACCACGAGTTTGCCGTCGTCGAACACGTAGTGGCTGACCAAGCCGTCTAGGAATGTGCAGACCTTTTCGCGGAACTCCGCGGGTTCCCGGTCGAGTTGTGAGAGCGAATCTGCCAACCCATGCGCGATCTGCACGTCGCGGCTCTTCAGCTTACGGACCAGCTTCATATCATGGTTGCCGGGTACGCACAGAGCCGCACCGGCCCTGACCATGCTCATAACAAGCCGTAATGTGTCGGGTATGCCGGGACCACGGTCCACCAGATCGCCGACGAATACCGCCTTCCTGCCGGCTGGCGCGGTTACTTGATAAGCCTCGTTCTCCTCGAAAATCTGATATCCGAGCTGAGCGAGCAAATCCCGGAGTTCGTCGATACAACCGTGAACATCGCCGATGATGTCGAACGGCCCGTGCTCATTCTTTCGGTTGTTCCAGAGAGGTTGCCGTTCTATAACGGCAGCCTCAACATCTTCCGGTGTGGTCAGCACGTGAATATGCCGGAAGCCCTCGCGTTCAAGGTTTCTGAGCGAACGGCGCAGGTCCTGAGATTGGTTGCGGACGACGTGCGGACCAAAGCTCCGATCTGCTCGCAATTTGTTTCGGTCGGCGCAGATGCGTTCGGGGAGGTTCAATGCAATTGCAACCGGCAGGATGTGAAACTGCCTCGCCAGCGCAACCAGCGGCTTTCGCGATTCGGGTTGAACATTCGTCGCATCGACCACTGTAAGCTTGCCGGCCGCGAGCCGCTTTGAGGCGATGAAGTGCAACACCTCGAAAGCCTCTTTTGTTGCGGCCTGATCGTTCTCATCGTCGGACACGAGCCCACGGCAGAAGTCGGATGAGAGGATCTCGGTCGGCTTGAAGTGCTTCCGAGCGAAGGTGGACTTGCCACAACCCGACGGACCAATAAGTACAACGAGGGAGAGTTCCGGAATAGTGAGTTTCACTTTGTGAACACCCCCATCTGGGTGGGAGCGCCGACGACGGGATCTTCCGGGCCGATCGGGAGAAACCGAACCGAGTACCCAAACCGCTCGCCGATGCCGTGCGCCCAAGCCGAGAATTCCTGGCGTGACCACTCGAAACGATGGTCCTTGTGCCGGAATCGGCCAGTCGGCAAGGATTCGAACTTAACGTTGTATTCCGAATTTGGAGTTGTGATGATGGCGACTTTGGGCTGAGCGCATTCAAACAGCACCCGTTCGAACGCTGCGAGTCGCGGAGGATCAAGGTGCTCGATAACCTCGATCACGGTCGCCGCGTCAAACCCTTCCAGCCTCTTGTCTCTATACATCAGTGAGCCGTGGATAAGCTCGATGCGCTTTCGTTGGGCATCGGGCATCTGATCCATATAGAGCCGGCGTCGTGCCGTTTCGAGACGCCGACAGGAAACATCCAATCCAACGAGCCGCTCGAATGCTTTGTCCTGAAGAAGGGGTTTTAGTAGCTTTCCTTCGCCGCAGCCGAGATCAAGGATAGTTTTAACTTCCTCTGCACGCAGTGCGGAGAGTACCACTTCCATTCTCTGCTCCCAGAGTCGTATCGGCGCTTCGATTTCGAGCTCTTCGTTCGTGTGGGCCTGTTCGACGGCTTCGGGGTCTGGCGTGTCTTCTTCGGCCAACCGTGCTAGGGCGTCCCGAGTGAGCCGCCGGTCGTATCGTAGATATCGTGTCGTAATAGCTTCACGCTGCGGGTGCGCAGCAAGCCAGCCTTCCCCTTTTCGGAGGAGTTTTTCAACTTCGTCGTCCCCAACCCAGTAGTGTTTATCCGCGTCCAGCACCGGAACCAGAACATATATGTGCGCAAGTAGATCCTGCAGCCGTTTCTTGCCGTTAATCGTGATCGTGTAGTAGACACCGTCGCCCCATTCCGGAAAGTGCTTGTCGAGCGGATGTCTCTCTGTGTTTACCGCGTACCCGAGCGGCTCGAACAAGCCGCGGATGAACG
>DASZXS010000044.1:0-7839 GCA_035545735.1 Bryobacteraceae bacterium | reverse complement strand
CGCGACCTCGGCCGCGCCGCCATCGCGGGAACCACCCTCGCGCACGGGGCGCCCGCGGCCGGCGCTGTCTCTCCCTGGGACGGGAGCACGGAAGAACCGCACATTCCCACAGCAGTCTACCGGCGCGCTGTCATCCGCATAGGGGCTCAGGCCGGCACGGTGGAGCGCAATGTCGCGAAGCTACTGGCCGAGCGCGTTGGCGAGCCTTCCGGTATTGCCGTCCGTATCGAGGAGGAAAATGCCGCCGCGCCCTCGAACGGCGAATTGGTCATCCTTCTCGGCATTCCTGAACATCATTCTGGGCTCGCGTCATGGTTCCAGGCGCAGCGGCTTCCGCCTCTCTCCGGTCTGGAACCGGGGCCCGAAGGGTTTCTACTGCAGACGGTCTCCGGCAAGAACGCCGTGTTGCTAGCGGCCGGCATCGACGACCGTGGGGTTTTGTATGCCGCCGGTGAAATTTTACGGCGCATGGAAATTGGAACGGCGTCGTTTGAGTTTCCGGCGGAAATCAAGGTCCGGACCGCGCCTGCATTTGAAGTGCGCGGGACGCAGTTCGGACAGAGCTCGGTGGCGCGCACAAAAGGCAGGGTACGCCCGTGGACGGACGACGAGCAACGGCGGGCGATTGTCGATTATGCCCTCGCCGGCCTGAACACGGTGGCGGCGTCCACGAGCACGCGTAACGAGGATGTGCTCATTCGCGTGGCGCGGGAGTTTGGCCTAAAGGTGCTCATCCACTATGGCCCGAATACATGCGATGGCACGGCCGCGATTCAAGCGATGGAATCCATTGGCCGGAATAATTACCTCTGCCCGTCGGCCCCGGAAGGACGCAAAGCTCTATTGGAGCGGTGTGAAAAGGAGTTCCGGGATGCGCCCAAAGCGGATTACGTCCGCTTTCCGGGCGGCGATGGAGGCGGCTGCGAATGCGACATGTGCAAGCCTTATGGCGGTACATTCATCCGGCTCTGCGAGGAACTCGCGGCCATCATTCGCCGCTATCACCCGCGCGCCGAGTTTTTTGCCATCAATCAGAAATTCGACAACGCGGATGACGAGGCAATCTTTGCCTACTTACAGGAAAAACCGCGGCCTTGGTTAAGGGCGTTCAGTTATGGCCCCGGCTCGGACGCGATGGGCTGGCAGCCCGGGCATCGTCAAACACACCGGATGGATCTGTTCCGCTACCCCGGGTTCGGCCCCTTCGACCGCTACCTGAAAGAAATCCTGCACCAGTTGCCGCCGCAGCAGGATATTGTCTTTTACAACGAGCTAACGCACTGGCGCTATTCCCAGAACGGGCTGGCGCAAGCCTATCCTCGCGCCGACCGCAATGGCGACCGGCCGCCGCATTGGAATCATTTCATTTATGAACGCCAGCCCGATCGCGCGCTCACGATGGTCTACGACCGGCTCAGTTTCTTTGCATGGCCTCGCTATTATCACTGGGTGTTCAACGAAACCATGCGCTATGGCATCGGTGATGTCACGCATTCGAGCGGCACGCAGGACCATTTCAATCAGTGGATGTGGCAGAGGCTCATGTGGGCGCCGCAGACGCGCGTCGAAGACGTGGTCGCCGAATACGCTCGCACCTGGTTTGGTCCCGCCGCCGCGCCGCGGATGGCCCAGGCTATTTTCCAACTTGAGGACAACGTGGTCGAAAAACCGGGTGTCCCAATTACAAAAAAAGAAGGCATTGATCGCTACTATCGCCTAGTCAGCGAAGCTGGAAAACAGATGCCCGCCGTGCGCATGAAGCACAACTGGCTGTGGCGGGAATACATGGAAAAGGCAGCGCTCGATAAACACATTCAACTGAGCGTGCGCCAGCAGATCGAAGTGCGGGAAAGAATCGTGGCCGCCGCGCGCCGCAATCCGGAAACGGCCCTGGAGCAGGGCGCAGCGTGGATCGACGGTATTCGCCCGACCCCTGAAATGACGCGCCTGCGCGAAGAGGCCGGACGCCTGGGGGACGAAAGCAATCGCCTGTTTGGCGTTCGTAGCGAAGGCTACTACAACTTGGAGCACGATTTCATTGGCCTCGGATGGCTTAAGCGGCAACTCGGGCGGGTGCGGTCCGCGAGAGGCGCGGAGAGAACCGGGCTGCTGCGCATGATTACGGATTATGAGAATCCGGGCGAGGGCGGCTTTTACGACAATTGCGGAACACTGGACGGTTGTCCCAACGTTGTGCATGGATATCCCTTCGACTTTGGCCAGCCCGTCGTCGCCGGAATGCTCTCGGAGGGGAATCTCCCCAGCCAGAAGACGATGCACTATACGCAGGACGAGGAACACGGCGTCGCCTTCCGTTACCGGGGCCTCGATCCTCGCGCATCGTACCGGATTCGGTTCACGCTGGTTCGTCCCTGGTATCAGGAACGCTACAACGCGCGCATGCATCAGAGAACGGAGACCATCTATGCGGGCGACGTTGTTCTGGCGCGCGATCTGGAAGTCCCGGAACGGATGAGCGACCATTTTACCTTCGACATTCCCGCGGAAGCGATTCGCGGCGGCGAGCTGACCATTCGGTTCGAGCGGTCTCCAGACGAGGTATTGTGGCCGGCTGCCGAGCGCCAGGCCTCGGGCAATGCCATGTTCACCAAGCGCATTCAACGCGAGGTTTGGCGCAACTGCGGCGGATGGGGAACGATTGTCGCCGAAGCCTGGCTCATGAAGCGCGGCTAGGCGGCCATGCTACGAAGGTGGCATGCGCGAGAGGAACTTGGTATCCAGACGTCCCGCGAGAAAATCTTCGGTGGCAAGAATCTGATGATGGAGCGGGATCGTTGTGTAGATTCCCTCCACCACGAACATATCCAGCGCCCGGCGCATCCTCGCCACGGCTTCGGCGCGGTCGTGTCCGTGCGTGATTAATTTCGCGACCAGTGAGTCGTAGTATGGGGGAATTACGCCGTCGGTATACGCCGCGGTATCGACCCGCACCCCAATGCCGCCCGGCAGGTTCAGCCCGGTGATGCGTCCGGGGGAAGGCGCGAAGGTCTTCGGATTCTCGGCGTTGATGCGGCATTCGATCGCGTGCCCGTGGATCTGCACTGGCAGCGACATGATCTCGGGGAGTTTCGCGCCCGCCGCAATCAGAATCTGGCTCTTCACCAGATCGATTCCCGTGATCGCCTCGGTCACCGGGTGCTCTACCTGGATTCGCGCGTTCACCTCAATGAAGTAGAGGCTCCGGTTCTCGTCCATCAGAAACTCGACGGTCCCCGCGCTGGTGTAGCCGATCCGGCGCATGGCTTCTTCCAGGCGAGTGGCCATGCTGGCCCGAAGCTCCGGACTGACGGCGGTGGACGGCGCTTCCTCCAGCAGTTTCTGATGCCTCCGCTGGATGGAGCATTCCCGCTCGCCCAGAACCGCGACGTTGCCGTGATGATCCGCCAGGACTTGAAATTCGATGTGCCGCGGCGTCTCAATCAGCTTTTCCATGTACATATCGGGACAGGAAAAGGCCGCCTGCGCTTCGCTTTGCGCTTGCGCCAGCAGATTGGGTAATTCCTGGGCTTCGCGTACGATGCGCATGCCCCGCCCACCACCGCCCGCCGAGGCTTTCAGCATTACGGGATACCCGATTTGTCCGGCCGTCGCGAGCGCGTCGTCCGGTCCGTTCAAAATGCCCTGGGAGCCCGGGAGAATGGGGACTCCGGCGGCCGCCATCGCGGCGCGGGCGTGCTGTTTCAAACCCATGTTGCGGATGACGTCCGGACGCGGTCCGATAAACTTGATGCGCGATGTCTCGCAGACCTCGGCGAAATCCGCGTTTTCGCTCAGAAAACCGTAGCCGGGATGAATCGCGTCGACGTTGGTGATCTCCGCCGCGCTGATCACCGAAGGGATATCGAGATAACTGCGGGAACTCTTGGCCGGCCCGATGCAAATCGCTTCATCGGCAAAACGCACGTGCAGGCTATGACGGTCGGCTTCCGAATAGACCGCCACGGTCCGGATTCCGAGGTCCTTGCACGCACAGATGACGCGCAAGGCAATTTCGCCGCGGTTGGCGATGAGAATTTTCTTGAACATGCTATCGGGGACGGATGGCGAAGAGAGCTTCGCCGTATTCGACAGGGCGTCCGTTTTCCATCAGCCTGCTCACCACTGTGCCGGCAACTTCCGCCTCGATTTCATTCATCAGCTTCATCGACTCGATGATGCACAGCACCTGGCCCGGCTCGACCGCATCGCCGACCTTCACAAAGGGCGCGGAGCCCGGCGATGCCGATTCGTAAAAGGTGCCGACAATCGGCGATTTTACGAGTATGGTGTCGGCGGCCGCGGCGGCGGCCGCGCCGGCCTGTTGCGCCGGTGCGTTGGCGGCGGGCGCGGGCGGCGCGAACGTAGCGGCTGGTGGCGCCGGCGCGGCGGCTATATAATCCGCATGGGAAGCCTGCCCGCGAATGCGCACACGGTTCTCGCCGCGCTGCACCTCCAATTCGGAGATCCCGGTGGTCAGCACAATTTGAATCAACTCTTTGATGTCGTCGTTGGACATGCTAAAGCGAAATCAGCTCCTTTGACGTGGGCGTCAGGACTTCACATCCGGTGGGAGTCACCAGCACCGTGTCTTCAATGCGCACCCCGCCCAAACCGTCGATGTAGGCGCCGGGCTCGATGGTGATCACCATTCCCGCCTCCAGCACCGTTCCGTCTTGTTTTCCCAGTCTCGGCGGCTCATGAATTTCCAAACCCAGCCCGTGACCTGTCGAGTGGACAAACTCTCTCCCCAATCCTTCGGCTTGCAGGACGCGACGCGCCTCCCGGTCCACCTGTCCGGCCGTCACGCCCGCGCGCACTGCTTCGATCGCGGCCAGTTGCGCCTTCCGGACGGCGCGGAACACGCGCTTGGTCCGGGCGCCGGTCTTGCCGAGCACAAACATGCGCGTCATGTCGCTCGCGTAACCCTCCTGGCTCGCGCCCATATCTATCAATAGTAGTTGATTGGATTCGAGTCGCCGGGGACCCGGCTCGGCGTGAGGCAGCGCCGTCCGCGCCCCGGACGCCACAATGGTCTCAAACGCGGGCTTTTCAGCGCCCCTCCGGCGCATCTGGTATTCCAGTTCCGCCGCGACGTCGTTTTCCGTAATACCGGGACGGATGCGCGGGAGTGCCGCGGCGAGCGCCGCCGAATTGGTGAGCACACTGCGGCGGATCCGCGCAATCTCGTCCTCGGACTTCACCATGCGAAGCCGCTCCACCCAACCCGGCGCCGGAACCAGCGACGAATTCAGCCGCAGCGTGTCGTGAATTACCGCGTAGTCTTCGTGCAGCAGCCGCGTCTTTTCGAATCCGATCCGGCGGGCGCGCTTTCGGGCGATCCACGCCCCGGCGGCTATGGCGAGCGGCATCCGCACTACTTTCACCGGGCCGCTCACCTGCTCCCGCGCCTGAATTTCGTAGCGGGAATCGGTGAACAGAACCCAGGATTCCGGTGTAATCGCGAGCAGCGCGTTGCTCCCCGTAAAGCCCGTCAGGTAGCGGACATTCGGCAGCGCGGTAATCAGGAGGGCATCGAGCTTCAGCTCCGGAAAGCGGGCGATGAGCCGGGCAATGTTCCCGGATGGAGGCTTCATGCCACCTTCAGAATCAGCTTGCCGGTGGTGCCGCGCGATTCCAAATCGTGCTGCGCCTGCGCCGCGTCTTCGAGCGGATAAACCTTGTGAATGCGGATCTTCAGGCTGCCATCCACGATCCAGCCCAGCACGTCGCCGGCGCGCCAGTGCAGCTCGTCCGCCGTTGCGATGTAGTTGACCAGGGTGGGGCGGGTGAGAAATAACGAGCCCTTCTGTGACAGGATCAGCGGCGAGATCTCCGGAACCGCTCCGCTGGCGTTGCCGAAGCTGACCATGTAGCCGCGCGGGTGGAGACTGTTCAGGCTGCCTTCGAATGTCGATTTTCCCACCGAATCGTAGACCACTTCGACGCCGCGCCCGCCGGTGAGCCGCTTGACGGCCGCCGCAAAGTCCTCGCGGGTGTAGAGGATCACCTCGTCGGCCCCGGCCTCTCGCGCGAGCGCCGCCTTAGCTTCGGTACCGGCAGTGGCGATCACCCTGGCGCCGAGTCTCTTCGCCATCTGGACCGTAAGCAGCCCGGTGCCGCCCGCCGCGGCGTGGATGAGCGCCGTGTCGCCCTTTTTGAGCGGATACGTCGAATGAGTCAGATAGTGCGCGGTCATGCCCTGTAGAAGAGCCGCGGCCGCCACCGGGAAGTCGATTCCGGCGGGAAGCTTCACGAGCCGGGACACCGGCACGACCGCGTATTCGGCGTAGGAGCCGAGATGCATCGCCCATGCGACGCGGTCGCCCGCGGCAAATCCCTGGACGCCGTCTCCGGCGCTCTCTACGATGCCCGCGCCCTCGCCTCCAAAAATAAACGGAAGCGCGACTTTATATAACCCGGAGCGATGATACGTGTCGATGTAGTTCACGCCGGCGGCGGCGACCTTCACTAGCACCTCGCCCGCTCCGGCGGATGGTTTCGGTCGCTGGCCGACTAAGATCTTCTCCGGCCCGCCGTGCTCTTCGATGTAGACGGCTTTCATATCGTTCTCAAAACCCTCCTCAGGTGAATGGTTGCCGCGTACAGCAGCAGATACAGCAGAGTAAAAGGAAACAGCAGAACACGCGCCAGGGAACGCGCCGCGCCGGCGCCGCTAAACCCCGCGCGATAGGCCGCGAAACGGCGGATATGCGCCATGTGCCCGCGGTCCAGCCAAAAGTAGTCGCCATTCTCATTCACAATGAGCACTTTGGCCGGCACGCGCGCCGCGATCACCCATTTCCAGGTTGCCAGAATCGGCTCGGCGGAGCAGAGAATGCAGACGGCCTGGTAGCCGTTCGACGCGAGCAGGGAAGCGAACTTCCGGCGTGCGGTCCCGGTCGCGTACTCCTTGACGTCGTAAATCCGGCCGGTCCCTGCCCGAAGCGCGGCGGGAGCGCTTCCGTAGCACGTCACCACGTCCGCGCGCATTTCCGGGCTGAGCGAATAGAGGTGCTCCAGCAGATTTTCGACGAGTCTGCGCGATCCGCTCTCGACAAGCAGCACACGATCGAAGTCAGGAACTCTCCTGGTGATGAACCCGCGCATGACGAATGAAAAAGAGCCGCCCGTTAAGCGGCTCTCCCTATTCTTTCATCATTCGCGCGCTTCGTCACACGCCCCAGCAGTAATCCTCCACCACCCGGTCGATGGTTTCGTCCTTCTCGGTGAGCCTCATGAGTTCCAACCGGATGGCATCGACCAGGGCCAGCCAGCTTGCTTCGATGACGTTATCGGATACCCCGACAGTCGCCCAGCTACGGCGCTTGTCGGACCATTCCACCAGCACCCGGACCTTCGCCGCCGTGCCCTTTTTCGGTTCGAGCACGCGCACCTTGTAGTCGGTGAGCTTCACTTTGGCGATCGACGGGTACAGCGTGGAGAGGCATTGCCGCAAGCAGACATCGAGCGCGTTCATCGGCCCGTGTCCCGTGGCCGTGGCCGTATAGGCCTCGCCGTTCACTCGCAGCGCCACGGTCGCGGTGGTCTCGCTGACATCCACGCCGCCATTGCGGGTGACTCGCGTCGCCACCTCATAGCTGATCACTTCGAAAAGCTGCGTGCCCGGCCGCAGGGCTTCGCGGACCGTTAACTCGAACGTCCCTTCCGCCGCTTCGAGCTCATAGCCCTGATATTCCATCTGTTTTACACGTTCGAGCAGCGTCCGGCGGGCATCGGAGTCCAGCCGTTCCGAGAGCCCGTGCTGCTTCAGCTTGTAAAGTACGTTGCCGCGCCCGGAGAGATCGCTCAGCAGCACTCGCTGCCGGTTGCCGACCGTCT
>DASZXS010000043.1:0-104408 GCA_035545735.1 Bryobacteraceae bacterium | reverse complement strand
GACTTTCTCCCCGGGCCAGCGCGTGAAAGGGACCGTCTCACGGCTTACTGATTTTGGCGCTTTCGTCGAGTTGCTGCCGGGAGTGGACGGGCTGATTCACGTCTCGGAACTTTCCTGGACAAAGAAGATTCGCAAGCCTTCCGACCTGCTGAAGGCGGGCGAACAGGTCGAAGTGGTCGTGCTTGGCGTCAAGATCGCGGAGAAGCGCATCTCGCTTGGTTTGAAGCAGGCGCTGGGCGATCCGTGGGAGGAGGCTGAGAAGAAGTTCGCCTCCGGCACGGTGATCGAAGGCCCGGTCACATCGCTCACGAGCTTCGGGGCCTTTGTCGATATTGGCAACGGCTTGGAAGGGATGGTTCACATCGCCGATATCACGAATGAGAAGCGCCTAAATCACCCGCGCGAAATGCTGGCTGTGGGCCAGACGGTGAAGGCGACGGTACTGGGCGTCGATCGTGAGAAGCGGCGCATCCGTCTCGGCATGAAACAGTTGGAGCCCACCTCGGCGGACGAGTTTATCGCCGAGCACAAGACGGGTGACTCCATTACCGGCCGGCTGGTGGATGTCGGCGCGAACCGCGCGAAGGTGGAAGTGGCCGAAGGGGTCGTGGCCGAATGTAAGCTGACCGGCAGGGGCAAGCCCGCGGGGAGCGGAAGCCCTTCCGCTGAAACGCCGAAGGCGGATCTATCCTCGCTGACCGCGATGCTTTCGGCGAAATGGAAACAGGGCCCGTCTGTCTCGACTGACGAAAGCTCGGAGCTGAAACCGGGTCAGGTGCGCAGCTTCCGCATCGTGAATCTCGATCCGGCGAAAAAGAAAATCGAAGTCGACCTGGTCGGCTGAGCCGGCCACGAACTAAACGCTCTCCACGCACGCCGCGGATGGAACGCCGCGGTGAGCCGCGCTCGCCCACTTCCGCTCGAACGCTACTTCGCGCGCATAGTTCACCGCGGTGACGAACGGCACGGCGAACAGTAATGGAAGCAAAACGGCGGCCCATTTCCGTTCGCGCATCAGGTCGACGCCGATCGACCAGACCGCCGTTGTCAGCTTGGCGTAGTTGCCGCTTTCGCCGTGGCAGCGGGTGCGGCCCGCGCGAAGTCCCGCCAGAAATTCCTGGACGGTCTGCGCGCCGGCGACTTCGGTGAAGGTGCGCCCCAGCGGGCGCAGCGTATGCGCGTCGCTACCGGCCAGTTCCGTTTTCCGCAAGCGCCGCGCCAGTGCGGCGGCCGATTGATTCGCTCTGCGCAGCATCTGGCCGTTCAGGGTTTCAAAAGCGGGGAAGTGATCTTCAAAGAGCGCGAAATCCTGTTCGGCCCGCGGGCCGTTCAGGCTGGAAAAAACGTGGTTCACGCTGAAGAAGAGCCGCTCCTGGTTGAGGTAGGCGAGCAGCGAGAAAAGATCGCGGCGCCGCGCCTGAAGCTGTTGGTGATGGCGTTCGCCGATGTGATACACGCCCATATGAAATTCAGCTCCGGCGGGCGTAAAACAGGTGACCTCTTCGCTCAGGAAGAAATCGTGAAACCGGCGCAACGGCTCGGAAGCATCGATGGAATCATGATCCGTGACGGTGACTAAATCCATCCCGCGCCGTTTCAGCGTGCGGTAGAGGGTCAGCGGATCGTTGTAGCTTTCCCGGCAAATGGAGGAAAGCAGCGGCACGGTGCACATGCCCGATGCCGTAGTATGCACGTGGAGATCACACCTCATATCTCCATGAAAAAGCGGCCCCGTTACAGCGTCATGTCGTGAGCGCAAAACAATCGTGAAAAGATTTGTTTCGAATCGTTCTCCGGTGTTCCCCATCCCCTGGAAAAGCGGCCGGGGGAGGCGGCAGAAGGCGCTGCCAACGCCGCTGTGCCCGGTTGCAACCGCCTTTCGGGGATGCCCGTCCAACCGTAAAGAGCTGGAAATGTGCCGGTGTGCCGGGTTTGCGGTACCCTAAGACAGGCTCAAGGCGAGTGGGCACAGGATGAAACTGATTGGCCTCACAATCTGGCTGTTGGGCGCGGCATTGCTGTTCGCCACGTTCGACAATATCCCGGACCCTCCCGCGGCCGGACCTGGCAGCACGCAACTCGAGGCATTTTGCGTGCACCAGAATCTGGCGAGTACGCCGGCGACCTGCAGCCAGACTGCGATTCCGTTGGTCCATTTCAGTGAAGCCGGGGCGATCCCGGATGGGTTGAAACTACTTCCGGAGCGCGGCTTGCCGGTATCTACCGAGCAGGCGGCGGACCCGTCTCCTCCTTTTTCCGCGGTCCTGGTAGGTAGTTGAAAACCGGGGCTGTCTACCCCATCCTGAGTCGCTCGTGACCGCGAATCACGTATTTCAAGGATGACGGCCAGTGGAAAGCGCAATTAGTCCCGGTGTTCGTCCCAAGCTTTTGGCGAATGCGGACGTTCTTTCGCGGTTGACGGACCGGCGCTTCCGAACCTGCCAGGCCGCCCACGGCCTCTGATCAGTTCCGAGAAAGGGATCTGTTGAGTGAAGACTTCCGAAGTGGTTAAAGCATGGGGAAAAATCCTCAAAGGCGAACGCCCCTCGCTGTCGATTGAAATCACCCGCGAGTGCCCGCTGCGCTGTCCGGGCTGCTACGCGTACGACGATGCGCACCTGGGAGGCGGCGCGACCTTGCGCAGCCTGAATGATCGAAAGGGCGAGGAACTGATCGAGGGCGTCCTCGAACTGGTTGACCGCTACCGCCCCTTGCACCTTTCGATCGTCGGAGGCGACCCGCTTGTCCGCTACCGCGAAGTAGAAGCGATGATTCCGCTACTCACCGGGCGCGGCGTTCACGTGCAATTGGTCACCAGCGCTTTTCGTCCGCTCCCGCCGGCCTGGGCGGACCATCCCCGCTTGAATGTCGTTGTTTCGATTGACGGACTCCAGCCCGAGCACGACGCCCGGCGCGCTCCCGCGACTTACGACCGGATCTTGAAGAACATCGCGGGCCAGAACGTAACCATTCACTGCACCGTAACGGGGCAGATGATGAAGCGCCAGGGCTATCTGCGGGAATTTCTGGAATATTGGACTCCGCGGCCCGAAATCCGGAAGGTATGGTTCAGCCTGTTTACTCCACAAATCGGGGATCAGATGGAAGAAATTTTGCGGCCCAGCGAGCGCGAGCACTTCATCACCGACATGCTGGCGCTCAGGAAGACGTTCTCCAAGCTGGATATGCCGGAAGGACTGATCCGGCAATTTTCGACCCCGCCCTCCAGCCCGGACGAATGTGTTTTCGCGCTCACGACGCTCAACATCTCGGCGGACTTGAAAACACGGATCGTCCCTTGTCAATTTGGCGGCAGGCCGGATTGCAGTTCCTGCGGGTGCATCGCCTCCATGGGGCTGGCTGCCGTCGCCGCTCATAAACTCGGGGGCGTTATTCCTGTCGGGGCCATCTTCGGAGCGTCGGTCAGAATTGGACGGCGAATGGCGAAAGCGCAAGCGCCCACACCCGCGCCGGAAGAGCAACTGCGGGTTTTGTCTCAGTAACAGCAGGATGCAAGGTATGACCCAGGATTCAACAGTGGAGCGGCCCCGCGAGTTACAAGGGCTTCTGGAACTTACCGCGCGGGTGGGACGAGACCCACTACTTACCCAGGCGAGCACTGGCAATAGCTCCGTGAAGCTGAACGGCATCTTGTGGGTCAAGGCGTCGGGTAAGTGGATGGCCGACGCTCTGAAGGACGACATTCTGATTCCTTTAGACCTGCGGGAGATCGTGGTGGAATGCCTGCGCCAGGACGTGGATCCGGCGGGACGTTATGCCGGCGCGTCGCTTGAGACCGCTCTGCATGCCGCCCTGCCGCATCCGGTTGTTCTTCATGTCCATTGCGTGGATACCATCGCCTGGGCGGTTCGAAAGGACGGTCAGGCGCAATTACAAGCCCGCCTCCAGGGCTTACGCTGGCAGTGGATTCCTTACACCGCTTCCGGCTTGCCCCTTGCGCGGGAGTTGGAACGCGCTCTCCGGACGCAGCCGGACGCGGATTTGTTCGTTCTGAGCAACCACGGACTCGTGATCGCCGGCGATACTCCGGAGCGGGTGGAATCTCTCCTAGCGGAAGTTCGCCGCCGACTCGGCGATCCCCCGCGTCAGGCCCCCGCCGCCGACTATCCGGCGCTGTCGGCAATCTGCGCGGACTCCTCATGGACTCTCCCTCATGACGATGAGGTGCACGCGCTGGGCACCGACGCGATCTCTCGATCCATTCTGGCAGGCGGCCTGCTCTATCCTTGCCAGGCTTTACTCTCCGATTCCGGTTCGGTGGAATTATTCCGCCCCGTTCGCCGCCCCTTGCCGGGGATCCGTCCGCCATGCGGTTATCCCGAGCGCGCCTTCCTTGTGATTGAAGGCTGCGGCGTGGTGGTTCACCGGACCGCCAAGCCCGCCGAACTCGCCATGATCTCCGGCCTCGCGCGCGTGGTTCAGCGCGTGCCCGCGTCCGCGCCGCTCCGTTATCTCACCGATGCCGAGATCGCCGGCATCTCTTATGAGGTCGCGTACCGTTACCGGGAATTGGCGAACGCGAACCAGATCAGCGGGAGATAGTCGAACTTATGGACGCCGACGATTTCCGGCGCATCGCTCTGACCCTGCCGGGAGCGGAGGAAAGCTCGCATATGGGCGCTCCCGATTTCCGCGTCGGGGGGCGGATTTTCGCCACGCTTGCGTCGCAAAGCCAGGGCTACGGAAACCTGATGCTGACCGCGGAGCAGCAGGCGGCGTTCGTTGCCGAAGCTCCGGACGTATTCCTGCCTGTTGCGGGCGGTTGGGGAAGAGGCGGGGCCACGCACATTCGCCTCGCGGCCGCCAACGAAGACGTGCTCGCAGGCGCGCTCCGCGCCGCCTGGAAGATTCGCGTAGAAAAGAACCAGAAGCCCCGTTCCCGCCGCGTTGTACGATAAAACCCGGACTATGTTCAGGAAAATCGTATTTCCCTCGCTGCTGCTGATGGCGGTGAGTGTTACCGCGGCGGCACAAAACCCTCCAGCCCCGATCCTGCCGGGAGGCCAGGTGATTCCGCTTTATCCGCCGGGCTCGCATTTTCTCAAACTGGATCGCGCCGGCGAAGCGGAGCACGACAACATGAGCCAGACCGTGCCCGGGCGGATCAACAGCATTGTGAATATTCATAACCCGTCGATCGAATTTCATCCCGTGGATCGTGGCATCAACACCGGCACGGTGGTCATTCTCATTCCGGGCGGCGGACACCGGACCCTCAACGTGGGCAGCGAGGGCGCGGATTTCGTGCCGTTCTTTTACAACTACGGCGTGAACACAGTCATCTTGCGGAACCGCCTGCGCAGCGACGGGTACAACCCGCAAGTGGACGCGGTGAACGACGCGCTGCAATCCATCCGGCTGGTTCGCTCCCATGCCCGCGAATGGAACCTCGACCCCAACAAGATCGGAGTGATGGGCTTCTCCGCCGGCGCCGAGCTGGCCACCGCGGCCGCGGTCTTTTTCGAGAAATTCGACCGCGATAATCAAAGCGCCGGCGACGCGCTGGCGGGCGTTTCTTCGCGCCCCGATTTCGTGGGCGTAATCTATCCCGGGCCGTCGCCCTTCGCGCCGGATCGCGCCGCGCCACCCATTCCGAAGAGTGTGCCGCCGTCGTTTGTCGTCTGCGCGGGTTCAGGCGACCGCGTTCATGCGCTTTGGGCCATACAGTATTTCAGCGCCATGCTGGCACAATCCGTCCCGAATATCGAGATGCATATCTACGGCCGCGGCCGCCACCCGGGCGATCCTCTGCCGGACGGAAGCCACATGTCCGGCGGCCTGACCGATCGCGGCGGCATGCCTTTCGGCACCTGGCAGTACCGCTTCATCGACTGGTTTCGCGACTTAGGCTTCCTGGCTCGCCGCTAGACCCACTTGTCTCCGCGGACCGTGGAGCGTTCGATCGTGGGCAAGGTAATGTTCATCTGTTTGAGGAAGTCGACGACGTGTTCCACGGTTCGCAGCACGGCGGGATTCACCGTTTTTTCGTTGATGGGGGAGTAGGCGCGCGGAGACGTGTTTCTCAGGTACTTGCGCTGCAGCGTGAACAGCACCGCGTTGATGTTAATGCGCTCCCCGAACTTTGCCGCGGTGCCCTCAAACTGCCGCTCCCGTTCTTCCAGATTTTGGGAGAAGTCCGGGATGATCTCGTTGCTGTCCTTATAAAACAGCTTGATCGCCTTGGGGCCGCCGCCGACGACCGCGCGCGGCCGGCTGTGCTCGTCGAGGTGGCTGACGTCCTGGTTGTGGCTCAGCAGCCTCTCCAGGTGGGCGTTCGAAAGTGCGGTGGTCTTGCGCAACTGTCCAGGGTCGATCTGGCCGTAGAATACGAGAGGATCGGCGGCGTGGTTCGTATTTCGGCAGTTGTAGATCATCCCCGCGCACATCTGGCAAGGCTGCAAAGTCGTATAAATCCGCGCGCCCTGCGGCATCAGGTTGTCCTTGGTGCGCTTAAACATGCTCTGCAGCAGATTTACTTCCGCGTGATAGGTGCAGTTTACTTTGTTCGTGTTTATGCCACAGGCGACAATCGCGCCCTGGCGATTGACCATGATGGCCGCAACCTGCAATCCGTCGCCGACCTGCCCGCTTTTTTGCTTTTGCAGAAGGGCATACGCCGCCAGCATGTAAATACGGTGGATATTGCTGGTGTTATCGCCGCTAATGCCGCCCGTTACATTAGCGAGCTTCATCGCCGGGATTTCGAACTCGTTGAGGGATGTGCGATTGATGACGGCCTGGGTGTCAAGTTCGGTCAGCCGGATGTCGGGGGCCGTGGCCGCGGCGCTGTCCGCGTGAACCACGTGGTTCCCGGACTCGCTGTACATCATCTGGTACATGCCCGTGCCCATTTCCAGGCGGTCCGCCTGGGTTGTGACGATATCGGAAATTCTTTGTGACCGGTTCCCAATCGCCTGCAATAGCAGGCTGGCGGGGGTGTAAGGAGCGCGGCCTCCGGCGGGGTAGCAGGCAAACACCACTTCGCCCGTAGGGCCAAGGACTGTCTGGCGTTCGGCCACCGCTACTTCGAGTGAGCGGCTTGCTTTTAGATTGAGGGCTATGGTTTTGAGTTCATTGATGGTGGGCATAAGAGGGCCCGCCCATCTTATCTCTTATCGGCGGCTATTTCAGCACGGTTTTCGCGAGCCCGGCGTTACCGGCGATATCGTAAACGCGAACCACCACCAGGTGCTCCCCCATCTCGAGGTTCGAAGCGCGGATCTGGAATTGTTCCCGGGCCGAGTCCGTGATACCGTCGGCCGCCTCGACCATGGTCCATGGTCCGGCATCCACCGAGTATTCGCAGCGGCGCAGCGGCGACGAGGCGTCGGCGGCTTCCACGTCGATGGAGGCGTTGCCTCCATCGCGGCGTGAGCTTGTAATACGAACCATGGGAGGGGTGTTGTCCACCAGTACCGGAGAGCTAACCAGGTCCGCTTCGCGCGCCTGTCCCGGAGGGTTTGACGGACGGTCCGAAGCCACCACCCGGAAGAAATAGCGTCCGTCGGCCAGCGAATCGCCATCGACGGTGTAGGCGTTTTCGGAGAGGTTGGCCTTCAGAAGCTTCCAGGCGTGCTCTTCTTCGCCGCGGAAATAGACGGAATAGGCGAGCTTGTCCGAGTCGGGGTCATCCGCCTGCCAGGTGATCTGGATCTGCCCTCCCCCGGAGCGCCCCACTGTTTGGCTCGGAGTTCCCGAGGACAACGATGGGGCATCGCCCGTGTCGGTCACTGTAATCGAATAGCTGGCGTTCGCGGAGGACGAGGAAGATTGGCTTTTGGCGGCGGCGCTCGAACCGGGGCCGGCGCTCGAAACCACGATGCTGCGCACTACCGGCGGCGTATTTTGGGGAAGGTACGCGAGCGTCACCCCGTCGAGCGACGCGCCCCGCGCAAGGAAAACCCTCCATTGAATGAAGCGGGCATTCGGACTGGATAGGGCTCCATCCGGTGCGCCGGCCCAATCGCTCCAGGTTGCATCCGGCCGGGCCGAGTTGCCGCTGCGCGTTTCGAAGCGGATGGTTCCCACACCATCACTGGAGCGCCAGGTCAGACGGCCCCACCGGGCCACCGTGCCGGTATCGTGGACCGGAGCTTCGTAAGACCCCGAGGCCGCCGGCGCCGAACCAATCCGGAAGATCTTTCCCATATCGGCGGTCGCGGCAACCAGGCCAGCCGGCGAAGGAAGCAGCTTCACAATTTCTCCCTCTCCCGTCTCGGCGATCAAGGCGTTCTTCCGGTCGGCGCCGAGCCTGTAAAGCCGCCCTTGCAGGTCCGTCGCCAGCAGGATATCCGGGCCGGACAGATCCATGTCGTAGACGTTTTCGTCCTTCGAAGTCCACAGCGTCTCTACCGTGTTGTCGGGGAGAATGCGATAGACGGCCGACTTGTCGACGCCGGAGAGTTCGACGATCGGAGAAAGCGCATTCAGCACGGGGCGCACCGCGGTGGTTGCGGCAGCGGGAGCGCCGGGCTTTGGTTTCAATTCCGGCGCGGCCTGGCCGTCTCCCTCCGCGGCAGCCGAGTCGGTGACGGTGACGCTGACCGAAGGCGTGGACCCGGCCGTGGTCGCGCCCAGAGCGGTGGGAGTTTGAACCCCCAGCCGGTTGCTCACCGAACCGCCCATCGCGGCAGCATAAATCGATCCGTCCGGCCCCTGCGCCAGCGCGCGAATTTCGGGCAGGGGAGAATCAAAGAGCACGAACGCCTTGTCCTTAGCCAGGATGCGGTAGAGGATTCCGTTCGGCTCGGAGCCCGCCAGCAGCCTCCCTTGCGAATCCGTGGCCAGCGCGGTGACATGGGACTGCCCGGTGCTGTAGTATTTTTCTCCGTGCCCGAGCGGATCGACGCGAAAGATCTCGCCCTGCCCGCCCGTCCCGACGTAGAGAGTTCCATCGGGCGCGAAGCAGAGCGACCAGATATATTTCGCATGCGGATCGAAAAATTCGGCAGCCTTGCCGCCTTCGATGCGAAAAACCTTCCCGTCCGGCGACGTGGCGGCATAAAGGACGCCGCTTGGATTGACGGCGAGCGCGAACACTTCGGGCTGATCCGCTTTCCATAACACTTTGGCCTGGCCCGCCGGCGATATCTGGTAGACGATTCCTCCGTGCCCGGTGCCCGCGTACAGGACTCCATTGGGCCCCGCCGCCAGGCTCCATACCACTGCCTGTCCGGAAGAGAAGAGGGAAGAAACAGCCGGCGCGATGGATAACGTTCCGGCGCGATCGAGTGAAACTCCGGAGAACTTACCGTGAACGAAGTCCTGGTAGGAGTTCATCTCCCATGTCGTGGTGCTGGCGGCGTGGAGAGATCCCGCCGCCAGCGCCAGAAGGGCCGCGAGTCCGCTCTTCACTGTTTCACCTGAATCTGAACGCTCTGTGAGCCGCTCACCACGCCGCCTCCCGCGTCAATCGCGATTTCTTCCATTTTCGATCCCTGCCCCAAGAGCGAGTTCCACGACGACTGATCCTTGGAGAGTATCAGGCCGAGTGAGGGTGGAGGATCCGGCAGCGTTTCACCGCCGACGGAGAACGCCGGGTCGCCGCGGAGGATGCGCACATAGGCCTTACGGTTGTCGCGGAGCCCGTTCAGAAAATCGAGAGCCTGCGCGGCCGAACGCGGCGGAGAGGAAAGGAATCGCGCATACTCGGCCAGATTCGCCGACGCCGCATCGGTGACGGAGAATTGCAGTATCCCGGCGGGCGCTCCGATGGGGACGTGGTAGGTCACGGTCCGGCGGACCACCGAGCCATCCGTGCCGGAAAGCACCACGTAGAGATCCACCGCGTCGCCCGGGAGCACTTCCTTCTTCGACGGAGTAACCTGCGAAATGTCCAGCAGCAGCCGCTTCTCGGTGGCGCGGACATCGAGGTCGACGTTTTTCAGGCGCAGACCGGGAAAGTCGAGCGCAAGAGCATAGGCGATGGAAGAGGCGACGGCGGCGGAGGCAAGAGCGGGCACGCCGACATCGCCGGCATAGATGTTGTCGAACCGCAGGGCGGGCAGCTCCGGCTGGAAGGCGGCGGTTCCATGGATCTCATAAGTCGACGGGCCAACCGATCGTTCGGAGGCATCGATGGTGGAATAGAGGGCCATCTGAACCAGGAGCGGGGTCAGCACGGGGCTGTTCGCCATCTCCATGCGATACGCCGTTACGCGTCCGTTCGATGCCCGCAAGCGGATGGATAGAGGAATAGTGGCCGCGCGCCGCCCGATCTCTCCGGCGATCGCCGTGTTGTGGTCCAGCGTGATCGAACCCATCCACTCTTCGGGCGAGGAGATTTTGAAAGAAGCGTTCAGGTTGGGGAGCAGGGCGATGACCTCGGAACGGGCGAAGGGAAAATCGGCCTGTCCGGCGCCGAGGAACTGGTGTCCGAAGGCGTAGATCCGGCGGCCGTCGATGGCGGTCACGGTGCCATCCGCGCCCGCGCTCATGTCGCCGGAGAGAAGCTGCACGCTGATCATGTCGCCGGGGTGAAGGCGCGACGCGGCGCCCATGCGGGGCGCCAGTGCACCGCCGCTTGACACGCCTTGCCGGGGTGCGAGGCCGAGCTTCCGGAGGACAGGTTCAAACTGCCGCAGGGTGCTGGAGCTGAAGCCGTGGAAAGAGACGGGAGTGGCGATATCAACCAGGGTCGGCTCGCCGTCCTCGGGTCCCCCGCGCGCGGGGCCGGGGATATGCGTAAGGTCGAAGGCGTCGAGTGACGCGTCGAGAGGCGGCTTCCGCGCCGCATCGGGAAGGCGTTCCGAGGTTCGAGTCTCAGAACCGGCGGCGAGCATTTCCTCAATCGGGCGGATTCCGGTGATGGCTGTCTTGGCAAAGGGGAACGCCAGCGCCACCGCGCCCACCAGGCGGCCGCCGATGTACACGGGACTGCCGCTCATCCCTTGCATCACGCCGGTTTCCGCGAGCGGCCCTCCAGAGAGCCGCGCCAGTATAATAGACTGTTTGGGGCCGGAGTTCCGCAAAATACCCAGTATTTCCACTTGAAATTCATCCACACGGCCGCCGGAAAAGACCGTTCTGCCCGTGCCCCTCTGTCCGGCGCGGACTTCGCTGAGAGGGAAGATGGCGGGCATCTGCCCGTAGAACTTTTGTGGAGATAATAGGGATAAGAGAAACGTGAACAGCGCGAAAGCGGTCCGGACGCCACGAATCGGCGTACGAGCGGGAAGGCGTTTTTCGGCGCATCGTTTCCGCTTGCCTGACATCAAACTACTATCGTACATTGGGTCAAAGTCCCCTCTACGCTCGTCCTTTGATGGGGCCACGCGAGTACGGAAATAAGGGAGACATGAAGTCCTATAGTCTGAAGCATTTGAAAGAACTGGAGTCGGAGGCGATTTTCGTCATCCGCGAGGTGGTGGCTCAGTTCGAGAGGCCGGTGATGCTATTCTCCGGCGGCAAAGACTCGATCGTAATGAGCCACCTCGCCCGCAAGGCATTCTGGCCGGCGCGGATCCCGTTTCCTCTGATGCATATCGACACCGGGCATAACTTTCCGGAAACTCTCGTGTACCGCGATCAGTGGATCGGGAAGATTGGGGCGAAGCTCATCGTTCGCAGCGTGCAGGATTCGATCGACCAGGGGCGGGCGGTGGAAGAGCGCGGGCCGAACGCCAGCCGGAACTCGATTCAGACCGTGACCCTGCTCGACGCCATTGCGGAGTTTCAATTCGATGCGGCCATGGGGGGCGCGCGCCGGGACGAAGAGAAAGCGCGGGCTAAGGAGCGCTTCTTCTCGCACCGCGATGAGTTCGGGCAGTGGGACCCCAAGAACCAGCGCCCGGAATTATGGAACATCTTCAACGGCCGCAAACGGATGGGAGAGCACATGCGGGTGTTCCCCATCAGCAATTGGACCGAGATGGATGTCTGGCAATATATCTTTCGCGAAAGACTCGAACTCCCCAGCCTTTATTTCACCCACACCCGGCGCTGCATCCGGCGGAACGGCGTCCTGCTGGCCGAATCCGAGTGCGTCGCGCCGCGTCCGGGAGAAGAAGCCGGGGAATATGAAGTCCGTTTCCGTACGGTGGGAGACATGACCTGCACCGGAGCGGTTCTGTCTCGGGCCACCGCGATCGAAGAGATCATTCTGGAAGTGGCCGCGTCGCGCATTACCGAGCGGGGGGGCAGGGCAGACGACAAACGTTCGGACGCCGCCATGGAAGACCGCAAGAAAGAGGGATATTTCTAAACCGTGCAAAATGGAAGTCATTCCGCCGTAGATACGCGCGGTTATCTCGACATGCAACTTCTGCGGTTCTCGACCGCGGGGAGCGTGGACGATGGGAAGAGCACCTTAATCGGCCGTCTTCTCTACGACAGCAAAGCGATTTTCGACGACCAGTACGAGGCGATCAAGCGCACCAGCGAGGTGCGCGGAGAAGATTATGTGAACCTTGCGCTGCTCACCGACGGCCTGCGCGCCGAGCGGGAGCAGGGAATTACGATCGACGTCGCTTACCGCTACTTCTCGACGCCGAAGCGGAAGTTCATCATCGCGGATACGCCCGGGCACGTTCAATATACGCGCAATATGGTGACCGGCGCTTCCACCGCGAACCTGGCCATCATTCTGGTGGATGCGCGCAAGGGCGTAGTAGAACAGACATGCCGGCACGCGTTTATCGCCTCGCTGCTGCAGATTCCCCACGTGGTGGTCTGCATCAACAAGATGGACCTGGTGGAATACAGCGAGAGCGTGTTCGAGGAGATCTGCGCCGCGTTCTCCGACTTCGCCGCGCGGCTGGATGTTCCCGATTTTCATTTCATCCCGATTTGCGCGCTGCATGGCGACAATATCGTGGAGCGGTCGAGGCACATGGACTGGTACCAGGGCCCGACCCTGATGTATCTTCTGGAACATATCCACGTTTCGAGCGACCTCAATCACATCGACCCGCGCTTTCCGGTGCAGGGCGTTATTCGTCCGCATCAGGCCGAATGGCACGACTATCGCGGCTATTCGGGACGCGTCTCCGGCGGCGTCTTCCGTCCGGGCGATGAAGTGGTGGTGCTGCCGTCCGGCATCGGGACGCGCATCAAAACGATCGAAACCTTCGACGGGCCGGTGAACGAAGCGTTCCCGCCGATGTCGGTCTCTTTCACGCTGACGGACGAAATCGACATCAGCCGCGGAGACATGATCGTCCGCGAGAACAACCGCCCGGCGATGGGCCAGGACATCACGATGATGGTGTGCTGGCTGAATGACAAGCCGCTGATGCCGAACGGCCGCTATGTCGTCAAGCATACGACACGGGACACGCGTTGCTTCGTGAAGGAAGTCCACTACAAAGTGGACGTCAATACACTGCACCGGAACGAAGAAGACAAGCACATTGGCCTGAATGACATCGGCAAGATTGCAATCCACACGACCCACCCGCTGATTTACGACAAGTACAGCCGCAACCGCAGCACGGGGAGCCTTATTTTGATCGACGAGGCGACGAATGAGACGGTCGCGGCGGGCATGATCGCTTAGTTGCGGTAAGGGCGGCGGGCGCGGAGTTTCCGCGCCGGCGACGGTCCTACTTCGGCAATTCGGCCGAACTCGCGTGCCGGAACAGTAGACCGGAGGCGGTGAACAACGCCACGAATACGGCGTGGCCGATCGCCATATTCCGCGCAAGGACGGGCGGCGCTCCCGAGGGCAGTATCACGGCGATCCCCGCCAGCGTCACCGCCATCGCGAACAACGTGCGAGCCAGTCCTGGCGCCTTCAGCCGCGCCAGCCAGGCCCCGACGCCCCCCACGACGAGCACCCCGAAGTAAACCAGGTTCGCCGGATTTTCCGAGTCCGCGACATGGACCATGTTGGACCACCCCAAGGCGAACCCCGTCACCAGCGCCAATCCGACGCCCGCCTTGTACGCCCACGCGTTCATCCGCTTCGCGATCAAGCCGTACGCCAGCGCCGTGCCGAAGAACAGGACATACACAAACACGAAAGCCTTCGCAGGCCAGTTCCATCCCTCCACCACCTGCGATGCCACCAGCGGCGCCATCAACAGGCCCAGCGCCACCAGCGCCGCGCGCAACACCGTCTTTCCCAGTTGGTCCATACGCAGTATGTTCTCCCTGACGATTCCCGCCAGCGTCTCGCAAAAGATCCACAGCGCGAACCCGAACAGTCCCCGCCCGGCCTCCTCGTGCTCCCGGCACAGGTCCTGAAATGTCTGCGCCATACTCTCACCGAACCGCTCACGGAAAGGCCGGGGATACAGCCGCAGCAGCCTCGCATAGCACGTCCGGTAGCGCCGGCCCGCGATGTTAGCGGCCATGGGCCAAACGTCCTTCCGCCAGCGCCACCACGCCGCGATACCGCGTTAGCTCCGCCTGCAACGCCGCCCGCCCCGCACCCGTGAGCTGGTAATAAATCCGCCGCTCGCCGTCCATCTCCGGATCCACCCGCTTAACGCTTTCCCGGATCAGTCCGGCCTCCATCATCCGCCCGATGGAGCCGTACAGCGTCCCCGGGCCCATCTTCGTCCTGCCCTGCGAGTCCGCCTGCACCTGTTTCATAATCCCGTAGCCGTGCCGCTCCCCCGTCGAAAGAGCCAACAGGATATGCAGCACGGCGGGAGTCAGTGGAGCCGGCGCAGTTTTCTTCATCGCCACATTCCGATACTATATCCGTTGCGGATATACGTCAAGGCGGAGATCGTACCGGATGCTTTTGTTGTTTTTCGCCTCTCTGCGCGCCTGAGCCTTTCCTCGTCTTATGCGGCCAAGTGGTAATGTACGAATAGCGGCCGCTCCACGATTGCTTGAGCTTGGGCGCTTCAGGAACAAGGAGAGAATGACGATGAGATTGGCGAATGCGCCGCTGCTTTTCACCTTGGTGTCGGTGGCGGCTTGGGCGCAGGTCAACGTGGGCGAACAGAAGCCTGAACCCGACCTGCCCTTCACCATGACGACGGTGGCGACTTTTAAACTCCCCTGGCGGCTGGCCTTTCTACCCGATGGGCGCATGCTGGTCACGGAAAAGGTCGGGCCCGTCTGGCTGGTATCCCAGAAGGGAGAAAAGATAAGGGTAGACGATACGCCCCCCGTCTATTATCAGGGCCAGAGCGGCATGCACGGCGTGTTCCTCTCGCCGCATTACGCAGCCGACCACAGGATCTATCTCACCTATGCCGAGCCGGGCGACTATGGCGGGGGCCTCGCGCTCGCTCGCGCCAAGCTGAACGTCACCGCTACCTCGGCCAAACTCGAAGACTTCGATGTGCTGTGGCGCCAGATGCCCAAAGGCAAGGGCGGGCAGGAAGGCGCGCAGGTCGCCTTTTCACCGGACGGCAAGTTTCTGTTTCTCTCCGTTGGCGACCGCCAGCGTTTTACTCCGGCCCAGGATCCCAACCAGCCGGAAGGCAAGATACTGCGCCTGACGCTCGACGGCAAGCCGGCTCCCGGCAACCCAAACTTCGGCAAAACCGGCGCCGCCACCATTCCTCTGATCGATCCGCCTCGTGATACGGAAGCGGCGAAGACCGCCAAGGTGATCAGCACGTATACTTTTCCCGGCCCCAATCTGACACCGGCGGAAACCTGGGCCAGCGGGGTCCGCACGCCCTACGGACTGGCGTTTTCGCCCAGCGGCGAATTGTGGGAGGTGGAGCATGGTCCGCGCGGCGGTGACGAACTGAACCTGATTGAGAAGGGCAAGAATTATGGCTGGCCGCTTGTCTCCTATGGCCGCAACTATAACGGAGTGCCCATCCCCAGTCCGGACACGCGGCCCGACCTGGCGAAGCCCGTTCTTTATTGGGTGCCGGTGATCGCCCCGGGCAACCTGATGTTCTACCGCGGCTCGCGCACCTTCCCGCAATGGAACGGCAACGGCTTTGTCAGCGGCCTCGGAACCAAGACGCTCAACCGCATTATCTTTGACGGCCACGGCGGCGCAAAAAGCGCCGAGCGCTGGGACGTGGGTCATCGCATCCGCGATGTGGAAGAAGGCCCCGATGGCTCGCTGTGGATGCTGGAGGACGCCGATCCCGGCGCGTTGATTCACGTCACGCCCAGGTGACCGTTGCGCGTCAGGTAAACAACAAGGAAAAAAGGGCCGGAGCGATCCGGCCTTTTTCTTTGCGTGCCGCTCGCCGGAGGATCGCCGTCCAGGCCGGTGAGAAGACTCGCGAGGCCTTAAAAAAAGCTCTTGACGTTACCAATTAGTAACGTTACTATGTAGTCACGTAGCGAGGAGGCGACGTACTCATGACTATCGACGATTTGACGCTGGATACGACACAGAGCATTGATATCAAGGCCGACATTGGAGACGTCTTTCAAAGCGTCCTGCACCGGCTCGGCGCAGGCTTCACCAAACCGCCGGAAGGAGAATCGATGCAAATGGTGCTGGAGCAATGGCCGGGCGGCCGCTGGTTCCGCGACCGGGGCAACGGCGTCGGTCACCTTTGGGGACACGTGCAGGTGATCAAGGCGCCGGTGCTGCTGGAGCTCAGCGGCCCGATGTTCATGTCCTACCCGGCGCTGAACCACCTCGAGGTGAAGCTCGAACAACGGCCGGGCGGAACGCACATAGACCTGCGGCACCGCGCCGTCGGCCTCATCGACCCGGTGCACCGGCAGGGGGTGTCAGGCGGGTGGAAGTACCTTCTGGAGGGAATCGTCCAGGATTACCCGGCGCGTGCAGCCGGGCAGCGGAAATAGATGCCCGACGACGACCTCGACGGCGTGTGGAAGGCTCTGTCCGACAGCACGAGGCGATCGATTCTCGATCTCCTGCGGAAGGGTCCCCACACGACGACCCAGATCGTCGAGGCTTTTCCGCATCTAAGCCGCTTCGGGGTCATGAAACACATGGAGGTGCTCCGTGAAGCCGGCCTGATTCACACGCGCGACGAACGCCGGCAGCGGATCAACTCCTTGAATGTGGTGCCGATCCGGCAAATTTATGAACGCTGGGTCGGGCGTTTCGAGGAACTGTGGGCGAGCCATCTGCTGCGCATCAAAGAAGATGCGGAAGCCAAAGCGGACGGCGCGCTCCCCGACCCGGCAAAAACCAAAACGCGCCCCAAAAAGCGCTAACCCATCACACCGCACGGACCTGCGAGGAGACGTGTGCCCGTGCGCAAGCCTGGTGAGCAAACCAGAGAAAGGAAAGTTGGATGACTGCGACGCAAACTGAACACAAAGTGGTTTCGAAAGAGGAATGGCTGAAGGCGCGAATAGCGCACCTGGAGGCCGAGAAGGAACTTACCCGCAAACGGGATGAACTGAGCCGGCAGAGGCGCGAACTGCCGTGGGAACGCGTGGAGAAGAACTACGTTTTCGAAGGTCCCCATGGCCCGGAGACCCTCTCCGGTTTGTTTGAAGGCCGCAGCCAGCTCATGGTGCAGCATTTCATGTTCGCGCCGGGGTGGGAGGAGGGCTGCAGGGGCTGCTCCTTCATGGCGGACCACACCGACGGCGCGAGGGTGCACCTGGAGCAGCGCGACGTCACGCTGGTGGCCGTCTCTCGCGCGCCGCTGGCGGATATCGAACGTTTTCGGCGGCGCATGGGCTGGCGTTTCAAATGGGTTTCCTCGAATGGAACGGACTTCAACCGCGATTTCGGCGTCACCTTCGCGCCGGAAGCCAGAGTAAAGGGCGAGGTCTATTACAACTACGCGATGCGGCCCTTTCCGCGGGACGAAGCGCCAGGTGTGAGCGTGTTCTATAAGGACGGCGCGGGGAATGTCTTTCACACCTACTCGACTTACGGGCGCGGCGTAGAAGTGATGATCGGCGCGTACAGCTACCTGGACCTCGTCCCCAAAGGCCGCGATGAAGATGGGCTGGCTTTCTCGATGGACTGGTTGCGGCATCACGACAAGTACGATCCCGCGCCTTCCGCCGCGTCGCCGCGGGAGGCAGCGGGGTGCTGCAAGCACGAGGAAGGCGCCGGATGACGGGGCAGTGCTGCAGGGGCGGGGCGGCGTCGAGCCGCCTCGCCCGGCGGTTCTCCAGAGCCGGGGCTTCGATGCTGCCCGGCGCGGTGCTGGCATTCCTGCCGAAGTGCCCACTATGCCTCGCGGCCTGGTTAACCATCGCGACCGGTACTGCTTTCCCCGTTGCGGGCGTTGTGTGGGTGCGCGGATTGCTCCTGGCGTCCTGGATCGCCGGCGGAGCGCTCGTCCTGGCTCCGCTCATCCGGCGCCTCCATCCGAAGATTAAACCGATTAGGAATTTCGTCCGGGCGCGTTAGAAACCGGCATTGCAAGCGACTACCTTGGTGTGGGAGGAACGGAATCCATTTCGGCCGCGCACGCCAGCCAGGACGACCTATATAGGGAAGTGTCGGAAGAGTTCGGCGCGTCACTCGCACGGCTCGCCGGCGCGTATGAAGCCGACCGGGAAAAGCGCCGCGACCTGATCCAGGACATCCATCTCCAATTGTGGCGGAGCTTGCAGGGGTATGATGCGCGCTGTTCCCTGCGGACCTGGGTATACCGGGTTGCGCACCATGTCGCGGCGTCCCACATCATTCGCGAGCGCCGGATTTTTTCCGGCCTGGTGAGTCTGGAAGAACTCGAAATGCTCCCCGACAAAGCCAGTGGTTCGCCTGCCGCCGAGCGGCGCCTGGATCTGCACCGGCTCTCCACCCTGATCCAGCGGTTGAAGCCCCTCGATCGCCAAGTCATCGTCTCGTATCTCGAAGAGATGGATGCCGTGTCCATCGGCGAGATCACCGGATTGTCTCCCGCGAGTGTTGCGATGAGGATTCATCGAATTAAGAGGATTCTGGCGCAGTGGTTCCAGGGAGGTGGAAACGATGCCAAATGAACAGCGCGCGGACATCCCAAAAACGATCTGGTTGAACCAGCCAACGGAGGTGAACGTGACGCCACAATTAATCCGGCGGAGGTCGGTTGAGCTTCGCGGGAGGACCCGCAGACGATTACTTGGCACGCTGGCCGGGCCGGCTGCCGCGGCGTTCTTCTATGTTTTCGGAACAACGCAGCTCGCGCCGCTACAAGAAGCGCTGCAACTGCTGTTCGCCTTCGCACTCCTGTGGAGTCTTGCCGGGCTATATTTCCTGCACAAGGGCATGTGGTCCGCGGAGATGCCAGGGGATGTAGCACTGACCGCCGGGTTAGGATTGTGCCTGCGGGAAATGGAGCGGCAGCGTGACCTCTTGCGGCGGGCTCTGTTGTGGTCGCTTGGCCCCACGGTGCTGGGTCTGGGCGCCTTCATCGCAGCGCTGGCGATGGCTGGGACGCGGGATCGGGGAATGTTCCCGAACGGACTGCCGTTTCTAATTCTCGTCTTCCTTTGGCTGGCCGGGTATTTGGTGCTCCGGCTGCGGCAGCAGCGCGAACTGCAGCGCGAAATCGACGAATTGCACGAGATCGAGAAGGAGAACCGCGGTCTTACCCCGCGTCCGTAATCGGCGAAGGCGAGCGCCACGGCACTCAGACCGCGCGCGCCTTTATATCCTCGTACGCCGTATGGATGAGCCTGCGTAGTGCGGCGGAGTTTGCGGCGGTTCCCGGTGACAGCTTCACATGGCGCATGAACCTGCCGGCGCCTTGCAACAGGCGGGACGGATCGGGCAGCGACGCGCCGTGAAAAAAACCTACATTTACGTGGGAGGTGAATACGTTGACGTAACCGAATGGCGCATCTCCCCAGCAGGCAACCGGGCAGCCGTCATGCAAGAGTTCCCGCACCTCGTCGCCGCATTCCCGCATCACGTCAAACCACCGGCGCGCGAGCTCCCCCAATTCACCTGCATGCTCATTCATCCACGCCTCTATGGCGGGGTCCCGCTCCACGGCGCCGTTGAATCGCAGCAATTCCGTTCTCATGGTCGCCACTCCCCGGTTTCGAAGCCCATGGGCGCCGCGAGTCTACCTCGTCATTGCGAATCCGGAACGCCGCATCCGCAGCATGGCCAGGAAGGCGCCGGTGCCGGCGGCGGCGATTACGATCAGCATCGTTGGATAGAAGACGCGGTCGCGATCGAATCCGGCCGCCATGGCGAAGGCGTACACCGCCAGCGCCAGGCCAACCCCGATCAGATATTCCATAGATTTCTCTTTTCCGTCTGCGCCGGCGCCGTGTGCATGCCAGGCTGGCGGTCAGCCTCGCCGTGCGGCGTCGATCGCCGCGACATCGATCTTGTTCATCGTCATCATCGCCTCGAAGGCGCGTTTTGCCTCGCCGCCGCCAACCGCAAGAGCGTCGATGAGCGTGCGCGGGGTGAACTGCCAGGAAAGGCCCCAGCGGTCCTTGCACCAACCGCACTGGCTTTCCGCGCCGCCATTGCCGACAATCGCGTTCCAGTAGCGGTCCGTCTCTTCCTGATTTTCCGTCGCGATTTGGAAGGAAAAGGCCTCGCTGTGCCGGAACGCCGGGCCGCCGTTGAGACCGAGACAGGGAATGCCGCAAACGGTGAACTCCACCGTTAGCACAGCGCCTTCTTTGCCGCTTGGATAGTCACCCGGCGCATTGTGAACCGCGGTTACTTTACTGTCCGGGAAGGTGGCGGCGTAGAAGCGTGCGGCCTCCAGCGCGTCCTTGTCGAACCAGAGGCAGATGGTGTTCTTTGGCGTCATGTTCCTATACTACTTGTGCCCGGCCGGGACGAGCGGCCCGGAAGTTACGCTCTCGCCGGCCAGGATTGTGGAGGTGGCTCGAAGCCCGGACCGGGAATTCGCCGCCGCGGCGTGGCGTGGGCCGACGCCGACCCGGTCATGCGGCGTGGATGCGGGGGAAAAGTTCGCGCCAGGTATTGACGCGGCACTCCTCAATTTGGCCGCTGTTCCAGCGGAGGACGCTGGTTACAGGGATGGAGACCGGACAGCGCCCGGCGGAGCGATACCGCACATCGGCCTCCACCACCGACACGCCTCCGGCCGACCAGAGGGCGATGGTGCGGTGCCGGAAGTCCTCCAGGTCCGCGAACCAGGGGAGCAGCAGACGGCGAATGACGGGGCGGCCCGTTGCGACCAGCATTCCACAAAAGTAGAGGCGCGCCTGGGGCGAGAAACACGCGACGGCGCCGTCCAGGTCGAACTGTTCCATCGCGGCGACAAGCCGCTCGGGTTGCGCAGTATGAATCATTTGATAATCAGCACATAGCCATCGCCCGCATAGAGCAGGTCCGCCGCGGCCTTGTTGGCGGCCGCCGCGTCTCCGGACGCCGCGCCTTCGCGGAAGCGCAGCGACCCGTAAACCACCGCCCAGCGGTCGTAATCGGGCGTTCCGAATGGGAACAAGGCCAGCTTGGTCGCCCTTCGCAACAGGGTGAGTTTCTCGCTCATTGCGGATCCTCGAACTTCCCATCCCGTTTTGACTCGAGGCGCGCCGGCCGTGTCATACAGAAGCGTAATGCGAGCTTCGCCGTTCCCCGGCGCTCCTTTGCAGTCATCCTGGGAAAGCCATTTGCCTTCGCTGCGAAATGAGAGTCTGCCTACAATACCGAATGGTTTACCCACCAGTTTTTGAAGGTTCTTCACGGCCTCGCACACGGTGAGCGGTTCCACCGAAACCGGCTGGGCGCGCACGAGAGCGGGCACCCCGATTAGAAGAACGGCGCACAGCAACCCGAGATTCTGAATTCGCATCCTTAACGCGCGGCCGCCCCGTTCATAACTCCAATTTGCCCTTGTACTTCATTTCCTTGGGGTGAAACTTCGCTTCTACTTTTTCCCCGCCGAGGCGAGTCGAAAAATCGACTTCCTTGTCGTCGAGTGATATGGGGTCCTTTTTCGGGAACAGGAACCGGACTTCGCTGAGCCCTCCCGCGGAATCCAGTTGCACCTCGGAAGGCGATAGAGGATCTCTCCCTTTAGGAGTCAGCCGCGTGCCGATCATCAATTCGTCTTTCCATCGCTGCGCCGCATCGTCACTATTCGTGTTGGAACTTGTGTCGCCGGTGTCCTCGCCGCGCCGCCCCCGCGGAGGGCGGAGCCCGATAACCGAGATAACGTAGCTGTCTCCGGCGGGCTTGGCCGGTGTGTTTTCCCCGGTCGAGGTTTGCTGAGGGTGGAAATGGTTCAATGCCTGCACGACCGGAAACGCACTGTCCCAGCGGACCAGCGCCGGCTGACGCTCCGTTCCCTGGCCTCCCCGGCCGCGTCCCATGCCTCCTCCTCCCATCCTTCCGCCGCCCATGCCTCCGCCGCCAATTCGTCCGCCGGGGAAACCGATTCCCGGGATGCCCATGCCGCCGCCACCACCACCGCCTCCACGCCGGCCCTGTTGCGTCCCGGAGCGTTCGAAGGTAGCGTCGGTGTTCCTGGCCCACGGGGATTTATGAAGAATCTGATCCACATCTTCGCTGGACCACTGGCTCGGGTCCTTTTTCTCCCACGGCGTGGATGCCAGCAGCGCGATTGCACCCAGAAGAAGCGCCGCCGCTTCCGCCCATGGTGGGGCATGCAAGTGTTTCATGGTCTCCTCGATCCCCGCGGTTCGGGTTCTATTTTTGCCGTGCGTGATTCGTGGGACGCAAGCGCGAAGCGTCTTCGCTGTCAAAGATTGTAAATCCGTCCGCTCCAACGCCCGCCGTGCTGCGCTTCCGGAATGGCGGATCTCGTACTCTTGTGATTAACTTGGGAGACAGGGATGTCAATCGCACAAGCTAATGCTGTGCCGGAAACCGACCCCGCGGCGTTGCCTTTCAAACGGTTTCCCTGGCTCGCCGTAGCCTTTTTCACCGCATTATTGTTGATTTGCTATGCAGGCGTGCTGCACCGCCTGGTGCTGCATTGGATGGAAGATCCGGATATGGGGCACGGATTCTTTGTGCCGTTTGTCGCGGTCTATGTCGCCTGGACCCGCCGCGACCGTTTGGCGCGCGCCGAGTGGAAGCCGTGCCCCTGGGGGATTGTCCTGCTCCTTTGGGGCGCGGCGCAGATGCTGGCCGGGTCGCTGGGCGCGGAATTATTTCTCGCGAGAACGGCCTTTCTGATTTCACTGGTGGGTCTGATTCTGACGCTGGCCGGGCGGGCAGTGGTCCGCGTGCTGGCGTTTCCTCTTTTTCTATTGTTGTTTATGATCCCGATTCCGAGGATCGTTTACAGTCAGATCACGATGCCGCTGCAGTTCTTCGCCTCGCAAGTGGCGGAGACGCTGCTGAGCGTGATCGGAATTCCGGTGCTGCGGGATGGAAATATCCTGCAACTCCCCAGCGAGACGCTCTCGGTGGTGGAGGCGTGCAGTGGGATTCGCTCGCTGTTGTCGCTTTCTTTTCTGTCGCTCATCTACGCCTTTCTTTTCGACCGGAAGGTTTGGATGCGCTGGGCGTTGTTGTTCAGCACCGTGCCGATTGCGATCGCCGCGAATGCGGGACGCATCACGTTGACGGGCATTTTGGGCGAGTATAAACCCGCCTTGGCGCATGGAGTGTTCCACAGTCTGGAAGGCGGCGTCCTTTTCGTGGCCGCACTCGCAATTCTGGCGGCGGTGCATCGTTTTCTAAACTGGTTTTATAACGGCTACACCGGGGCAAGAGCGCGGAAAGCGGCTGCCGGCGCCGGGGACGCCAGATGAAGACGCCCGTCCGGATCACCCCCGCCGCGGCGGCGGTTACGCTGATTCTGGTGGCGCAGGCGGCTGTCTTTTACAGCATGTCGCATGGAGACGCGGTTCCGCTGCGCCGCCCGCTCGCCGAGTTTCCGGCGCACGTCGGGTCATGGGTCCTGGCGCAGGACGATCCGATCGACAAGGAGACCAGGGAAGTTCTCGGCGCGGACAGCTATCTGAATCGCATCTACACGCTGCCGGGCAGTGGCGATGCAGCGAACCTCTACGTTGCGTACTGGCAGACGCAGCAGACCGGCCAGTCTCCGCACTCTCCGAAGAACTGCCTTCCCGGCAATGGCTGGGTTCCGAGCTTTGTGGGCACGCTCGATCTTCCGGTATCGAGCCGGCGCAAGCCGATTCGAGTGAATCAGTATGTCGTTTCGCGCGGCAACGATAAGGCACTCGTGTTGTATTGGTACCAGTCGAACAACCGCGTGGTGGCGAGTGAATACGCGGCCAAGATTTACACCGTGCTCGATTCGCTGCGCTATCACCGGAGCGATACCGCGCTGGTGCGTGTGCTGATCGGCATTCCGGATGGAAACGAGGCGGCGGCGCGCGCGAAAATCGCCGGGTTTGTCGAGGCTTTCTTCGGTCCCCTGCGTCAGTTTTTGCCGGCCTGAGACCGGCCGGTCAATTCGCGGAGGGAATGCCTGCCAGTTCGGCCCGGTAATGCGCGGCCTTGTCCGGCTGATGGAGCGCCTCGTAAATGGTCACCAGATCCTTGCGGGCCGATTGCAGCCATGTGACCGAGGGGCTGGTTTGCGAGGCAAGAATGCGATAGCCGTTCAGCTCATGCGCTTCCGCCTCCGCATAGCGTTTCTGGCCATTGAGGGCCCGGCCGAGCTTGATTTCCGCAATCCCCACGTACAGATGATCCGGCGAAAGCGCCTCGCGGTAATGCCGGATTGCGGCACGGAAAAGCGGTTCGGCGCGCACGTATTCTTTTCTTGCCAGATATACGCTGGCAAGATTGGCGAGCGCGAGCGAATACCGATAGTGCCGCTCCCCATACGCCGCTTTATAGATCTCCAGCATTCGCCGGAAACGCACTTCGGCTTCTTCCAAGTGCCCGCGTTGGAGGGCGACGGTTCCAAGCTCGTTCAAGACATTGGCCACGCGGGGGTGCGAAGAGCCGTAGACCTTTTCCTGAATCGCCAGCGCGCGCTCCACCAGGGCCACTGCTTCGTCGTAGCGATGCTCAAAGACCAAGGCGCGTCCCAGCATGGACAGAGTGGAGGCGGTCGCCGGATGATCCGGTCCATACCAGCTTTCGTTGATCGCGAGCGCTTCGCGATAGCGCCGCTCGGCCTGCGGATATTGGCCGCGCTCGAATTGAACGGCGCCGAGATTGATCAGGTCTTCCGCGACAAGGGGATGATGCTCTCCCAGGGCCTGCCGGTGCATGGACAGAGTCCGCATGGTCAGGCGCTCACAGTCGCCGTAATGCCCGGCGTAAAATTGCGCGTCGGCCAGCTCCTTGAGCATGGCGGACACATCGAGTGAAGGAGAATCCGATGAGGAGGCGAGCTGGACCGCACCCTCGAGCACCGGAATCGCTTGCGCATAGGAGCCTTTTGCTTCCAGGATTTTGCCGAGCGCGGCACTGGCCTTGGCGATTGCCTGATTATCCCGCCGCGGCGCGTGCCTGAATGTATCGAGGCCGCGGCGGATCAAATCTTCCGCCTCCGGGAATCGCGCCTGATCGATGCGGAGGAGCCCCAGCGCGACCAGGCTCTCGGCGACTTGCGGATGGGCGGGACCGAACAGCGCCTTCCGCTCGGCGAGCGCGGAGTTCAGGAGCGTGTCGGCTTGCGCGAGGTTCCCCAGTTTCTGGTCGATGGCGCCCAGGGTGAGAAAAAGGTCGGCCTGTACTTCGGGCTCTGCCTGGAGAGTGCTCGCCTCTTTCACGCCGCGCTCGATCAATGCAAGCGCGCGCAAATCTCCGGGCGGAGCGGCCGAAGGATCGCCCCCGTCGAAAAGGTCGAGCATGAATTGCCGCACGCGTTGCATTCGCGTGACAGCCGCGATTGCATCGTTGCGAGCATTCGCCAATCGCCAGGTGAAGAATACGATCAAAGCGGCAATCACAACAGAAGCGAGGGCGGCGCCGGCGGCGGGGACGCGGTTGCGCCGCAGAAACTTCCCCATGCGGTAACGGCGTGTGTCCGCCCGGGCTTCGAGCGGCTCGCCGGCAAGGAAGTGATCGATATCGCGGATCAGAGCCTCTACGGAGCGGTAACGCCGCTCCGGACCGTCGCGCATCGCGGTGAGGCATATTACGTCCAGATCCGCCCAGGAGGCTTTGCTTGTCTCCATGCTTCGCGGCAGGGAGGACGGCTTCTCCGGATCGTCTCCGGCCCTGGCAGGGAGTTGTCCGGCGAGAAGCTCGTAAAGAATGACGCCGAGCGCATAGACGTCGGTAAAAACTCCGACCGGCTCGCCGCGAAGCTGCTCCGGCGCGGCGTATGCCGGCGTCATCAGGCGCAATTCGGTGCGTGTTTGCTCGGTAGCCTGGTCCAGACTGTCAAGCTGTTTCGAGATGCCGAAATCCAGCAGCCGAACGCCTCCATCCGGTTTCACCAGGATATTGGAAGGCTTCAGATCGCGATGAATGATGGCCTGCCGGTGCGCGTATTGGACCGCTTCGCAGACAGACCGGAACAAGCGCAAACGCTCGGCGACGGAGCAGGCGCGCGCGACGCAGTACGCCGTGATAGGCTCTCCCTCCACATATTCCATGACGAACCACGGCGTTCCATCGGGAAGGACATTGGCGTCGTATAGGCGCGCAACGGAGGGATGGTTGAGGCGGGCGAGCAGGCGCTGCTCGCTCGCAAAACGCTCGCGGCGAGCCGGAGAGAGCCACGCATCGCGTAGAAGTTTGATCGCTACGAAGTTGCCCAGATCCGGGCGTTCCGCCAGGTAGACTACTCCCATACCCCCCTCGCCGAGGACGCGCAACAGACGATAAGGTCCAACCCGCCGGCCAGGCGAAGGAGAGTCGTTTAGAAGACCGCAGGCGGCTTCCGCCAATCCGCCATCCAGCAGGGTGCCGCCCTGCGCATCCTCCTTGAGTAACGCGAGCACATCGGCGCGGAGCGCATCGTCTCCGCCGCAGGAGGAATCGAGAAAGGCATCGCGTTCCGGACCGAAAAGGCGGGCGGCCTGGAGGAACAGGCTTTGGACACACCGGAAACGGGACGCGCTACTCTCGTCGCTTTCGGATGGCACCCCTTACTCCGTGGTTCGCAGACGGTGCTTGAGCCACGCTTTCGCGGCTCGCCACTCGCGATGAATGGTCGCTTCGGAGACTTCCAGCAACTCGGCGGTTTCGGAGACATCCATGCCCCCAAAAAAGCGGCTTTCCACGAGAAGCGCCTGGCGCGGCTCCAGGTGCTCCAGTTCCTCCATGGCGTTTTCCAGAGCAAGCAATTGTTCGCCCGGGACGGGCGCATCGACAGAAGCGATGTCCAGGATAATGAAGCCGTCCCCGCCGCCGCGCTTGTCCGCGGCGCGACGCCGCGCGGCCTCCACCAGGACCTGACGCATGGCGCGGGCGGCAATTCGCTTGAAGTGGAGCGGGGAAGTGGTTGCAAAAGACGGAGATTTCGCCAGCTTCAGCCAGGCCTCGTTGACGAGAGCGGTTGGGTTTAGCGTCTGGCTGCTATCGCGGCGCTTTACCGTCGATGCCAGGCGGCGGAGCTCTTCGTAGGCGACGCTGAACAGATCATCCAGATTTCTTTTCGACGGGGAAGTGGAGCCTTCCTCCGAATCGACATTGGGGCGCATGACAGTCTCCGGGGCGATTTTGCGCAATGTGTAGTGAGAACGATTATAACGCCCGCTTCGCCGGGTCCAGGGAGGAACCAGACATGCCGAGTACCAAGCCAGAACGAGCATCCCAGTACCCTCAAAACCGCGCCGTTCACCGATTCCTGCTGCTTGGGCTGGCCGTAGCGGCGGGGGCTTCCGGCCCCGCGTTCGCTCAAACCGTACAGTGGGCGCGGCAGTTCGCCAGCCCGAAGCCGAATGCGACGTTCCAGATTGCAGCGGATTCGTCCGGCGTGTATATGGTGGGGACGACACTGGGCGCGCTCCCGGGACAGACGGCCGTCAATCTTAGCCAGGACGGATTCCTGCGAAAATACGATCCTTCGGGAAAAGAACTCTGGACCCGTGAGATGGCTCCCCATAGCCGGCCGTTTACGGTGAATGGGGTGGCGGCCGGCGCATCGGCCGTTTATATAGCCGGAACCATGGATGCGAGCCGCCGGAGAACAAACCCAGGCAGTCTGGCGATCCTCAGCAAATACGACGCGAACGGCAACCTGGTTTGGACGAAGGAGTCTATCGCTCGCCAGGGAGCGGTGGGCGTGGCGTTGAGTGGAGACGCAGTTTATGTCGCGGGCCCGGACGCCAGCGGCGGACTCCAGCAGATGTACGTGCGCAAGTTCGACTCCTCGGGTGACGAGCAATGGACCGCCCAATTTGGCAGTGGCCGGTACGACCAGGTCTTTGGCGTGGCCGCGGATGCCGGCGGAGTGTATGTTGCCGGTTCGGCCGGAGGCACTCTGCCCGGACAGACCAGCGGGCATCTGTTCATTCGGAAATACGATCCCGATGGGAAAGAGCTGTGGACGAACGCGTTCGGCACTGTGGGAGTTTCCGAATACGCCTATGCGGTCAGTGTGAGCTCCAGCGGCGTGTACCTTGTGGGAAGCGCTGAGGAATTGATCGGAGTCCAAACCCTCCCGGCGTTCGATTTTGACGGCTATGTCCGGAAATACGATACAAACGGGAACCTTCAATGGACGCAGCAATTCGGCGGCATTGACCGGGAGGAAGCGTTCGGGGCGCTGGCGGACGCGTCGGGAGTGTACGTGGTGGGATATACGCGCGAGGTGCTGGGGCCGGCCAGCCTCGGAGGCGAAGACGCATTTCTAAGGAGGTACGACGCGAGCGGCAATGCGCTGTGGACCATTCAAACAGGCTCGGTGGACGACGACTATGGGTACGGCGTCGCCGTCGACGGAACGGGAATCTATATCGGCGGGTATACCGATAGGAACACGATTCCTGAGGATTTGACGAACCACGCGGATTCGTTCCTATATAAGTACTCCCCTCCGGCCGCGGGCGGGCCGGTGGTGCTTGACGGCGCCATTGTGAATAACGCCAGCTTTGCCGCCAACCCCGCGCCGGTTGCGCCGGGCTCCATCGCCGCCATCTTTGGAACGGGCCTCAACGGAGGCCTTCAGGTCCTTTCTTCCAGCTTCGGGCCCGACCACAAGCTGGTCACCTCCCTGGGAGGAGCGAGCGTCACGGTGGGAGGGATTCCGGCGCCGATGTTCTATTCAACGTCCGCACAACTCGGCGTTCAGATTCCCTTGGAACTGGCGGGGCAAAGATCGGCGGATGTTCAGGTCACAGTGGGTGGGAAAACGAGCCAACCGCGCACGGTCAATCTCAGCGCGGTCGCCCCCGGCCTGTTTACGCTGAGCCAGGACGGCCGTGGGACCGCGGTCTGCATCCATAAGGATGGTATTACTCCCGTATCTACCGGCAAGCCGGCGCATCCCGGCGAGGAAGTAGTTTTCTATGGCACAGGATTGGGGCCGGTAACACCTTCGATCGGCACCGGGGAGGCTTCCGTCGGAAACAAGACGATCCATACCCCCACCGTGAAGATTGACGGTCTCCCGGCGGCGGTCATGTTTTCGGGACTATCGCCGGGGTATGTGGGGTTGTATCAGATTAACGTCGTTGTTCCCGAACTGGCGCGTACGAATGCGGCCGATCCAGTAACTCTGAGTTTGGATGGCACTCCGGCAAACCCCGTAACCATACCTGTGGGGCCCTCGCAATAGCGCGGCACGTTTGGCAGCGCCGATCCGGTGCCGGCTACTTCCCGTCCGGCGAGAACGCGAGCAGCACGTTGCCGGGCATGCCGCCGAGCTGGCCGTAGCCGGAGTTGGCGAAAACGAGGCCGCCGGCGACTGTCGCACCGGTAGCGTTCAGCGAACCTCCGTGGGCGGCAACGCCGTTTACAGTTGCGAAGTCACCCAGCGTGTCGAAGTCCCAAATCACGGCGCCGTCGCCCGAGGCATAGGCGCGAAGATGGCCGTCCATCGATCCCGAAAAGACGACCCCGGGAATCAGTGTGGCGGGCGCCATTTGGGCGGGGCTGCAGCCGCGCTTTCCAACACAGGCGGGTTTCGCGGGCGGGACCTTCCACGCCACTTTTCCGTCGCTGAGAGTTAGCGCGAAGATCCCGCCGCCGCTGTCGAGCGCCTCGCCCGCATAGTCGGAGAGGGGGACATAGGCCCGCCCCCCTTCCGCGGCGAGTCCCCACATGATTCCGCCGAGCGCGCCTCCGTGCCCGACGCGCGTCTGCCAGAGGATGTTCCCCTTGTGGGCCGGATCGATTCCGTAAACCACACCGGACTTTTGACCCACCACCAGGATGTCGCGTCCATTTACGGTAATTAAAACAGGCGACGCTCCGATGTCGGTATCCTCGCCGGCGTTGGGCGGACAGGCATGTTTCGAAGGCGTGATACAGCCTCCATTCCACGCATCGCCGGGAGTCAACTGCTTTACCCAGCGGACGGCCCCGGTGTCCATATCGAATGCGAAGACCGCATCACTATAGGGAGTCCGCGGTTCGGTGTAGTCGTTTCCGGTCCCGGCGTAAATTAATTTGCGCTTGCGGTCGATGGTGGGCGAGTTCCAGATGCTTACCCCGGCCGGCCCGAATTTCTTTGTTCCGGATGCGGACACGCCGGTTTCCCGCGGCGCATCTGGAATGGTGTATGTCTTCCAAACCTGCTTGCCGGATTGCGCATCCAGCGCGACCAGGCTTCCGCGAAATGTGCAGCAGGGATAACCCTGCTGGGCCGCGGCCATTTCCTCCACTCCGGAAGCGACCGGAACATAGAGACGGCCCGCCACCAGTTTGGGCGCGCCGGTGATCCGCGCCATCTTGTGATCGTCGATGTGCGTCTTCCAAAGCAGCGTTCCGGTTTGCGCGTCGAGAGCGTAGACGAATGCCTGGGTGTCTCCGAAATACGCGGCATAGCCTCCGTCCGGGAGGGGAGCGGCCGTGATGGCGGTTCGCACGGTGGAGGATGCCCGGAAGGTCCAATACTGGCAACCGGATTGCGAGTCGAGTGAATAGACATCGCCGCTCGAACTGCCAAAGAAAAGCCGCCCGCCCACTACGGAAGGCTGGCCAAAAACGCTGAAGGTTTGCGGAAATCCGAACGCCCACTTCAACTTCAGCCTGGGAACGTCGGCGGCGCCCAATCCGGCGCGCGCGGCCGGCTGAAAGCGGGAATTCTCCAGGTCCGCGCCCCATCCGTTCCAGCCTTCCAGCTTTTCGATCGGCGGATTGGATGCGCAGGTGTGGGCGGCGGCCGGCGCCCCGGCAACGGGCGAGCCGAGATATTCGGCGATCGCAACCTTCTCGCCCGTGTTCAACATGGACGCCTGCGCCTTCATGACTCCCGTGTCGAGCGCGGCGAGGATCGTCTGCTTCGAAAGCGTCCTCAATACCCCGGGCGCGGGGGCGCGCTCCACCTTGCCTGTCGCGTTGTGGCATTGCGCGCAGTGGGCCGCGAACAGGGCGGCGCCGTCGTCTACCGCGGCAAGACCCGGCGCCGCGAGGATCGGGAGGGCGAGTAGAACGCGTAACATGCGGGGTGTCTTATTATAGGGCGTTCTCCGGCTGGATCAAGACGAAAGAGTTGCCCAAAGTGGCAGTGGTGAACAATTCGCGTCGTGTTATCGTAATCCCAGCCAGAGGTCATTCATGAAATGTGTGTTTAGTTCCGGCTGGCTGGTTGTGGCGCTTTTGCTGCTTGCCGGATGCGAGCGGGGTGAACGGGTCCGGGTGGGTCCGCTGCGAACCGATCCCATTGCGGTGGATTTGGACCAGTCGGAGATGGTGCGGGCGCGCTTGAAAATGCCGGCCGGCAAGATGGACATCCAGGGTGGCGCGGAAAAGCTGATGGAAGGGAGTTTCAGCTACAACCTGTTGAGTTGGAAGCCCAAGGTCACCTACATCTCCTCTTCTTTTCGCGGCATCCTGACCGTGGATCAGTCCGGGCGGCGGGGTGTTTTCGGAGACGTGCGCAACGATTGGAACCTGAACTTCAACGACTCCAAGCCGCTCGATTTGAGCCTCGAATTCGGGGCCGGAGAAGGGATTCTGGATCTGGGGTCATTGAATCTGCGCGGGCTTTCGATTGAGATCGGCGCGGGGAAGATCAGCCTGGACCTGCGCGGCACGCCGAAAACAAGCTACGACGCGCGAATCGAGGGCGGTGTCGGTGAGGCGGTGATTCACGTCCCGGACACGGTGGGGGTCTCGGCCGAAGCGCACGGCGGGATTGGACAAATCCAAGTCGACGGCCTGCGGCGTGACGGAGATCACTATGTAAATGACCTCTGGGACTCGTCCAAAGTCCGCATCCGGCTGTCCGTGCATGGCGGAATCGGACATATCCACATTATTTCCGGTTGAAACCATTCAAGCTCGAAACATTTCTGCCGTCTTAGTGTTCCACTGTGTAGCACAGTCTGGACAGTCCATTTCGAGGGAGGGCTAAGCCTGGTCTTCCCTCGCTTTTTTAATCTCTCCCGACGGCGCCGCAAATTCGTTCCGGACCTCAGGCGACTTGTACCACTTGTAGAACAACACCATGATTGTGTTGAGAAATACAAGCATCGTGCACAGCCACACCAGCATGCCGCCGGTTTCCTGGTCTGCCGAGCGGGTCAACTCCAGATCATTGCGGATGAACGACAGGATGTTCAGCGTGTCGGTCGACCGGACGTAGGGTTGGTACCGGTCGAGACCGGTGAATGCCAGGATCATGCCGACGAAAGAACACCAGATCATCGCGGCGAACAGATACCAGATTCCGGCCGGCACCGGCTTGATCCTGCGAGCCCTTACCGGGCCAAAAAGCGGCCACCAAAGGGCCACGCCTCCTCCGGCCAGGGTCAATAACATCAGGTCCCAGAGCCAGGGCGTCCGGAGTGCCGAATCGAGCAACGCCGGCAGATACCAGACCGAAAAGCTGATTGAGCCGGCCAGCCAGCACAGGACTGGCAGCGCCGGGCCCTTGGCGGGCGTGCCGTCCGCGGGCGGAAATGCCACAACCAGAAAAAGTGGCGTCACCAGCGCGGCGGCAACGTGAATCAAGGCTTCGGCGCTCAAAAGATATTCCCGGGCCAAACGGTCCAGCGGGGAGGCGGCCAAGAAAATCAGGAGCGCCAGTCCGGCAGTGAAGCTGGCGATCCGGCCCGGGCTAAGGGGGCGTACGAAGACGAAGTAGTAAATCAGGGCGGCTGCGCTCGCGGCTAAAAGCAAAACAGGGCAGCGCCAGGCGGAGAGGAACGCATCCATGGCTTATTCCCATCATGACAAACTGGTACTGGTGGCGGGCGAACCTCACATTGTGATACTCGGCTGCGGGTTTACCGGAAAACGGGTGGCGGCGCGCCTGCTGACGCGCGGCTGCGTTGTAACCGCTGTCACACGAACGAGTTCCAACCTCTCCGCGGTTGCAGCGGCGGGCGGGCAAGTGGTCGAGGCGAGCCTGCCGGACCATTGGGAGCGCCTTCTGCAGACGGTCCCGCCGGGGGCGGTTATTCTCCATTCGCTTCCGTCGATTGAGGGAGGCTGGGATCGGGAAATCCTGAAGCTCATCGGAAGGACCGCCGCGCGGGTGGTCTACCTTTCCACCACCGGCGTCTACGGCCCGGCCGCCGAGGTTGACGAAAACACGCCGGTGCTGCCCCGGACTCCCCGCGCCATCGCGCGCGTGGAGACGGAAGCCGCCGTCCGGAATGGGCCTTGGCGGGCATTGATTCTCCGTCCGGCGGCGATCTACGGACCGGGCCGCGGGGCGCACGTCTCACTCCGCCGGGGGACGTTTCATTCTGGCTCAGCCGGCGAAAATTTCATTAGCCGTATCCACGTGGACGACTTAGCGGCGCACGTGGAGGCAGCGCTGTTCTCCCCTCTCACCGGCTCGTTCCCGGTAGCCGACGCGCATCCGTGCCCCTCCGGGGAAATCGCCGCGTTCTGCGCGGAGTCCATGGGCTTGAAGCTGCCGGAGGCTTGCGGAGATAGCTCGATTCCGGAAACTCGCCGCTCCAACCGCAAGGTGGATGGCAGCGCCATCCGGCGTCTGCTGGGAGTCAGCCTACGATACCCTTCTTACCGGGAGGGCATTCCCGCCTGCCTCGAAGAAGAGGCACGGGAAGCCGGGCTCAGACAATAATCACTTCTATCCCGTGGGACCGGAGAGTGTCTACCATCCCGGGCGACACGTGCGCATCGGTGATGACCCGCTGAATGCTGTCAATTCCTCCGATGACCGAAAGGCTGCGCCGGCCGAATTTGCTGGCGTCGGAAATCACGGTGGTTTCCTTGGCGGAGCGAATCATTACCGTGTTGAGCTGCGCCTCCAGAATGTCCGGCGTCGAGAGGCCCACGTCGGGGTCCAGTCCATCGACGGAGACGAAGAAATGATCGGCATGGAGATCGCGCATCATCTGTTCGGCGTGCGGTCCCACGCAGGAGGTGGAGAGAGGGCGCATGATCCCACCGATGAAAATGATGCTGATGTTCGGCGCATCGGCCAGGCGCGCGGCGATGTTGAGCGCGTGTGTAATCACAGTCAAGGAGGGCAGCTTGAGTTTTTTGATCTGGAGTGCGACCTGGGCCGCGGTGGTGCCGGCGTCCAGAATAATGGTCTGTCCCGATTTCACAAGCTGGGCCGCGGCGCGCGCGATGCGGACCTTCTCTTCCTGGTGGATGGACTCCTTGACGGCGAGTGGATAATCCTGGGCGGGATTCAGCGGGGGGACCGCGCCGCCGTGCGAACGGACCAGCGCTCCAGCGGCCGATAACGCGTCCAGATCGCCTCGGGCGGTGACTGCTGAAACCGAAAACCGCCTGGTCAGGTCCTCCACGGTTACGCGGCCCTGCTGCCCGAGCAGCGCCAGGATTTCGCGCCGGCGCTCTTCGGTCATCAAACGCTGTGGCCGGTTTAGTTTTGGTGCCGAGTTAGCTGTCCGCATGCGGAAAGATAATTTCTCCTGCTCCCACGGAGCCATTGCGATCCTCCGCGGGTGAACGAACAATTATCGAACAATTCTGACGCGGCGCAACACCACCCGGGTCTCCAGGTCTCCAATGAGCGGGCGCGCCCACGCACGGAACTCCGGCAAGTCCGCGGAGGCCTCTGCAGGAATCCACTCTTCCGGAAGCAGGCGCTCGCGGCCCGCAACCTCCCCGATGGCGATGGAGCCGCAGCGGCAGGAGTAGGCGGGGCCTTCTTCGCGGATTAACGTGACCATTCTCCGGGTTTCGCCGGAAACGCAGGCCTCGACCGCGGCGCGGCCGCACATGCGGGCTTCGTTCCGGTCAATCCCGGACGCCAGCGCGGAGCAGGAACGCCCCAGAAGGCCGGGTTTTTCGCTGCGCGCGGAAATCTTCAATGCCGCGGCGGTGCGCTGCGCCAGGACGTGCGCCAGATTGAGTGCAAGCGGGGCACGGCTCGACGTCCGGACGTCCGCGCCGAACGGCTCGCCCTTTTCGTTGAGCTGCCCCTCGCATACCGCGACCACGACCCTTCCCAGGCGGCGATAGACAGCTTCGACATCGGCCAGGATGCGCTCGAAGGGCAGGCGGCGTTCGGGGAAATAAATCAGATGGGGGGCGTCATCCTCCCGCGTGCGGGCGAGCGAGCATGCGGCCGCCAGCCACCCCGCGTTCCGCCCCAGGATCTCGACGAACGTCACGCCGGGGAGAGCGAGATTATCGGCTCCGATGTCGCGCAGGGCGGAAGCGAAGAAACGCGCCGCCGACCCGTAACCGGGAGTATGGTCGGTGCCGAACAGGTCGTTATCGATGGTTTTCGGAATTCCGATCACGCGCAGGCCGCTTCCGGAAGCCTCCGCCGCTTTGCCCAGCTCGTCGGCCATTTGCATGGTCCCATTTCCGCCGTTGGCGAGGACAAAGCGGACGCCGTACCGCGCGAAGATGTCGAGCATCCGCGCATAGTCTTCGGCCCCCACCTTGCGGCGTGTCGAGCCGAGAACGGAGCCGGGCATCCGTGCGATCCGGTCCCAAGCCGGCGGATCTTCCGCGTAGAGGTCGATGAGCGATTCTTCCAAGAGACCCGCGGCGCCGTGCTCGGCGCCATAGAGCGCGGTGACCGACGGCTCAGCGCGGCACGCCTCCACCACACCGGCGAGACTTGCGTTCAACACCGCCGTGGGGCCGCCTCCGTGAAGGACGATCGCCGCGCCGGGAAGGGTAGGCCGCTCAGCGCCCGTAGATGGTCACTCCCTGGACCACACGCGTAATTACGCTTCCCGGACTCGGATTGTCGGGGTCGAGCCCGGAACGCAAACTCAGATGAAGCCCCAGAAGCTGCGCGAACACGATATCGAACGGAGTTCGCAGCCAGTCCGGCAGGTCCTGGGCGGGCGTGGAAATCACCAGGTCGAATGGATCTTCCGGCACGCCGCGGGGCGCGATGCCTACCAGGAATCCCAGCCCCTTGGCTCTTAGCTCGGCGATCAGATCGAGTTCGTAGCGCTGCACGGATGGGTCGGAGGAAAGGAAACAAACCACCGGCATCTCCGGCTTGAGGAAGCTCATCGGCCCGTGACGGAGGCCCAGGTAGGTCTCGGTCAAAGGAATCACGCGGCCGGCGGTCATTTCCAGGACCTTCAGGCTCGCTTCCCGCGCGGCGCCGGAGAGACTCGGCGAAGCGAGGAACGCCACCCGAGTTTTTCCCAGATCCGCCACCCGCCCGGCGAGTTCCTCGATGGCCGGGAGCCCTTCTTCACAGGCCGCGATGACCGGCGGCAGTTCTTCGATCCACCTCCCGCCCCGCCCCAGCAGAATGCCGGCGAGCGTCAGGTTCGAAAACGAACTGGTCATCACCAGACTGCGGTCGTTGGTGCGTGGATTCAGCAGCAGAGTCTGCACTCCGGAGAGGCGCGCGAGTTTGCCCTCCGCGTTGCAGGTGATGGCGATGTGCCGCGTTTCGGGGTAAGCCTGCTGAATGCTCTGCACCACACCGGCGCTCTCGGGGCTGTCGCCGGAGCGGGCGACCGAAACCACCGTTCGGATCTCCGGGACGTAACGGCGCAGATCGAGAATCAGGTCGGTGCTCGCGACTGCTCGCGCCCCCGGCCACGCTCCCTCAATCGCCAGCGCGGCGTAATAGGATGTACCCGCGCCGGTAATTAGAGCGGGAAAGCCTACCTGGAGCGGCGACGCTGCCAGCCGGCGCAGCGTGTCGAGCCACATGCCCGGTTGTTGAAAAATCTCTGAATGCGTCGTGTTGCCCAGCGCCGTGCCATTTGATCCCGTACCAGCCATTTCCATATAGCCGCAGTGCGGCAACTTTGACAATAACGTCCCCGGTTGTACTTGTCAACAAGGAAAGAAAACAGGTCGAAGGCTTACTTTAATTGCTTTTGATTTCTGTCCCGGGAGCTTCAGGCCTGGGCCTGTTTCTGAGGGACGGTCCAGTCTTCGGGCAATTGCCCTTCCGGAATGAGGACACCCTTCTCCAGATGGCGGACCCGGCTGGCGAAACTTGCCGCGTGGGGATCGTGTGTCACCATGACGATGGTTTTTCCGAACTCTTTGTTCAATCTCGATAGCAGCGTCAGGACCTCCTGCGCCGAGGCGGCGTCGAGGTTTCCGGTAGGTTCGTCGGCGAGAATTAAATCCGGATCGGTAACAATCGCGCGCGCAATGGCGACGCGCTGCTCCTGGCCGCCCGAGAGCTGGCGGGGATAATGTCCCAGCCGGTCGCCCAGCCCAACGAGCCGGAGTGCGGTCGCCGCGTGCTCATTGCGTTCCTTGCTTTTGAGGTTCGTCAACTTGAGGGGCAGCTCGACGTTCTCGAGCGCGCTAAGGACGGGAATCAAGTTGAAGGACTGGAAGATGAAGCCGATGTGAACGTTCCGCCAGTGGGCGATTGCGCGGTCGCTGAGCGCGCGCAGATCCTCGCCCAGCACCCTGATGTCGCCTTCGGTGGGCCGGTCCATCGCGGCAATCAGGTGAAGCAGGGTGGATTTTCCGGAGCCGGAGGGACCCATCAGCGCGACGAAGTCGCCTTTTTGAACCTCGAGGTCAGCGTCCTTTAAAGCCACCACATGAAATTCGTCGCGGACGTATTCCTTGGTCAATTTGCGGGTCTCAATAACGATACTCATGAGGATCTCCTATGTTGAGCTTGCTTAGGATTGCTTCTGCTTTACCTTCTGTCCGTCCTTGAGGCCGGCGGGCGGATTGAGAATCAGATCCTCTCCGCCGATCAAGCCGCTGGAAATCTGAACGCCCTGGGATGTAGTCCCTCCCGCTTGCACCGGGCGCTTCACCGCTTTCCCGTCCACGACAACAAACACGGCACCGTCGCGAATCGCGGAGGAGGGGATCACCAGCAGCGGTTTGACAGGCGCCGCCGCTCCGCCGGCGCCCGCCTTTGGCTCGCTATAGAAGGCGACGCTCGCGTTCATTTCGGGGCGGAGGTAGCTGTCCGGACGAAGCACCTGAACCTTCACTTGTACAGTCGCTTTCTGCCGGTTGGCTTCCGGAGAAATCTCTTGAATTACGCCGTCGTATTTCCGGTCGGGATAGGCGTCGGTGGTCACAATGCCTTTCTGATCCGGTGAGAGCTTGGCGAAATCGTTCTGATTGATGTCGAGTTCGACCTGCAAGTCGTTTAAGTTGGCGAGCGACACCACATAACCTTTCGCGCCTTTATCGCCGACGAACCCGGTGGTGACGAACTCGCCTTTTTCTACGTTGCGTTCGAGGATTGTCCCGGCTACGGGAGCCCGGATTACGGTGTTCTCCAATTGAGTTTTCGCAAAGTCCAGGTTGCCCTGCGCCTGCTTCACGGCCGCCCGCTGGGCTTCGATCTCTTCTTTGCGAGGCCCGAGTTTTTCCAGATCGTACGTGTGTTTGAGGGAGAGTGTGCGGGCGGAATAGGCATCGTACTTCGCGCGCGCGTCGTCGAGCGACTGCCTGGAGAGAACTCCGTCACGGACGAGTTCCGCGGTGCGGTCCAGGGTAACCTTCGCATTCACGACGTCCGCCTGGCTCTGCTCCATGTCGGCCCGGGCTTTAGCGATCTCCTCGGGGCGGGCCCCGTTCTCGAGTTCTTGGAGCTTCGCCTGGAGATTTTCAAGCTGCCCTTCGGCCTGTAGAAGTTGGGCGCGATACTCGTCGTCCTCGAGGCGCACCATTACCTGTCCCTGGGCCACCCGGTCGCCTTTGTCCACGCCGATCCAGGCAACCTTGCCGACTACTTTCGCGGCCACTTCGATTTTGTGGGCGGCGATAATGTAGCCGGTCGCGTTCAGGATCACCTGGCGGCCTTCCTCTCCCGCGCCGCCGGTGGAAGCGGCGCGCACGCGGGTGATGTCCACTTCCGTTGCGGCGTTCAGGCGGTTGTAGGCGAAGCGCCCGGCGCCAAGCAGCACGAACACCAGCACGCCGCCAACGATCCAGCGGGTGGCCCACGGAGAGGCCTGGTCCCGGGAGCGTTTTGCGGAGCGGTCGATTCTCAGACTTTTCAATTCGTCATCCATGAATTATTCTCAAATTTCGCGAAGCGCGGTGAGGATCTCTTTTTTCGCCGCCATGCGGGCGGGGAAAAGACCTCCCACGGCGCCCATAAAGAGAGCAAACAGGACGCCTGCGATCATGATCTGCGGGGTCACCCGGAAGTTAAATGCGATTTCGCTGAAGGTGACAAAGCTTCCGATGCCGGTGGTGATCCCGTTCAAGGGCAACACCAGAATGCAGCCGAGCAGCCCTCCGAAAAGCGATAGCAGCAGCGATTCGAGGAAGAAGCTCAGCAGGATGCTTCCTCGCGAGAAGCCAAGCACGCGCAGAGTGCCGATCTCCTTCGAGCGCCGCGCCACGGACGCGTACATCGTGTTCATCGCCGCAAAGCTGGAACCCACCGCCATGATGATCGAGACAAAAATCCCTAAAAATTGCAGCGGCGCGCCGGAGTTGGTCTGCGATTCGTAATAGGATCGCTCGGTCATGGCGTCCACGTTCAAACGCTGGTCGTCATTCAGGGAATTGATGAGCGCGGGAACGGTGGCGGTATCGGTGGCGCGGAGGAGAACCGAGCTTAAGCCGTCCTGCCGGTCGAAGTCCGAGCTGACCTGCCCCAGATCGCCAAAAATCTCGCTGTTCACCGCCGACTGGCCGCCGTCCATTACCCCCACGACATCCCACAAGCCCTTTCCGAAGCGGAGCTGCTTGCCGAGCTGCGCGCCGGGATAGCGCTTGGCGATATTTTTGCCGACCACCACTTCGCGATGCCCGGTTTGAAACCAGCGGCCCTGGAGAATAGAAAGATGGCGCATCTGGATTCCCACCGGCAGCAGGCCGCGCAGCGTCACGTTCATGCCCGCGGGGCTATCCACGCTGGCGAGGTTGATTACGGTGACGATTTCGAGCGACGCCAGCGGCTGGCGATTCGCGTCGACCGCGATGCCCTGTTTAAACTTCATGTCCTGAAATACGGCGCGGGTCATGCCCGAGTTCAGCTCGGCGGTCGCGCCTTTGCGCATCACAAGGACTTGGGCAGGATCGCCGGTGGATTCAAACGCGGTGCGCAGCCCGGCCACCAGCGCGAGGACGGACAACAGCACGGCCACGGTCAGCGCGATGCCCAGCGCGGTCATGATCGTCGTGGTTTTACGAACCACCAGGTTGCGTAAGTTGTAGGATGCGGGGATGGCCATGGTGATCCTTTCCTAACCGCTGTAACGCAAGGAATCGAGAATGGATGTACGCGACGCGCTGGAGGCGGGGATCAGCGAACTGACCACGCCGATCGAGAGAGCGATCAACAGGGTATATATGGCGATCGCGGGACTGATCTCGAGGGTCTTGAGCGCGATGATTCCGGTGGGCGCCTGCCGCACGCCGGTGCAAAGCAGTGCGGCGGCTCCCATGCCGAGCAGGCCGCCGATGGCCGCGATCACGGCCGCTTCTCCGATCAAAAGGCCGAGAATCGCGGCGGGAGTGAAGCCTAACGTCTTAAGGACGCCAACCTCGCGCACGCGCTCGCGCACCGACATCGAGATCGTGTTCGCTGAGACGAGGAGAATGGTGAACGTCACGGCGCCGCAAATCGCCATCAGAAATAGCTTAAGATTCCCCAGGAAAGCCACGAAGCTGAGTTGGAAGGCGCGCTCCGATTCGGTTTTCGTGGGCTGGGGAGAGTTTTCAAACATCGCGTCAATGGCCTGCTGGACGCGCGGCACGTCGGCGGGAGTTTCCGCCTGCACTTCAAAGGAAGAGGCGATGTCGCGCATCGGACTGGTCGCCGGAAGGCTTTCGCGCATGTAGTCCTTATTGAAAAACAGCGCGTCGCCGGCCGTATCGCTATGGTAGATTCCCACGAGTGTAAATTCGAGGGTTACCGGGAAAATATCACCGACGATGATGATCTTCTCGCCGATTTTCCAGCCGAATTTGTTCGCTACCGTATCGCTGGCGATGCAGGCGGTGCGGAGCTGCTCGAACGCCCGCTTCTGATCGGCCGGCATCTCGACCTCCGGGTAGATATTGAAAAGACGGCTGGGCTCTACGGCGAAGCGGGCGAAGAAATTCTTCTGGTCGCGGGCATCCTTATAACTTCCGCCGAACCACTGCCAGAGCATGGCGTCCTTCACGCCCGGCACTGCCCGGATCTTATTTAGAAACGAGTAGGGCATTGCCGTGGCGAGTCCGACTTTGGAATGCGTGATCAGCCGCAGCGCTTGCGCCGGGGTTTGTTCCCCGCCGTAAAAAAGCGCATGATACATGGCCATGAGAACGCTCAATAAACACAGCGACACGGCGATGCTCGCCACGGTGAGCGCGCTGCGGCGCCGGTTGCGCATGCTGCTCTTCAGAATCAACGGCAAATAGCGAAACATGATGAAATCCGTCCCTTTAGTGTCAATAACGTATCCCTGCGTTCCGGGTTCCCCACGCTACACTGAAAAGAGTAACAGCCTCATGGACGCCCCCCAAGCCTTCCTCGACGAACTGAGGACGGAAACCGGCGAACAACGCGCGGTTGCCGACGAGCGATTTCTCCGCCGGGCCCTCGAGATGGCTACCCAAGCGCGGGATGCCGGAGAGGTTCCCGTCGGTGCGGTGGTTGTGGCCGGCGGAATCATCCTGGGGGAGGCCCGCAATTCTCCGGTGGCTATGCGCGACCCCTGCGCTCACGCCGAAATTCTGGCGCTGCGGCAGGCGGCCGCGAGCGCGGCGAATTACCGGCTGGAGGACGCGACGCTCTATGTCACGCTGGAGCCGTGCGTCATGTGCGCCGGAGCTTTGGTCGCAGCGCGAGTGAAACGGCTGGTGTTCGGCGCGCGCGACCTCCGTTTCGGCGGCGTGCGGAGTAAATTCCGGATTGCCGACTCGGACCTGTTGAATCACCGCGTGGAGGTGACCGAAGGCGTGCTGGCCGCCGAATGCCAGGAGTTGATGCAGAGCTTCTTTCGCGCCAGGCGATAGGAGATTCATTCTCTTCCTCCCCGCAGCATGCCGCGCAGCAGAATGTCCAGGCAGCCGCTCAACACCTCCTGCTCGGAGGAATGCCTCGACCAGTATTTGCGGGCTGACGCGAGAGCCGCCATGTTGCTGAAAAAAATCCGGGTAAGCACGCGAATGTCCTGGAAACGAAGGATGCCCTTCGCGGCGGCGTCTTGAAAAATGGCTTCAATCGGATGAAACACGCAGCGCTGAAACGCCGATTCGAGTAGCTTCCCATAGTCGGGAGGCAGCGCGGGCAGGTCGGCGTGCGTCATTCGCACGACGTCCACCGGAGGCCTGCGCAGCATCCATGCTCCGACGCCGAAGAGTTGGTTCTCGAGTGACCTGCCGCTGCCTTCGATCGCAGCTTCCACGCCGGCGCGGTGACGCTCCAGGTGGCGTATCATCACCTCGACGTAAAGGTCTTCCTTGCCACCGGGAACATGGTAATAAATCGACGGCTGGCGGATTCCGAGGTCTTGAGCAATGTCCTTGAGCGTTACGGCGGCATACCCGCGCGAGGCGAAGTGCCGCTCGGCAGCGTCCAGCAGGTTGTCCCGGGATGAGGCGGCGTGCTCCTGGGCGGCTTTCGGCATTCGAACCTAACTTAAATTAGGTAGGTAGGAGATGTCAAGCCCCGGGCGTGTGGATTCAGGGCTCGGGTTTGGCCAAAGAGCCGTTAGCGAATGGACATGGTGACGCCGGGCTGGCTGGTGGCATTTCCGACGGACACGTAAACCGGGACTTCGTCTCCGGTTGGAGCGTTGGGGGGAACGACGGCGTTGATCTGTAATAAGCCAAGGATTTCCCCGGGCGACCCACCGGCGTATTGAACCTTGGCGGGAATGCCGCCGATCGAAACCGAGACCGGAAGCACAGGGAGCGGAGAAATGTTGGGGGTTAATTGGCCGTCCACTCCAGCCGGATTCGTCTGGCCGCCCCCCGTCGCGTAGATGGAGACAACGCGCCCCCGGGCGGCGGGCGCTGAAGCGGAGTTGGGCGTCAATCCATCGGCGTTGATAATCGCGCCCTGGCCTCTGCCGTTTGCGGCCGCGGTGAAGATGCCCGGCATCGCATCGGAGACGTTGACGGTGACCGGCTGCGAGAGCTGGCCAAGATATTCCACCTGCACTTGAACACGCGCCAGGCCGGCGACGCTATAGGGCACGGCCACGCTCACCTGGTATTGCTGCGCGTAGATCACCGGGGCCGGGGTTCCGTTGAAAAGGACGCGCGTGCCGGCGGTGTATGCCGAGATGCGGCCGGTCTTGGAGTCGATCTGCAGGGGAGTCGCGGTAGCCGGGCCCATGCCGCTGCCGAAGAGCGTGAGCAACTCGCCCGGCGCCACGGTCCCGCCGACGTAGCTGGCGGCGTTCACGATGCCATTCACGATTCCATTCGAACTAATGGTGGGTGGGGTGAGCGGCGGGGCGAAAGTAAGGAAGTTGACGCTGCCCGGCCCGTAAGGGCTCGGCGAAATGAAGATGTCCACCAGGTCGCCTGTGGCGGCGTCATAGCGGAGGATGTTGGGAACAAAAGGATTGGAGACGTAGACCTGATTGTTTGGACCGAGCGCCATCGCGCCGGGATCGGCGAGTGCGCCGCCGCTCGCAAAGGTCCCGATTATTTGCCCGGTATTGGAGTCCAGGCGGTAGATTGCGCCGTGGAACAGATCGCTCACCAGCAAATCGGTGACGCCGGTTTGCGGGTTGGGAACGAACAATAATCCCCCGGCGCCAGAGGCGGGCAGCGTCGCGAATACAGGAGGCATGAAAGCGAGCGTGCTGCTGTTGATTCGCACGACGGTTCCGGATAATGTCCCGGTCACATAAAGATTTCCATCGGGGCCGAACGCGATCGCGAACGCGCCCTTGAGAGCGCCCTCCGGGATGCCCGTGGCGGCGCCCATCGAGTGGCCGTCGATTCCGCTGAATTTCCGGACGCCGTCGGGTTGATTGGTGACGACGTAGAGATTCTTGTCCGGTCCAAACGCCAGCCCCAGGGGCTCAGTGATCGACGCGAAATCGGGAAGAGCGGCGCCCGTCTTTCCGTCGAACTTCAAAATTTTCCCCTTAGATCCGCTTGCGACATACAGATTCCCATCCGGGCCGTACGCGATTCCCTGGGCTTGCGAAAGGCTGGCTCCGGCGGCGAATACGCCCAGAAAACCTCCGCTTAGCGGATCGTAGGAAAGGATCTGGCTGACGTTGGTGCTTCCGGAGAAGGGGTTACTGCTGAGCAGCAAAGGGCCGAAAGCCGCGCCGCCAGTGGACTGGCCCAATGCCGCGCCAAGAAATACAACCGCAACCGCGAGCCGCCAACACGCTCGGAGCATCATCAAAAAACCTCGGGGGACTCCAGAAAATGGACGCGGTACAGCGGGAAGAACAACATCAAAGTATCACAAAATGGGCCCGGGCAGGCCGGCGCGCGGTACTTTGGGTACCGGCGGACGGTCAATGCGCTCGGGGGAGTTCGAGTCTTTTATGCATCTCCTCCAGCGTTGCGCCCTTGGTCTCCGGGTAAATGAACAGGACCACGAAAAACTGCGTCACCATCATCGCACTGAAGAACACGAACGGATAGCCTCCCGAGGCTTTCGCCATCAAGGGAAACAACCCGGAAATGAGAGCGTTCATGGACCAGTGCGAGAAGCTTCCCAGGCTCTGCCCCTTGGCGCGCACCTGGTTGGGAAACACTTCGCTGATATAAACCCAGATCACCGCGCCTTGCGAGAAGGCGAAGAAGGCGATGTAGCCGATGAGCAGCCATACCAGGAAGGTTTCGTGCGTCTTGGTGAAGAAAATCGCCGAGACTCCGGCGAGGCAGACCGCGGTGCCGACGGAGCCGATGAGCAGCAGAGTTTTCCGCCCGATGCGGTCGATTACCGACATGGCGAGCATGGTGAACAGCAGGTTGGTGGCGCCGATGGCGACCGCTTGAAGGTCGCTCGATACTTTGCTGAATCCAGCTCTGAGGAAAATATCGTTGAGGTAGTAAACGATTGCGTTGATGCCGGAAAGCTGGTTGAACATTCCGATGGTGACGGCGAGAAAAACCGGGAGGCGGTATTTGCGCTGGAAGAGCGGTTCGCTCTCCTCGGACGGCCCGATGGAAGCGACGATCTGGCGTAGTTCTTCTTCGGAATCGTCGCCCCCCATCTTCTGGAGAACCTCGCGCGTCTCGTCGATTCTTCCTTTTTTCGCAAGCCAGCGCGGACTCCGGGGGATGCCGAACAACATGACGAGGAAGAGCGCGGCGGGGATTGCCGGGACGCCCAGTTTCCAGCGCCATTCGGTGACGCCAAACCCCACGATTCCGATGAGATAGTTCGACAGATAGGCCAGCAGAATCCCCAGCACGACGTTGAATTGGAAGAGGCCCACCAGGCGCCCCCGCCAACGCGCCGGCGCAATCTCGGCGATATACATCGGTCCGAGAACGGAGGAGCCGCCAATACCGAGTCCCCCGATCACGCGAAAGAACACCAGGGAATACCAGTCCCAGGCGAAGGCGCACCCGAGCGCCGACGCCAGGTAGAGCAGGCCCATGATGCGGAGGCTGTTGCGCCGCCCGTACTTATCGCCGGGGATTCCGGCGAACAGAGCTCCCACCACGGTGCCCCAAAGCGCGGAGGCAACCGTCTGCCCGAGCGTCGCGGCGGTCAGGTGATAGGTGGATGTCAAGGCGGTAGTAGCGCCGGCAATTACGGCCGTATCGAACCCAAAGAGGAGTCCGCCCAGCGCGGCTACCAAAGCTGCCCTGATAAGGTATCCCGTGATTGTCATAGCTTCAGAAACTCGATGACGCCGGCACACACCGGTTCGAGAACGTCGATCAGTTCGTGGTCCGAATCGACGACTCGCAGCGTCACGTTGGGGCGCCCGGCGGAGAATCGTTCGGAAAGAGACACCGGAACGGACGCATCGCGGCTTCCATGATAAATCAACGCGGGTTGTTTGAAATCCGGGAAGTCTGCATATTGGGCGCTATCCTCAGCCAGTTGATAGCCCAGGCTGCGCATTGCGCCCGCGCCGTAATGGAAGATCGAAAGCTTGCCGGTGCGGCGCCATTCGTCCACGCCTTCGGGGCCGATCGATGCGGCGAATATGGAGGCGAAGGAGAATGCGGGAGCAAGCAGCGCGACCTGGCGGACGCCATCGGGATGGATCGCCGCGAAGAGCGCCGCAAGATAGCCGCCAAGGCTCGATCCGATGAGGCACACGGGTCCTCCGGCGGCTTCGCGTGCGATTACCTGGAGTTGCCCGGTGATGGTGAGATGTTCGAAATCGCCGGACGCGAGATCCGGTATGGACATTTCGACGCCTTTTTCTTCGAGTTTTTCGCGGAAATAGCGCGCCTTCTTGGAACCGGGCCCGCTGGCGAATCCATGGAGGTAAATGACTTTCATCGATCCCTACTGTCTCCGGTATTTCCGCCAGTCTGAATATTGAAACAGATCTTCGGTCTCCGTTTTGCCGGCGACGATGTGTTTGTGCACGACCGAGGAAGGCAGGAGAGCGTCGCCGTGGGCCGCATAGTCCACCGTTAGTTCGTCCACGATGGGATGTTGTTCCTGAGTGTGGACGGCGCTCAGCCGCACCTGGAGGACGCCGTAGTCCGATTCACGCACCAGGAACTCCCCCTTCAAGGGCACCTCAGCCACTTCTCCGCTGTTATGCACGCGCAGGGATTGTGAGCCGAGCTGCTGCTGGAATTTTATGCTGACGGCGTTGGTGTCTCCGAGTCTTTCAACGCCCGCCAGGTGGAAGGTGTATTGCCGCAGGCGTGGTTTGGTGAATAAAAGGAGGGTTTGGCCGGAATCCCATGCGGCGCCGGCGGCGCCTTGCTTCAGGAAGCTCTCCCGTATCTTTTTTCGCTGCTTGTCGTTCTTGCTCCGCAGTATCTCGACAAATTTCTCGCGCGCCTCGCCGGGATCGGCCAGCTCCTTCCCGTCCACGGAGAGCACTTTCCGGAATTCGAACAGTGACTCCGGGGAGCGCCGGAACGCTGCGAGAGCGTAGAGGGAGACAGTCTCATGAATCGTTTCGCGAGGCTCGGGCGGCTTGGGCGAATCTTCGCTCAGTTGCAGCAGCGCGCGCGGCGGAGGGGTGAGGAGAGTCTTCTGACGCCAGGTTTCGACACCGATGTAGTCAGGCCCGGAACCCCAAAGCAGGCTGGCGTCCTTACCGATACGGGCCAGGACGCGATCGAGCGATACGGCGGTCTCCTGCGCGGGCGCGGTTCGCAGGAATCCGGCCGCCAGCGACGCGAGAAATCCCGAAAGGCAAAGCGCGCAGGCTCTCCAACCGATGCGTTTCATCGAATTTCAATCCTACTATGACGGGTTGCGGGCGGCCGATGGCGCCATGGCTTGTTGCGGGCCGCCGCGCGATCGCCGGATTTGCAGAAGGTGTTCCCGAGTCTTTCCCGGCGCTATGGGCACCCTTTCGTACGCAGGGGAGTCCTCCATTCGGAATCTTCCCCGCTATGATGGGGGAGACTGTGGTGACGGAAACTTTCTTGGTGCGTCTATCTAACTGTTGCAAGGACTTACCGAATCAGTGTCCGCCTCTCCGGTGAGATCGGCTCCCCGAATGGAAGAATCGGCCCTGATCCGGGCGGCCCAGGCGGGCGATGAGCGCGCATTCGAAGAGTTGGTGCGCCTCTACGACCAGAGCGTGCTGCGTCTTGCGATGAACCTGTTGCGTTCGCCGGAAGACGCCAACGACATCTACCAGGAAGCTTTCCTCCGCGTTTACCGCAACCTTCATTCGTTCCGGTTCGATTGTAGCTTTCACACCTGGCTCTACCGGATTGTGACCAATTTGTGCCTGGATGCGCTGCGAAAACGAAAGGTGCGGAGAGAAGAGCCGGCGCAGTTTGCTACCGCGGACGGCGTGCTCGACCGGATGGACACGATCGAGGACGAGCGCGCTCACGGGAACCCGCAGCGCAACCTGATGAGCGTGGAGTTGAAGGAGCGGATTCAAGCCATTCTGGAGGGTCTGACGCCCCGGGAGCGGATGGTTTTCGAGATGCGGCACTATCAAGGGCTGCGGTTGCGGGCGATTGGAGAAGTGCTGGGCACCAGCGAAGAAGCGGCGAAGAACTGCCTGTTTCGCGCGACGCAGAAAATGCGCGCCGCGCTGGGAGATTTTCTATGACCTGTGATGAAACAAGAAAACGGCTTTCGTTTTTTCTCTACGGCGAGCTGAGCTTCCAGGAAGAGGAAGATACGGAAGCGCACCTGGAACAGTGCGCGGCATGCCGGCTGGAAATGGAGCGGGAACGAGCTCTCCAACGCGCTTTTGACGCCTCGGAAATGCCGGTCGTGCCGGGCATGGCGGCGCAGGCGCGACGGGAGCTGATGGCGGAAATCGCGAGAAGGCGGGATCACCCCGGGTTCTGGCAGCGGTGGATGGACCGGTCCGGCCTGCGATGGCGCTTTGTCAGCCCGGCGCTGCAGCCAATCGGCGCGCTGGCGTTGCTTTTGGTGGGGTACTTTGGCGCGCGGGTTCATCCGTGGGAGGCGAACCCTGGTTTCGCCGAGTCTTCGCTCGTTCCGGTGGCGTCGCGGGTCCGGTACGTAGAGCCGGAGGCGTCCGGAAAAGTTCGGATTGTGGTGGAGGACGCGCGGCAGCGGGTGCTGACGGGCGATCCGTCGGACGACAAGATCCGCAAACTGCTCATGGCTGCCACGCAGGATCCGGCCGACCCGGGGGTTCGGGTCGAGTCGGTGAACCTGTTGACGAGTCAATCGGACTCCGCCGAGGTGCGGCGCACGATGCTGTGGGTCCTGCAGCATGATTCGAACGCGGGCGTGCGCTTGAAAGCGCTGGAGAGCCTGAAGGCGTCGGCAGGCGAGCCTGAAACGCGGGAGGTTTTGTCCAAGGTGCTCCTCACCGACAAGAATCCGGGAGTGCGCACGCAGGCGATCGATCTGCTGACACAACATAAGGGCGTTCAGATTGTCGGAATTTTGCAGGAATTGATGCGCCGCGACGACAACGGCTATGTGCGCTACCGCTGCGAACGGACCCTCCACGAAATGGATGCCTCGGAGGGGACTTTTTGATTTTGGTTCGTACCATTGCGAGGGGCGCGCTGGTGGCGTGCGCATTTGGAAGCGCCCTTATTGTCTCCGGTCTGCGGGCGCAGGATTCCGTTATTTCCCGCGATGGAGGTTATTGGATCGAGACGGTTCGCGGCTCGCTGCCGGGCGACGCTCCCGCTCACCTCCGGGTTCAATCCGAAGGGCCGGTCGTATTGAGGGGAGCCGCGGATCGCACCGTCCGCTATTCCGTGAAGAAGCGGGTGCGGGCGAGGAACGTTCACGAAGCGCGGGAGCGCTTGCGCGCATTCCGGGTGAAAACATTGCGGGAGGGCAATCTGGCCCGCTTGGAATTTATCTCCTCCGGTGTTCCGCTTGTAGGGTCGGAGGTTTCGCTCGCGGTCTCTCGCGATATTCGTCTGAGCGAAATTGAGACCAAGGCCGGGAGCGTTTCGGTGGCCGGGATGAACGGAAGAGTAGATGTGGTTACCGGCGCGGGGCGCGTGGAACTGGACCGCATTCAGGGCGAAGCCTCGGCGCGGACGGGCGGCGGCGACGTCGAGATCGGACGGCTGGGTGGGCCTTTCCGCTGCTACACGGCGGGCGGGGCAATACGCATCGGTTCGACCGGCGGATTGACGCGTGTTGAAACCGCCGGCGGCGACATTTACCTGCAGGACGCGGGCGGCCCGGTGTACGCGATCACCGGCGGGGGCAATATCCATGTCGGCAAGGCCGCCGGGGCCGTTTCCGCCAAGACTTCCGCGGGCTTGATCGATGTGAAGGATGCCGGCGGGCCCGTGGTGGCCGATACCTCCGGCGGCGTAATCGAAATTAACTCCGCGCAGGGCGCCCAGTGCGCGTCTACGGCGGGGGCGATTCGTCTGCGGAACGTCAACGGCAATGTCCGGGCCGCCACGCGCTCCGGGAGCATCCGGGCCGAACTGACATCGAACCCGTTCGCGGATTCGACGCTGAGCGCCAGCATCGGTGACGTCACCGTTTTCATTCCGTCCAATATAGCGATGACGGTGATGGCGCAGAACGATTCGGCAGGCGCCCTGGGGCGGATCGTATCTGATTTCCCGGAGATCCGTGTTAAGCTGGCGAGGTCCGGAGCACCCGGACTCGCGATTGCGGAGGGAGCGTTGAATGGCGGCGGTCCAGTCCTGCATATTAGTGTGTCGGCTGGAAATATATACTTGAGGCGCCAGCCCTGACCGCCTCGTTGAATCAAATGAAGTTTGCAACGTCCATTTTTTTCGGGATCTTTCTGGTGTTGCCGTTGGGGTTCGGAACCGCCATGGGGCAGGTGGGGCTTCCGGAACCCGCTCCCCGAGTGCTTGCGTTCATGCCGGCCGGGGCTTCGGGCGGGAGCTTTCTGGGCGTCGGAGTCGCCGGAATCGGAGCAGACCGCGCCGCGGAATTGAAACTGCCCGAAGCTCGCGGTATTGAAATCACCCGGGTGGAGGAAGGCAGCCCCGCCGCCGCGGCAGGACTGCAAACCGGAGACGTTCTGCTCGAATACAACGGCCAGCGGATTACCGGCATTGAGGGATTTATCGGGATGGTGCGCGCTACGCCGGCGGGACGGCATGTGAAATTGTCGATCAGCCGTGGAGGCGAAGCGCGAACCCTTACCGCGGTTCTCGGCTATCGCAAGCCTCAGGAAATTCGCATAGAGGCTCTGCCGCAGCTTGCTCCGCTTGCGTCTCCGACCGCCGTGCCCAATTTCGATGGGCCGGTCATAGGAGGGGCAGTCCGGCAGTCGGTTCTTGGGGTGGAGGTGGAATCCCTTACCGCGCAACTTGCCGGATATTTCGGGGTGAAGAACGGCGTGCTGGTTCGCGCGGTCGGCAAGGATACTCCCGCCGAGCGGGCCGGTTTTCGCGCCGGCGACATCATCACCAAGGTCGACGGCACTCGCATCGAGCATCCGAGCGACGTTTTCGTCGCCGTGCATGCTCCGCGCTCCAACCGCTCGATATCCGTCAGCGTCACTCGAGATCACCGGGAACTTGGCCTCTCGGCGACGATTTCCAGCGACGATGCCGCCGATGACGACCCGGGTGCTCCCCGCTAGTCTATCCCGCACGCGATTCACGGCTTTCGTGCGGTTCCTGGCTGAGTTTCTCTAGTTTCAACAGGAGGTCTACCTCCGCGCGCGGAAGCTGGAGAGTGGAGGCGATGGCTCCCGGGCGTTCTCCGCGGCGCGCCAGACGGATCACGTGGGTTCGTTTGTTCATATTGAGGCCGGAACGCGGCGGCGCAGGCGGGGTCAACACGGAAGCGCGCAGTTCCTCGGCGCGAAGCCGCTCCTCGAGCGCGGCATTTCGGGAAATCCATTCCCGGGCCGCATCTTCCTGTACCTGGTGAAGGTCCTGGCATTCTTTGTTCAGCTTTTGAATTTGTCTCTTGAGGGTGAAGAACAGTTGGGCGCATGCCATCATGCCGGCGGCTGTTACCGCCAGGACGATGAGGGGCGCCCAGGTTTCCAGGAAGGGTACGGCTGCCAGGCTGATTTCATGCATCGCATTCACCTCATTCATTTCATCCACTCATTCCAAATTCATTTCATCCGCTCATTCCATGGATCTCAGCCTCTCCTGCCGGCTGACCACCTGTTGAATTCGAACGCCAAAGTTTCCCTCCACCACCACCACTTCGCCGCGCGCGATGATGCAGTTGTTCACGATTACTTCCACCGGTTCGGAGATTGTCCGGTTCAGCTCAATAATCGAACCGGTGGTCAGCTTGATGACATCCCGCAGGGGAAGTTGGGATTGGCCGAAGGACACGCTCACGGGAAGCTGAACGTCGAGGAGGAGATCCATTCTAGTGGAGAGATTCTGCTCCGAAGAAATGTCTTCGGTGGATGGCTCCGGCTGGAGAAGTCCCGGGTCTGTGCTTTCGCCGGCCAAAGCGGCAGCCTGTGGTGATACTGCCAAGGTAAGAGGAATGGGATCGGGGCCGTCCGTTCGAAGCTCGATCCGGAAGAACTCCGAGCCGCCGGCGGGCTCCGCGCCGGGCTGCCGCGCGGTCGAGATGGGACGCTTTCTGAGCGCGGACAGAGCGTGAGCCACATTGCCCGCCACCTGATTCTCCACTTCCTCGAAGGTGTTTCCCGCACTCGCGCTGTCCGTATTTTCGATGCCGGCCGCTCGAAGAATCTCTCCAGCGAGCCGCGCGCGCGTTTCCTCCGTGGCGCCTATCCCCCAGCAAGCCAAGGGCGACGCACTGAAGGAGCATTTCGACCAGGTCAAGCCCGCGGGCGCTTCGGGCGCTCGCCGGAAATCCACGTGCGGACGCGTGCCGGTTAAGGCTTCGATCACGCGCGCCAGGGCAGCGGCGAACTCTCCAACCAGCCACTCCGCTCCGGACGGAGCCTGCGTTTGTTCCGTCGGTTCCATCACGCTCCTTTCTGCAACGGCCAGCGTTTTTCGATGTAAGTTCTAAGGCGCAGGATCGCCTGGGATTTCAGTTGCGAGACGCGGGATTCGTGCAAATGAACGATTTTTGCGATCTCGCGCAGAGTCAGCTCCTCGTGGAAGTAAAGACTGAGAACCAGCCGCTCGACTTCGGGGATCCGATCGATTGCGGAGGCGAGCAGATTCAAAAGTTCGGACCGCTCCACAATTCGGGAAGGCCAGTGCTCTTCATCATCGGAGATATACTTCAGCAGGTCGCGGCCGTCTTCGTCCTGGGAGGTGGCTTCGAGGCTCCCCATGTTAACGCCGCGAATATCGACCAGCCATTCGTGATAGCCGGCCAGCGTGAGCTTCAGTTCGGCGGCGATCTCTTCTTCGGTGGGCGCCCGGTGTAGTTGCTGCTCCACTGCCGCAATTGCCGATTCGATTTGCTTCGACCGTTTGCGCTGCTGCCGCGGCGCCCAATCGAGGCCGCGCAGGCTGTCGAGGATGGCGCCACGTATCTTGTACTCCGCATATGTTTTCAGCTTTACATTCTGGCTGGGGTCGAAACGGTCCACAGCCGAGATGAGTCCCACGATTCCGGTGGAGACGAGATCTTCAATGTTGACGCTCTCGGGCAGCCTCTCGTGTATCCGCCGGGCGATAAGCCGCACCTGGGGGAGGTGCTCAAGAATCAGTCGCTCGCGCTCCTCGGCCGGAGTCTCAGCGTTCTGGTAGCCTCGCGCTCTGCGTGGGGTACTGGCTGGCAATCGCCCTCCTTTTAGGCGGCGGCAGACGCGGCCCGTAGCGCGGGCCGCGGAAACGCACCCACCGAAGGCTCGCCGAGAATCAGTCGAGCCACCGAAAGACCGGTCGCCTCCGCAAGGTCCTCGGGAATCTGTGGGCCGTCGGAAAGAAACGACAGGGGAAGTCCTGAGCGGCTGGATTCATTCAACAGCGCGCCGTACGCCGTCGTTTCGTCCAAGCGGGTAAAGAGCAGCTTCGCGGGATGAAATGCCTCGAACTGCTGTATGGCATGAGCGAGGCCGGCGGCCCGCATCGACGCCGGCAGAACGAGATGGCAATCGATGTCGGGCTCGCCCGCGAGGATGGCGGACAGTTCCCTGGCATCGTCCATCTCTTTGCGACTTAGACCCGGCGTGTCGATCCAGATCCATTCCTTTCCGTGATACTCTTCGAGCGCCTGGGCGAGGGCCCGGGGCGTCTCCAGTGCTTGAAATCCGACGCCGAGAATCGAGGCATAGGCTCGCAAGGATTCCGAGGAAGCCACTCGCTGCGTGTCCACGGAGAGAATCACCGAGGGGCGGCGGGCGCCCAGCCCATAGCGCGCGGCGAGCTTGACAAGAGTCGTCGTTTTCCCCGCGCCCGGAGGGCCGACGAGCGCCACCACTTTACGCGGTGCGCCCGGCGTTCCCAGTGCGCAGTCGGTGTGCACCTGGTCCGCCACGGCCCGCAAGAGCGCATCGGGCGGGGCGGATGGAGTTCCCACGTCCTTCACTAACCCTGCGATCAACCGGGGATCGACTTCGGCCGCTTCCAGTAGATCGATGGCGCGCGTCCGCTCGGCCGGCGCTCCCACTCGCAGCGCGCACGCCTCGGCTCCGCTCAGTTGCCGCGTCAATCCATCCAGCCGCTCCAGAAACGAAGAGATAGTCTCGTTCAGGCGGTTCATTTGATCCGCCGGCGGAGCGGCTGAGAACGGGGCGGGAACGGGTTTCCGAGGTTCCCCGGAGTCCGGCTTGGGGGCCGCGAGCGCGCACACTACTTCGTATGCGCCGAGCTGCCGGGATTCGGGCGCCGCCCGCCGCGATTCAATCAAAATCGCATCCGGTCCCAGTTCGCGACGCGCCTCGCTCAGCGCCGCTTCCACAGTGCCGGCGAAATAGCTCTTGATTCGCATCGACGCTCCACTTCGATTTCCATTCATTTCCTGTGACACTCCTTAGTTCGGCAGTTTGCCTTTTCTACTTCACATTTCCGAGAGAAATAACGCGCAATCCCGGCGGAATTTCGCCGTGCGCCAGGACACTCAGGTTTGGCAGAACCGGCTCAAGAATCTGCCTGAGGAAAAAACGGGCTCCCGACCCGGTCAGCAGCACCGAAGAGGTCTCGCCCCCGCTGACGACGGCCTGAACCCGGGCCACCAGGTCTCGCGTAAGCTGCGGAGATAAATGGATTTGGCTGGCGTTCTCCGCGTGCTCGACCGCCTGTTCCACCGGCTGTTCGAGCGCGGGATCGAGAAAGTGTGCCGCTAGTTCGCCATTGGCATTGAGGTACGGCTTGACGAGCGCCCGGCGGACGCTCTGCCGCACGTATTCCGTCAACAGGACCGGATTGCGGGTAATCGCGGCGGCGTCTCCCAGGGCCTCGATAATCGTGGCCCCATCGCGAATCGGGACGCGCTCGCGGAGCAAGTTCTGCAGTACTCTTTGAACCACCGCGAGCGGCAGAAGCTTTGGAACCAGATCCTCCACGGCCTTCGGATTCTCCAGCGCGACACGGTCCAGCAAACGCTTCGCGTCCTGACGGGAGAAGAGCTCATGGGCGTTGCGGCGCACTATTTCGCCGAGGTGGGTGCCCACCACGCTGATGGCGTCCACCACCGTATATCCGGCGGCGCGCGCCTTCTCGGCCGACTCCGGTCCGATCCAGGCCGCGGAGATTCCGAAGGCGGGCTCGCGCGTGGGAATCCCGCCGATCGGCGCCGCATCGGGGCCCGGACTGATGGCCAGCTCGCATCCGGGCGGCAGCTCGTAGCGCGCCGCTTCCACTCCTTTGATCGCAATGAGATACTCGCGGGCTCTGAGTCCAAGGTTATCCGTGACCCGCACGGGTGGAAGGATGTAGCCGAGTTCGGTGGCGAGCTGTCGCCGGATTCCGGCGATCCGCTTCAGAAGGGGCGAATTTTGTCCGCCCTCCACCAGTTTCACCAGGCCAAGCCCGACTTCCACGGCGAGCGGCTCCACCTTCAACAGAGAATCGAGGTTGTCCTTCTGCGGCGCGGCGGGGAGCTTTTGCTCCTGTTCCGCCGTCAGGGTATCTTTCCTCCGCATCCTCCAGCCGGCCGCGCCAAGCCCGCCGCTCAGCACGAGGAAGGGAATTTTGGGCAGCCCCGGAAAAGCGGCCAGGGCCAGCAGCACACCCGAGGCGAGCAGCAGCGGCTCGGCTTTTCCCAGAACCTGCTTGCGGAAGTCGGCTCCCATGCGCTCGCCCGAACTCGCACGCGTCACGATCAGGCCCCCCGAGATGGAGATCATCAGCGCCGGGATGACGGTGACGAGCCCGTCGCCGATGGTTAGCGTGGTGTAAGTCTCCAGCGCCCGCCGCAGCTCGAGCCCGTGCTGAAGAACTCCGATCAGAAAGCCGGCGATGATGTTGATTGTCGTAATTAAAATGCTGGCGACAGCGTCCCGCTGCGTGAAGCGGGTTGCGCCGTCCATGGCGCCGTAGAACTCCGCTTCGGCGGCCAACTGCTTGCGCCGCATGCGCGCTTCGGCTTCGTCGATGAGCCCCGCGTTCAAGTCCGAGTCGATCGACATCTGTTTCCCGGGCATGGCGTCCAGGGTGAACCGCGCGGTCACCTCCGAGATACGGACCGCGCCGTGGTTGATGACAACGTACTGGATGGCGATCAAGACGAGAAAGATCACCACTCCAATAATGAAATTGCCGCCGACGACGAAGGCGCCAAAAGCTTCGATCACGTTTCCGGCGGCGGCGGTTCCGGTGTTGCCTTCGAGCAGGATCAGGCGCGCGGACGAAACGTTCAGGGCAAGCCGGAAGAGCGTCATCAGCAGCAGCGTTGTCGGGAAGACGCTAAATTCGACCGGCCGCGTAAGGTACATCGCGACCATGAGGACGATCACCGAGACCGAGAGGTTGGCGCTGATCAGGATGTCCAGCAGGAACGGCGGCAGGGGAGCCACCATGGCGAGCACAATTGCAAGAACCGCGACCGGGAGCGACATCTCGGCCCAGTTCAGTTTTCCCAGCGTTAGGCCAGCGGATGTCCCTTTCGCGCCACCGCCTTTGGTCCGAAGCACCGCCGCGGCCGCTGGAATCGTTCGGGGCATTTCCTTTGCCGGGGCTGTCACCTGTGCGGATGCAATTGCCATTCTGCTCCTTCGTCAACTCCGCCCGCGATGGTGCGCCACGCGGAAGATATAAGCGAGAATCTCCGCCACGGCGCGGTAGAGATGCGGCGGAATCTCCTGTCCGACATCGACGGATTTATAAAGCGCCTGCGCGAGCGGCGGGTTCTCGACGATGGGAATCTGGTGCTCGCCCGCGATCTCGCGGATGCGTCTCGCCAGGTAGTTCTTGCCCTTGGCCACCACACGCGGAGCGGCGCTGCTCTTTCTGTCGTACTGCAAGGCGACGGAATAGTGCGTTGGGTTGACGATGATCGCGCTCGCGCGGGGAACTTCCTTCATCATGCTGCGCCGCGCCAAGTCCCGCTGAATACGACGGATGCGCGCCTTGATCTGCGGATTCCCTTCCGATTCCTTGTGCTCTTCTCGCAGCTCCTGCTTCGTCATGCGGAGGCCGCGCAGGAAGCGGCGCCGCTGGCGAACCAGGTCGATCGCGCCGAGAACGAGGATCGCGCCCGCCACACGCCACAGAAAACTGCGCCACGAGGCTGCCACCACGGTGAGCGCCGCGGCGGGAGTCATCATGGGCAGACTTAGATAAGTCTCCAGCCACTGCTGGACAATCCACCAGGTGAGGTAAAGGAATACCGGAATAAGAAGCAGAGCCTGGAGGAATGCCGGCCCATTCTGTCCCGGCAGCTCTTTCAACTTGTCGACCGGGTTCCAGCGCTGGAAGTCCGGGGCGAGCTTTTTCGTGGCGAAGCCGAAGCGGGTTACTCCGAGCTGGGCGGCGAGCCCGCACAGCACCAGAATTGTGCCGAAGATCAGCACCGGCGAAATCTCGGCCCGGAGGATGCGAAGAAAAAGCAGCCAGAGGGAGCGCGGCGTCAGCTCGATGTGAAACGCCAGATCCAACTGTTCCCGCGTCGATAGCAATAACTGCTCGAAGAAGCCGGCCGAGAATGCACACCCGGCGGCCACGAACGCTCCGAATTCCATCGCGCCCGCGAATTCGCGGCTCACCGCGAAGCGCCCTTCCCGGCGCGCTTTGTCCAGCCGCCGCTGTGTGGGCTTTTCGGTGCGCTGTCCCTGGTCGCTCATAAATTCGCTTCCTATCGCCCCGAGAGAATTCGCACGAGGGTCGCCATCGTCCCGGTAGCGGCCCTTTCGGTTACGGCGGGAAAAGCGGCCAGGGAAAGGCTCAGCAGCGCGAGAGCGGCGAGCATTTTCACCGAAAACGACAGAGAGATGAATTGAATCTGCGGTTGCAGCCGGCCCATGGCGGCGAAACACAAGTCCACAAGAAGAAGCAGTGCGACTTCCGGCATCGCCAGGCGTAAACCGAGCGTGAAGATATCCGACGTCAGGTTCACCAGGGACCCGACGACGGAGTGAGACAGGAGAAACGATTGCGCCGGGAGTTTTTCCAGGTTCATGGCGAGCGCGCGAACCACGGCGCGATCGAGGCCGAGGGCGAAAAACAGGCATCCGCCCAACATCTGCGCGAAAACCAGGAGCACGCTGGAATCGGCGTCCGAATTGGGGTCCACGGTTCCGGCATAGGAATAGCCGGCCTGCAGTCCGATCACTTGCGCGGCGAACTGAAACGCTTCGAGGAGTGCGGCAGCGGCGAGGCCGGCCGTGATCCCGAACACCGCTTCGGACAGCATCCACACCAGAAGCAATCCCGCGGCCGGCTGTGCGCCGCCGCCGGCCGGGTAGAGCGGCCACACTGGATACAAAGCAACGGTAAGGGCGAGCGAGCAAACGATCCGCGCCGCCTCGGGGCCGTTTCGGATGCCGGGGATAGGGACAAATGCAAACAGGCCGGCGACGCGGGACAGCGTCAGCAGAAAGCCCCACAGAAACGGAATGGCGGCGTCAACGGGCATAGCGTGAAAAATCGCCGAAAAGCTGGGTGGTGAATGCGATCAGCTTGAGCGTCATCCACGGAAGGAAGAGAAGCAGACCGAAGAAGAACGCCCACAATCGGGGGACCGCGCCAAAGCTGGCGTCCTGCATGGAGGTGACCACCTGAATGAGGCTGACAACGATGCCGGCGACAAACCCGAGCGCGAGCAGCGGGAGGCTGAGCCAGAACATCGTAATCAGGGTGCCGCGAAATAGCTCGACGGCGGCGTGCGGCGTCATGTTCCGAAGCTCCGGATGAGAGAACCGACCACCAGGTTCCAGCCGTCGACCAGGACGAAGAGGAGAATCTTAAATGGCGCCGACAACATGACCGGCGGAAGCTGCACCATCCCCACGGAGAGCGTCACGGAAGCGACGATAAGATCGATAACGAGGAACGGCAGGAAGAGCACCGCGCCGATTTGAAAGCCGATGCGCAGTTCCGACAACACGTAGGCCGGGACCAGAACCGATAAGGGCAGGTCGGTGGGCTTCGCCGGCGCCGGACTGTGCGTGATGTCGAGAAATAAGTGGATATCTTTTTCGCGCACGGACTTCAGGAGGAAATGCTGCACTGGCTTCGAACCCGCCTCCCAGGCCTGCTGATAGCCAATTTCGCCGCGCTCCAAGGGCTCCCAGGCCTTCGTATAGACCTCAGCCGCGACCGGCTGAATCAAGGGAATGGTCAGAAACAGGGCCAGGCCGACCAGCACCTGATTGGACGGGGTCGTTTGTGTACCCAGCGCCTGCCGGAGGAAGTGCAGCACCACCGTGATCCGGAGGAACGGGGTGATCGACATGAAAATCGCGGGCAGCAGCACCAGCGCCGTGAGTAGAAGGATGACTTGGAGAGGAGAATTGTTTTTCGCCTGCTCCAGGCTCGAAAGGGGTCCCGGGCTAGCGGCGTACCCGGTAAAATGCCCCAGCAAGGCGAGGGCAAGAGTGAGACGAAGGACTTTCATTAGACAACTTCGTTTCCCGGCAGCCGTGCCGATGTATTTTGCCCGTAGGCGGCTTCGGTGTCGTTGAGTAGGACGAGGCCGCGCGGGTGGAGCCCAACTAACAGGCGCCGCTCGCCATCGCGGATGCGGAAGACCGAGTGCTGGGGCGTGAGCGAGATTCGCCCGAGCACCTCCAGGTCCGCATCGCGGCGTGCCGCGCGGCTCAAGACAGCCGGCATGGCCAGGTTCCGTCCCTTGAGAAAATGGACTATCCCCCAAAGGAGTCCCAGGACGAGGCCCACAGCGAACAACGGTTGTATTAGATCCATGTCCTCTCTTTACCGCTCATCCGCTTAGCTCTGGACCTTGAAATCCGTCAGTCTTACGCCGACGGTCTCTTCGATGATCACAATCTCGCCGTAGGCCGCCAGCGTTCCGCCGATGAGTATGTCGATGTTTTCTCCGGCGGAGCGCGTCATGCGGATCACGCCCCCTTCCCTTAGCTGGAGAATTTCGCCGAGCGACATCACTTTCTTGTCCAGCTCCACCTCGATCGAGATCGGCACATCGGCCAGAAATGCGATTTCTTCGAGCGCGCTCATAAGCTACCGCTCCATTACTGCTTCAGGGCGATGGTGTCCTGGCTCACCTGGTCAACCGTCGTAACGACCTTGGCATTGGCCTCATAACCGCGCTGTAGCACGATCAGGTTGGTAAACTCCTTGGCGATATCGGCGGTGGACGATTCAATGGAGCCGCCCAGGACGGCGCCGCGTCCACCAGTACCGGGTACGCCGACCGCGGGCAGCGCGCTCGCCGCGCTCAACTGAAAGTTGCTGTTGCCGATGGCGATCAGCGACTCCGGGTTGCGAATGGTGGCCATCGCAAGCTGTCCGACGATCGTCTGCGTGCCATCCGAGTATTGCGCTACGATCTTTCCGCCGTTGGCGATTCCCACATGGCTCAATTGCGCTGCCGCTGACCCGTCCTGGTAGAGCGCCGAGACCGAGGAAGCTTGGGCGAACTGCGTTACCTGGGGCGATCCGTTGTTATATAAGTTCCAGTTCAGCGTCATATCCGTGGCGCCGTCGGCGAGGCCTGTAATCTGAATCTGCGGCGAAGGATCGGTCGGCGCCGGAGAGGTAAGAATGCCGTTCGAATCGAAGGTCAGAGAACCAGTCACCGGCGTGTAGGAACCCGATGTCAGGTCGGCGCCGGGCACGCTGATCGAATAATCCCACTGGCCGGGAGTGCTGCTTTCGGTAAACTGCGCGGTGACGGTGTGCGGCGTTCCCAGCGAATCGTAGACTTGGAGAGAAGTGGAATAAGTATTCGGCTGAGAACCAGAGGGCGCGGAGTTCAGGTTCATCGTGAGGGAAAAATTCTGTGTCGCCACGGGCGGCTTCAGCGTACCGGTGGGAACGTTGATGGCGCCGGGAGCGCTGTTGGTGTCGAGCACTCCATTTTGGTTTGTCCACCCCTGCACCAACTGTCCGGTTGCCGTGGTCAGGTTACCGCTCAGGTCCACTTGAAAACTGCCCGAGCGCGTATATTGAGTCGAGCCGTTGTTCGGGTCGCGGACGATGAAGAATCCGTCGCCCGAAATCGCCGCGTCGAGCGGCCCGGAAGTGGTCTGGATTGCGCCCTGGCTGAAGCCTCGCTGCGTGATCGGCGCGCCGACTCCGAAGCCGACCTGGGTTTCTCCCAAGCCCGCGCCGAGCGACTGAGTGACGAGATCGTAGAAAGAAACGCTGCTCGCCTTGAATCCAGAGGTATCCAGGTTGGCAAGGTTGTTGCCCACCACGTCGATGCCGGTCGAAAAAGCGTTTAGCGCGGAAAGCGCGGTGGAAAAAGAAGTAAACATGAGTCTCCTTGGGGTTGGTTCTGAAAATCAGTTCTGAGGTTGGTTATTGGCGTCGCCGGTTCCGCCGGACGCCGGCCCGGTTAACTGCGTTTGTATCGCGGTGAGCGTCTGGTTGACTTGCAATAGTTGTTCCACGCTATTGATTTCACTGAGCTGAGTCAAAAATTGTGAGCCATCGACCGGATTGAGAGGATCCTGATTTTGCAGTTGAGCCACCAGCAATTTGAGGAAGTCCTGCTCGGTCGTTTTAGGGTCCAGCCCTCCGGCGAAAGCGCCGCTTGCACCCTGCGAGGCCGCCGGAACGGTCTGATTGTCTGAAGTTGTTGCTCCTACGTTCATAGAGATTCCTTTCTTCCGCTACGCCATAAAAGAGGTGAAAAAATTGTCGTCCAGGCTCTCGACCCAGGGCGGGCGCCGCTCTTGTTGCTGCCGGCCACGCTGTCCGGACTCCCCTCCCTGCCGCGACCCGGAGCCTCCATCAAATGGCTGCTCACGATTTCGCGATCCCGTATTCCCGTTGTCGGCGGACTGGGCTTCCGGGGCGGGCGGAGTCCAGGTGTCGGCGTTCACCCCGGCGTGCTTGAGCGAACCAACCAGATCGTTCAGGTGGTCCTGTAGCCTGTGGGCCAAATCCGGATCCGGGGTGCGTACGGCCACGTGCAGCGCGTTGTTCCGGTCGATCAGTTGTACCGACACGCTCGCGTCGGAACCCGCGTTCAGTCGCAGCCCGATCCCCAGTGTCTTTGGGGACGCCGCGGCCGGGGGCGCGTGCTCCGAGGAGGGCTGGCTTGCCGTGGCAGCGTTATCGCCGGTTTTTCCGGAGACATTCACGGACGCTCCCCGCTGCCCATTACCGGCGGAGGAGTGAACAGCGACGGGCAGTGTACCGCGCGCGCCATCGTTCTGTCCATCGTCCTGATTATTGTGGCGACCCTGGGCGCTGCCCGCATCCGGAGCATCCGTGAGTGAGACAGGCGGAACGGTTCCGTCGGGCGCTACGTTGACGGGGTCTTTTGAGACGGAAGAATTGACGTCCGGCGGTGGATCGCCCGGCTTGGAATCCACTCCGACCGGCGGCTGAGGCTCGGGCGACCACGCAGAGCCGAAGAGTGACCCGTTCGCCGGGGCAACGCCAGCGGAGGCAACACCGGTCATCGCAACACCGGTCATCGCAACACCGGCCGGCGCAACGACATTCAGACGGGCAGCGAATGCGAGATCCGGTAGGGCGGTCCAATTTTGTGGCGGGTTCGCACCCGTGGGGCCACTCGAAGAGGGTACCTCCAGGATGGGAGAACGAGCCGCCAGGGACGCGCCGTTTCCATCGTCTGGAGAAGAACCCGCCTCCGGTTGTACGCTGCGCCGGAAACTCGCATTCGCTAAAAAGACCGCGGACAGACACGCGAATGGATCGATGGTTTGCTCAACCGGGTGCCTTGCCGGAATATTTCCGTCATCCGGAGTGCCGTTTTCTTTGATGGGGAGCAGGCCGCTTGGGAAGCCCGCGTTTTTCATCAGCCTGCCGGGCGTAGGGCCGCTCGCGTCCGCGGCGCCGTCCGGAGGCGTCTCGCTTGGGGTCTCCGTGGAAGGGTTCACGGCATCGCCCATGGTTTCGAAGAAGTTCAGGAGGTCCAGCGCAAATGCCAGGCCGCCCTGCGCGGGAGAACCGGGCGAAACGACGTTCGCCGGAACAGCGGCTGCGGTATGTCCGGATCCCGGGCTGACGGCAAGGACACTCACGGCGCACTGGTGTGCAGCCGGAGTGCCAAGACGAATTTCCCATGTTTTCAAGGCATTATGCGAAACCTGGCCGCCAAAATTCTGACGGCGAGTCTCGTTTCGGCACATTTTTGTCAGTGGCCGGCGGGCGTGAATTCTCTATCTCCATGATTTTTCGTCCTCGACCGCTTTGCCGGACTCTGGTCCCAAATCTGCACTGCCATCCCGCGATGGATCCGCTTACCGTAGCCGCCGCGAGTGGGATGCGTTCCCGTCTGGAGAGTTTGGACCTGCTGGCGAACAATATTGCGAACGCTTCGACCAGCGGCTTCAAGGCCGACGGCGAATTTTATTCCCTATACTCTTCGGCGGACGCCAGCGCGGACATCGCGCAGCTCCCCATGATTCAGAAGCGCTGGACCGATTTTTCACAGGGAACCTTGACGCAAACGGGGAGCCCGCTCGATGTGGCACTTTACGGAAAAGGATTCTTTGCCGCCAGCGTGCCGGACGGGCGGCTTTATACCAGGAACGGGAGTTTTCGCCTCTCCACCGCGGGGCAGCTCCAGACTCAGGAAGGCTATCCGGTGCTCGGCGCCGATAACAAGCCGATCCAACTGGACCCGTCCCAGACCGTAGAGATCGACCGCGACGGGACGATCCACCAGGGCGGAGAGACGGTGGCGCGCCTGGCGGTGATGGAGTTTCCCGACCTGGATGCGCTCTCCAAGCGCGGTAACACTTACTACAGTCTCGATCCTTCGGCTCTGCCGGCGCGGCCGGCTGTCTCGACGGAGGTGCGGCAGAGAGCGATTGAGAACGCAAACGAACAACCGGCGCAGGGCGCGGTTCGCCTGGTTGGAGTTCTGCGGCAGTTCGAGATGCTACAGCGCGCGGCCACTCTCGGCTCAACCATGAATAAACAGGCCATCGAGGAAGTAGCCAAAGTTTAGAGACGGAGACCCTATCGGGCAGACACGATCCCGCCGAAGTTCTTAGCAGGCGGATGCGGAAAAGGAACAAATAGGAGGAATCAAAACAGAGTCATGATTCGAGCTCTATATAGCGCCGCCAGCGGCATGGGCGCGCAGCAGACCAATCTCGACAATATCGCCAACAATCTCGCCAACTCAAACACTACGGGGTTCAAGATGCGCCGGACCCAGTTTCAGGATCTGCTTTACCAGAGCCTGATTCAGCCGGGGGCGGCGGCGGGCTCTCAGACCGTGGTTCCAAGCGGCCTGCAGCTCGGGCTCGGGACGCGTCCGGCCGGCAACGAAACCATCTTTACCCAGGGTAATTTTCAGGAAACCGACAATCCTCTGGATCTGGTGATCCAGGGCCGCGGGTTCTTTCAAATTCGCACCCCCACGGGTGAGATCGCATACTCGCGGTCGGGAAATTTTCAGTTGGACCGCGACGGCAATGTGGTCGACGCGAACGGGAATCCGCTGGAGCCTCAGATCACGATTCCTCCCGAGGCGCAAACCATTTCGATTGCGCAGGACGGTACGGTGAGCTATACGCAGCGCGGGCAGACAGCCGCCCAGATTGCGGGACAGATCCAGCTTGCCAATTTCACCAACCCGGCTGGGCTAAACAGCCTGGGGCAGAACCTGTTTATGCCGACCGACGCCTCGGGCGATCCCACGACCGGCATTCCCGGGGGCCAAGAAGGGTTGGGAACCCTGCAACAGGGTTATCTCGAGGGCTCGAACGTCAGTGTGGTTGAGGAATTCGTGAACATGATCGTCAGCCAACGCGCCTATGAAGCCAATTCGAAGGTCGTCAAAGCCGCCGATGAAATGTATCAACAGGTGAATAACATCACGCCATGACGCTGCGCCTGGTCCTTGCTCTGCTTTTCGCTGCTTCCGCTTTCGCGTCCGAATGCCAGAAAGTGTCCGGCGCGCATATTCTGGTTCGCGATCTCCTGGCGGCGGCGCCGGGGTTTCGAGCGCTGCCCCCGGACGAACCGCTCGCCTACGCGCCCGCGCCGGGAAAGACTCGCGTCGTGCGCCGCGCCGAGCTGGAGGTTTGGGCGCGCAAGCGTGGAGTTATTCTCGACGGGTCCGCCGTTCCGGCCGCGGTTTGCCTGGAGAGGCTAACGTCTCGCCTGACGGCCGCCCAAATGTACGGTGCGCTCAAGGCTGCGGCGGCGTCTCCCGGTGTAGAGATCGAACTTATCGATTTCAGCCGCTTCCAAATCCCTCCGGCGAGGCTCGAATTTCCACTTTCGGGGTTGAGCCGGCCGTCTCCGGTGCGGCCGGATGCACCGGTGCTCTGGCTGGGGCGAGCCGAGTTCGATGGAGGGCATCACGTCGCCGTTTGGGCTACCGTAAGGCTGCGCGCGAGGCGTAAGGTTCTGGTGGCGGCGGCCGCCATTCCGGCACGCCGGGAAATCAGGCCGGCTGAAGTGCGCCTGGAAGAGCGATATGTTTTTCCTTTCGGGCCGGGACAGGCGCTCGCGCCGGGCGACACTGCCGGACGGGCGTTGCGCCGGCCTCTTGCCGCTGGAGCGGTGATCACGCCGGATCTACTCATGAATTTGCCGGACGTCCGGCGGGGAGAAACCACCCGGGTTGTGCTCGAGGACGGTCCCATTCGGATTTCCTTCGACGCTATGGCCGGCGCCGAGGGTGCGCGTGGCGATGCGATCGTGCTGGTAAATCCGTCGAGCGGGCAAAAGTTTTTGGGGACGGTTACGGAGCGCCGCCAGGCAGTGGTTCATCTTTCCGAGAAAAGGTCTTAGCGAAGTATGCCGGTGCCAATTCGATTGACGATAATTCTGGCTGCCGCGGCGGCGCCGCTGCTGATGGCCGCGCCTCGCGCCAGGAAACCCAAGGTGGATGAAGATCCGCCGCCGTCCATTGCCCAATACATCCAGCGAGCCTCCCGCGCGTCTCTCCAAACCGAGGCGTCGCCCGGCTCCCTGTTTGTGCCGACGGGTCTGCTGGCCGATGCGGCGAGGGACCTTCGCGCCAGCCGCGCGGGCGACGTCGTCACGATCCTGGTCTCCGACAACGCGTCGGCCGTGTCCTCGGGTGTGAGCAACACGTCGCGCAAGTCGGATGCATCGGCCTCGGTTTCGGCGCTGGCGGGAATTCCGAAAGCGACCGCGCTTCTGCCGAATCTGCTGGGAAGCACAAGCAACCAGCAACTTCAGGCACAGGGGACGACCAGCCGCCAGACCACGATTACGACACGCGTGACCACCGAGGTTGTCGCCGAGATGCCTAACGGAAATCTGGTTCTCGAAGGTAAGAAATGGATCGGCATTAATTCCGAGCGGCAGCAGATCGTTCTTCGCGGCATCATCCGTCCCCAGGACCTCGCTCCGGACAACTCCATTCCCTCCGACCGGGTGGCGCAGCTTGAACTCTTTGTGAACGGCAAGGGCATCGTTGCGGACTCCATCAAGCGGCCGTTCATCCTTTACCGAATCCTGCTCGGGCTACTGCCCTTCTAATTTCATGCGACGTTCCCTTTCATTCGCGGCTTTGATCGCATTGGACTTTGCGATGGCGGCCCCCGCGGCCACACTTCTCCAGAGCCTGGTCTCGGTCGAGGGGGTACGCGACAATCAACTCCTCGGCTACGGCCTCGTCGTTGGACTCAATGGAACGGGCGATAAGCGGCAAACCATCTTCTCCGCGCAGAGCCTCACGAATCTGCTGGGCCGGATGGGCGTCAGCGTGGCGCCGTCTGCCATCCTGGTGCGCAACACCGCGGCGGTGCTGGTGACAGCCGATCTTCCGCCGTTCACGCAGCCCGGAGACCGGATCGATATCACGGTGGCCGCGATTGGAGACGCCTCGAATTTGCAGGGCGGGCTGCTGATCATGACGCCGCTGAAAGCCGCGGACGCTCAGACGTACGCTGTGGCGCAGGGCTCCGTCGTCACCGGCGGTTTCGTCGCGGGCCGCGGCGGCAATTCGCAAACGGTGAATCATCCCACGGCCGGCCGCATTCCGGGCGGGGCGATCGTGGAACGCGGAGCACCGTCGGTCGAGCCCCGGGGACGCATCCGTTTGCAACTGATCCGGCCCAATTACACGACCGCCGCCCGCATTACCGAAGCGCTCAACGCAAAGTTCAGCTCTTCCGGCAAGATCGCGCACGCCGAAAATCCGGGCCTGGTAACCGTGGACGCGCCGGAACAGTGGAAGGGGCGAACCGTGGAGTTTATTGCCGCGCTGCAACAGGTTTCCGTGGAGCCGTCCCGTCCGGCGCGCATTGTGCTCAATGAGCGGACGGGTACGGTGGTATTTGGCGGCGACGTGCATATTGCCCCGGTATCCATCCTGCACGGGGCGCTCTCGGTGAATATTGAGACGTCCTACAACGTTTCGCAGCCGGCGCCCTTTTCGAAAGGGGAGACCACGGTGACGCCGCAGACGGCGGTGTCCGCGAGTGAGGACAAGGCGCGCAGCGTCGCGCTGAAGGAAGGGGCCAGCGTGGAAGAACTGGTTCGAGCGCTGCTCAAGATCGGCACAACTCCACGGGATATCATTGCGATCCTGCAGAGCGCCAAGGCCGCCGGGGCGCTCGATGCGGACCTGGAGGTGATATGACGGCTCCCGTGCTTGGGTTCGCGCCCGGGTCCAATCAGGCGAAAGCGGCTCTGAACGAGCCGGGACCGGGCGCATCCACGAAAGACAGCCCGGAGAAGATTCTACAGGCGGCGCGTGAATTCGAAGCGCTGCTCATCGGTCAATTACTGCAAGGGACCCAGGATGGAGCGGGCTGGGGCGGGGAAGACGATGCCGAGGATTCCATGGTGGGGGGGATCGCGCAGCAGCAATTCGCCCTGGCGCTCAGTAAGAATGGAGGGTTGGGCCTTGCGGACACGATTGCCGCCGGGCTTACGCGAGCCCAATCCACTCCTCACGGCAGCGGGGCTATCCGGCAACGCTGACGGGTTCATAGCCGTCCATATGAGCAAACAAGCAGTCGGACGACATCGCCGGCAACGGCTCCGAATCCGCGGCGAGCTGACATTGATTCCAGCCTTCCAGAAGAGTTCGCAGCAAACCTTCGGCTTCGGCGAACGGCGCCTCACTTTGACGGAAATTCCCTTCGAGAAGGCGGCGCTGCAAATAATCGTAGAGGCGGGCCAGATTCTGACTCAGCTCGCCACCCCGTGTGTGATCGAGAGATTGAGCGAGTTCCGCCAGAATGGCATGGGCGCGCGTCACTTCGCGCACGCGGCCCGGGATATCGCCCGCGCGCAGGCGCGTGCGGGCTTCGGCGATCGACTTCAGCGCGCCGCCGTAAAGACGGCGGACCAATTGGATAGGGTCCGAAGACAAAATGTCATTTTGCAGATACTGCGCATTCGCATTCCCAGTCATTTGTGCGTCCTGCAAATCTTATCGGCCGAAGTCTCATTTCTGGTGGCTCATTTCCTGCGCCAGCCGCAAAATATATTCCGCCGGAACCTGCATGATGACCTCGTTGGTTTGCCGGTTGACGATGCGGGCGACAGCTACGTGTGTCGCCCGGTCGAGAACATAGGTCAACTGATTACCCTCGCCGAGCAGGTCGCTCGCATTAATCGCACGCACCGCTTCGGTCAACGCACGCCGCTGTGGGAGAACCTCGGAAGGCGCCGCCACGGGAGCCGTGTGTGTTGCCGGCGTCACGGAATTTACTGGTTTAATGTCCATGTCCGAACCGCCTTGCAAGTAGAAATACCGCCCATCGACTTGCTTATCGGACAGGTGCGGCCGGATTTGAGGGAGCGAAAGAAAAAGGCCTATTTTAGATTCAGGACGCGCATCAAAGCGCCGCGGTCCTGTTCAATCTTCTTTTGCAGCAGCATGATGCTGTAGATCAACTGCTCCGGACGCGGCGGGCATCCGGGAACGTAAACATCCACCGGGATCACCTGGTTCACCGGCACCAGCGCGTAGTTGCTGAAAACACCGGTGGAGGTGGCGCAGGCGCCCATCGAGATCACCCAGCGCGGCTCGGGCATCTGTTCATAGAGCCGGCGGATGACCGGCGCCATCTTGTTGGCGACGCGTCCGGCGATGATCATCATGTCCGACTGGCGGGGCGAGCCGCGCATCACCTCCGCGCCGAAGCGCGAAATATCAAAGCGCGAAGCAACCATCGAGATCATCTCGATCGCGCAGCAGGCCAAGCCGAACTGCATGGGCCAAATGGAGTTCTTGCGCGCCCAGTTGATGGCTTTATCTACCGTCGTCAGAAAGACGCTGTTTTCCAAACCCGCCGTGCCGTCCTCGTCAACCCGCGCAAACAACTCGGGTGGGAGGCTGAGCCTAAAATCCTTTTGATCGTCCTGGGCTTCCACGACTTGATTATCTCACCCCGAAGGGGCCGCTACAATCGATTGCATGTCCATGGCCGCAGCTCCGCTGTCCCACCTGCTCGCATCCGCGGCGGCGCTTTGGGGTATTGAGAGCGAGTACTGGGACATCTTCGGCGCGCGGCACGAAGCGTCAGACCCACTCATCCGCAATATTTTGGCCTCGCTTGGGGTGGATAGCGGCACGGACGAGGCGCTGGAGGAGGCGGTGAGGGCGCGACGCGCGGCCGAAGAGATGGATGTTCTGCCGCCGGTCCTCGTGCTGAGTGAGTCCGATCTCCGCATTCGCGTCCGAGCACAAAGCGAGGGTGAGGTTACGCTGCTCATCACCTGCGAGGATGGCGCCAGCCACGCTCAAACTCTGGATCTCAAGGATGCGCCGGAGGAGAACGGACGGAAGGTCCTGGCGCTGCCGGCCCTCCCTCCAGGCTATCACCAGCTTGAATTCCGGTCTGCGGGAGCGAGTGCGTCGTGCCGCCTGATTGTTGCGCCGGACCAGGCGTATGCGCCGGAGCGCGCGCGTATGGGAGGTATCGCCGTCAGCCTGTACGGCTTGCGCTCGGAGCGCAACTGGGGCTGTGGCGACTTCACCGACCTGGAGGACTTCATCGACTGGGCCGCGGCGAACGGCGCGTCGTTCGTTTCTCTGAACCCGCTCCATGCGATCGCCAACCGCGCTCCCTACAACACCAGCCCGTATCTGCCCAACTCCAGTTTCTTTCGCAATTTCATCTATCTCGATGTGGAACAGCTTCCCGAATTCGGAGGCGCTCCGCTGGCAAGACGAATTCTGTCGTCGCCACAAATCCAGTCCGAGATCGCCGCGCTGCGCGCCTCCGAAAACGTCGAGTATGAACGGGTAGCGCGCCTGAAGCTGCGGTTTCTGAAGGTGCTGTTTCGCGCCTTTCTCAAGGGACCGGCGGCCGCGCGCGCCGAGTTTGATGTTTATCTCGACCGGCAAGGGACGCTGCTGCGGCGTTTCGCGCTTCATTCGGCTCTCGATGAGGCGATACACCGCGCAAATCCCGAGATCTGGAACTGGCGCGAGTGGCCGGAGGGGTACCGGAATCCGGATTCGCCGGAAGTTGAGGCATTTGCCCGGCAGCACCGGCACAGCGTGCTTTTTTACGCCTGGATTCAGTGGCGCATTGAGCAGCAGCTTGCCCGCGTGCAGCGGCGGGCGCTGAACGCCGGGATGGCGGTCGGTCTGTATCATGACCTCGCCCTTGCGGTGGATCGCTTCGGCGCGGACCTGTGGGCCAATCCTTCTTTTTACGTGGATGGATGCCGCGTTGGCGCGCCCCCGGACGCATTCTCGCCGAAAGGACAGGACTGGGCCTTCCCTCCGCCGAATTCCGAACGGCACCGGGCCGACGGCTACCGCATGTTCGCCGAATCCGTCCGCCGCAACATGATGCACGGAGGCGCGCTCCGCATCGATCACGTGATGCGGTTCTTCCGTCTTTATTGGATTCCGGACGGCATGAGCGCGTCGGAGGGTACGTATGTGCGGGACCGCTATGAGGATCTGGTCCGCATCCTGGCGCTCGAGAGCGTGCGCAACCGCAGCGTCATTGTGGGAGAAGATCTCGGTACGGTGCCCGATATCGCGCGCGGCACGCTGGCTCGTTTCGGCATCCTCAGCTACCGCCTTTTCTATTTTGAAAAGGATTACCAAGGCAATCCGCCGGGCCGTTTCCGCCTTCCGGCGGAGTATCCCGAAAGCGCTCTGGTATCGGTGAGCACGCACGATCTTCCCACGCTCGCCGGGTTCTGGCTCAATCGCGATATCGAAGCGCGCCGCGCCGCCGGAATTCTGCCGGACGAAAGCGCGTATCAGGCGGCGCTCGCTGAGCGGTTGGCCGAAAAACAAAAGATGATCGACTTGTTGCATGGTCTCAACCTGTTGCCGGCATGGTTTCCGCGCGATGCCGCCGGGGCTCGCGAGTTCACCGGCGATCTGCACAGGGCCATCGTCGAGTTCCTGTCCGGCACCCCTTCGAAGCTCTTCGTGCTGAACCAGGAGGACATTTTCAAAGACACCGATCAGCAAAACCTTCCCGGCACGACTGCCGAATATCCGAACTGGCGTCACAAGATGAAATTTGCTCTCGGTGAGTTGCGGAGCGGTTATCCCGCCGGATGCGCGGCGATGTTTCGCGATTGCCTGGCGCGGTCCGGGAGGCTCGCATGAGCGCCTCCGGCCCGCTGGTCCGGGAGCTGAAACAGCGCCTTCGCGGCGCGTCGGATCCCTCCAGGGCTCCGGTCATGCAGGCTTACATGAAATCGCAAATGCCATACCTGGGCATTGCCGCGCCTCCGCTGAAGGCGATTGTCAAAGAAGTATTCGCGGCTCAAAAGCTCCAATCACGCGACCAATGGAGAGACACGATTCTTTCCATCTGGCGCAAGGCGAAATACCGGGAGGAACGTTACGCCGCCATTGCTCTCGCGGGCCATCGAGATTACGAGACGTATCGCGATCCAGGCGCGATTCCGATGTACGAAGAGATGATTGTGACCGGCGCGTGGTGGGATTATGTGGACACAATCGCATCGCATCATCTTGGGCCGATGCTGCGCGCGTACCGGCGGCCGATGCGCGCTCTGCTTCTCGAATGGGCCCACGGCGCGGATATCTGGAAGCGGCGCAGCGCGATTCTCTCCCAACTCGGATTTCGCCAGGCGACCGACTTGAAGCTGCTCTACGCCTGCATTCAACCGTCGCTGGGCCGGCAGGAGTTCTTTTTGCGGAAAGGCATCGGCTGGGCGCTGCGGCAATATGCCTGGACAGACAGCGCCGAGATCGTCCGGTATGTGGGCGAACACGAACGATGGCTGAGTCCGCTCAGCCGCCGCGAGGCGTTGAAAAACATCACTAAGATTGTGTGATGACACAATCGGCGTTGGTGTTCCTGCTGGCGGCGGCTACCTTGAGCGGCAGCGAGCTCGGGGGATTGATTGATCCGCAAATGCCGGGGCTGGTGGCGACCTATCAGAAACTGCACCAGCATCCCGAACTCTCCTACGAGGAGGAGCGCACCTCCGCATTTCTCGCCGCGGAACTTCGTAAGGCGGGCTTTGACGTTACCGAACATGTGGGGCGCTACCCGGACGGGAAGCCGGCGTTCGGCGTGGTGGCGCTGCTCGTTAACGGCCCCGGCCCGGTGCTGCTGGTACGCACGGATATGGACGCCTTGCCGGTGGAGGAGCAAACCGGCCTTCCGTACGCGAGCCTGGCTCCCGGCAAAATGCATGCCTGCGGGCACGATATTCACATGACCGTGATGCTGGGGATGGCGCGTACGCTGGTCCAGTTGAAAAACCGCTGGCGCGGGACGTTGATGCTGATCGGACAACCGGCCGAGGAGCGGATCGCCGGCGCGCGGGCGATGCTCGCCGATGGCCTCTACACGCGGTTTCCCAAGCCGGACTTCGCGGTCGCCTTGCACGACGATCCCGATACCGAAGCCGGAAAAGCCGGCGTGACGCCGGGCCCGGTGCTCGCCAGCTCCACTTCGGTGGACGTCACCATCCGGGGCGTGGGCGGGCACGGCGCGCATCCGGACGCCACCAAGGACCCCATCGTCGCGGCAGCCCAATACATCCTCGCGATTCAAACCATCGTTAGCCGTCAGAACTCTCCGCTTGATCCCGCGGTGGTCACGGTCGGCTCCATTCATGGAGGCTCGAAGCACAACATTATTCCCGATGAAGTGCATTTGCAGCTTTCGATCCGCGCGTACAGCGAAGAGGTCCGCGAAAAGATTCTCGCGGCATTGTCGCGAACGGCGCGCGGGATTGCGCTTGCCGCCGGAATTCCCGAGGATCGCGCCCCGATCGTGAAAGTGAGCGATACCGAGTTCACTCCGGCCACCTACAACGATCCCGAACTCGCGCGCCGCCTCAAGGGCGTCTTCGCGGCCACAATTGGCGCACAAAATGTTTTGGACCTCCGGCCGGAGATGGCGAGCGAGGATTTTGGACGGTTCGGATTGGACGGCCGCCAGATTCCTACTTTGATGTTTCGCCTGGGGGCGACGCCGGCCGAAAAACTGGCGGAGAGCCGGCGCACCGGGACTCCCGTGCCCTCGCTCCATTCCAGCCGGTTTGCTCCGCTGCCCGAGCCAACGATTCGCACCGGCATTCTCTGCATGACGGCGGCGGTTTTAGACCTGCTGAAATAGCACCACGAACCGGCCTTCCGTTTGCTATACTCTTAATTTCATGCTCGTCCACGTTCACGTCCATCATCATCACCACACGCGGTGGCGGGTTGGACTCTGAACGTTCGGATCAGCAGAGAAATGTAAACCAACCCGCCGCGTGAAACGGCGGGTTTTTATTTTTTAGACCCCAATAAAACGCCTTGAGACAAAATGGAAATCGATTACAGCAAACTCGATGGACTGATACCGGCGGTGATTCAGGATGCCGCCAGCGGCCACGTCCTCATGGTTGGTTTCATGAACGCGGAGTCGTTTCGCAAGACGGTCGAAACCGGCTTCGCCACCTTCTACAGCCGCTCCCGCAACAAGCTTTGGACGAAGGGTGAATCCTCCGGGCACCGGCTGGTGGTGAAAGAGATTCGCACCGATTGCGACCTCGATACGGTCCTCATCCGCGTCGAAGCGCAAGGGCCCGGCGTCTGCCACGAGGGCTACCTGAGCTGCTTCTTCCGCCGGTTGGAGGACGGGGCCTGGAAAATAGTGGAAGATCGCGCCTACGACCCATCCGCCGTTTACGGGAGCAAAGGATGAAACTCAAGCTAGGGATTCCGAAGGGCAGTCTTGAAAACGCAACCGTCGATCTTTTCCGGCGGGCGGGTTTTTCGATCACCACCAGCAGCCGCTCGTATTTTCCCGCGATCGACGACCCGGAAATCGAATGCATGTTGATCCGCGCGCAGGAGATGGCGCGCTATGTCGGGAATGGCGTGCTGGACGCGGGGCTCACCGGGCGCGACTGGGTGCTCGAAAGCGAGGCGGCGGTTGAAACGGTCGCCGATCTGATTTATTCCAAACAAAGCTTCGGCAAGGTGCACTGGGTGCTGGCCGTGCCCGATTCTTCGCCGTACCAGAGCGTGAAAGACCTCGAAGGCAAAGTCATCGCGACGGAGCTGGTTGCCGCGACGCGCCGTTACCTGGAATCGAACGGCGTGCGAGCGACTGTCGAATTCAGTTGGGGCGCGACCGAGGTAAAGCCTCCGGTGCTGGCCGATGCGATCGTCGAGGTCACCGAAACGGGATCGTCGCTGCGGGCCAACAAACTGCGCATTATTGAAACCGTCCTCGAATCGAATACGCAGTTAATCGCCAATCCCGCTTCCTGGAAGGATGCCGCAAAGAGGCGCAAACTGGACGACATTCGTATGCTTCTCGACGGCGCCATCAACGCACTGGGCAAAGTCGGGCTCATGCTCAATGTCCGCAACGCCGACCTGGAGGCGGTGCTTAACGTTTTGCCCGCTTTGAAGAAGCCGACGGTGTCGAATCTGAGCGACGGGGAATGGCTGGCGGTCAATACCATCCTCGATGAATCCACCGTGCGCCACATCATCCCGCGTCTGAAGGACGCCGGCGCGCAGGGTATCGTCGAATATCCGTTGAACAAGATCGTACTGTGACTATGCTGAGAATCATCTCTGGCACCGATTTCGCAGCGTTCTCGAAGCGCAAGTCCCTCCGGCTGGCTGAAGCGGAGCGTTCGGTGGCGCCTATGCTCGAGGCCATCCGCGAGCGGGGCGATGAGGCTCTGTTGGAGTATGCGCGGCGTTTCGACGGGCACGAAGGCCCCGGATTTGCCGTTCCAGCCAGCGAACTGGAACGGGCAGAGGCGGGATTGACTCCGGAGTTCCGCGCCGCCGTGCAACTCGCTTCGAAGAATATCGGCGAATACGCGCGGACGCAGTTGCCCCGCGAAAATTTCATCGACCTGCCGGACGGAAGACGTCTTGGACAAATCGTGAGGCCGCTCGATTCCATGGGCGCCTACATCCCGGCGGGACGGTACCCGCTGCCATCCACTCTGCTCATGACCGTCATTCCGGCGCAGACGGCGGGCGTTCGTTCCATTTGCGTGTGTTCTCCCAAGCCGAGCGTCGAAATTCTCGGCGCCGCCCATGTTCTGGGAGTCACGCAGGTCTTTCGAATCGGCGGAGCGCACGCGGTTGCGGCCCTTGCGTTCGGAACCGCCACGGTGCCGCGGGTTGACCGCATTGTGGGTCCCGGAAATATATACGTTGCCGCGGCGAAGCGTCTGCTGGCGGGCGAAACCGGAATTGATTTTGTGGCCGGCCCCACCGAAATTCTCGTGATCGCCTCCGAAGGCGACCCGCGCCATCTTGCCGCGGATATGCTCGCCCAGGCCGAGCATGACACTGACGCTTCGGCCATTCTCCTGACCACTTCCCGTACTCTCGCGGAAGCCGTGGCGGCCGAGGTGGAGAGGCAGCTTGCGGTCCTGCCCACCGCAGCGATCGCGCGGGAATCCATCGCAAACAACAGCGCGTGCGTCGTCGTTCCCGATCTCGAAACCGCGGTGGAGCTTTCGAACCGCTTTGCGCCGGAACATTTGAGCATCCCGGACGCGGCGCTGCTGCCCCTGATCCGGCACGCCGGGAGTATTTTTATCGGGCCATTTAGCCCGGAAGCGGCGGGCGACTATGCTTCCGGCCCGAACCACGTGCTGCCCACCGCCGGCACGGCGCGTTTACGGGGAGGACTGTCGGCCGCGGACTTTGTGAAGGTGATTTCCGTGCAGCAACTCACGGCGGAGGGTTTGAATGCGCTCGCTCCCGCCGTTACGACGCTCGCTCGCGCGGAAGGGCTGGAAGCGCATGCCCGCTCGGTGGAGGTGCGTGTTGTCCGCTAAAAAAGATCGCGCCGACCTGCCGTGGGGCGTGCTGGAACCGCGCCAGTCCGTATTGCAAATGGCCCCCTATTCGCCTCCAACCGGCGGGCGCGCGGGAAAGCTGCGGCTCGATTTCAACGAAAACACGGTTGGAGCGTCGCCGCGCGTCGTGGAGTTCCTGCAGAAGAGCCTGACGCAGGAGCGTCTTGCGATCTATCCCGAATACACCGCGGTGAAGGCCGCGCTGGCACGCTACTTTGGCGTCGAGCAGGACGACTTCATTTTGACGAATGGGACCGACGAGGCGATACAGGTGATGATTAACACCTATGTCGATGACGGACAGCAGGTGATTGTTCTGCGCCCGTCCTACGCGATGTACCGTTTCTATGCGGACGTCGCGGGGGCGTCCGTTTTGGAAATTCCCTATCGCGCCGAAAAGCTTGCGTTCCCCCTCGAAGAATTGCTCGAAGCGATCACGCCGGAGACGCGCGCGGTCCTGATATCCAACCCCAACAATCCGACCGGCACCGGCACGGCGCGCGCCAACCTGGAACGCATTTTGAACAAAGCCGGCTACGCCGCGGTGCTGGTGGACGAGGCATATTACGAATTTTGCGGCGTCACCATGCTGCCTCTGATCAACGACTATCCGAATCTCTTTGTCAGCCGAACATTTTCCAAGGCATTTGGAATGGCGTCGATGCGTATCGGCTGCCTGTTCTCGCAATCGGGGAACGTCGAGTTTCTGCACAAGGCGCAATCGCCCTATTCGGTGAATACTCTCGCCGCGATGGCGGCCGCGGTGGCAGTGCAGGATGGCGCATACGTGGAGAAATTCGTGGGGGAGGTTCTGGCGGCGCGGGAATTGTTGTACGTCGGCCTGGAACGCCTCGGAATTCCGTACTATGCGAGCCAGGCAAATTTTGTCCTGTTCGAAGCGGGCGCCCGCGCGATTCCGGTACGGGATGCGCTGTGCGCGCGCGGAGTTCTGATTCGCGACCGCAGCTACGAGATTCCCGGCTGTGTGCGCGTTACGGTCGGGACGCGCGAGCAGGTCAGCCGCTTCCTCCAGGAGTTGGAAAGCGTTTGGAAGGCATGAAGAACAGCGACGTCATTGTTTTCGATATGGACGGCGTCCTGATGGACGTCACCGATTCCTACCGGGAGTCGATTGTGCGCACGGTGCGACATTTCACGGGGACGGCGGTTAGCCGGGAGCGCATTCAGGACTACAAGAATCAAGGCGGCTGGAACAACGATTGGGCGCTCTCGCAGCGCCTGGCGGCGGACCTGGGGGTGGATGTGCCTTACGAGGAGGTCGCCAATTATTTTGTTTCCATCTTTCTCGATGAAGGGCTGATCCATCGTGAGCGGCCGATTCCGGCCAGCGGGCTGCTGGAACGGCTGGCCGGAAAATATGAGCTGGCCATCTTCACCGGGCGCTCTCGCAAGGAAGCCACCATCTCGCTTGCGCGGGAGGGGTGGCTCGGCCACTTTCATTTGGTGGCGTCGGACGATGTCGAAAATGAAAAGCCGGCGCCGGACGGGCTGCTGCAAATTGCGGCGCTCAAGCCTGGCAAACAGCTTCTCTACATAGGAGACACGGTGGACGACGCGCGCAGCGGCAAGGCGGCGGGCGTGCCCTTTGTCGGCATCGCGTCCCCCACCAGCCCGAAGCGCGCCGAACTGGTGGCCGCTCTTGAATCGGAAGGCGCCGTAGCGGTGCTCAACGACGTAAACGAACTGGAGAGTCTGTTATGAGAACCGCTTCCATCAACCGGGTCACCAAAGAAACGCAGATTACCGGAACTCTTAAGATCGAGGGGCGCGGGCGCTACGACGTTTCCACCGGGATCCGGTTTCTCGACCACATGCTGGAGCTTTTCACCAAGCACGGCGGATTCGACCTGAAGCTCCATGCCGCGGGCGACCTCGACGTCGACCAGCATCACACCGTGGAAGACGCGGGAATTGTGCTCGGCGACCTGGTATCGAAGGCTCTCGGCGACCGCAAGGGAATCAATCGCGCCGGATACTTTGTGCTTCCGATGGATGAAACACTCGCGGTCGTCGCGCTCGATTTGGGCGGGCGTCCGGCGCTGGTGTACAAGGACCTGGTGAAAGTCCGCCTGGTGGGGGACCTGCAGACCGAACTGGTGGAGGATTTCTTTTCCGGCTTTGTCAGCCACGCCGGGGCCAATCTCCACGCCAAGGTTTTGTACGGGCGCTCCAACCATCACAAGATCGAAGCGATATTCAAGTGCTTCGCTCGTGCGCTGCGCTATGCGTGCTCGAAGGACCAGCGGCTGCGCGATCAGTTGCCGTCCACCAAGGGATTGCTGTGAACGGCGACATCACCATCATCGACTACGGCGCCGGCAATCTTCGCTCGGTCCAAAATACGCTGGACGCCGTGGGGGCAGGGTACAAGGTGGTGCAGGATACCGCCTCCGTGGAACAGGCGTCAAAGATCATCCTGCCCGGCGTCGGCCACTTCGGGCAGATGATGCGCGCGCTCGAAGAGAAAAATCTCTTCTCCGTTTTGAAAGAGCGCATTCGCGCGGGCGTTCCGTTCCTGGGTATCTGCCTGGGAATGCAGGCGCTTTTTGAAGGCAGCGAAGAAGCGCCGGAATTAGCAGGCTTTGGCCTCCTCCCTGGCGTAGTGAAGCGCTTTCCGGCGGGTGCGCGTGTTCCGCACATGGGCTGGAACCGGCTGTCGGCGAAGCCCGGATCGAAGCTGGTGCGGGATGGCGACTACGTGTACTTTGCTCACAGTTTCTTTGCGCCCGTGGTTCCGGCGACGGCCGCCACATGCGAGTACGGCGTTCGCTACACGGCCGCCATCGAGAGCTCGAATATCCATGGCGTGCAATTCCATCCGGAAAAATCAGGACCGCTCGGGCTGAACGTCGTCCGGCGGTTTGTGGGGCTCTGATGCTGGTCCGGCGGATTATTCCCTGCCTGGATGTCACGGCGGGACGTGTCGTGAAAGGCACCAACTTCGTCAACCTCCGCGATGCCGGCGATCCCGTGGAACTGGCCGCGCGGTATAACGAACAGGGCGCGGATGAACTCGTTTTCCTGGACATCACCGCGTCGAGCGATGCGCGCGCGATCATGGCCGACGTAGTGCTGCGCACCGCGCGCGAAGTTTTTATTCCGCTCACAGTCGGTGGAGGAATCCGGTCCGTGGACGACGCGCGCCGGATTCTCCATTCCGGGGCGGACAAGGTAAGCGTCAATACCGCGGCGGTGCGGCGTCCGGAATTGATCACTGAATTGAGCGGCGAGTTTGGCGCGCAGGCGGTGGTGCTGGCGATCGACGCTCGCCGGCATGCGCCGGGCGTCTGGCATGTATTCACGCGCGGCGGACGCGACGACGAAGGAATAGACGTAGTGGAATGGGCGGCGCGAGGCGAGGCCCTTGGCGCGGGCGAGATTCTGCTGACTTCCATGGATACCGACGGCGTTCAGGAAGGCTTCGATTGCGCCTTGACCAGCGCCGTGGCGCGCGCAACGCATATTCCCGTGATTGCCTCCGGGGGAGCGGGCAAGCCCGAGGACTTTGTTCGGGTATTTCAGGAGGGTGAAGCGTCGGCAGCGCTGGCCGCTTCGATCTTCCATTACGGCACGTACACCGTCGGCGACTTGAAGCGAGATCTCTCCCAGAAAGGCATCCCCGTGCGTCCCGCGCACGAAACGGACTGAAACTTGATGGTAATTCCATGTATCGACTTGCAGGGCGGCAAGGTAGTGCAATTGGTGCAGGGCCGCGAGAAAGCGCTGGAGGGGGAAGCGCCGCTCGAAATGCTGCGCCGGTTTCAGTCTTTCCCCCAGGTGCAGGTGATTGATCTCGACGCCGCCACCGGTGCGGGCTCGAACGACGGGATTGTCGGGACGCTGGCCGCGCAGGCAACCGTGAGAGTGGGCGGCGGCGTCAGGACGCCGGAGCGGGCGGCCAGGCTGGTCAGCCAGGGCGCGCACCGGGTGATTGTGGGGACAGCCGCGTTCGATCCGGCGCTGCTTCGCGAAATCTCCGCGGCGGCCGGACGCGAGCGCCTGATCGTCGCACTCGATTCATTTGCGGGCAAAGTGGTGGTAAAAGGCTGGCGCGAAGAAACACCTTACCGCGCCGAGGACGTCATACCTGATATGGAGCCGTACTGCGGAGGGTTTCTTTGCACCTACGTGGACCGCGAAGGCATGATGCAAGGGACGGATCTCAATTGGTTCCGGCGATTGAGAAATGTCACGGCGCTTGAAATTTCGGCCGCAGGAGGCATCACAACGATGGATGAGATTCGCGAGTTAAGCTCGCTCAAGATTCATCCGGTAGTCGGTATGGCGATTTATACCGGGAGGCTGGATCTTGAAGAGCTCGCGGCGATCTCCTAGTCACGAGATTTTCATGATCCTGGCCATCGCGTCACGCGGGTAGAGCGCATGTACTGGCATATCATAGGGGTTAAGTAGCATGCAGTCAGCCGCGGAGGCCTCGAAGAGTTCGACTTCACGCCGGAGAATTCTTTTCATTGCCGTCACCAATATCCTTTCCATCGCGTGTCTGGCGTGGGTGCTGCACGACGCCAACATAGGACAGCTCCGGTACGAAATCGAACGGCTCAACTGGTGGTGGATCGCCGCCGCCATGGCGAGCGATCTGCTCGTATATGTGTGGGACGCCTGGCGATGGACTCTGCTGCTCACGCCCGTGCAACCGGTGTCCTTCTGGCATACTTTGCGGGCGGTCTATGTGGGACTCTTCGCCAATGAGGTGCTCCCGCTGCGGGCCGGCGAGGTGATCCGCTGTTTTCTACAATCGCGCTGGAACCACGTCCCTCTCTCTATTTCCCTTGCCACCCACTTGATCGAGCGTATCTTCGACGGTGTTTGGCTGATGGCATGCCTGTTTCTCACGATCCGCATGGCGCCGCGCGTGCCTAAATTCGTCGTGGACGGCGGTTTCGTTTTGGGCCTGCTGGTGGTAGTGACCGCGATTTTTCTTGCCATCGCGATGTACTGGAAGGAACAGACCCTGGATACGCTTGCCCGGGCCAAGTGGCTCGGGTGGGTGCACGCCCTGGTGAAAGATCTGCATCTGATCGGGCATTCCCGCTATCTCTATTTCGCGGCGCTGATCAGCCTTCCCTATCTGCTGATGCAGGTGCTGCCGATTTACGGGGTAATCCGCGCCTACCAGCAGTTGGACGATTTGTCGCTGCTGGCGGCATTTACCATGATGGTGATTTTGCGCCTGGGCTCCGTCGTGCCGCAAGCGCCCGGAAATCTTGGCGCCTATCAGTTTCTTACCGTGGTCAGTTTGCTGCTTTTCGGCGTTCATCACGGGCTCGCGAAGCGCTTCTCGCTGGTGTTGTGGGCGGTGATCACCGTGCCGATGCTGGTGGTCGGATTCCTGGCTCTTGCCCTCACCGGCGTGCGGATGCACACGCTGCACCGCGAGGCACAGGCAAAGATGAGCGCGCAAGCCGCGCCGGCGGTTTCCGGCAGGCAGGGATCCTGACGCTGGGCGAAACTAAAGAAGATGGACCCCGACAATGAATTGACCGGCCTCGAGATTCGAAGCGAATCGCGGCCCGGTGTTTTGCACGAACTTACCGGCGTGATCGCCAGCCATGGCGGCGACATCGCATCCGTTGAAATTATCGAGCATAGCCCGTCCGAGGCGCGCGTCTACTTCGAACTTCGCCTGCCTCCCGGCGCGGTGCGTCCCCTGGAAGTCGAGTTGGGGCAGCTCGCTGCCGTGAAGAGCGTGCATGTGGTCGAGACCATGCAGAAGATCTACGGCAAGCGGATTATTATCGTCGGCGGCGGCGCGCAGGTGGGCCAGGTCGCCATCGGCGCTATCTCCGAGGCCGATCGCCACAATATTCGCGGCGAGCACATTTCAGTGGACACGATTCCGCTGGTCGGCGAGCAGACGCTGGCCGCCGCCGTACGCGCCGTGGGCCGGCTGCCGCGCGCCAAGGCGCTGGTTCTGGCGGGCTCGCTGATGGGCGGCGATATCGAAAAGGCCGTGCGCGAGGTACGCGAACAAGGATTACTGGTGGTGAGCCTCAATATGGTGGGCAGCGTGCCCGATGCCGCCGATCTTGTTGTCACCGATCCCGTGCAGGCCGGAGTGATGACGGTGATGGCGATTGCCGACACCGCGAAGTTCCGGGTGGGCCGGCTAAGCCGGCGCGTTTTCTAACGCCCGGAATGCGGCGGCGCGCCCGGCAATGCAAAAATAGTTGCTTATGGAAATTATCAGAGTTATTGGACGAGAGATTTTAGACTCCCGTGGGAATCCGACCGTGGAAGCGGACGTGGAACTGGCCGACGGAAGTCTGGGGCGCGCAGCGGTTCCCTCGGGCGCATCCACCGGAGAGCATGAAGCGGTGGAGTTGCGCGACAACGATAAATCCCGCTATCTGGGGAAGGGGACGCTGACCGCGGTCAAGAATATTAATGAGAAGATCGCGCCCGCCGTTCACGGCCTCCAGGCGGAAGAGCAGGCCGCGGTGGACGGCGCGATGCTGGCGCTGGACGGCACGGATAACAAGTCGGCGCTGGGCGCGAATGCGATTCTCGCAGTATCGCTCGCCGCGGCGCGCGCGGCCGCGCAGTCGCACGGCGCTCCGCTTTACCGCTATCTGGGGGGCGTTTCCGCCAATCTGCTGCCCGTGCCGATGATGAACATCCTCAACGGGGGCGCGCACGCTGATAATTCCGTGGACCCTCAGGAATTCATGGTGGTCCCCTACGGCGCTTCGAAATTTTCTGAAGCGCTGCGGATGGGCGCGGAAATCTTTCACACCCTCAAGGGCGTATTGAAGAAGCGGAACTATTCGACCGCGGTGGGCGACGAAGGCGGTTTCGCGCCCAACCTGAAGTCGAACGAAGAAGCGCTCGAAGTGGTGCTCGAAGCGATTACGAAAGCCGGTTATAAGCCGGGCGAGCAGGTGGGCATCGCCCTCGACCCCGCTTCGAGCGAGTTCTACGACACCGGCAAGAGAAAATACGTCTTCAAGAAGTCCGACAAGAGCGAACGCACGGCGGAGCAGATGGTGGAGTTCTGGGCGGACTGGGCCAAGAAATATCCCATCGTGTCGCTCGAAGACGGCATGGCGGAAAACGACTGGGAAGGCTGGAAGCTGCTCACCGACACGCTTGGAAAGAAAGTGCAGATCGTCGGAGACGACCTTTTCGTCACGAACACCAAGCTGCTGGCCAAGGGCATCGAGAAGGGCGTCGGGAATTCGATTCTTGTGAAGGTGAACCAGATCGGGTCGCTGACCGAAACGCTCGAAGCCATTCAGATGGCCGCCGGCGCCGGCTACACGTCCATCATTTCCCACCGGTCCGGCGAAACCGAAGACGCGTTCATCGCCGATCTCGCGGTGGCGACGCGCGCCGGCCAGATCAAAACCGGTTCGGCGAGCCGCACGGACCGCATCGCGAAGTATAACCAGCTTTTGCGGATCGAAGAAGAACTCGGTTCTGCCGCGAAATTCGCGGGCAGGAAGGCATTCCACCAGTAATGCCAGCCAAGCGTCCGCTGGTTCTTACCATTCTCGACGGCTGGGGATTTTCCCCCGCCGCCGATGGCAACGCCATCGCCCTGGCGCGCAAGCCGAACTACGATGCGCTGCTTCGGGAGTATCCGAACACGCTGGTGAAAACCTCCGGGCCCGCGGTGGGTTTACCGGAAGGGCAGATGGGCAACTCCGAGGTAGGGCATCTGAATATCGGCTCGGGCCGCGTGATTCACATGGATGTGACGCGAATCGATCTGATGATCTCCTCCGGTGAGTTTTTCGAGCACCCGGTGCTGGTTAAGGTCATGCGTTACGCGCGCACCCGCCGCCTGCACCTGATGGGCTTGTGCAGCGACGGCGGCGTGCATTCCCTGCTTACGCATCTTTATGCACTGGTGAAGATGGCCCGGCAGCAGGAGATTCCCGAAGTATTCGTGCATTGCTTCATGGACGGGCGCGATACTCCTCCGGAGAGCGGCGCTGACTACGTCGAGCAGTTGCAACAGAAATTGCGGGAGATCGGCGCCGGCAAAATCGCATCGATCGCCGGGCGTTATTACGCGATGGACCGCGACAAGCGCTGGGAGCGGGTAGGGCGGGCCTTCGAAGCGATGCGTTTCGGAAACGGCGAAAAGGCGGCCGATCCTGTCGCGGCGATCAAGCGCAGTTACGAAAAAGGAATCACCGACGAATTTATCGAACCGGTCACCATCGTCGATTCGCGCAACGAGCCAGTGGGGCTGATTCGCGACGACGACGCGTCCATCTTCTTTAACTACCGCGCCGACCGCGGGCGTGAGATGACCATGGCGCTTACCGGAGATCCTGTTGTTCCGTATCACGGCAAGGCTCCGCGCAACCTGCAGCACGTTACGATGACGGAGTACGATAAGACGTTCACCGTTCCGTTCGTGCTGGCCCGCGAGCATCCGAACAACATTCTCGCCAATGTGATGGGGCAGTTGAACTGGAAAAATCTGCGCGTCGCAGAGACCGAGAAGTACGCCCACGTGACTTACTTTTTTAACGGCGGGTCCGAAGCTCCATTTCCCGGCGAGAGCCGCGAAATGGTGGCCTCTCCCAAGGTGGCGACGTACGATCTGAAGCCGGAAATGAGCGCCGAGGGGATCACGAAGGTGGTCACCAAGGCCATCAACCAGGGAGGGCTCGACGTGGTGGTGATGAATTTCGCCAACGCCGATATGGTGGGCCACTCCGGCAAGCTCTTGCCGACTATTCAGGCGGTGGAAGCCGTCGATGCCGGTTTAGGCGAGATTCACAAGGCGTTAAAACAGCACGGCGGATCGTGGATCATCACCGCCGATCACGGCAATGCGGAGACGATGATCGACCCGGTCACAAAGACGCCGCACACGTACCATACGACCAACCCCGTTCCGTTCCTGATCGTGGATGAAGAGCGCCGTCCGCTGGCGGAAGGCGGATCTCTGCGCGACGTTGCGCCCACGGTGCTCGGGATGTTCGGCGTTCCGCAGCCGAAAGAAATGACAGGGAGGGATCTGCGCCAGCCCCGATCGTGATACAGTCCTGACGATGATCTCTCTGAAGTTCGCCGGCGCCGCACTCTTTACCTGGTGCGGCGTCTTACTTTCCGCGCAGGCGTTTTCCGCCGCGCAACTGGTCAAACTGGCCGGAGACGGCGACGTGCCGGCGCTGGCCCGCGCGATTTCCTCCACCTTCCAAGCGGACGAGTTGAGCAAAGGCACCGCGGTCGTTAGCGAAGGCGGCGAGTTCTTCTGGGCGGTCCAGGCCGCGGAAGCGCCGCGGCTGGTGGTGGATGACGGACCGCCGGTTTCGGTCGCCGCCGCGGGAAACGGACTGTTCTATCAAACGATGAAGATGACGGCCGGGCGGACGCACGGGTTTTACTACCTGATGAACGGCAAGCCGATGGGCGGCAGAACCGATGTGGCCGCCTACTTGCCCGAGGCGTATTCGCAGCCCGGCGTGCCGAAAGGAACGCTGTCGGAGAAGATGGTTCACACGAGCTCCATTTATCCGGGGATGAAGAGCGACTATTGGGTTTACGCTCCGGCGCAATACGATCCGAAAGTGCCCGCTGCCGTGATGATCTGGCAGGATGGCGAGGCGCAGATCGAACGAGATGGATCTTCCCGCACACTCAACGTGATCGACAATCTGACCTACCAGAAAAAGATTCCCGTGATGATTCAGATCTTCATTTCGCCTGGAACGGTGGGAGACCAGAAAATGCGCAGCATCGAGTACGACACTGTCTCCGATCGCTATCCCCGCTTTCTGCGCGATGAAATTCTGCCCGAGGTCTCCAAGCGTTATAATTTGCGCGCAGACGGCTATAGCCGGGGAATCGGCGGCGAGTCTTCCGGAGGCATCTGCGCGTTTAACGCGGCGTGGTTCATGCCGGACCAGTTTTCCCGAGTGATTACGCGCATCGGCAGTTTCACCAGCATTCAGTGGAAGACCGGCGCTCCCGACGGCGGGCAGGACTATCCATTCAAGGTGAGAAAAGAGCCGAAGCGCAACATTCGGGTCTGGTCGCAGGACGGCTACAACGATCTCGAGAATACCCATGGGAGCTGGCCTCTGCAAAATATCCAGATGGCGAACTCGCTCAAAATGCGCGAGTACGATTTTCATTTCAGCTTCGGCAACGGGACACACACCCGCCTGGGTGGATTCGCCGAGGCTCCCACAGAATTGATCTGGCTGTGGCGCGGCTACGATCCGGCGAAGACAGCGCAGGATTTTCAAATGGAATCCGAAGAAAAATCAGCTCCCATGTTTCGTGTCCGGCTGGCGCCGCGCGATTAGTGATGGCGCTAACTACGATAAGCTTTTTCTATGCCATCACGAAGAGACGCTCTGCGGGTTCTCGCCGCGAGCGCAGCCGCTCCAGTGCTGCCCTGGGGGCAGACGGCGGCTCCGAAATCTTTCACCAAGGACGAAATGCCCGTCCTCGCCGTTCTCTGCGACATGATCATCCCGCGCACCGATACTCCCGGTGCAGCCGATGCCGGTGTTCACATTCTGATTGACGAGGATGTCGCCGCTAGCGGAGACGCCAAGATCCTGAAGGACGGCATCGCGACGCTGGGAGGCACGAAATTCCTGCAACTCTCCGCCGATGAGCAGCACGCCGCGTTCGAGCGGGTGACGGATTCGGAGTTTTTTGGCGTCCTCAAACGGCGGACGATTGACGCCTACTATCACACGCAGGAAGGTCTGGTGCAAGAACTGGGATACCACGGTAACGTGGCGCTTCCCAGTTTTCCCGGATGCACGCATCCGGAGCATCAGAAGCTGAGCTGACATCATGCAGATTGTCAATAGTCCGGACGTTCACGACGTCATCGTTATCGGCAGCGGCGCGGCCGGCGGCATGGCCGCCTGGAATCTGACCCGGCAGGGCGTGAACGTTCTTCTTCTCGACGCCGGGACGAAATTCAACCGCGCGAAATTCTGGACGCACGTGAAGCCTTGGGAATGGCGGAAGCGCGAGGCCCGCGGCCAGCATCCGGTGGAATTCGAACTGAGCCCGAAAGAGCAGCCCTACCTCACCCCTCCCGGGCGGCCGTTCGAGTTGACGCGTGTGTGGGGCCGGGGCGGCAAAACGAATATCTGGGGCCGCGTGGCTCTGCGGTACTCGGACCTGAATTTCACCGAGCCCGGTCTCGACGGATGGGAGATCCCGTGGCCGATTCGCTATAAGGACCTCGCTCCCTATTACGACAAAGTGGACCAGACGATCGGCGTCAACGGCGGTACGGACGATGAGCCCTGGCTGCCTGGCAGCCAGCATCACCTGCCCCCGCCGAACCCGCGTTGTGGAGAGTACCTGATCCGCGGTGCGGCCCACCGCGCGGGCGTGAAGGTGGTGGCGGGGCGGCGCGCCGTGGTCACGCGCCCCTTGAACGGCCATCCGGCCTGCCATTTGTGCGGTGCTTGCGGACGCGGCTGCGATATTGGCGCGTTCTTTAATTCTTCGGACTATTTGCTTGAACCGGCGTTCGCCACGGGACGTCTCACCGTCGTCGACAACGCCGTCGTGGCGCGCATTCTCGTCGACGACCGCGGGCTTGCCAGCGGCGTCCAGTATTTCGATCGCCACACGAAAGCGGAGCGCCAGGTGCACGGCAAGCGCGTGGTAGTGGGCGCTTCCTGCGTCGATTCCACCCGCATTCTGCTGAACTCCAAGTCGGAGAGATATCCGAACGGCATTGGCAACGGGAGCGACGTCATTGGCCGTTTCCTCTCCGAACAGATTCGTTTTCACATGTCGGGATTTGTGCCTGAGTTGTTGGGCGGTCCCACTCAAAACGACGACGGCATCGGCGGGGCGCACATCTACATGCCGCGGTTCGTGCCGGCCGGCGGCAAAGGGCGCGACTATCTGCGCGGTTTCGGGATGCAGTTCTGGGGCTTCGGGGCGCAAAGCGGGGCAGGTTTTGGCTCGTCGCTGCCCGGCTACGGCGTCGAGCTCAAGAAGGCGATCAAACGCCGCTATCCGGCGCTGGTGGCGCTGCACCCGTACGGGGAAGTGCTGCCGCGGCGTGAAAACCGCATTACGGTGGAGGGAACCCCGACGGACGCCTATGGCGTCCCCATCGCCCGCATCGAGTATGCCATCGGAGAGAACGAACGCAAAATGGCCGAGGCGATGTACGACACGTGCGAGCAGATCCTCCACGAAGCGAAAGCCGAGATACTGCCGTACAAGCGGGGATCGCTCGATGTAAACGGCGGGGCCATCCATGAACACGGAACGTGCCGCATGGGCGACGATCCCAAGCGTTCGGCTCTGAACGGCTTCTGCCAGTCGCACGAAGTGAAGAATCTTTTCGTGGTGGATGGGTCTTCCTTCCCTACCGCCACGGAGAAGAACCCGACGCTCTCTATCCTCGCGGTCGCCTGGCGGGCGACGGACTATCTGGCCGAGGAGATAAAAGCAGGCCGGGTTTGAATTTTCGCCGGGCTACCCGGCGGCGATCAGAGCCCAGCAGACAATCGCGCTGCACACCGAACTCCAGCGGCCGAAGCCTTTATAGATTTGCGCCGCGAGCGCGGCCTGCTGTTTTCTGGTCATGCCAACCGCGCTGATTTGCGGATCGGATACGTTCCGGACCGCAAGCCAGCGCGGCGTTCTCTCTCCCAGCTCGCTTGATACCAGCCCCAGGACTGCGTCCCCCATTTCAGACACGTTGCCGAGTCCCTGGAGCTTGTAGAAATTATCCGAAGTGTCGAATCCGAAGAAATCCGTCGTTACCACCGACGATCCCAGCGCTCGCGGGGCGACACGCACGATCTTGGGGAGGCGGGTATTGTCTTTGGGAAGCTGCCCGGCGTTCGCCCGAAAAAGAACCTTCGCCTTGGCGAAGTGAGAATTGACGGAGGAATTGCTCCGATAGTGGGCGTCGTGGAAGGGTTCGCTCTTGAATTTGGCGGTGCAGTCGAAGCGCACCACGGGTGAAACCACCACGTCCCCCACCTGAAACTCGGTCCCGATTCCGCCGGCCGTGCCGGTGGTGATGGCGAGCTTTGGCTGGACTTCGGAAAGGATCTGTGTCCATACGTCGCGATTGGGAAGCTGCGGACCGTCCTGAGACATGTGGGAGTCGGATTTGAAAATGAGGACGGAGCGGCCTCCAATGGTTGTGGTCCAGTAGGCGCCCAGACGCCCGGCGACAAGAGCCGGGCAGCCCTTGCGCATCTTCGCCGAGATCGTTTTGAAGTTATGCCGGTAAGGCTGATAGTCGTTTCGCGAGTCCTTGCCGGGCGTCAGAACGCGGCTGAGGGCGTGGCCTTCGTCGACCGTCCAAGTCACCACCAGAACGTCGGCGCGCGGCAGGGGGGCATCCGCGCCGCCGCGGGGCGCCGGGCCGGTTTTCGGCGCCAGATTTTTCGGCCACGGGATTTCGGTGAAGCGCGAGAGGCCCGTTGCCGTGGTGAATGCGAGGAATTCCCGTCCTTCGGGCGCCTCGGAGTCAAAATCGATGATCTCCCGCGCTAAGTCGGCGGTGTCTCGCGGCCGGGCGGCCGGCGCGAAGGCGAACGTAGCCGCGGGAGGCGCTGTTACGTTGGGATCGTAGCCAAGATTCCGCAGCATCCACTTTCCGTCGACGCGCATAGGCTGGTTCCTCCCGTTCCGATACTAATGTGAGTTGAAGAAGCGGGGCGTTACGGCCTTCGCGGCCTTTTCACAAGGCTCCCGGCCTCCGAACAGGTATCCTGGACGTATGTCCAAACAATATTCGGCGCCGCCGGCGATGAGCATTGATTCGCAGAAGAAATATACCGCGACCTTTGAAACCTCGCGCGGAAAGATCGTCTGCGAACTCTTCGCCAAGGACGCTCCGAAAACGGTGAATAATTTTGTATTTCTTGCCCGCGAAGGCTTTTATGACGGGACGGTCTTTCATCGCGTGATCGCCGATTTCATGATTCAGGGCGGAGATCCCACCGGAACCGGGCGCGGCGGGCCGGGCTACCGGTTTGAGGACGAGACACAGGGTAATCCGAACCTTCATGAGCCCGGAACTCTCTCCATGGCGAACGCCGGTCCGAACACCAACGGCAGCCAGTTCTTTATCACGCACGTCGATACCGGCTGGCTAAACGGGAAACACACCGTGTTCGGGAAAGTGCTCAAAGGCAAGGATGTTGTCGACGCGGTGCGGCAGGGAGATCAGTTGCATGGCGTAAGCATTCAGGAGTCCTGACGCGGAGCAGAGACCTTCGTGCGAACCGGGGAAATTCTCGCGCGGCTGCGTGAAAGGATCGTCGGTTTCGCGGCATCCAGAGTCGGGAGGGATTCCGCGGAGGATATTGCCCAGGAGGTCCTCATTCTTCTGCACGAAAGATACGCTCACGTCGAGTCACTGGACGAACTGCTCCCGCTGTCGTTTCAGATTGTCCGGTTCAAGGTGATGGCTCTGCGGCGGAAGGCAGCGCGGCGAGGGGAAGCGGCGCAGGTGGCGGCGGAGGATTTTCCCCTTCCGGATGGGAGGCCGGACCCGGAGACTGCCGCCGCACAGCGCGAAATGCGTGAGCGGCTGATCCGGGCCATTGCCCAGCTCGGTAGACGCTGCCGCCGCCTGTTTGCCTTGAAACTTGGGGGCATGGGATTCGCGGGCATCCAGGCGGCGATGGGCGCGCCGTCGATTAACACTGTCTACACCTGGGATTTCCGCTGCCGCCGGGACTTGCTTGCCCGGATGGGCGGCGATTGGGAGCTCCGGCAATGACTCGCGAGGAAGCGCTCCTGCTGGTGGGCGGGTATGCCACCAAGACGTTGACTCCCGCCGAGCGTGAGGCTCTGTTTCAGGCGGCGCTCGACGACCAGGAGGTTTTTGACGCGCTGCTACGGGAGCAGCCTCTGCGGGAGTTGTTGGAGGACACGGTGTCCCGCCAGGCGATTCTCCAAGCCCTCGAAAAGCCTCGCGCCGCATGGTTCCGCTCGCCGTGGGCCTGGATCCCTGCGGCCGCTATCGCGGCAGCTTGCATGGCGATCCTGCTCTATCCCGTCAGAAAGGCCCCGCCGCCTCCGCCGCGTTTGACCGCCCAAGTGGCGGTCCCCGCCCCAACGCCCCGGGACCAGGTAAGCCCCGAGGCTCCCAAAATGAAGCAGGAGCAAGCGCATACGCGGGCGGCGGCCGCCGCCCCGGCGCCTCGCGCGGCTCCCCCAGCGATTTGGGAACGGCCCATGGCCGGGGTTGCGGGGGGCGCTTCCTACGGGAGCGGCTCCACACAGGGGGCGTCGCTGCAGCCGGGGACCGCTGCGTTCCTCACCTCCGTGCTTCGGGAAAACGCCGCGGGCGAGTTCGAGCCGCTCGGGACTGAACCATTGCGGGCGGGAGATCGCCTTCGCGTGGAAATCACTCCGCCGGTATCCGGAAATGTCTCCCTGTTCCGGCGCGATGCGGCGGGAGAGCGTACGCTAATTTCTACCGTATCCGCAACCGCGGGACAGAAAATTCAAATGCCCCCGGATGCCTTCATCGCGGTAGATGGCGACGCAACTCTCGAAATATCCCTCCACCCGGAATCCGGGACCGCGCAGAGTGTGGTGATCCCACTGCGGCCGGAATAATCGTTTATTCCATTTTGCCCAGTAGCTCCACCATGCGGGCCGCACCTGCCGGGCGCCCGCCAAACCGAACCTGGTTGTAGGCATCCGTAATCTCGCGCGCAAGCCCTCCCAGTTCCGGCTCGCGCACCATCCGGGCGAACTCCACAGGCGTGAGCCAGGGTGGTTTTTCCAACCCCCGTTTCCGGAGCTGTCGCAGGAGCCGCGAGTAGAGGACTGTGGCGTCCCCAGGCGTGGACTGGCGCCTCTTCGCCCGCTGGAAGCGAACGCCCACGCTGAGGACACGCCAGAGATCCGATCCAAAGAAAATCAGCAGCAGGGCTGTTGCCGCGGTGGGCAGCATCACCCACTTCCACCGCGCAGCCGCGCCCGAAGCCGCCAGGCTTCCCTGCGAGAGTAGCGCTCCGATCCTTTCCGGCCAGCTTGTTCGCAACTGCTTCCCGGATTCCTCCATGCGCGAGGCCAACAACAGTTGATGGTCCCGGCTGTAGCTCAGCACCCATTCCTGCCAGAAGACCTCGGCCGCGTCGAAATAGAGCGAAATATGGGAAAAGAGGGTCGGCTGGTGCAGAGAGAGATCCGGGGGCGTCGGATCGAACGTGACCCATCCTTTGTCGGGAATCCACGCTTCCACCCAACTGTGCGCGTCGGAGGCGCGAATCAACTGCTGGCCGCTCACCGGATTGTAGACGCCACTCTGAAACCCCGTGATCACGCGCGTCGGAATGCCGAGGGTGCGCACCATGACAGCCATCGCGGAAGAGAAATACTCGCAATGCCCCTTCCGGCGGGAGAATAAAAAATTGGAGAGCGGGTCTCGGGGCTCCGTCGCCGGCAGGTCCAGCGTATATCCGTAATTTCGGCGTAAGTAATTTTCAATCGCGCGGACCCGCGCCAGCGGACCGGTGACTTCCCGCGTTATTTCTCGCGCCAGTTCGGGGATGCGCGGGTCGAGATCGGGCAATTGAAGATATGCGCTGGCAAGGAGAGAACCATCCGAGGCCGCCGCGGTTGAGCCATCGTTCCCGGTATCCAGGAAGCTCTGCGCCTGGTAGGTCACCGGCCCGGAGGAGCCATATTGCCTCCGAACGACGCCGGGCACGCTCTCGACAAGAAACGGCGCGTCGATCCAGATGAATTCCGGGCGGCCCGCAAAGAAAAGCGCGTTGCCGGCGATTTCGCTCAGGTGAACGATGTAGGTAAGCCGTGCGGTATTCCGCCGCCGGTCGCCCGGCGTCGCCAGGATGTAGAGCGAGCGTTTCTCGGGCTCCGGTTCGAGAGTTTGCTGGAAGCCGGCGGGATTGAACCACCGCTTGCCGTCGAACTCCGCCAGGACGGCCCCGCGCCACTTCAGCGACGGCGGGAGGGGCTTGCGGCCCACCGTCTCCACGTGCATCACGGGAGTATTCATCCGCTCGATCTCACCGATTTCACCCAGATCCACCTGGTTCGAAAAGCCGGATAGGTGATAGCGGGAAGGAAGCAGGTGCTGCATTGCGGCGCGAGCGGTGCGAGGCAACAGAAAAAAGAGCCCCGCGGTCATCACCAGAACGCCGGCGGAAACCGATATTGCAAAGAAGACCAGGCTGTTGGGACGAAACCGCAGTTTCGCCAGCACGGTATTTTCGCTTTTCAGAAGGGAATGGCGCATCTCGCCGCTAGCGAGCGCAGCCACCGTGAAAAAAAGGAAAAGCCCCAGGAAGAGGAAAAAATTGGAGTTGGAGGACAGCAGGCAGGCCGCCAGCAATTCCATCAGGGCGATGACCTTGACATAAAAATAGTCGCGGCTCGTCGACGCCGTCAGGATCTTGGTGATGACCAGGAAGAAGATGAGGTGGACGGTGGATGTCAGAAAACTGCGCGAAACGAAGAAATAATCGACCGGATAGAACGCCACATAGATCAGCGTGAGAATCGCGGCGGCGCGCGCGGGCAAGCGGAATCCGACGAGGCCGGTAGCCATTAGCGCACGCACAATTAACGCCGCCGCGGTGAGCAGCAGGGGCAGCGGCGACAGGTACCCGCTACCGGCGATGGCGAGGCATCCGCTCGCCAGCATGCCTAACAGCGAGTACTCGTAGAAACGCTGAATCGCTTCGCTATTTCGCGATCCGCCGGCCACCCGCATACCTTCATGGTGGCACGAAAATGCGCGGCTTCCCGTCAGTGGCTGAAGTGCATTTCCGCGAACTTCAGATACTGGTCCCAATCGTAGGCGGTTACGTCGTGTTTGCCGGCGCGGATGTGATACCCGATATCGTGTTGGATGGGATGGTGAATGGCGGGCATCCGGTCCGTCCCCAACCCCTTCTTCCCGAGCAGCTCATAGACCGGTCCGGCGTGGACCGCGCCCAAAAACTCTCCCTTCGGGTCCGACCACAAATCGTCCTCGGCGCTCGCCACATAGAGCGGGCGCGGCGCGATGAGCGCGAGCAGCATGTGGCTGTCGAATGGCAGCTTTTCGGCATGGTTCGAATACTGCTTGTAGTTGCCGCAAAACCAGTGTGGAAATACGGCGTTCAGGCGCTCGATGGTTTCGCCGAAATCACGGCGTGACAACGCGGCGCCGCCCTCGCCGGAATCGTTGGAAATCACCATCGCGAAGCGGGTGTCCTGCGCGCCCGCCCAGAGCGCGGTTTTCCCCAGCCGCGAATGGCCGATGACGAAGATTTCCTTGGGGTTAATGTCCTTGTCCGTTTGAAGGAAATCCGCCGCGCGGCTCAGTCCCCAGGCCCATGCTCCGATGGCGCCCCATTCATCCGGGAGCGGTTCGGTCTGTCCCGGCGCGAAGAAAAGCGGACGAATACCATAGCTCATGCCGCCCACGAAATCCGGCTCAATATCCCCGTAGTAAACCGTCGCCACTCCGAAGCCATGCGAAAGAATTTTTTCCACCTGCCAGCGGCTGGCTGCCGAGCCGCGCGTTTTTGGGTCCGCGGCTACTTGAATCCATTTCCGCTGATCGAGCGGATCGCGAACCCAGACGGGATTCAGGTCGATGCCGGGATCCGCGCTCACCGTTTGATTTCCCGCAAAATTCAGCCCGAGGAACACCGGCACGGGTCCCTTTGTCTCGGCGGGCAGGTAAAGCAGCAGATGCATGCTTCGCGAATCCGTGCCGCGCGTGAAGGTGATCGTCGTCTGTTTGCGAATGGCGGTCGCGCCCAGGGCGTTCTGGTCCACGATCACGTTGCCGACGCTCGTTTTCAGGGAAGCCGGCGGGGTGCGCCCGAACATTTGAGTTGCAAAAAGCCTCAGAATCTCCGGACGGCCCTTCTCCTCCCATTCGGCCGCGGTCTTGACGCGCGATCCGTCGGCGAGGATCAGAGGGTCGGGGAGCTTGTACGTCCCCACTTTCCGTTCGTTGTAATTGGCCGGCCGGGCGGGCGAGGCGCCTTCGCCCCACGCGGAGAGGCAGCACAGGATGACGAGGACTGCGCTCCGGAGGGCGGAATTATGTCGGCGGAATAACATTCTCCTACGATACTCTTTTGCTGTATTGGTATCATGAAAACTCCAAGAGGTCGATTTGAGTTCTGTGAGTGTGCCCTCCACGGGTCCGGAGGCATCATCCCGGTCCTGGAAATCCATAGCGCTGGTGTTTGGCTGCACGCTGATTCAAGCGGCGGCGCAGATGTTGATCAAAACCGGCGCGAATCGGGTCCAGCACCGCAACCTGCTTGAAACGCTGATCGGAATTCTGACGGTCGGCCCGCTGTTCGCCGGCTACAGCATGTACGGCGTCAGCATGATCCTGCTCGTCCTGGCGCTGCGCGACGGAGAGCTGTCCCAGCTTTATCCGGTGATTTCCCTGACCTACGTCTGGGTGTGCTTTCTCTCGGTTTTCGTACTGCACGAGCCCGTCAATATATTCAAAGGAGCGGGTGTCCTGCTGATCGTTGTGGGAGTCGCCGTTCTCGGCAAGGGCGGGAAATCTTGAAGACTCCGCTCTCCTCAATTCTTTATGTGCTGATCGGCTCGGTGATTGGTTCCTTCGGCGCGGTGCTTTTGAAAGCCGCATCGGGGAAGATTTCCCGCGACTGGCGGGTGCTGATCCGCAACTGGTATCTCGTCGTGGGCGTCGTGGCGTACGCCGTTTCTTCGATGTTTTTTGTGAAGGGAGTCAGCGAGGGCCAGTTGAGCGTGCTCTACCCCATGGTTTCCGTCGGCTACATCTGCACCTTGTTCTGGTCGAAGCTGTTTTTTGGCGAAGAGTTGACCAAGAGCAAATTCGCCGGGCTGGGACTGATCATTGTGGGGATTTTTATCTTGCAACTGGGCAATCGTTAGCCCCGGCGCCATTCCTGTTGCGATACCCTGCAAGTTTCGATGCGCACAACGCTAGCCTTCTGCCTGCTCGCCGCCGGACTGCTGCCCGCCGCGGATTCCATTCCTCCCCCCGGCGCTCGCGTCCTTATGGATGCCCACAACTGCTATCCCTACGACGGACGGTGGACGGATCGCATCGACCGGGCGATGAGCGCAGGGACCCCTCTGGCGATTGAGCAGGACCTGTTCTGGTATCGCGACCCGGCGACCGGGCGCTTCCGATCCCTGGTGACGCACGGAAAGCCGGTGAATGGGACCGAGCCGGGGATGGAGCAGTATTTCTTTGAAAAGATCCGCCCCATCATGGAACGCGCGCTGCGAGAAGGCAATCACGGCGATTGGCCTCTCATTACGCTGAACCTCGATTTCAAAACCGACGAAGCCGCGCATCATGCGGCGGTGTGGAAACTTCTGGGAAAGTACGAAAGCTGGCTGTGCACGGCGGAACGCTCGCGAAATCCATCGGAAGTAACGCCTATCCATCCCGGACCTCTGCTGGTTCTGACCGGGCAGCAGGACTCGCAGCAGCGCGACTTTTGGCGCAAGGTTCCGGCCGGCGGACGTCTTCGCCTCTTCGGAGCCGTGCATTCCCTGAGCCGCGAAACCTCCACTCCAGTGAAACAGGTTATCGATCATGGGGCCACCAATTACCGGCGCTGGTGGAACAACCCGTGGAGCGTCGTCGAGGAGGGCGGCCAGCAGAAGGCCGGCGATTGGACGGACGCCGATTACGACCGTCTGAAAGCGCTGGTCGATTACGCACACGCCAGGGGACTCTACATCCGCTTCTACACGCTCGACGGCGGCCCGGCGGCGCTCTTCCAGCAGAACGGGTGGATCGAGGAATACAACTTCGGCTCGCATACCGCGGCCGAACTGCGCTGGAAAGCCGCGCGGCGGGCGGGTGTCGATTACATCGCCACCGATTTGTATGAAGATCTGGGAAAAATACTGCGAGAGGGGAGCTGACAGCTACCGCCGGGATCCTATATCCGCGATATCGAACGGGGTGGTTTGGTAGATTTCGTTGATCCAGTTGCCGAACAGCAAATGGGCATGGCTGCGCCAGCGATTTTCCGGCTCCCGGGTTGGATCGTCATCCGGGAAATAATTATGCGGCACGGAAATTCGGCGCCCGGCCTGGATATCACGAAAATACTCCTCGGCGAGTGAGTTGGAATCGTATTCAATGTGATTGAACATGTGGAGGGAGCGATGCCCGGGGTCGTCGAGCAGGCACAGTCCCGCCTCAGCAGACTCCATGAGCACCTTCATGCCGCTATTGACCGGGATATCTTCGCGGCGTACCTCGGTCCACCGTGAGACCGGAATCGAAAAGTCGTCCGAAAAACCCCGGAGATAGGGCGAGGCCGGCGCGAGATTTCGATGACGATAGACGCCGAATGCCTTGTCGGCCAGCGGATGCTTCGGCATGCCATGGAAATGGTGGACCGCGGCCTGCGCCCCCCAGCAGATGTTGAAGGATGAGTGAACATGCGTGCGGGTCCAATCGAAGATCTGCCGCAATTCATCCCAGTAGGTCACTTCCTCAAACGGCATCGTTTCGACGGGAGCGCCGGTGATGATGAACCCGTCGAACCGTTCCGAACCGATGTCTTCCCAGGTGCGGTAGAACGAGGTGATGTGCTCGCTCGGGGTATGCCGCGCGACGTGATTGGTGATCTTCACCAGCGTCAATTCCACCTGTAATGGCGTCGAGCCCAGAAGCCGCGCGATCTGCGCCTCGGTTCTGATCTTGTTGGGCATCAGATTGAGCAGGCCGATCCGCATGGGACGAATATCCTGGCGGATCGCGTCGGACTCGCGCATCACCATGACGCCTTCGGTTTCGAGCGTTATACGAGCGGGGAGTTCATCGGGTATTTTGATCGGCATCAGGCTATTTCCGGCACCGGAGAAATTCGGAGAAGGTAGCTCCGCGCCCGTTTGTCAAACGGCGTCACGCGAATTGAAGGTTGCCCCCGCCTACTTCACGCTGATCTGCGCCAGCACTTCGCGCGCGTCGGCTTCCGTGAATTCCTTCGTCTTTGCCGAGTGGTTCATCGAACAGAATTTCGGGCCGCACATCGAACAAAATGCCGCGTCCTTAAAACCCTCTTCCGGGAGCGTTTCATCGTGCATCGCTTCGGCGGTTTCCGGATCGAGCGAGAGCGCGAACTGCCGCCGCCAATCGAAATTGTAGCGGGCGCGGGAGAGTTCATCGTCCCGGTCGCGCGCGCCCGGGCGATGGCGGGCGATATCGGCGGCGTGGGCGGCGATGCGGTAGGCGATCAGCCCCGCCTTCACGTCCTCGCGGTTGGGCAGGCCCAAATGCTCCTTCGGCGTTACATAGCAAAGCATCGATGCGCCGTACCAGCCGATCATCGCCGCACCGATGGCCGAGGTGATGTGGTCATACCCGGGGGCGAAATCGGTCACCAGCGGTCCGAGCGTATAAAAGGGCGCCTCATCGCAAAGCTCCTTTTCCTTCTCGACCTGCATCTGGATTTGATCCATGGGGATATGGCCGGGACCTTCGATCATTACCTGAACGTCGTATTCCCAAGCTGTCCTGGTCAGTTCGCCGAGCGTTTTCAACTCCGCGAACTGCGCGGCGTCGCTCGCGTCGGCGAGACATCCGGGCCGCAATCCGTCTCCGAGCGAAAAGCTGACATCATACTTCTGGAAAATTTTGCAGATTTCATCGAAGTGCTCGTAGAGGAGGTTTTGCTTGTGGTTCTTCACCATCCACTCGGCGAGAATGGCGCCGCCCCGGCTCACGATCCCGGTGATCCGTTTCTGCGCCAGCGGCACGTGCTGCACCAGGACGCCGGCGTGGATCGTCATATAGTCCACACCCTGCGCGGCTTGCTCCTCGATCACCTCGAGCATTACGCCGATGGTCAGGTCTTCCACCCGGCGGACGCGCGAAAGCGCTTCGTAGATGGGCACCGTTCCGATGGGCACGGGCGAGGCATGAATAATGGCTTGCCGGATTTCAGGGATACCGCCGCCGGTGGAAAGATCCATCACGGTATCGGCGCCGTATTTCAAGGAATACTGAAGCTTCTCCAGTTCGGGCTCGATGTCCGACGTCGTAGCCGAATTGCCGATATTTGCGTTGATCTTACAGGAAGACGCCACGCCGATGCACATGGGCTCCAGGTTCGTATGCCGGATGTTGGCCGGAATAATCATCCGGCCCCGGGCCACCTCGGAGCGGACCAGCTCCGCGTCCAGACGCTCGCGCTTGGCGACGTAGTCCATTTCCTGGGTGACGATACCCTTGCGGGCGTAGTGGATCTGTGTCCGGATGGAATCGTTGACGCGGGAAGCAACCCATTCGCTGCGCATGATACGCCTAGTTTAGCGCGGCACGGCAGGGCGGAGCCAACGATATACTAAATGGAAATGAGAGGTCCCGTAGTCGCGGCACTTACGCTTGCAGTGGTGGCAGGCATGGTTTTGCCGGCAGCCATTCCCCCGGGTGAGTACCAGCAGCGGCGCGCGAATCTGAGGGAGAAGCTAAAGGGAACCCTGGTGCTGTTCGGGAAGGGCGAACCGGCGGATGTGGACGTCAACCGTTTCCGCCAGGAGACGAATTTCTACTACCTCACCGGTTGGACCGAGCCCAACGCCCGCCTGCTGATCACGCACGACCGGGAAATCCTTTTTCTTCCTCATCACGACGAACGAAGAGAGGTTTATACCGGAAAGCGCGCCTCCGCCGAGGATCCCGGCGTTAACGAAAAGACCGGCTTTCAGACGGTGATGCCGCTGGAGAAATTCGAGCGGCAGCTTCGGGACGCGCTCGATTCCGGGCCCGAACTCTACGCCGATGAGACATCGCAGGAAGTGGAGCGGCTGAAGCCTCTGTTCCTCCTCCGGAAAGTTCGCGCCGCCGGGCCATTGATCGGAGAGCTCCGGCGAGTGAAATCCGCCGCCGAAATCGAGATGCTGCAGCACTCGGCCGATGTGAGCATGGAAGCCCAGCGGGCGGCCTGGAAAAAAATGAAAGCCGGCGCGTACGAATACCAGGCTCAAGCCGCGTTCACCGAAACCATGATGGATCAAGGCTGCGAAGGCTACGCGTACCCTCCCATCATCGGCTCCGGACCGAATAGCACCGTGCTTCACTATGAGACGAACCGGCGCCGCATGGATCGCGGCGAAGTGGTGGTGATCGACGCCGCGGCGGAATGCCAGGCATATGCCGCCGATATTACGCGGACCATCCCGGTGAGCGGCAGGTTCACGGCCCGGCAAAGGGAGATTTACAACATCGTGCTCGGCGCGCAAAAGGCGGCTATCGCCGCGATAAAGCCCGGCGCAGCGTTCTACGGCCCAAAGAGCGTTTCCCAAATCGCCATCGACTACATCAACAGCCACGGAAAAGACAAGCACGGTGAGCCGCTTGGAAAGTACTACACGCACGGCCTGGGGCATCCGGTCGGTTTGGACGTGCACGACGAAGGCTCGCTCGCGCCCACGCTGAAGGAAGGCATGGTGCTTACCGTTGAGCCGGGAATCTACATTCCCGAAGAGTCCATCGGCGTCCGGATTGAAGACATGGTGCTGGTCACCAAGGACGGTGCGCGGATCATGACCGGCGCGCTGCCTAAAGATCCCGATGATGTGGAACGGGCGCTGGCTGAATAAAACCCTTTTTGGATACTGCGCGGCGATTGCGGGATGCTGGGTTCTGGCAATCGCGGCCGGGTGGACCCTCCCGGCGTCGCAATTCGACGATTACGTCTATGACATGATGCTGCGGCTGAATCCCCCGGCGGAGCGGATGCCGGAGGCGGTGGTTCTCGCGATCGACGACGCCACCTTGAACGCCATGGGCGGCCAGCGGAACCTGCGTGAAATTCTGGCGCAAGCGATCGAGATGGCCTCTCGTGAGGAGCCGCGAGTTCTGGCCAGCGATATCCTCCTGGCCGACAACACAGACGAAGCCGAGGATGCCCGGCTTGAAAAAGCGATGAGCGGCGCGAAGAATCTGATTCTTCCGGTAAACACCACGATCTCCGGGAGAGAGGATCGTTGGGAGGAGCCGCTTGAGCGCTTCCGGAAATACGCCGCCGCCACCGGGCAAGTGGAATTGGAGCGCCAGCGGAAGGACGGAGTCACGCGCCGCATCTCGCTCGAATGGGTGGCCGCGCATCGCCGCTATTGGGCGCTTTCGCTCGAAGCGTTCCGGATCAGCCGCGGCGGCGGACCCATTCTCGAGTCCCGGGACGACGTTCAGACCGGCGGGATTGTCATCCCGGCGCGCCGTACCCCCGAATATCACCGGATGCTCCGGCTTCGCTATACCAGAAATCCCATCCCGTCGGTGAGCGTCCGCGCGTTGAAAGAGGATCCCTCCCTTGGACGCATGCTGCGCGGGAAAGTAGTGTTTGTCGGCGTGACGTCACAATCGCTCACGCCGGACCGGGTGCTCACTCCGAATGGCGATTCGATGTCGGGCGTGGACGTGCACGCCGAGGCATTTGAGACCATACGGCGCGGCCAGTTTCTGCGCGATGTTTCCGATTCCACGACACTCGGATTTTGCGCCGCCGCGGCGGCTCTGGCCGGCCTCATCTTCTGGTTCGCCGCCGGATGGCCCGCTTATTTGAGCGCCGGGGCGCTTCTGGCGTTCGTTCACGGCGCACCCTTCCTGTTTTTTTCGCGCGGATTTGTCTTTCCCTATGTCGCGCCCGCGGCGGCGGCCTGGCTCACCATCGCCGCCGCGGCCAGCTATCAGCACTTCATCGTGCGGCGGCGTCTCCGCCGGGCGGAAGCCCAAAGGGCGCGCTATCAGCAGGCGATTCACTTCGTGACCCACGAAATGCGTACTCCGTTGACCGCCATTCAAGGTTCGAGCGAATTGATGGGGCGCTACAACTTGAACGACGAAAAGCGCAAACAGATGGCCGGGTTGATCCATACCGAATCGAAGCGGCTTGCACGGATGATTCAAACGTTCCTCGACGTGGAGAAGCTATCCGATGGACAGATGGAGCTGAAGCATGAACCGGTGTTGCTCGAAGCCGCGGTGGAGGCGTGCCTGGCTCGCACCGTGCCGCTCGCCGAGAAAAAGAATATTGCCATTCACCGGGAGGCGGCGTTCCCCGGCACAATTTTCGGTGACGGAGAGTTGATCGAATACGCCATCTATAACCTGCTGACCAACGCTGTGAAGTACTCGCCGGCGGGTACCGAGGTAAGAGTGTTCAGCGCGCGCAAGCGCGACACCGTGTCGCTCTCGATCGCCGACCAGGGCATCGGAATGGACGCCAAGGAACTGAAGCAGATTTTCCGTAAGTTCTACCGGACGAAACGGGCGGAAGCTACCGGAGAAGCCGGAACCGGCATCGGGCTCTCGATTGTTGAGCAGATTGTCACCACGCACGGCGGACGCATGGAGGTCACGAGCGAACCGGGGCATGGCTCCTGCTTTACGGTCACCTTCCCGGCGGCCTAGCTGGAGCGTCTGACCCGGTTTTTTGCCAAACTGGATCTTGTGCCGCGGTTATTAGTGGTAGAAGACGATAGTTCGGTTCGCACCACCATCGTTACGCTCCTGGAGATGGAGGGCTACGAGGTGGACGCCGTCGCCTCCACTCGCGACGCCTTGGAGCGTCTGGAACGGGGTTCCTATCCCATCGTCATCTCCGATATTTATCTCGACGAGCGCACCGGGCTCGACATTTTAGCCGCTGCCCGCAAGCGCAATGCCGCCTGTCGGGTCATCCTGATGACCGCCCGCGGCAGCATCGAGACGGTGATGGCGGCCACCCAGGGCGGGGCATTCGACTACGTGGCGAAACCCTTCGACCTGGATCGGATGATCGAGACCGTGAAGCGCGCCGAAGCGCCGGAGGACGAGGAGGACGAGGATACCGGCGTCGACGATCTGCCGGTCAGCGAGATGATCGGAAGCTCCGCCGTCATGGTGGAGATCTACAAGACCATCTCGCGGGTCGCGCCCACGGACGCGACGGTGCTGATCGAAGGCGAGACGGGAACCGGAAAAGAGATTGTCGCGCGTATGATTCACCACCACAGCCACCGGGCGCAGAACGCCTACGTGCCTGTCGATTGCTCCTCGGTAACGCCGGCTCTACTGGAGAGCGAACTGTTCGGCGCACTGAAAGGCGCCTATACCGGGGCACATGCAGACCGTACCGGTGTTCTCGAGTCCGCCAACAATGGGACGGTGTTTCTCGACGAAATTGGAGAGATGGAGCTGAATTTTCAGCAGAAATTGCTGCGTTTTCTTCAGGAACGGGAGGTGCGTCCACTCGGGGCCTCCCGGAGTAGAAAGGTGGACGTGCGAATTCTGGCCGCCACGAACCGGGACCTCCCGAAAATGGTGTCCGACGGCCGTTTTCGCGAGGATTTGTGGTTTCGCCTCAACGTGGTGAGGATCGTTCTACCGCCGCTGCGAGAACGCCATGGAGATGTCACGCTGCTGGCTCATTATTTTTTACGCCTTTATAATGAACGGTATAACCAGCAAGCCACCCTTACAATGTCCGGAGTGAAGGCGCTCGAAGACTATAGTTGGCCTGGCAATATCCGCCAGCTTCAGCACCTCGTGGAGCGTTTGTGCATCCTCGCCCCCCAGGGCCGGTTGGATGACGAAGCTGTCCAGAACGCGATTGATCTCACGAAGCCGAAGCAGAATGGGGGGGACACGCTCGCCGGGGCGGAAGAGGAACAGGTCCGCCGCGTTCTGGCGGCCACCGGGGGAAACAAGAGCCGCGCCGCGAAAATCCTTGGAATTGAAAGAAAAACGCTCTATCGGAAGATCGAGCGGATGGGAATTCAATAGCACTTTCGCATCAGGTCTTTTTCCGATGGCGCTCGATGGGCATTCCGTCTATACTGTGGTCAGTTTAATTTCGTTCCGTACTTAACAGCCTAATAGGAGGCACCAATGTTTGAAAGCCTCGATGAGCAGATGAAGTCGGATGAACACAAGGCGACCAACGCCCGAGAGCGCTTAATGAAATGGCTCATTGGGACGGCAGTCATGGCCGCGACCATCGTTGGACTCTATATCGGGTTCAGCCAGATCAACGGATCGTAAAAC
>DASZXS010000042.1:0-117823 GCA_035545735.1 Bryobacteraceae bacterium | reverse complement strand
GATTGCCGGCTCCGCCTATGCGCTTCCCGACTGGTTCTACCACTCCGCCGAGCATACCGGTTACGAATGCCTGGAACACCACATCACCAACGACATTCCCACCATTTTCAACGACCATCAGAATCGGTATGTGCGGCGCTTTCTCGCAGAGTTCGGCAAGCACTACGCCAACCGCGGAATCCTGCTCGGCGTGCGCCTGGGGCCCAGCGGAAATTATGGAGAGGCGCAGTATCCAGCGACCGGCAATTGGGGATATCACCACCGCCCTCTGCATACGCACATCGGCTACTGGGCGGCCGACCCCTCGGCGGTGGCCGCCTTCCGCAAGGTCATGGAAGAACGCTATCGCGATATTGCTTCGCTCAATCGCGCCTGGGACACCGAGTACACGTCGTTTAGCCAGGTGACCACGTTCCTCCCGGTGAGCGCGCGGAACGCCCGGATGCGCCTCGACTTCACCAACTGGTACGTGAATTCGATGAGCGACTGGTGCGCGCGGTGGGCCGAATGGGCTCACGAGTCGATTCCGAATACGCCGATTTATCAATCCTCCGGGGGCTGGGGCGCCACCGCCATCGGCACCGACTACACGGCGCACGCGCGCACCATGGGCATCATGAAGGAGGGCATCCGGCTTACCAACGAAACCGAACTCTATTCCCTGAATTTCACCAACACGCGCATGGCCGCTTCCGCCGCGCGCTTTTATGGCGCCGAACTCGGCTTTGAGCCCGCCAGCCTTGGCACCGAGCGCGGCGTGATGTCGCGGCTTTACAACGCTGTGACCAACGGCGCTTTCCATCTTTTCTACTACTACGATCATTTGCTAGGTCACGACGGCACCACCGAGGCATGGATCAAGAACGCCGCGGCTTTGGATGAGCGCGCCAAGCCCGCTGCCGGCATTGCCGCGTTCTACCCGGACACCGCCGTTCAGTTGGACGATGAAGTGCTCCGCTATCTGAACGGCTCCGCCTGGATTCCCCGAGCGGAAGCTTTCCGCGGAGTTACCGACTACGACTACGCGAGCGAGCAGATGATCCTCGATGGAGCGCTCTCCCGCTATCGCGTGCTGGTGTTCCTCTGGGGCACTATCACCACGGGTCCGGTACTCGAAAAAATCGACGCCTGGGTGCGCCACGGCGGAACGATCATTTATCCGGTCCGGCAGCAGATCCGCCAGGGACTGCTCGGGACGCTCGAAGGCGACCGCTCGATTTCGGAGCGCTGGCGGAGAGGAGATACCGGCAAAGGCCGCGTGATTTACTACGAGGGCCACTCGGAGATCGCTAACTACATGCGCTTTCTCTCGGCCGAACTGCCGAAACTCCCACTCGACGCGCGTGTGCGCAGAGCGCTCGCCATGCGCCGGCCGGAGAACGTCTATTGGAGCGTGTTAGAGAACGGAAAACTGGCGCTCTTCAATTTCAACGACGCGGGCTCCCTGGTTCACCTGGCCGGCAATCGCGAGATCCGGCTGGAGCCTTACCAGGTGAAATTGGTCGATACGGCGGACGGAGGAGGGGGCAGGTGAGGCTGACGGTCGTATAATCGGCGTTTAGGAAAAAATCCATGCCCTTTCGCAGTTTGTCCCGCCGCGCGTTCCTCGGCGCTTCCGCCGCTATTCCGCTCCGTGCGCCTTTGCTGGCGGCGCGGCGCCCGCACCTCGATTTTCCAACGGAGCCGAAACAGAGGCTTTCGGTCACCTCCTACCCTTTCCGCGCCTACATTGAGAGCCCCACAAACCGGGGCCGCGACAACAGCAAGAAGGGCATGGACCTGAAGGAATTTCCAGGCATGATCGCCAAACGCTTCGGCGTATACAACATCAATCCCCTGGGCGATCACATGAGCTCCACCGAACCAGCCTACCTGGATGCTTTCCGCAAAGCGGTGGACGACGCCAAATCTCATCTGGTGGACCTGGGCCTCGGCGGAAGGAATTTCGCCAGCGCCGATCCGTCCGTGCGCGAAGAAGCCGTGGCTTACGGGCGGAAGTGGATCGATATCGCCGCGGCATTGGGGGCGCCGAGCGTGCGCCAGCATCTTTCGGGCGAGCGCGGCGTGCGGCCGTCGGTTCCGAACGCGGCGGAGAGCCTGGCGCGGATGGCGGAATACGGCGAGAAGAAAAACATCGTGGTCAACCTGGAGAACGACAGCCCCGACGCCGAAGATCCGTTCTTCATTGTCGAAGTCCTGGAAAAAGTGCGGAGCCCCTATCTTCGGGCGCTCCCCGATTTCGGCAATTCTCTGCGCGGGCATGACGCCGCGTTTAACCGGAAAGCGGTCGACGCGATGTTCCATCACGCGTTCAACATGAGCCACGTAAAAGACGTGCTCGGCGCAAAGACGGGGCATCAGGACCACGTGGATATTCCAGGGATGTTCGCGGTCGCCCGGGCCAATGCCTACAAAGGATATTTCTCGATGGAATTCGATACCGCCGCCGGCGACGCGTTCGAAGGCACCGAACACCTGGTGAAGCTCAGCCTGCAATATATGCTGTAGCGCGGCCCGTATTACGATCTATTTCTTCGTGCTACGCTAGGGGAATACCCGGCCGATGCACATTCCCGACGGATATCTCAGCCCGTCCACCTGCGCAAGCTTTTATTGTTTGTCCGCGCCGTTCTGGTATACCGCCTCGGTGCGGCTGAAGCGTGTCTGGGAGACGCAGACGATCCCTCTGCTCTCGGTTTTCGCGGCCTTTTCGTTCGTGGTGATGATGTTCAACCTGCCGCTGCCCGGCGGCACTACGGGGCACGCGGTGGGCGTGAGCATCGCCACAATCGTTTTGGGCCCGTGGGCCGGGATGCTGGCTGTGTCGCTTGCCCTCACGGTGCAAGCTGTCTTCTTCGGCGACGGAGGCATCACCGCAATCGGGGCGAACTGCTTCAACATGGCGATTGCAGGCTCGCTGGTCTCCTATTGTGTTTATCGGGCCGCGGCCGGACGTTCGCCGCTCACTTCGCGCCGGCGAGTTTGCGCGGCCGCGATCGCGGGTTATGCGGCGATTAACGCCGCGGCCTTCATCGCCGCCCTGGAGTTTGGCCTTCAGCCGCTCCTGTTTCACGATGCGTCCGGAGCGCCGCTCTATGCGCCGTATCCCCTGGGCATCGCGATCCCGGCGATGATGATCGGGCACCTCACGATCGCAGGCGCGGCGGAAATGGTGGTCACGGCCGGCATCGTCGGGTATCTGCAGCGCACCAATCCCGGACTGCTCCGCGCCACCGCGCCCGGCGCTCCGGAGAGCGACGCCGCCGAACCCCGTCCCGTGAATATGCGGAAGCTCATTCTGGCGTTCGCGCTGTTGCTGATCCTGACGCCGCTTGGTATACTCGCCGCCGGCACGGCCTGGGGGGAATGGCAGGCGAGCGATTTCGCCAATCCGCAAACACGCCGCGAAATTGCCGCCGCGTCCCGCAACGCACCCGCCCCCGAGCTTCCTCCGGCCGGACTGGAGCGGCTTTCGCGGCTTTGGACCGCGCCTCTACCCGGCTATGCTCCGGCATTTATTCGCAGCGCCGGCTTCGGATATTTTGTCTCCGCGTCCGCCGGGTCGGCTCTCATTCTCCTTCTTGGCCTGATGATGAGCAAGCTGCGCTTTCCAGGGTCTTCGGCTTTTTTGGAGCGTACGGTGGCGTCCTTTCTAGCGGGCACGGAGCACGCATTTTTCGCCGATCAGCTTGCCCGTCGCGCCGGGCTGCTGCAGGGCCTGGACCCGCGTGTGAAGATCACCGGTCTTTTCGCACTGGTGACGGCGACGGTGGCGGTTCAAAAACCCGGCGCGATCGCCGCGCTTCTTAGCATCGCCATTCTCCTTGGCCTGGCGTCGGGTGCGGGCTGGCGCATTCTGGCCGGCCGCATCTGGTTTCCGGTGCTCGGGTTCACGGGGCTTATCGCCATTCCGGCCATCTTTACCGTGCCGGGCGATGTGCTACTCCGCTTGCCGGTTACCGGATGGACCATCAGCGCGCAGGGTATCCACAGCGCCGCGCTGCTTTCGCTGCGCGCCGCGACCGCCGCTACATTTTCCGTGCTGCTGGTGCTGTGCACGCCGTGGAACCAGGTCTTGAAGGCCCTCCGGTTCTTCCGGATGCCGGCCGTTCTGGTGGTTACACTCGGCATGACGTACCGCTACATCTTCGTACTGCTAAACTCGGCGCACGATATGTTTATCTCCCGGCAGAGCCGGATGGTGGGATCGCTCGACCCCGCGCAGCGCCGCCGCGTGGCCACGGCGAGTGCAGGAGTGCTGCTGGCGAGAAGTCTCCAACTCAGCAGTGAAACGCATCTCGCCATGCAATCGCGCGGATTCGCGGGAGAAGTATATGTGCTCGACGATTTGCGCGTGAAGGCGCGGGGGTGGATCGCCCTGGCGGTGTTTCTCGGCCTTGCGGCGGCGGCCCTCTGGTGGGGACGATGACGGTTTTCGAGACACGCGACCTCGTCTATCGCTACGACCGGCAGGCTGAGCCGTTCGCACTGCGCGGCGTTTCGATGAGCGTGAACGCGGGAGAGCGCATCGCCCTGCTCGGCGCCAACGGATCGGGAAAGTCCACCTTGCTGCGCCTGTTGGACGGACTCGGTTTTCCGGAGTCCGGCGAAGTGCTTTTCCATGGAGAAGCGCTGACGGAAAAGCGCCTCCGGGACAGCCGGTTTTCCTTTCCCTTCCGCCGCCGCGTGGGCTTCGTTTTTCAGAATCCCGACGTTCAGCTTTTCAATCCCACCGTCTTCGAGGAGGTCGCTTTCGGCCCGCTGCAAATGCGCTGGCCGGCGGACGAGATACGCCGCAAAGTGGGTGAGATTCTGGAGAAGATGGACCTGTCGGCCATCAGCGGACGGGCGCCGCACCGCCTCTCCGGCGGTGAAAAGAAACGCGTCGCGCTGGCCTCGGTGCTGGTGCTCGACCCCGAGGTCCTGCTGCTCGATGAACCCACCGCCATGCTCGATCCGCAGAGCCAGAGTCAGATTCTCAACTTTCTCGTATCATGGGGGCGAAGCAGAGAAAAAACCGTGATCCTCGCAACCCACGACCTTGACAGCCTGGACGCGATCGCCGACCGGTGCTACCTGTTCCAGAACGGAGCGATTGCCGCCGAGGGCTCGCCCGCGGAGATTTTGCGCGACCCCTCGCTTTTGGAGCGCACGCGGATGACGCACGCGCACTGGCACACCCATCCGGACGGATCCATCCATTCGCATCCGCACCTCCATGGGCATAAACATGAGTGAACTGGAACGCATCGGGGTTGCCATTCCCGCCGATCTTCTCAATAAGTTCGACAAGCTGATTGAAAAGCGGGGCTACACCAACCGCTCGGAAGCCTTTCGCGACCTTGCGCGGGCGGAACTGGTGCAGGAGACTTCGGAAGCGCCTGACGCGAAGGTGGTGGGCACCGTAACCCTGGTGTACAACCATCACGTGCGGATGCTGGGGGAAAAGCTCAACTCCATCCAGCATGACTTCCATCATGTCGTGCTATCGACGCTCCACGTTCACCTGGACCACGACAACTGTCTGGAAGTGATCGTCCTGCGCGGCAGATCCGCGGAGGTGAAACAGCTTGCGGGAACTTTGATCGGCGCCCGCGGCGTAAAGCACGGGCGCCTCACCATCACCACATCCGGCAGCGACCTGCCGTAGGCTACTGTTTCACGTAAATCGTCGTAATGACGCTGTGCTGAATGCCGCTCGAATCGATACCGGTGGCGCCGCTGCCGTCGTTCACGCTATTGGCGCCGTTGTAGATCACGAGGATGGGATCCGCGCCGGGCGCGGCGTTGGACGGCACTTCGACGTTGATCTGCCAGAGCCCCACGCAGCAGGGAGCGAGTCCGGAATAGGAAACTTTGGGGCTGAGCGTGGCATTGGGATAAACCTGCGGCACGATCGGAGTGGGGATAGCTCCGCTGGGGACTTGACCGTCGGGAGGGGCGTTGGCGATGAAGCCCTGCCCGGTGCCGTAGAGCGAGATCACATGACCTGCTTTCACCGGATTGTTAATGCCGTTTGGCGTGTTGTCGTCCGCGTTGATCGCCGAGACCTGGCTGTTGCCCGAGCCGTTGGTGGTGAAAAGGCCCGGCGCGGCGGGGCTGAACGTGACGAAGCTATCGGCCAGCACCTGATCCGTTGAAACGCGCACCACCTGCACTTCCTGCTGGCTGGTGGGCGTCTTCATGGGCACCTGGAAGTTGATCTGGGTGGGCGACGCATAGAAAATCGGCGCCGCCACTCCATTCACAAGGACTTGAACGTCGCCGAGCGTGGTGGGAATCGGCAGGGTGCCGGCGGAGGCCTTCGTGGGCCCAAACGTCGTACCCGCCGCGGGGAAGAGCGTGGCGAGCATCCCCGGGGCGTACCGGACAAAATAGTTGGCTGCGTTCCGCACGTACATCACCGGATAGTAGAACGAAACGCGGTTGGCCCCGCTTTCGGTCACCACCGGATTTCCATTGCTGTCCAAGGCCATGCCAAACGGCACGAAATCGGGAATCTGCGCCGTGGGTGTAGTGTTCCCCTGCAAAACGGAGTTGTAGTTCTGATAGCGCAGCAAACGGTTATTCAGGGTGTCCGCCACCCAGATTTCCTGGGTCTTTGAGTTAATGACGACGCCCTGCGGGCTACTCATTCCACCCAGGGCCAGGCTCGTCGCCGGACCGCTGGAGATGGACGAGACGTTATTAAACATCGCGATGCGGCCATTTCCGGAATCGGCCACATACAAGGTATCGCTGCTATCCACGGCAATTCCCCGGGGGCTCGACAGTCCACCGGCCGCCACGGATGCGCTATTGGCGGAACGAGAGCCGAAATCGGACTGCCCGATGACAACCGAGGCGCTCTGGCCGGTGATGAACCCGCTGCCTTGCTTCCGGAAGTACAACACGCGGTTGAACGCCACGTCGGAGACCAGCAGCCCGCCATTTTTGCTGAAGGCGATTCCCGAGGGGGCGCCCATCGTCTGCGCGGTGACGCCGTGCAGGCTCTGGGTAAAGTTCAACTGCCCGATCACCAGGTTCGCCTGCTGCATATCGCCGCCCGTCTGCTGAAAGGGACTCGGAAAACGGAGCACGCGGCCGTTACCCGCATCGGCAACCCAGAGGTCGCCGTTCGAATCGACCGTAACCGCGGTGGGCGCGAACAGGCTGCTGCTGCTGGGAGTGTCCGGGCTGTTGGTGGGGTAGTTGACCGGACTGTGCAGGAAATCGGGCTGGCCAATCACCAGGTCGGCTTTCTGGCCCGCCACCACCGTCCGAAAATCGTTAAAAGCAAGGACGCGGTTGTTTCCAGGATCGGCCACGTACAGATGCGGCGGACTGGAGGCATTGTCAACGGCAACGCCGCCGCCGTTCAACTGCAGCGTGCTGTTGAAAAAATTAAACTCGCGGCCCTCCACAAGATTCGGCGCATTGTATTCAAAGCCCGTTTGTCCCAGCACGTGGGTCGCAGTGGTGAACGTGCCGCCCGAGAACGGGAAGTCGAGTACCCTATGGTTGCCCGAATCCGCGACAAAAAGATCGGTTCCATTGAAGGCGGCGCCGACAGGGAATGAGAGCGTGGCGCTGGAGGGCTGGGCATTTCCCTGGTTGGGCTGGAACGACACGAAATCCGGCTGACCGATGACGGAGGTGGCCGGCGGAGAGAACGACGTTGTTTCCGGCGGCCACTGTTCGAATGGCGGATATCCGAGGATGCGATTGCTAGGCGCATCGACCACCCAGGGACTCGCCCCGGCGAAAAAGATCCCCTGCGGTGGGACGCCACCGAATCCCAAGCTTTGTGCGCTGACAGCGCCACTCGACTGAGGGACAACGCCCATGATGCGCACCGCGGGCTGCCCGGTGCTAAACGGATTCTGATAGACCACCACCCGCAAGGCGTTGTCCGACACGTAAAGACGTCCGGACGGATCGAAGGCGAGGAAGGTCGGCTGAGAAAGGAAATTCTTCTTATCCGAAGTGGACCCCGCCGGGACCGTGCTCCCGGTGAAGTTCGACTGGCCCAGAACGAGATCGGCGGCGGGGCCGTTGGCCGGACTGCTTCCCAGGGCCGAGACGGGGTAGCGTAAAACGCGGTTGTTGCCGGCGTCCGAAAGCCAAAGATTGCCCTGGCCATCCAGCGCCATGCCGGAGCGGAACGCGGTTCCGCGCGACAGTACGATGGTCTTGGCGGTGGGAGCGGGGAGTCCCTGATTCGCGGCCGAGCTATTCAAACTGGTTTGCCCGATCACCAGATCGGGAGGGTTGATGCCGGAGCCTTGCGAAAACGGCTTCGGGAAGCGCAGCACCCGGTTGTTCCCGGCATCGGCGACGTAAAGATTGCCTTTGGAATCGACCGCCACCGCGACCGGCGAATTGAAATAATAGCTGACCGCGCTCCCGCCGCCCGCCGACGGGCCCTGGATGCTGGTGGAATATTTGTCCGGCTGCCCGAGAACCATGTCGGCGAAAGACCCGGAGGAAAACGTAGCCGCGTTTTTCCAGGCGAGAACGCGATTGTTGCCGGTATCGGCGACGTAAAGAATATTGGGGGAAACCGACGTGTCCAAAGCGACCGACTGGGGGTTATACAATTCCCTTCCCTCGGCCAGATTCGGCGCGATGGCTGTCAGAAGACTGCGCTGCAGGACCGCCTGCCCAAGAATGCGAGAGACCAGCGAATTGTATGGGGTTTGAGCGGCGGCAACCTGCGCCAGCGCGACCATGCTCGCGCATCCAGCAATTATTTTTGAAAGCCTCATCGGATTAGCCTGTGGCGTACGCGGAAAACGCCGATCTTTTTGATGATACAACGCGAGCATCGGAAGGAATCCCGCTTGAGCCTGCCGCCTCGATTCGCAGCCGTGCGGCGAAGGGGCGGACACGCCCTTTGCAATGTGGCGCGATAAACGATATTCGACGGTGCCGATGGAGCAGCCAGGTACAGGAGCCGCTGCGGGCCGGCGGGCCGCGAAAACCATCCATAGCGGCGAGAGTGAGCTTGCATGGCCGAAAGGCCGCGCGCGGAAGGCGAGCCTCTTGCGCGGCCGAACCTGCTTATATAGACTCGTGATGTTAATTCCCGACGATTAAACTCGTCAATTTTAGCGTGCCAGAGGACCGGGATGCTTATAAATACCCGACAAAATCAACGGTGGCGCGGGATTTCAACCGCAGCTATTTTATTAATCGCAGTCATTTTCGGGCTCGGCGTGACGGTGACTTTACGCGCCCAGGCCGTCTCGGGAAATATCGTTGGGACCATTACAGACGCCTCGGGGGCGGCGGTTCCCAACGCGGCGGTTTCCATCACCGATCGCGATCGGGGGACGGTCTCGCAAACCACGACAAACGAGACGGGCAATTATTCCCAAACGCATCTGCTGAGCGGCCGCTATGAGCTCAGGGTAAACGCGCCTGGATTTGCGCCTTTTATGGCGCAGGTAGTGGTCCAGGTAGACGCAACGACGCGGGTGGACGCCGCCCTGAAAGTCGGGGAAGCGCAAAGCACGATCACGGTGACCGACGAAACGCCGCTGCTCAAAACCGACCGCGCGGATGTGAGCACGACGCTTACGGGCTCCGAAGTGGAAAAGCTTCCCATTCTCGACCGGAACCTGACATCCCTGGTGCTGGCTGTGCCCGGCGCGCAACTGAATTCCTGGCAGCACGCGGCGGCGGAAAATCCGCAGCAGGGTTTTCAGATTAACGTAAACGGGCAAGCCTTCACATCCAACGGTTTTCTGCTGGATGGGACGGAAAATGAGAGCGCCATTCTCGGCATCGCGGTGATTAATCCCAACCTCGATTCTCTCCAGGACTTCAAAATAACCACCAGTAATTACGACGCCGAGTTCGGTTCCGTTTCGGGCGCGCTGCTGCAAGCCACCACCAAAAGCGGGACAAACCAGATTCACGGAACGCTCTTCGAATTCCTGAGAAATGACATTTTCAACGCGTCGGATCATTTCACCAGCCTGAAGCCGCCGCTGCGCTGGAACCAGTTTGGCGGCTCAATTGGCGGCCCCATCCGGAAAGACAAATTGTTTGCGTTCTTCGATTACCAGGGCACTCGCCGGAGCGATGGGGGCTCCCTGATCGCCACCGTGCCAACGGCGGCGGAGCGGAACGGCGATCTGCGGGCGCAATTGGGGGACTACATCTGCGCCGGCGGCGGGACATCGGCCGGTCCCTGCGCCAACCCGGCGATGGTCACCACCACCGAGAATCTGCAAGTGCCCGCGCGGGCCGGAATGGTGTTCGATCCCAATAGCGGCGACCCGGCCACGGGCGTGGGGCGCAGAGTCTTTTCCACCAACGGCCAGGTCAACGTGATTCCGGTGGCGGCGCCCATGCAGAAGATTCTCGGCTACCTGCCCCTGCCGAACAACGGAACCGACATCTTCAATAACTACATCGCGGGCCTGTCGCAGAAGTTCAACGTGGATCAATATGACGGGCGCGTCGATTACGTGCTGAACGAAAAGACCCACCTGTTTAGCCGTTACACCATTGCCGATTTCAACCGCCAATCTCCGGGCGCATTCGGCGACGAAGCGGGGGGGCCTTCTCCGTTCGGATTCGCCGGGCAGGCCCTGGACCGGAACCAGAGCGCCGCCGCGGGTTTCGACCACGCGTTCAGTCCCACGCTAATTACCGACTTCCGCATGGGCTTCTACCGCTACCGGATTCGCACCCAGCCGCAAGGAGTGGGCACCACGCCCGCCACCGACGCCGGATTGCCAGGCCTCAATACCGGCACACCCGAAACCAGCGGCATGCCCGCGTTCTATGTGAATGGTGACGGCGGGTTTAATTTCGGCTACGCTCTGGGCGTCAACCAGTGCAACTGCCCTCTGAAGCAAACCGAGAATCACTTCCAATGGGTGAACAACTGGACCAAGGAACTTGGCAACCACAGCATCAAGTTTGGCGCCGACATCCGGCGCGCGCAGCAGCAGAGAGTGCCGAGCGACTCGCACCGCTCCGGCGAGATTTCCTTCAACAGCAGCACTACCGGCGACCCCACGCTCGACGCGCTGGCCAACGGCAGCGCAACCACGGGCTCGGCGCTAGGCTCCTACCTGTTGGGGCTGCCCTCCAGCTTCGCTCGCTATTTCACGCCCGCGGGACTCTACCCCGGCTTGCGGCAAACCCGCTTGTTCTTTTTTGCGCAGGACACCTGGCGCGCAACGCCGAAGCTGACCATCGCCTATGGCCTTCGCTGGGAAGACTACTTGCCACAGACGGCAGCCAAGCCGGGCGGAGCGGGCACCTTCGATCCGAGCACCGGCGATGTGCTGGTGGCCGGTTGGGGCACTGTGCCGAGCAACGTAGGAATCAAGCCGTACAACGGCGCCTTCGCGCCGCGTATCGGGCTTAGCTACCAGCTCACCCCGAAGACCGTGGGCCGCATCGGCTATGGCAAGAGCTACAACCCGGCGGGATTAGGCTCTATTTTCGGCCAGGGATTTGACTACGACCCCCCGATCACGCTGCCGCAAAGCGTAACGCAGAACGGGCCCTACAACCCGGTATTCGATTTGCTGAACGGCCCTCCCGGAGTTCCCGCGCCGGTAATCCCGGACAGCGGCCGCTATCCCCTTCCCAACAACCTGAGCGTTTATTACATCGTCAATCCGCCGGATTCCTACCGAATCCCGCAAGTTGATTTCTGGAATGCGACGGCACAGCGGCAGCTTCGCTCCGACCTTACCCTTGAAGCGGCCTATGTAGGAAATGTAGGGCGGCATCTGTATGAGAACCCGAATATCAACCAGGCGGTGCCGGGTCCGGGCAGCTACGACTCGCGCCGGCCGTTTTATAACCTCTACGGGCTGGAACAGGGGCTCTATGCCGTCTGCAATTGCGGCACGTCGAACTACAACGCGCTGCAGGTAAAATTGCAGAAGCGCTTTTCCCATGGGCTGGACTTCCTGCTCACCTACACCTATTCGCGCGCTCTCAGCGCGGTCGAAGCCGGAGGCGGCGGCTGGGACAACAACTATGACATCGCGGCGAGCTACGGCCCGATGAATTCAGACCATACCCACGCGGTCACGCTCACCCACAACTGGGACCTGCCCTTCGGTAAGAACCAGCGTTGGACGCTCGGTGGGAGCCGCGCCTTGGACCTCATCGCGGGCGGATGGCGCTTCAGCGGCGTCACCACCATCCTGTCCGGCGCTCCCTTTTCCGCCACGGTTTCAAACGCCCCGCTCCTGAACACCGACTTCAATGGCGTAAGGGCCGACATCATTGGCAATCCCAGCGTCTCGAATCCGAACTCGAACCTCTGGTTCAATCCCGCGGCCTACACCGCGCCTCAGCAAGCGTACCGGGATGGGACTTCCTCCCGCAATTCCCTGCGCGGACCGGGAATGTTCGCCGCGAACTGGGCGCTGGCCAAGGCGTTTGCCATCACCGAAAAGAAAGAGCTGGAAGTCCGGTGGGAAACATTCAACACATTCAACCATCCCAATCTCGCCAACCCGGCGAGCACCATTGATGAATCGGGCGCGGGGCAGATTACCGCGACGGCCGTTCCCATGCGGCAGATGCAGTTGGGGCTTCACTTTTCCTTTTGACGAATGAATAAACTCTGGCTGGTTCTCGCGGCTTCGGCCGCGCTTCTCCCGGGTGTATGCGCGGCGGCGGAGAGCGGGATGCATCCGAAAAACCCGCCGCCCGACGACCGCTACAAGGCGGACATTCTGCTGATCGTCGCCCATCCGGACGATGAAACGCAGATCGGCGGCTATGTGGCTCGCGCAATTTTCGATGAGCACAAGCGCGTCGCCGTCATTTTCGGGACGCGCGGCAATGGCGGCGGCAACTCCGTGAGTATGGCGCAGGCTGCCTCGCTGGGCGCCGTTCGCGAAATTGAGGGACGAAAGGCTCTGGCATCGTTCGGCGTCATGAATGTCTGGTTCCTCGGTGGACCGGACACGCCGGGTCAGGATGTTCTGCGATCGCTCGAGACCTGGAACCACGGCGATGCGCTATGGCAGGCGGTGCGGCTGGTGAGGCTCACCCGTCCGGAGGTGATCTTAAGCTGGCTTCCTCTCTATTCGGCCGGCGAGAATCACGGCGACCACCAGGCAGCTTCGGTGATCGCGACGGAAGCCTTTGACATGGCCGGCGATCCCACGATGTTTCCCGAGCAGGTCACGCCGCCGCGCGACCGCAACGGCATCGGTAATCTTACCGAAGGACTGCAGCCGTGGCAGCCCAAGAAAATCTATTATTTCTCCGACGCGTCCCATTTCGAATTCCTCGACGGAAAAGGGCCACAGTATTCCAATCGGGACGTTAGTCCGGCGCGCGGGCTTCCCTACTACAAACTTGCCGCGCAGGAGATGGCCTTTCACTTGACCCAGGGGGACAGCGGGCAGATGGCCAGGACGGCTATCGATAAAGATGACTACAAAGTCTTCTTTATGGACCCGGCGCGCTTCGTATTCGGCAAATCGCTGGTCGGCGGCGACATCGCGGGCGATATTTTTCAGGGAATCACTCCGGACCCGATTCCCTACGCCGCGCCGCCCGGATACCATCCGCTCGAAGCGGCCGGCGTTTCGGCTGAATTCGGCGGCCCCTGGGCATTCTACCGCCGGTTTTGGCCGGCGCATGGAATCGAGCGGCTGTCCGCGCTTCTCCAGCCGGAGGTGAGCGCAGGCACTTCCTCGCGGCTGTCGCTACCGGTATTGATCCACAACAAAAGCAGCGAGGAGCGGGTCGCGAAGGTGTCGGTGAACCTGCCTGGCGCGTGGACGGTAAAAGCCGGGACCGGCAGCTACCCCGCCGGCGCGAACGAGAATGTACCCGTGGAGCTATATCTCGGCACGCCTCCCACCACCGGACCGGAATGGCAGACGGTTACGGTTCACGTCGAGGTATCGGGCGCCCCCGCCATCGACCTGCCCTTACGCGTGAAGATGGAGCCAGATGTTTTGCCGCAGTAAGAGGCCGGCGGCGAGGGCACGGGTCAGGTCTGCGCCAGCCCGCCCAGCTCGATGACGGCAAGAATCTGCATCGAGATGGTGTTGAGGCTGTTCGTGATGCGGTCGGTTTCCACGTTCACCAGAGCGTAGCGGGCGGTATAGGGATCGCCGGACGAAACCAGCAACTGGTGATCTTCGCGCAAGTCCGGCAGCATGCCCGCGGTGAGCGGCGAGCCGCGCAAGGCCGCCGCCAGATAGTAGAGAGTGAATTCGACGTGGTCGGCGAAGGTGCGAAACGCCGCGCGCGCGGGCACCGGAGCGCTGGCCGCGAGGCCGGCCTCAAGCGACATCACCGCATGAATCAGGCGATGGGAACTCGCCAGGATGCCGGAGAGGAGGCGAAGGACATCGGGGCTGGTTCCCGGCTCGACGGCAAGCCGGTCCATGGAGGCCTCCAGATTGGAGCGCGCCAGACGCCCGGCCAGGCGGACCGGTTCCGTTTCGACGGACGGACGGCCTTCGGCGTGGATATAGTTTTCCCGAACCATGCGGAAATAGTCGCGATAGGCGTCGAGCATCGCCGCCAGCACCTCCCCTACGTGCTTACGCTCCCAGGTGGGCCACAGCCGGTAGGCGGCGAGAGCAATCAATCCGCCGGCGACCGTGTTCAGGCCGCGGGCCGCGATGACTCCGGAAGGCGCAACGCCGGTAATCCCAATGAGAAGCACGATCAGCGCGGTGATCGCCACGGCGAAGATCCCATAGTTTGCCGGGCCGAAACAGCGCAGCACGAACATCATCACCGTGATCAGCGAGATGTCCGTGGCGGGACTGGAGGGCAACGCCCAGAACAGAAAGGTAGACAGAGCGAGCCCGGCCAGGGTTCCGGTAAGGCGGAGGACTCCACGGCTGAAAGTGGTGGCGAAGTCCGGCCTGAGAACGATGGCGATGGTCATGGGCAGCCAGTAAGAGCGCTCGAGCCCGAGAAGATGGGCGATGGCCTCTCCAGCCGCAACGCAGACCGCCAACCGGACGGCATGCCGGAAAGAGGCCGAATCCAGGTTGAGATTCGCGCGCAGAATGGAGACCGCGCTGGCGACGCGCAAGGTCCGGGGAATCAGCGCTTCCCGCAGCTCGAACGCGGAGAGACCGGCTTGCGTCGCGGTGGAGGAAAGCTCCACGCCCGCTCGAAGCTGGCCGGCGATCGCGTCCATCTGGCGGCGCGCATCGTCCAGCATGGCCGAGGCGACGGGGTCATCCGGCGGACGCATCTCGCGAAAACTCCTGGTCTGGGCCTGCAACTCCCCCAACCGCTCCGGCAGCGCGGCGGCGGGATCACCGGTGGTCAAGGCCGACGCGATCGACGTCAGAACAGCCGAGCAAGCTACGAAGAACCGCTCGATCGAGCGCAGCGCGGGCTCGTCCGGGAGTTCGCGGCGCATCCGGGACCGGATCCGCCTCAAGGCCAGGATGCTGAGCAGCAAACGTTCGGCCTCGCTGAGCAGCATGCGGTACCTTTGTGCTTCGATGGCCCGGTTGCTGTCGAGCGGCGCCAGCGCCGCCCTCGCCTCCGTGCGCTGCAGGCTCGCGGGGGGCGGTTCCGACGCATCAATGGGCGCATCTACGGTCCGAGCCAGTTCGCGGAACAGGCTGCCCAAGGCGTTCCGCACAGGCGTAAAGCGCCGCAGCGGCCAGAACAGCAATGAGAGGACGGTCTGAAAAATGCCTCCCGCGGCGGCCAGCAGCCCGGCGTATGCGGCCTCGTGCGGAGAGAGAGGCACCGCCGCGTACACGATCACCAGGCACAGGCTCAGCAGCGCCAGATCCGCCGCGGCCGCCCCAAGCGTCACCACCAGGCCTGCCGGAAATGCCGCCAGGCCCGCCACCACCGTGACCAGTGGCGCGCTCCGGCCTACAATCCCGCCGGCGAATGCCGCAAGGCCCACCAGCAGGCTCGCGGCCAGCATGCGCCGCGCCCGGCGCGCATGCGGTTCATGGCTGTCCGAGAACGAAACGTTCAACCCGCCGCTGGCCAGCGCCAGCCCGGCGCGAGGCGATCCCAAAAGATAGCCCGCCGCCAGAGGAATCGCCACGCCGGCAGCATTGCGGAGAGCAATCCACGGCGCGATTTTTTCCTTTTCGAAACGCGTAACCGTCTTCAGGAACGAAGTCCAGCGCGAGGCGGGAGTCGCAACGGTGGAGGCCAAAGTCTATGTTAAAGGAGCCACGGGCGATTCACAGATCGATCCGCTGCTGGACATGCTTTCGCAGATACCAGCATGGCCGGTGTCCCATTTCCGGAAGAAGCGAATTGACACAAACCTCGGGCTTTGGGTCCAGAAAAATCAACTCCTCGTTGCGGCGGTCCTTTTGCGGAACGGCATAATAAGGACGAACCTGTATCTGTTGGGTTTGGGGGCGATTGGGGATCCGCAGCCACAACGAAAGAAAGTCTCCCGCATAGAGCGCCGCCGCGAGAATCGCCACGATCAGTGCCCCGCGCTTGGCCGTCTTAACCACGGTTTACCAGATCGGCAGAGGCTTCTCGCCGGGGCTGAAGGCAAGGCCCAGCGATAGCCGGTTTTCGTTCTTTTGGAACTGCCCTCCGACGCCCTGCAAACCTCCGGCATTGTAGTGCCGGTAGTCGTACCGGAAGGTCGCAAAAACCGACCGGCCCAACTTATACGTGGCTCCCGCGCCCGTGTTGAGGCTGCGGTAGGCGCTGATCTGCTGGCCGAGGGAATCAAGGTCGCTGTAGCCGCCAAAGAAAGAGAACGTAAGTGCCTTGAGAGCGACATACGAGTAATTGATGTTGGCCGTCTGGCCTAGCGATAACAGGTAAACGCCGTTTCCCGGCGAGACAGCTCGCGAATAGAGGAAGGTGAGCGAAGCCCTTTCAAACCTGCGTCCAAGACTTACCGCGCCCAAGGGGACGTAGCGGGTAGGATTGATCACAACGGTCGTGTATCCCGGACCCACAATCGCGGCGATCGCGGGATCGTAGGGGATCTGCGTCAAGCCGAGATTGTTCGTGCGCGCCACCCCGGCTTGCAGCGACAGGTTCCAATACCGTCCGAGCGTAACAGCGTATCCCAGATTCAACGTTTCGGTGTTGGCGTTCCCGAACGCCCTTTGGTAGCCATAGTAGGCGTAGGAGAAGTTTGCCGTAAGAGTTTGCTTTTTCGAAAAGCGGTATGCCACGTCAAAGTGTCCGTCCCCGCCGTTCAGGCCGGCGAGCGCGGTGGAGCGGCGGCGCACCAGGAATCCGTCGCCGCCGAACTGAAAGGAGAGACGCCGGGTCCGCTGGTAGGTGAAGTCCACTCCGCTCTGGCTGAAAATCGTGCGGTTGTCAAACAGCTCGTTCGTGGGAACGCCGTTCAATCCGGGCGTGATCATCGGCACATAGGCGAGCTGCCCGTAACTGTACGGACTGACGCCTCCGTTTTCGCGAAGTGTGATGTTCCATCGCGGCGAAAAGACGTGGGTATAGTTCAACCCGAGGTATTGGGTGGTGCCGTTAAAGAACGCATCGGGAGAATAATGCGTATAGTTGCCGTGATAGTCGAGGCTTATTTGGTCAAAACGCCACCGCCGCGAGCCGATGACGCCAAAACCGGCGTCGATTCCCTGCTGCGCGCCGGGGTTGATCAACTGCCCTTGAGAATTCACCGTATCGGCGAGCAGGCCGCTGTCATAGACATAGGCCACGTTTCCATAGGGGCGGAAAGAAATGGGCGCCCCGCCGCGCTCCCCGGCCTCGGACGCGGTGCGGCTCAAAATCTGCGGCCCCTGGTACTCGTCCTGTTCGCCCTGATCGGTCGTCTGCGCGGTCGACAATCCCGCCGTCAGCAGGGCAAGGATTACCGCGGAGCGGACCACGCGTTTCTCCCGGCGCGCGTCCCACAAGGTCGAAATTCGAATATTCAAGCTCCCCCTCAAGGCGTTGCGGGAACACCGCCCAGCCAACTTCTTACTGTATCATCGGCTACGAACATGCTTAGCCACACGGAATATCTCACCTTTCGAACGAAGAAAAAGCGGGAATTCATCAACATAACCGCGGACGCGGAGAAAGCGCTCGCCGCGAGCGGCATCCAGGAGGGAATGCTGCTGGTTTCGGCCATGCACATCACCGCGGGGGTTTGGGTGAACGACGCCGAGGACGGACTTCTTTCCGACATCGACGAGTGGCTGGAGGACCTGGCCCCGTTCCGCGAGAATTACCGCCACCACCGGACCGGGGAAACCAATGGCGACGCCCATCTGAAAAGCCTGCTGGTGCATCACCAGGTGATTGTTCCCGTCACGGCGGGGAGGCTCGATTTCGGACCGTGGCAGCAGATTTATTACGCCGAATTCGATGGCCAGCGGCCCAAGCGCGTCGTGATCAAAGTGATCGGCGAATAAATTTGAAAGGAATATCGAAGTGGGGGAATGAACGAGATGGGAGAAGAAAACAATGAAGCCTCCGGTTCTGATTCTATGCGCAGTCCCGCTGCTTGCCCACGCCGCCGAGCTGCCGGTGCGGCAGGTCATTCTCTATAAGAGCGGCGTTGCGTATTTCGAGCGGCACGGCCGTTTGGGCGCGGGCGAAGCGGCACGGCTCGATTTTAAGGCCGATGAGATGAACGACGTGCTGAAATCCCTCGCCATCCGGGACTTAAGCGGCAGCCAGATCACGGGATTGCGCTACGATTCGAGCGAGCCTCTCGACAAGAAGCTGGCCGATTTTCCGTTCAAGCTGGGGAGCAGCCAATCGCTCAGCAGCTTCCTCGACCAGGTGAAAGGCGCGTCCCTGGAGCTGAAATTTGGCGCCGAGACGCTGAAGGGGACCATCGTTGGCGCTCGCGCGGTCCCCGCCCCGGAAAAGGGTTCGCCCGCCGAGCAGGTGGTGCTGCTTCTCGACAATGGCGATTTGCGGACGTTCGATCTCTCCGGCATCGCCGCGCTCCGGTTTGCCGACTCGCGCATCCAATCTCAATTGAAGGACTATCTGAACGCGCTCGACCAGGCCCGCAGCAGGGAAAAACGCAGCGTCTACATTGACTCGACCGGCGCGGGCCAGCGGAACATCTCCGCCAGCTATATGACTCCCGCTCCGGTTTGGAAGTCCAGTTATCGCTTGGTCTTTGGAGAAAAAATGGAACCGATGCTCGAAGGCTGGGCGATTGTGGACAACACCACCGGAGACGACTGGAATAACGTAAAGCTGGCGGTGGTCTCCGGCCGTCCCGTATCGTTCATCAGCCGGCTCTATGAGCCGAAATTTCTCCAGAGGCCCACCATGGAGCTGCCCGATGAGGTAGCCGTAGACCCCACGGTTTACGAGCCGTCGGCCGGATTGAGCGTCCTCGACAAGACGCTGCCAGTGCCTTCTCCAGAGGCAAGGTTCAAGACCGTGAGACCTCAAGCGTTCATGGGGGCCGGACGGACGGGCGCGCTGGCGAACGTTGAAGCGTCTCCCGCGTTCAACGGCAGCGGCGTCCTTCCCCAGAGCGAAGGGCGCGACCTCGGCGACCTGTTCGAGTACAGTTTTTCCACCCCGGTGACCGTAAAGAAGAACGAGTCGGCGATGCTGCCTTTCCTGCAGCAGACCGTCGACGCCCGGAAACTGCTGATCTACCAGGAGGAACGCGGCGCGAACCCGATGAGCGCGGCGGAAATCACCAATTCGACGGGAAAAACGCTGGACGGCGGGCCCATCACCGTCTTCGACGGCAACGGCTATAGCGGTGAGGCCCTCATCGCGACGGTCAAGGCCGGCGACAAGCGACTCATCAGCTACGCGGTGGACCTGGGAACGCGCATCACCACCACATTGGACAGCTCCGCGGAGGTAGTCCGGACGATTCATCTTAAGCGCGGCATCCTCGAAACCAGGCTGGCGGCGGAAGAAACGCGCGCTTACACCATCCGGAACATTGACCAGAAAGCGAAGTCGCTCATCATCGAGCACCCCCGCCGCACGGACTACAAACTGCTGAGTCAAAAGCCCGTCGAGGCCACCGCGAGCGCCTATCGCTTCGAAATCAAGCTCGATCCCGCGTCAACGCAGACGTTCGCGGTGAAGGAGGAACGGGTTTATAGCATGGAGGTCGCCGTCTCGCAGGCCACTCCGGGCGTGCTTGTCGAATATGCCCGCAACAAGAACATCTCCGAGGAAGCCCGCCGGACTCTGGAGCGTATCCGCGCGCAAAAGGAGAAAATCGCGGCTACGTCGAATGACGTGAGGCTCGCCGAGGCCGCTTTGAACGATACCGCCGCCGATGAGCAGCGTATCCGCCAAAATATCGACAGCCTGCGTTCCGTGGCGAGCCAAGCCGCGCAAGTGGACAAGTACGCTGAGCAACTGGCTGCGCGCGAACTTCAAATCACGGAAGTGCGGGACAGGCTCAGCCGTCTCAAGGGAGAGTTGGCCGCGCAGCAGGCGGAACTCGACGGGATGATCGCTAAACTGGAATTTTGAAACTAGCGCTGATCGGTTTCGGCAGTGTCGGGAAGAGCTTCGCGAAACTCCTGGAGCGGAAACGCGGCGAGTTTCCGTTTTCGATCACCGGGATTCACACCGCACGGCACGGGACGGCCTATCGCGCCGGCGGCCTTACAATCGAACCGGAGTTTGGACCAGCGGCCGCGTCGATCGAAGAATTCCTTTCCCGTTCCGGCGCGGAGACGCTGGTGGAGATTACGCCTCTTAGCCCGGCCGATGGCGAACCCGCCATTTCGCATATCCGGACCGCATTTTCGCTCGGCATGCACGCGGTGACCGCCAATAAGGGCCCCATCGCGCACGCCTACCGGGAACTTCGGGCGGAGGCCGCCCGCGCGGGCCTGCAATTTCGCTTTGAATCGACGGTAATGGACGGCGCTCCGGTATTCAATCTCGTTCGCCGCACTCTGCCCGGCGTCACGATCCACGGATTCGCCGGCCTGCTGAATTCCACGGCGAACGTGGCAATCGCGGCAATGCGGCGCGGGAGGTCGCTTGACGAGGGGATTGAGGAAGCGCGCAGGATGGGTATCACGGAAGCGGACCCGGCATTCGATATCGACGGATGGGACAGCGCGGTGAAAGGCGCGGCGCTGGCCAATGTCCTCATGGACGCGCGGGTGTCGCCGCTCGACGTGGACCGGCGTGGAATCGGGCGTCTGACACCGGAGCGCCTGCACGCTCTCCGTCTCAAAGACAAGACCGTTTGCCTGGTGACGCGCGGCAAGCGCACCGCCGGCGGAGGAGTGCGTTTGCGGGTGCGCGCCGAAGTGCTGGACAGTTCGGACTTGTTGGCCGCGCCCGCCGGATCGTCCAACTTGCTGCTTCTCCATACGGACTTGATGGGCACCCTGGGGACGGTCTGTCTTAATCCCGGAGTCGAGCAGACCGCCTACGGGCTGTTCAGCGACCTCGTGGAGATTACACGACAGCCGGAATTCGCCGCTCGGGTTTCGGCGGCGATGGGCGGAAGCAAACCAGGCGATCCACGCTGATCTCACCCGGCAGGGCCCGCACTTCGTCTTCGACAAGCTTTCGGACAAGATCGGGCTCCCCCACGGCTCGCAGATTGATAAACAGCTCATGCGTCTCCGAGGGCGAGGCGCTGAAAGCGCCCTCGATCACGGGTTCCCGCGAATTGCCGGTCACCGCGGCCTTCAGGAACCCGGCGGGAGAATCATCCACGGCCTTCAGGTGCGCGATCGGGATGCCCGCCGCGTTCAGCCGCGCTTGTAGCGCATCCACCAGAGGCCCCAAGACTTGCGCGGGAGAAAGTGGAGGACTTGGACGGACCGTCGCGGCGCAGTTCAACCAGGCAAGGGCCGCCTCCGCTTCGGCATAGCGCTGATAGTCAATTTCGAGAATCTGCCCGCCGGCGGGGATGTCGCCCGCGATCACGCGGTCAAGCCAGGCCTCCACACCTTCCCCGGTTTTGGCGCTCACAGAAACGCTGGGGGTGGCGCCACACTCCGCGGTTTCCCCCAAGTCGGCTTTGGTCAGGCAAACCAGGTCGGCTTCCTCCAACTGCTTTTCGTAGAGGAAGCGCATGTCGGGGTTCGCGCCGGCGCGCCGGAGCGCATTGGCTTGAGCGGGGTCAACCAGCACCGTATAGGCAGCCAGGCGGTAGTCCGCTGGAAAATCCCGGCGCAGCGGCTGCAGGATGGTGGCGGAGATGTCCGTACAACTCCCCACGGGCTCGGCAAAGATCACGTCCGGGGAGTGCGCGCGCAGCTCCGATGCCGCTGAAATCAGGTCGGAGAAGCGGCAGCAAAAACAGCCCCCTGTCACTTCTCCAGCGGCGAATCCGGATTGGCGCACGAACCGCGTGTCCACCAAATCGCCTCCCTGGTCATTCAAAATCACGGCGGAGCGTTTTCCGCGCTTTGCGAGAAGGGACGCCGCCGAAAGAATCAGTGTGGTCTTCCCCGCTCCGAGGAAACCACCGACAACCACGAGGACCGGCCGAGTGTTCATAGAATCGCATCCACCCTCAATTCCGCATTCTCTTCGAGTGTTTGGAGGCTCGAAAATTCAACCGTAGTCCCGGCGCTCGACTGCCGCAGCCGGTGCTCGACCGCGGAAGCGTTCACCGTGACGCGGCTCTTCCCCGCCCGCGCCGGCAGCTCACAGGAGCGCAGCGGCAGGGCTCCGTGCAGCACTTTCAACTGGAAGGCCGCGCGGGAAAGGCGAAAGGTTCCCCATCCGGTCCCCGTCGCCCAGAAACAACGGAAGTCTCCTCCGCCGATGCGCGGCGCAACCCGCAGCGAACCATCCGGCCCGTGGTAGCGGAAGCCGCTCAGACCCAGCAATCCGGACCAAGCCGACATCGCCCGCGCGTAGTGATGACCGCATTCGGGTTCGTCCCAGGGATTGCGCTTCTCGCCGTCATAGCGCGCCCGGACCTTGTTGAAGACCTCAATGCCCTCGCGCGTCAGTCCTTCGCTGATGAACAGCGACGCGGTCGAATACTCCACCCCGGTCCAGGCCTCGGCATAGTAAGGAAACGGAATGCGGGGGCGCTGAGCCTTGCCGTAGTCGCAGATCACCAGAGCAGCTTCGTCGTTCAGCGCATAGGTGCGCTGCACGGAATCGTGATCCGCGAGAGTCGGCTTGTAATTGTACTTGAAGATGGAGCGGAGCGCGGCATGGACATTCCGGGCGCTCAGCAGCGGGCCCAAGCCCGCCACGTTGGCTAAATACTGCCCTAGCAACTGGTCCGCCAGGCAGCCTTCGCCCACCTGATATTCCGGATGCTCGGTGCCCTCCGAGCCCATCGAACTGCGCAGATGCGGAGCGATCTCGTCCGTGCGGAAGCCCCGTATTTTCTGAATGTAGAATTCGCCGTTGAACAGATTCGCGTCGATCCACCTGCTGCCGGAATCGAAGAGGCGCCGGTACTCATCCGCCGATACGTTATCGCCCGTTGCCCGCGCCATTTCCTCGCAGGCACGCAGCGCGCCGAGATAGAGCACCCCGCAGTCCGGATTCGGGCCGTAGAACTCGACGTCGTAGGTATTGTGCTGCACGCCTTCGAGCACGCCGTCCTTGTCGGCATCCCACCCGCCGCGCACCCAGGCAAATTCCAGAGCCTTTTTCACTCGCGGCCAGATACCCTTCAACCACTCGTTATCGCCGGAGAGGCTCCAATCGAGATAGGCGTGCAGGATCTGACCCATCTGCCCGTCGGCTGCCGCGTAGCCGGACCGCGCCTTGCCCCCGGGTAGCAGTTGCCGGAAGTGAATGGCCCCATCGTCGTCCATCGAATAGCCGAACGAGGCGGAACGCAGCGAACGGGCGAGCGAGGGAAACACGTGCGCCGTCGTCGTTTCATAGTTCCAGACGTGCGTGCAGTTTCCGAAGCAGCACCCGCGCTTGTCGTTGACGCCTTCAAAGCCGTGAAACTCCCCATCCGCGGTGCGGAAGCAGACGGTGCTCGCGAGCGTGGACAGGTTGGCGCTGGCGGCGTCTTTGACGGCGGCCGGCAAGGAGCTATCGCGAAACGAGGAGACAAACAGCCGGGTTTTCGCTTCGAGGCGCGGCAAATTTTCCGCGGCGTAGGAAGCTGCCTCCCACGCGCCGGGAAACCGTACCGCGTAGTGATTCCCGATAATGGTGTGCTCGTCGCCCTTTGGTGCGTCCCATCCGCACCAATCCGGAGTCCGGTTCGGGAAGCGCCAGGCTAACAGGAAAGTGAAGTCCACGGAACGGCGCGGCGGGACGCTTCGCTGGGCGCAGAAAGCGCCGACATGGTTGCGCGGGTCGGGTTCGTCACCGAGCATTCCGTCGTCGGAGAAATCATCCCAAAACAGCATGGGGGCGTTCCACCAGGGACTCCGGGGCCAGCCGCGCCAGTGGGTGAGCCTGGCATCGCCGCGATCGAGCAGCGAAACCAAAAACTCGCCGTACATGGGGTGATCTCCGGCAAGGGCCTGGTTGCTATAGAGGAGGCCGGCAAGGCGCTGGTCTTCCCGGTACTCGATCGCGCGGCCGTCTTGCGACTTCTTGTCATCGGGCAGGAAGATGGGATTTTCAATCGCAAAACCGACCGTCACCGCCGCCGGCGCCGCGCCGGGGTTCGTCACGCGATAACGCAGCACGGCGACCGGCAATCCGGAGTCCTCCGCGTCGTGCGGGATAAACGGCGAGAAGGCCTCCAGCGATACGGTGACCGGAAGTTCCCGGTCCGCGAAATCGATGCGGGCGAGGGGATATTCGCCGGTAAAGCGAGCCTCATCCAGCCGCACTAAACCCGGCACATTCTCCGAGCCGAGGCCGCTCGCGCCGGTATAGGGAGGTTGAATGCGCGATTCGAGCACCTTTGCGACCGGCTTCTTCCCAGCGGCCCGCGCCCAAATCGCGGGAAAAGCGTAGGAGGGAACGGCGCCTTTATCGGGACGGTTGAAAATCTCCCAGTCGCGCAACTGCCCCCGGCCGCCAAGGCTCAGGCTGCCCGCGGCGACGCCACCGAGCGGAAACGCAATCGTCTGCAGATGCCGGCCCGTGAATGTACGGGGGAACACGACGGCCTCCTCCGCGGGCCGCGAAGCCGGACGGGGCGGCGATTGCGCCTGGACGCCGCCTGGGGCGCCTGCCTCGATGGCTACGCCCGTAGCGAGCGCCTGTTGGAGAAACGTCCTGCGTGGAGTGCCCTTGCCGTTCGCCATGATCTTAAATACTCTATTTCATCCGGCGGCGCAAAGCATGGACAATAATGAAGGGAGTCCGGCTCATGATCGATTTAGAAAAAACGCTGCTCAGGAAAGTGGGTGAGGCGATCCATCGCTTCAAGATGATTCGCGATGGGGACCGCGTCGCGGTGGCGCTTTCGGGCGGCAAGGATTCCGTCACCTTGCTCGAAGCGTTGCTGTTGCTCGCCAGGCGCGCGCCGGTCCGGTTCTCGGTATGCGCGTTCACCGTCGAACAGGGGAAATTTCTGCGTCCCATCGAGCCGATGGGGGAGTGGCTGCGCGGGCGCGGCGTCGACTGGACGTATCATCGCGACAATCCTTCGTTCCGGCTTCTCGAAGAGCAGCCGGAGCATGGCTGCGACCTTTGCTCGCGTTACCGCCGCCGCGCCGTGTACCAGATTGTGCGCGAGCTGGGCGCGAACGTGATTGCGTTTGGACATACCGCCGACGACTTTTGCGAATCGTTTCTCCGCAACGCGATGTTTACGGGCCGGGTGAGCGCACTGCCCGCCATCACGTGGTCCCGCGAGAAAGACTTCCGGCTGATCCGTCCGCTCGTATATGTGAACGAGGAGCTCACGGCCCAATTCGCCGCCTCGCTCGGCGCGCCGGTAATCCCTTGCGGCTGTTCCCAGCGCGCGGGGACGGTGCGCAAGTCGATTCGCGGTCTTTTCTCGGAAATCGAAAAGGAGTACCCGCATATGAAAGAGACGCTGCTCTCGGCGATGGGAAACCTTCAGCCGGAGCGGTTGCTCGATCCGCGGTATCTCGACTTGGACGGCGTGCCGGAGGCGTCCGAGCCGGCGGCTTTGCTTCCGATCCTCCAAGACTAAGCCGCGGGCAGCCATCGCCAGTTTGCCGTGCCGTAAAGGCCGATTTGCTATTCTGGGAGTTCAACTCCCTCCGCTGGAAATATCTTGAAAATCGGTTTCATTAGTCTCGGCTGCCCAAAAAATCTCGTCGATACCGAGGTGATGATGGGCCAGTTGGTGGAACGCGGTCATCAGCTCACGCACGAGCCCGCCGACGCCGACGTCATCGTTGTCAATACCTGTAGCTTTATCGATCCTGCGAAGCAGGAATCCGTCGATACCATCCTCGAGATGGCAGAGTACAAGAAATCCGGAAAGGCCAGCAAGCTGATCGTCGCCGGCTGCCTGGTGGAGCGGTACCGCGGAGACATCCAGAAGGATATGCCGGAAGTCGATGCGCTGATCGGCACCAATGAACTGGACCGCGTTGTCGCGCTCTGCGAAGGCAGCGACGCTCCAGCCAAGCCCTTCGAGCCCTACCTCTATCACGACCTCACGCCTCGCGTGCTCTCGACGGGACGCCATTACGCGTACATCAAGATCGCGGAAGGCTGCGACCACCCCTGCACGTTTTGCGTCATCCCGCAGTACCGGGGCAAGTTCCGGAGCCGCCGCTTCGAGTCGGTGATCGCGGAAGCCACGCGTCTGTTTTCGCAGGGCGTGCGCGAGATCAATCTGATCGGCCAGGACACCACCTGTTACGGTGAGGACCTGGGCCTGAAGGATGGACTGGCGATGCTGCTGGGCCGCCTGGCCCGGATTGAGACGGAACATGTGAAGTGGGTCCGGTTTCTCTACTGTTATCCGAACAAGATCACGCAGAAGCTGTTGGATACCATCGCCGCGCATCCGTCGCTGGTGAAATATATCGACATGCCGCTCCAGCACGCCAGCCGCGAGGTCTTGAAGCGCATGAAGCGCGGATCGAGCGGCGATTTCTTCCTGAAACTGCTCGAAAAGATCCGCGCCACCATTCCAGGCGTGGCGATTCGCACCAGCATGATCGTCGGATTCCCGGGCGAAACCGACGCTGATTTTGAAGAGCTTTGCCAGTTCGCAAAAGCCGCGCAATTCGACCGCCTGGGAGTCTTTTCGTACTCGGACGAAGACACCAGCGCGAGTTTTCATCTCGACGGAAAAGTAGGCGCGCGCGATATCTATAACCGCAAGCGTCATCTGATGGCCGCGCAGCGCAAGATCTCGCGCGCGCGGAACCGCGCCCTGGTGGGGCGGGAGCTGGACGTGCTTGTGGAGGGCCCCTCGGAAGAGAGCGATCTCTTGTGGCAAGGCAGGCTTGCCACGCAAGCTCCGGAAATCGACGGCGTCTCCTATATCACCGATTTCAACGGGAGCGAGGCCAGGCCGGGAGAGATCCGGAAGATGCGCATCTCTGAAGCCTACGATTACGATCTGGCGGGGGCTTTGATCGATTCGCCGGAGACGGCGGCGCCCGGTCTCCGGGCGAGCCCGTTTCCGATCCTCGCGGCGCCGCGTGGACAAACCGCGCCCGTCGCACGGTAGGCGGCCCCAGCGTCTTATGCGGTGTCCTATCTGCAAAAAAGAGGTCGATCCGAAAGCGGGGTTCTCTCCATTCTGTAGCGACCGCTGCCGTCTGATCGATCTGGCCAATTGGTCGGATGGAAAGTATGTCATCTCGTCTCCGGCGGGTCATTCCGCGGCTGCAGAACCCGAGCCGGTGGAACCAGAACCGGAGCATGAAGACTAGCGCTCGCTCGATCGCGGCCCGCTGGATTGCAACATGGTTTGGATGCGGGTACTGGCCGAAGGGGCCCGGCACAGCCGGTTCCGCGGCGGCGATCGTGGTCGGGCTGGTCCTCCATCACCTATGGCGCACGCCCGCTCCTGCTTTCGGAATTCTGGCCGCGCTGTTGCTGGTTCCGGGGATTTGGGCGGCTGGAGAGGTTGCGCGGCAGGCGGGGAAAAAGGACCCGCAGTTCGTCGTCGTGGATGAAGTGATCGGGCAGTGGGTGACGCTGGCTGGAGCGGCGGCGCTCAACTGGAAAAGCTGGCTGGCGGCGTTCCTGCTGTTCCGGATTTTCGACATTTGGAAACCCTTCCCGGTACGGCGGATCGAATCGGTTCCGGGCGGAGCGGGCATTGTCCTCGACGACGTGATGGCCGGCGTCTATGCGGCGCTTGTGTTATTCACACTCGGATGGTTCAATCTTTATTGAATATGGCCTTACGCAAAGAGAGCAACGGGCGGCCCCAGATTTCGCAGATTTCGCCCGCTGCGGCAATCCCCGGAGGGGAGTTTCAAATCCGCGGGAAAGGGATGTCGGGAACGGATCGGCCTCGGGTCACCATCGGAGACATCGAAGCTCCGATTGTTGTCGGATCGGATTCCTACGTGATCGTACGAGTGCCGGAAGGGGCGACGGCCGGCGACCTGGTGCTCGAAAACGCCGCAAAGTCGAGCCCGGCATGGACCTGCGACGTCGGTGTGCAGATTGCCGACGGCCTGCATCCGGTGGACAACCCGGCGGTGGATTCCTTCGGCAACATCTACGCCACGCTGAGCGGCCCGCGCGGGCAAAAGACCCCGGTTTCGATCTATCAAATCGATTTAAACTACACCGTGCGGCCTTTCGTGACTGATCTGGTCAACGCCACAGGACTGACGTTCGATCGCGACGGGGTGCTCTATTGCTCCAGCCGGAACGACGGGGTGGTTTATCAGATCGGCGCGAACGGCAGCTTCAGCCCCTATGTCGAAGGCATGGGCGTTTCGACCGGAATCGCCTTCGACGCGGACGACAATCTATACGTCGGAGACCGCAGCGGGACCATCTTCAAAATCAGCCGGTCGCGCCAGATCTATGTATTCGCGACCATCGAACCTTCGCTCGCCGCCTACCATCTGGCCTTCGGGCCGGAAGGATACCTCTACATCACCGGTCCCACCACGTCGAGCTTCGACGTGGTTCACCGCGTGTCGCCGGCGGGTGTGGTGGAAGTCTTCTATCGCGGCGTGGGGCGTCCTCAAGGGCTGGCATTCGATGCCGAAGGGAACCTGTATGTTGCGGCGTCGTTCGCCGGCCGCCGCGGCGTGATTCGGATTAACCCGGGCGGCGAAGCCGAACTGTTTCTCTCCGGCCCGGGAATCGTAGGGCTGGCCTTTGCCCCCTCCCGGTCCATGATTGTGGCCACGCATGATGCGCTCTTCCGCGTGGACGTCGGCATTACGGGCCGTCCAATTCCCTGATCCGGCATGGCAAACGCCGAAATTATTGCCGCCGGCTCGGAATTATTGACGCCGGAAAAAATTGATACCAATTCTCTCTTCCTCACCGAAGAGTTGAACGGATTGGGCATCGAAGTGGTCAAGAAATCGATTGTCGGCGACGACCGGGAGCGTCTGACGGCGTCCATCCGGCAAGCTCTCGCCGCGGCGAACATTGTGATCCTGACCGGCGGCCTGGGGCCAACCGAAGACGATGTTACGCGGGACGCCGCCGCCGCGGCGACCGGGCGGCGGCTCCTTTTCAACCAGCAAATCTGCAGTGAAATTGAAGAGTTGTTCCGGCGATGGGACCGCCGCATGGCTGAGAACAACAAGCGGCAGGCCTATGTGGTCGAAGGCGCGGAGATCCTTCCCAACCGGCGCGGCACGGCGCCAGGACAATGGATTGAGCACAACGGCGCGGTCATCCTGCTGCTGCCCGGCCCGCCCGGCGAGTTGAAACCGCTGTTCGCGAACGAGTGCCTGCCCCGTTTGCAAAGGCTGGTGCCTCCGCTCGCCATCCGCTCTCATTTTCTGCGCGTGGTTGGCCTGGGGGAATCCGATCTCGATTCGCTCATCGCGCCCGTATACACGCGGTACCAGAATCCGGCAACCACCATCCTGACGGCGTCGGGCGAGATTCATGTTCATCTCCGGGCACGCTGCCGGACCGTCGACGAAGCGGAGACCCTGCTGGACGAAGTGGACAATCAGGTATCCGCGCTGCTTGGCGACCGCATCTACTCGCGCGATGGCGAGGACCTGGAGAGCACGACCGGGGCCCTGCTCCGGGCAAGAGGCGCTTCGCTTAGCGTCGCCGAGAGCTGCACGGGGGGCCTGGTCGCGGAAAGAATCACCAGCGTGCCCGGAAGCTCCGATTATTTTCGCGGAGGATTTCTCGTCTACACCAATGAGATGAAGACATCCCTACTGGGCGTTGACCCGGAACTGATCGCCGCGCACACGGCGGTCAGTGAACCCGTGGCGAGAGCGATGGCGGAATCCGCACGAGAGCGCACAGGATCTACGTATGCCCTGTCGGTGACCGGCTACGCCGGGCCGGACGGAGATCCACCCGGGTTGGTGTTCATCGGGCTCGCCACTCCACAACAGACGCCCGTCCGGCGGATTGACCTGCACGGCGACCGCTCCCGCGTCCGCACCTTCGCAGCGCAGTACGCCATCGACATGCTGCGCCGTAGTTTGCTCCGAACCCGGCCTGGGTAGGATCGTCATGGCTCACCAAAATACACCTCATGAAATACTTCATAGATTAGGGCTAACAGAAAGAAACTCTGGCACTTCCTTTGGAGAAGCCAAGGGCGCAGAAATCGCATCCGTGAACCCGGCTGACGGCGGAGTGCTGGCCCGGGTCAGCCTCGCGACCGGCGAAGACTACGAACAGGGGATCCGGGAATCCGTCCGGGTGTTCGAAAGCTGGAAGAAGGAGCCCGCGCCGCGGCGGGGGCAGATCGCCCGCGAGATTGGAGACGAACTCCGGCGGCACAAGGACGACCTCGGCGCGCTCGTGACCCTCGAAATGGGCAAGATCCTGGCGGAAGGCCGGGGTGAAGTCCAGGAGATGATTGACGTTGCCGATTTTGCAGTCGGCCTGTCACGGCAGCTCTACGGGTTCACCATGCACAGTGAGCGCCCGGGGCACCGGATGTACGAGCAATGGCACCCTCTGGGGGTTGTTGGCGTAATTTCGGCGTTCAATTTCCCGGTTGCCGTGTGGTCCTGGAACGCGCTGATTGCCGCCGTGTGCGGCGACACGGTCGTCTGGAAGCCGTCGCTCAAAACGCCTCTCACGGCGATCGCGACGCATAGAATCTGCGAACGCGTCCTCGCGAAGCACGGCTGGAAGGGCGTGTTCGGTCTCGTGATCGGCGAAGACCAGGTGGTGGGAAAGCGCATGCTGGAAGACAGGCGCGTCGCGCTGGTAAGCGCCACCGGGTCGGTGCGAATGGGACGGACCGTCGCCGAGACGGCCGGCCGGCGGCTCGGTAAAACCCTGCTGGAACTCGGCGGCAACAACGGCGTGATCGTGATGAACGACGCCAACTCCGACCTCGCATTGCAAGCCGTGCTCTTCGCCGCCGTGGGGACGGCCGGCCAGCGTTGTACAAGCACTAGAAGGCTATTTTTACAACGAGATATCGCGCCTTTATTCATCGATAAATTGAAGGCCGCTTATCAACGAATTCGCATCGGTGATCCCATGGACGAGAGGACTCTGGTAGGCCCCTTGATCGACCGGGCGGCCGTTGAGTCGATGATGCGGGCGCTCGAAACCGCCCGAGCGCAGGGAGGGGAGATTATCTACGGAGGGAAAGATCTCGGAGGTTGTTACGTCGAGCCAGCCCTGGTGAAAGCGCGGGCCGATATGCCCATCGTGCAGGAGGAGACGTTCGCTCCGATCCTCTATCTGATCGAGTTCGACACGCTCGAAGAGGCGATCGCCGCGCACAACGCCGTGCCGCAGGGGCTGTCGTCGGCGATCTTCACCAATAGCCTGATCGCCGCGGAGACGTTCCTGAGCCATTGCGGAAGCGACTGCGGAATCGCGAATGTGAACATCGGCACCAGCGGCGCGGAAATCGGCGGAGCGTTTGGGGGAGAGAAAGACACGGGCGGCGGCCGCGAATCCGGTAGCGACGCCTGGAAGGCGTACATGCGCCGGCAGACCGTGACCGCCAACTGGTCCAGCGAAGCGCCGCTGGCGCAAGGGATCACGTTCGAGTTGTAGGAACTACCCGGCGGTATATTTCAAGCCGGCGATGGCGAATATCAGCAGCGCCAGAAACCCGATCCGCAGCGGCGTGACAGGCTCGGCAAAGAGCAGCATACCCAGAATCGCTGCGCCGGCGGCTCCGATGCCGACCCAAACCGGATAGGCGGTCCCGATGGGAAGAGCGCGGCTGGCCTTCGCGAGCAGGTACATGCTGGCGGCCAGCGTAGCCGCCGTGAAAAGACTGGGGCCGGGACGGGTGAAGCCGCGCGTATATTTCAAACCAGCGGCCCAGCAGACTTCGAGCAGGCCGGCCGCAATGAGAGCGATCCAGGGAGAAGACATGAGTGAAATTTCCTCAGCGTCGTCTTGTCCTAACCGGGTACGGCGCATCTCGTCCGGATCGAGTGGATAGGTTTACCCTAGCACGTGCCGTCTTTATAGGGCTCGGCGGCTTTCCCACGGTTTCTTTTCTGAATCGCCTTCCCCCGGGCAATCTCTCCGGTGAGGGCGCGCAGGTGGCGCTCCCAAAACCCGCGAAACTGGCCGATCCAGGCGTCCACCTGCTGGAGCGGTTGCGACTCCACCGAATAGATCCGCCGGGCGCCTTGGACTCGAACCCGGACAAAGCCACTCTCCCGCAGGGTGCGGAGATGTTGCGAAACACCCGCTTGCGTGATGCCAAATTCTTTACGGATCACGCCGGTGAGATCTCCGGCGCCGCGCTCGCCGCTGGCGAGGAGTTCCAGAATCCGGCGCCGGACCGGATCGCCGAGTATGTCAAAAGCATGCACGCCCGCCTCGGTACGCCTTAGCTTTGGCCGGTGTAGAAGGCTGTGGTCCGGCCGGCCGCCTCGTTCGCCGCTGCCTCCGGCGTTCCTCCCGCGATGGACGCGCGGCCCCACTGGCTGCTGCTCCGGCTCACGAATTCCTTCCCTTCCGCGGTCGTGGGCCATTCCGCGGCTTGCTTTGGATCCACCGCGGCCCCCGTTTCGAGATGCATTCCCAAACCGAGCATCGTCAGATCCCATCCGACGCCAACCGCGCCCGGACCGTACTGATTCCAGAACTCGTCCGGTACATGCGCAATATGTTCCAACCGCAACTGCGTGCCGCCGTCCGACAAACCGGTGAGCCGCACATTCACCCAACTGAGCTGGCCTCCAAACTCCCAGGTGAGGTCGAGCGCCCGGGGTGGGTCGCATGCGGCGATCTCGCCGCCGGCATTGCCCTGCAACTGGTAGCGTCCGCCCAGTCTCAGGTCGCCGGAAACCGGTAGAAACCAGCGCGGGATGCGCTCGGGATTGGTGATTGCATCCCAAACATCGCCGGGGGTTGAGTCGTACGCACAGGACACGACGGCCACGCGGGCCGGACGGCCCTCGTGCTCGCGCGTGTGGACTTCGCGTGTGATTGCGCCGATATAGCGCAAGAGGTCGATATCAGTTGAATTCTTGCCGAACAGCATCGCCGGATGCCTCCTGCCCGGATAATATCAGCAGCTACTTATATAAGTCAATACTTAAATTAGTCCACTCGCCGGAAAGCGAGCACGGCATTCAATCCGCCGAAGGCGAACGAGTTGGACAGCGCATACTCCGCGCAGGCCTTGCGCGGCTCGTTCGGGATCACGTCCAGATCGCAAGCCGGATCGGGAGTGGTGTAGTTCGCTGTAGGCGGCAGCAGCCCTTCCCGCAGAGCGAGGATTGTGGCCACGGCCTCCATGGCGCCCGCGGCCCCCAGGGCGTGTCCGTGCATCGATTTGGTGGAACTGATGGCGAGGCGCGAGGCATGGTGGCCGAAGACGCACCGGATGGCTGAGGTTTCCGTGCAGTCGTTGGCGGTGGTGCCCGTGCCGTGCGCATTGACGTAGGCGATCTGGGACGCCTCCAGGCCCGCATCGGCAAGGGCGGCGCGCATGGCTCTCGCCGCGCCTTCCGGGGATGGCTGCGTGATGTGGTGCGCGTCGGAGGACATTCCGAAGCCGACGATTTCTCCATAAATCGCCGCCCCGCGACTTTTGGCATCGTCGAGCGGCTCAAGAATCAGGATCGCGGCTCCCTCGCCCAGAATCAGACCCCGGCGATCTTTCGAAAAGGGGCGGCAGGTATCGGGCGACACAACCCGCATCGCTTCCCAGGCTTTCAGAAAGCCGAGACTGAAGATGGCCTCCATGCCCCCCGTTATCGCGACGCTGGCCGCGCCGCTGCGAATCATCCAGAAGGCCTGCCCGATTGCATGATTCGAAGACGAGCACGCCGTCGAGACGTTATACACGGGTCCGGTGATCCCATGTTCCATCGAGATGCGGCTGGCGGCCGCGTTGCCCATGATGCGGGGGATGGTGAAGGGATTGATCCGCGGATTCTTATTGCGATAAAGCTCCAGGAACTGCTGGTCTTCGCTCGACTGCCCGCCGGTGCAGGACCCGGTGATGATGGCGCCGCGTTCCCGCAAATCAGAGGTCCACTCAATCCCGGATTCCCGGATGGCCTCGCGAGCCGCGATGGTTCCGTACTGCGCGAAGGGATCCAGAATATTGACATCGCGGGGCTCGAAGTAGCACAGCGGATTGTAACCACGCACTTGCGCTCCGTTTTGAAAGCGCAACTGCGAGCAATCCACCGATTCGAGCGGCGCGATTCCCGAACGGCCATTGGAAATGGACGTCCAGAATTCCGGCACTGTGTGACCCAGGGGGCTGATGACCCCGAGCCCGGTGACCGCGACTCTTCGCATGATCAGACCGCGGCCGGCGCCGGCGCGTCTCCCGATTCCAGAAGCTTCCGAATGCCCTCGGCGGCATCGCGTACCGAACGCAGGTTCTTGGCCGCGTCGTCCGGAATGCTGATATTGAACTCGTTTTCCAGAGCGAAGACGATATTGATTCCATCCAGAGAATCGATCTTCAGTTCCTCAAACGTACTATCGGGCGTAATGCCCGCGGCATCGATGTGCTGGGTTGCAGCGATCACTGAGATCACCCTTTGGATCAAATCGTCTGACATGTTATTTGGCTGACCGTCTCAAAATGATAACCTTTGGCGCGCAAAATCGGTAGCACGCGCTCCAAAGCCTCCGAAGTCTGCATGGTATCAGGCCGGACCTCCAGGCCGCGCCCGTCATGGAGGCAAAAAATGACGCCGCCGCCCGCACCGCGCAGGAGCCGCTCCGCAACTTTGCCGGCGGAGTTTTTCCAATCCAATCCGATCACCGTCCACATGACGCCCGTAAGCCCGAACTCCCGTAGCGCACCGCGCAATCCAAACCAGCGGACGCCATAGGGAGGACGAAAGAGTGCCGGCTTCACGCCGGCCGCGGCTTCGATGCTTTCCTGGGCGCGCGCAATCTCGGAGCGAATGAATTGCGGGCTTCTCAGCCATAGGCGCGGGTGCGTCTCGGTGTGATTGCCGATCTCGTGCCCCGCCAGCGCGACTTCCCGCGCGATGGAGGAAAGACGCCGGGCGTTCCGGCCGCACTGAAAGAACGTCGCGCGGACATCATGCTTCCGCAGAATGGAGAGAATCGCCGGAGTGGACTCGCTCGGCCCGTCGTCAAAGGTAAGAGCGATGGAACGGCGGCCGGAAGTACCGCGCCAAACGGAGGGGGCGAACACGCTCGACGATCGCCCGCGGACCGCCCACGCCATGCACGCCGCGCCGGCGCCGGCGGCACAACCGGCGGCCGTAGCTTGCCACATCATGACGCGCGCTCTCCCGATTCCTCGCGTTCAAAATACGCCGCCGGTCCCGGGATCCACGGGTAGCGGTCAAAAATCTTTTCGTTCAAGCGAATGCCGAGACCCGCTCCACGCGGAGCGATCAAGCTTCCTTCCACAATCTCGAGCGGCTGTTCGAGCATCTCCTCACCGAGGGGAAAATCCTGTTTGGCGGGATTGCCGCGCGAGGAGTACCAGGGATATTCGAGCCATTCGGCCACCATTTCGGGCCAGCAGACACCCAATTGCGCGGCGACCGCGACTTCGAGCGGGTTCGAGCAGCCGTGAAAGGCAAAGCGCACGCCCGCGTGCGCCACTTCGGGGAGAATCCGGCGCGCCGCCCAATAGCCTGATTGGGTCACGATATTCATCTGCAGATAGTCCACTCCCTCGTGGAAGAGCAGATCCAGCAGGCCGAAGTCGTCAGGCTCCTCCTGGCCGGCCGCAATGGGGGCAAGGTCGCGCTCGCGAAGCGCCCGGTACGCTTCGTGATCGTGGGGAGGCAACGGCTGATCCACCCACGTCACGCCCATGGCCCCCAGTTCCGCGATGAGTTCATCGACGACCGGCCGGGAATAGACTGCCCCGCCGGTCTTCCACCAGGCCCCGGCATCCACCATCAGATCGAAGCCGGCGCCGGCGGAGCGGCGGACCAGTTCGGCGGCCTGCCCGTCGCGCCGCGCGCTCATCCCCGCGCGCATTTTGTAGGCCCGAAAACCCATGGCGGACAGGCAGTACGCTTCTTCGGCGAAATGCTCCGGGGCGGCGTGGAAGCCGGCGCTCGCGTAGATGCGAATCCGGTCGCGCACGCGCCCGCCGAGAAATTCGGAAGCGGGCGCCTCGCGCACTTTTCCCAATAGATCGAAGAGAGCAATCTCCACCGCCGAGTAAAGGCGCATGAGATGGGCATCGTAGCCGAACCGCTCCTGGAAATGCACGCGCAGAGCATCGGGGTCGGCCAGCTCGCGGCCTTCGAGGAAAGGGGAGATGCGCGCGAGAATAGCGTCGCGCTCGATCTCTCCAGCCGCTCCCGGAGCGTAGCCGGAGAAACCGTTTTCCGCTTCGACGCGGATCACCAGGGCATCGCGCTTTCGAATGATCTGCCGCCCGCCCGGATAGGGCAGCCGGAGGGGCTCCTGTAGAGGACAGGACAGAAGATAACAGCGGACGCGGGAGATCTTCATGCGCGAGTTTCGTGCTGCGTTACTTCAGGCTAGCAGGAGAAACCCGCGAGGGGGAAACAGGGAATGTTCGCGGGGTGCGCAAGCCCCGGCCGCTTTATCCCAACAATCCACCATGCCCCAAACTGCCAATCTCCCAACCGGACAGCCGATAGCGGGAGAGAGCCGGGGGCAGGATCAGGTCCACGACGTTCAGCTTGGCCGAACGGAAGCATCCTGGCGCGGAAATAATGGGCACGTCGTCCTGATACCCGAGCAGGAGCAGGCAGCCCGGCTCGACGGGCGCGAGAAATCGCTCGATTTGGCAGCCGCTCTGGACTAACGCGCGGCCGATCACGTCGGCGGGTCCCGCCGGCGCAGTTGTGGAAGCGACCAGGATTACCATAGGCCGCAACGGCAGCAAAGACTGTAGCGCCCGCAGCACCTCTCCTTCCCTTTCGACCACAGAAACCGCGCGGGCCAGGTGCGCACCGAAACGTTCCAGTCTTTGCGCCATGATCGGCTCGAACATCTGGCGCGCCCGGTCGCCATCTACCGGATCGGAATAGATGACCGCGACCGACGGACTTCGAATAGGCCGGGCCTGCAAGATCGGGCCCCGCTGCTTGAGGATGGATGTAACTGTTTCGAGCTCTTCCCTGGCGATCGCGAAGGGCGCGCTCTTGATGGTCGCCGCACGGGCTCCCCAAGGAACGTAGGAGAAATTCGAGACCGTCGCGATGGCGATGCTCGACGTGCAGTTAATCTGCCGAAGCAGATCCTCGTCCACCAGAGCACAAGCTGGCTCCGTGGCTGTCAGATTGGTCCGTCCGCCCGGCGCGAGGCGGATTTCCAGCGAACCGCAGCCCACCTCCATGCCCACCCTCATCACCGCTTCATCCTCGCCGATCTCGCCATCCTCGAGTTCAGCGACCCAGACTTCCCGCATCCCCTCGGTCTCGAGGAGTTTTACATCCTCCTCACTCAGTAAATGGCCTTTGGCGAGCAACTTCTTCCCGCCGGACCGGAAAATAGTAGAAGACAGAATACGACCCGTCGATTCACGCACGTCAACTGTCTGTGTCTTCATAGCCTCCCTCGGCATCGATTCGCGCAAACGTGCTGCGCAAGCCCAAACAAATTGTGCAGTTTGGCTAGGAAGTGGGAACTAGCGGCAAAAGTTCTCTAAGATTTTTCCCTTACCCCAACTGAGAATCGGAGGATACCAGGCGAGTGCCTACGGAATTGTTAGCCAGAATGCGCTCCAGGATCCCCGGCTGTGCTCCGGGCGCGATGACGATCTCGCGAACGCCGCTGGCAAGAGCGCCCATCGCGGCTTCGAGCTTGGCCTGCATGCCTCCGGTGGCAATTCCGCGCGCGATCAGGTCGCGGCAGGCGGCGCCATCAAGGACCGGATGAATCTCGCCGTCGCCGCCCTTTACTCCGGGGACGTCAGTGAAGAACAGCAGGCGGTCCGCGTGAAACGCCTGTGCAACCGAAGCCGCCATCTGATCGGCATTCACGTTATAAAGAGCGCCCTGGCGATCGGCCGCGAGGCAGGCCACCAGGGGAAGAAAGCCTTGGGAGATGAGGGCATGCAATAAGCGCGCGTCGGAGCGCGCCGGACGGCCTACAAAGCCAAGCGTGGGAGACAACTGTTCGGCCTCGGTAGTCAGGCCGTCGGCGCCGCTCAATCCGACAGCCGGAGAGCCTTCGGCGATAAAGGAAGCCACCAATTGGTGGTTTACGCTGCCTGCGACTACTTTGACAACCGAATCCAGCACGTCGGCGCTGGTAACACGCAACCCGTTCACGAAATGGCTTTCCACGCCGCGTTCGGCAAGAAACGCGGTGAGCTGTTTTCCACCGCCGTGAACCACCGCGATCTCGTGCCCGGCCTGGCGCTGCGCCTCGATTTCGCGTGCAAGCCGCCTCCGCGATGCGGAGGTCTCGAGCAGCGCCCCGCCCAGCTTTACAAGCAGCCTCACAGCAGTCCGGCGGTCTCGGGAAGTCCGAGCGCGAGATTCATGTTCTGCACGGCCTGGCCCGAGGCTCCCTTGCCGAGATTATCGAGCGCCGCGACGACGACGGCTCTGCCGGATGCGGGATCGAATACCGCGCCGATATCGCAGAAATTGGTCCGGTTCACGGCGCGGAGATCCGGCAACATCCCGGCGGGGTAAACGCGAACAAACGGCTCGGAAGCGTATTGCTTCGCGTAGATGCTCAGGAGATCGTCTACCGAACTCAGATTCTTCGCCCGGAAATAGATGGTTTCGAGGATGCCGCGGTCGACCGGCAGAAGCTGCGTGGTGAAGCTCAATTCGGATTCTTCGAGGCCGGAGACCATTAGAATTTCCGGCACGTGCCGGTGTTCGAGCACGGCATAGGCTGACAGATTTTCCGTCAGCTCGCAGAAGCTGGTCTTCATGCTTGGCTTGCGTCCCGCGCCGCTGGCGCCCGACTTGGCGTCGCAGACGATTCCCGCGCCGCGCTCCACCACATCCGCCTGAATCAACGGGCGCAAGGCCAAATTCGCCGACGTGGGAAAGCAACCGGGGTTCGAGATGAGCGGGTTATTCGGAATCGATTTGCGGCAGAATTCCGGCAGGCCATACGCCGCGCTGGCCAGCAAATCCGTTTGCGTGTGCTCGCGTTTGTACCAGCGCCGGTAGCGCTCCGGAGTGCGGAGACGAAAGGCTCCGCTCAGGTCGATTACCTTGGCGCCGGCCGCCAACATTTCCGGCGCAAGTTCCATCGAGACTTCCGGGGGCGTCGCGAGAAAAACGACGGAGAGCCCGGCGGAGCGAACCGCTGCCGCCGTACACGGCAGGTGCCCCTGCAACGGCGGCTGGTTCAGCATCTGAACCTCGTTACCCGCGCCCTCCCGATGATCGAGAAGGACCGCGCCGACGCTGGGATGCTGCGCCAGTATCCGCTGAAGATCCAATCCGCTATAACCGGTGTGCCCGGCGATGCCTGCGAGGTATTGCTTGTTTTCCTTTTTCACTACCTGCCTACTTCAAAGCCCTTTCGATCGCCGCTTCCACTTCGGGAGAGTCCGGCTTCACGGCCGGTTCGAATCGCGCGAGGACGGCGCCGTCGCGGCCGACCAGAAACTTCGTGAAATTCCACTTGATATCGCCTCCGGTTTCCGCATGCAGAGATTTGTCGGTCAGAAACCGGTACAGCGGCGCCTGATCGTCGCCCTTCACCGAAATCTTGCTGAACATCGGGAAACTGACGTTATATTTCCGGGTGCAGAACGTCTTGATCTCCTCATTCGTGCCCGGCTCCTGCTGCATGAAATTGTTGGCCGGAAAACCGAGAACCACGAAATCCCGGTCCTTGTATTTTTCGTAGATGGATTCGAGTCCGGTGTATTGCGGGGTGTAGCCGCATTTGCTGGCGACGTTCACCACCAGGACGACTTTCCCTTTATAGGCGCTGAGCGGATCCGGTTTTCCGTCGATGGACGGGAGAGTGAAATCGTAGAAAGAGGCTGCCATAAGAACCGACGTTGACATGATCGCGGAGAGAACAACCCCCAGCGAAATGCGCGAGATAGCTTTCATGATTCGCATCCTTTCCAGGAAGTGGCGGTAATTCCAGAATACAAGACTTACGCGGGTGTTTCCGGACGAAATGCGAAAAGAGCGTTTTAGCGCTGTTCGGACACCGACTTCTCGGCAAGGTCGCCGAGAATCGGAAGCTTGTAGGTTTCGTCGTGGCTCACCTTCACCATCATGAAAATCCAGGCAACGAAGATGATCGCCCGGCACAACTGCGGGATGACGCGGTGCATGTGAGGTCCGGGGAAGATGGCAAAGCTGAAGATGGGGTCGAGCACCCAATCGACAATGAGCCATGCAACAAAGAGATAGAGACCCTGGAAGGCGTGGAAGCGAACATTGATGTCGTGCCGGAAGCGGCTGGCCGCCAGCACGACGATGGCGGCAATCCACCCGACAACGGGGATATAGCACAACAGACAAGCGGTTCTGGCGCTAACCGAGGCGAATGCGTCCTGGACCGGGCCGGGCGAGGATTGACGCGTGCCGCACACTCCGCAATAGGCGTCGGAGGAACCAACGGCTTTTCCACATTGGCAACAATACGGCATCGTCTGCTTTGATTTACGCGGAAAACAGCTTCGCTGTTCCAAGCATATTACACGCTTGTGATAACATGCGTCCGGAGATTGACACAAATGGCGATGGGAATGCTCGCGCGGGCCGCGCTGCTCACGGTGGTGGCGGGAACACTGGCCCGCCCCGCGGCGCACGCGAAAACACTGGACATTTACTTCATTGACACCGAGGGCGGCCAGGCGACGCTGGTGGTTGCGCCGTCGGGCCAATCGCTGCTCATCGACACCGGCTGGCCGGGGCACGACGGGCGCGATGCGAACCGGATCAAGGAAGCGGCGAAGAAGGCCGGAGTTAAGGAACTCGATTACGTCCTCATCACCCATTTTCATCGGGATCACGTGGGCGGCGTGAAGCAACTTCTGGACCAGATGAAGGTACGGACGATGATCGACCACGGCCCCAATCGCGAGCAGGACCACGTGGTTCTCGCGGACTATGCCACCTACGAGAAAAATCTCCCGAGAGTTCCAAATCACATGGTGGTGAAGCCGGGTGACCGCATTCCGCTAAAAGGCGTTTCCGCGACGGTGCTCACCGCCGACGGGCAACACATCGCCTCGCCTCTCGAAGGCGCGGGGCAGCCAAACCCGCTGTGCGCCAGCGCCAAGAAACATGACGTGGACACGTCGGAAAACGCGCGCTCGCTCGGGACCCTGATTCAATACGGAAAGTTCCGGTTCGTCGATATGGGCGATCTCACCTGGAACAAGGAACTGGAACTCGTTTGTCCGAACAATGCGGTTGGGACCGTGGACCTTTTTCTCGTCACGCACCATGGCGCCGATCTCTCCAATTCGCCGCAATTCGTTCATGCCCTGCACCCGCGTGTGGCGATTTCGAACAACGGGGCCACCAAGGGAGGCAGTCCGTCCGCCTGGCAGATTGTGAAGGATTCCCCAGGACTGGAAGACTTCTGGCAGCTTCACTACGGAATCGAAGGCGGCCGGGCGCACAACGTGCCCGATCCTTTCATCGCGAATGTGGATGAACAGTGCCAGGGCAAGTACATCAAAGTGAGCGCGGCGGCGGACGGGTCCTTCACCGTTTTCAATTCGCGGAACAAGTACCAGAAAACGTACGCGGCTCGCTAGGGCCGCGCGTCCCCTCGGTGCCGGAAAAGGACCACCTGGCCTGGGTGGTAATCCTTTTGCGGCTCCTGGGCCCACCAGGACTGTAAGACCGCCCATACTTCACATATTCTTGCGATAATTTGCGGATTCCTATTGACAGAGCAAGCGCTTGGCATTAATATTTCCTTTCCGCTTGTTACGTTTCAAACTAACAACAAAGGTGGGTGTAACGTTCCCGAATGACCTTCCAAATCGGCGAGAAGATTGTCTATCCGAACCATGGGATTGGAACCATAGAGAACATCAGCGCGCGGTCTTTTGGGACCCAGTTTGAGCGGTTCTACCTGCTCCGGCTCACATATAACAGCATGACGGTGATGGTGCCGTTCTCCCACGTGGAAGACGTGGGGCTGCGGAAGGTGACCAAAAACGGCGAGGTCGCTAAAGTATTGAGTTTTCTTTCCGACGGCGTCTGCCGGTGGAAAGGCGACTGGAAGGATCGGTTCAAGGAGAATTCCGAAAAGATGCGCGGCGGCAGCATGCTGGAGGTCGCCGAGGTAATGAAGACCCTTCTGATCCTGCAGAAGCAGAAGCCTCTCTCGTTTCGCGAAAAGAAGATGCTGGACCGTGCGCGTCACATGCTGATCACCGAGGTGTCGATCGCGCGCGGTGTGTGCGACGAGAGCGCCGCATCTCTTCTGGATAAGGCTCTCTCCAAATGTTCGCTGTCCATGCCGGTCCCGCTATAATTTTTCGATTTTCCCTAACCGCACCTTAAGCTGGCGGGGCCTTTTCCGGGCCTCGCCAGTTCTTGTTTTGCAACGCAAAAAGGAACCCGACTTGCTAAGCAATTCATCCGAATGCGGAACCTCTCCTTCGCCGTCAGCGGCTTGGCCTTAATCGCAAGTTATTCGCCTGCATTCCTTCAGGCGGCGGCGAGTCAAAACGACACAATCGCGTACTCAAAAACCCTTTCCAGCCCAATTCAGATCATGGCAGCGGCGACGGACGCTCAGGGCAACGTGTACCTGACCGGTTCCGCCCAAGCCGGACTGGAGACCACCGCGGACGCCGCGCAAAGCGCTTATGCCGACGGACTCTGTCTGGGTGTGGGGCCTTTTACTCCTTCCTCGCCCTGCCCGGATGCTTTTCTGATGAAACTGGATGCGCAGGGAACCGTCGTCTATGCGAGCTATCTCGGAGGCGGCGGAGCGGATACCGGGACCGCCGTTGCCGTTGACGCATCGGGCGGCGTTTTTGTGGCGGGCAACACCGCTCCGCGGCTTTCGGGGCCCGCTTTTCCAGTTACCGCCGGCGCGGCGTTCCCCTCCCTGGGCGAGTCGGGCGCGGGCGGCTTCGTGGCGAAGTTCGGAGCGGACGGGAAACTACTCTACTCCACGCTCCTTCCGGGGGCTTCCGTCGCCGGAATGGCGATCGATGACGGAGGGAACGCTTATCTTGCCACAAACGTCTACGTGCCGGCGCCCTTTTCCCTGCCGAGCGGCGGATTTCAGACGGCGCCGAAGGGCGCGCTGCCAGCCCCCCTGGTGGCCAAACTCAACTCCACCGGGTCGGCTCTGATCTATGCGACGTATCTCTCCGGCTCGCAATCCGACCTGGTTTCTTCCATTGCCGTGGATGCCTCGGGCAGAGCCTACCTCGCGGGCGCCGCGCAATCGAGCGACTTCCCCACGACGAATGGCGCGTTCCAAACCATGCCAAAAGGCCCTGCCAATTTCCGGAACGGCTTCGTTTCGAAACTCGACGCAGACGGAGCGAGCCTGGTCTATTCGACCTATCTGAGCGGATCGGGAGGCAACGATTCGATTTTGGGCATCCAACTGGACCGGCGAGGGAACGCTTTTGTCACCGGCAGCACGAATTCGAGTGATTTTCCCACCACGCAAGGGGCCTTTTCGCAAACCGGCCCGGCGGCGCCATGGCGCGATAGCGGAGAGCCGGGAGGGTTTGTGACAAAGATCAATCCGGAGGGTTCGGCGCTCGCCTACTCGACCTATCTGGGTGGAGTCTCGTCGCTCGCGGTTAGCCCGGAGGGAATCGCCTACGCCGGCGGGGTGGCGGGAAGTGGTTTTCCCGTAACAGCGGGAGCGGCGCAGGGCTGCGTGAGCGGCGCGTCGGACGCGTTTGCCGCCACGCTCGATTCTCAGGGCGCTCTCGGAAGCGCCACCTATCTGGGAGGCGCGAACGACGACAGCCTGACGGCCATCGCCCTCGCCGGGGACCGCGCGGTGCTGGTGGGCTCCACGGCTTCCTACGATTTCCCGCGAGTCCCGGCGGTCCGGCGAAGCTTTGCGTTCGTGCAACCCTTTGTTTCGAATCTGAGAATCGGCGATCCCTCGGCGCCGGCCGGCCCGTGCGTTTCGCTGGTGATTCAAAACGCCGCCACTTACTACGAAGGGCCGCTGGCGCCGGGAGAATTGATTTCCATCTATGGCCCGGGCATTGGGCCGCAGCAGGCCGTGGGCGTCCAGGTCGATGAAGACGGAAATATTTCTCGCGCCGCGGCGGGCGTGCACGTCCTCTTCAATGGAATCGCGGCGCCCCTTCTCTACGTGCAGGACAAGCAGATCAACGCCATTGTGCCGTTCGAAGCGGGTGCGAGCGATACAACCACTGTAGAGGTCCGATACCAGGGGCAAGTCGTGAAAAGCGGGACCTGGGAAGTGGAACCCACGTTTCCAGGCGTATTCCAGCCGATCCTTTACCCGGACGCGCCGGCGGGCACGCAATACCCCTCGGCCCAAGCCGGTTCGGTCATTTCGATTTTTGGAACCGGTCTCGGGCAGACCAATCCTCCCGGGGTCACGGGGACGCTGGCACGCGGGCGGCTGGGGCACCCCGTCGCTCCGGTGAAGGTAAGGCTGAACGGGGTAGAGGGAGAGGTTCTGTATGCCGGCGATGCCCCTACACTCGCCCACGGCATCTTTCAGATCAACGTGCGTATCCCCCAGGGCGTTCCCCCTGTGACCCCGGTAACCTGCACTGTTCCGTTGACGGTGGAAGCCGGGACCGCGGTGATTCGCCAGACCGCTCAGGTGTGCATTAACGCCGGCCCGTAGTCCGAGCCAAGGGCGTCAGAGGTGGTGCAGGGCTACTCATGCCGCAGCGCTTCCATGGGATCGACCCGGGACGCGCGGCGCGCCGGAACATAGGCGGCGAGGATGGCGATTGCGAGCATGGCGGCAGCGCCGGACACGAGCGGCAGAGGGCTCCGGGCGGGCAGAGCCTGCATGACGCGACCGGCGAGTTGATTCGCCCAGAGGGCGAGCGGCGCGCCGAGAGCGAGTCCGGCGGCGATGGTCTTCAGCGCGTCCAGGAACACCATGCGCGCGACACCTCCCGAGGAAGCCCCGAGCGCCATGCGAATTCCGAATTCGTTGACGCGCCGGGCGACGGAATACGCCAGGAGGCCATAAAGTCCGACGGCCGCAAGGAGCGCTCCCAGGGCGCCGAACGCGCCCGACAATACGGCGATGAGACGCTCGCGGACAATGGATGCATCCACCACGCCGGACATAGTGTTGACGCGTTCCACCGGGACCGTCTTCCATAACGCCTCCACTTCCCGGCGCGCTTGCGCGGCGACTCTCTCCGGCGGAATGGACGTGTGAAGGATAAAATTCGGAGAGACGCTGCCGTTCTGGAAAGCATTCAAATACACCGTACGCGGCGGCGTTTCCAGGACATCGTAATACTTGGCGTCTCCGGCCACGCCGACAATTTCGTAAGAACGTCCGCCGTCGACAGTCACGTATTTCCCGATCGGACTTGCGGCGCCGAAGTAGTATTGCGACATCGCGCGATTGACGATGGCAACCGGGGCGCCGGCCTCATCCCCAGGCCGGAAATCCCTGCCGGAGAGCAAGGGGATGCCCATCGTCGCAAAGTATTCCGGCGCCACGCGGCTGAAGGAAACGTAGCGGCGGTCTTGCGGACTCTCCGAACGGCCCGGCACGGTGACGAAGCGGCTCTCCCCGGCGCCGGACAGCGGAATCGGCGCTCCTAAAGTGGCGGAGAGAACGCCCGGTATCGACTCGAGACGCCGCAGCAGTTCCCGATATGCGGAGGACAATCTGCTCTCGTCATATCCGCTTTGCGCAGGGTCCAACCTCATCAGCAGGAGATGGTCGCGGCGAAACCCGAGGTCGAGCGTTTCGAGTTTCACCAAATGGCTTAAGAACAGGCCGGCGGCGGCGAGGAGCGCGACCGAGAAGGCCACTTGCAACGCCACCAGGCTCTTCCCGAAAAAGCGCGCCAGTCTGCTGTCACCGGCCTTGCCCCCTTCTCTCAGCGACGAGGCGGGCGTGGAGGCGAAGGCTTTCCACGCGGGCGCGAGGCCGAATAGCAAGCCCGTCAGAATTGCGATTCCGCCGGTGAATAGTAGTGTGTTGAGATCCGGATGGACGGGAATATCAAAGTCCGGAGGAAGACCCGGCACTCTCCGGCCCGACACGAGGACTTTCACCAGCGTGCGCGCGCCGATGTAGGCAAAGGCGAGACCCGCCAGGCCGCCCAGGAACGAAACCAACAGCGACTCGGTCAGCATCTGCCGCGCCAGGCGCAGACGACCCGCACCCAGGGAAACGCGGACGGAAATTTCGTGCTGGCGGGCGGCGGCGCGCGAAAGCAGCAACGTAGCAATGTTCGAGCAGGCCACCAACAGAAGCAGGCTAACCATTGCCATCAGCGCCAGCAGGGGCTTGCCGAGGCGATCGCGGATCACGGAAAAGCCCGCGCCCGCCGGGGATAGCTCAAAGGTCAGATGGCGCACCAGCGGATCGGGGCTGTTTTTGGCGCGCTCCTCTACCACCCACCGGAATAGCACCCGGAGTTCGGCCTGCGCCCGCTCGATACTCACTCCGTCCTTCAACCGTCCCAACAAATGCAGACCTCCGCCTCCAATACGGCCGGGGTGGTGAATGACCGGCTCCATGGCGAGCGGGATCCAAATATCCTGGGTGATTCCGGTCACCAAACCGGTGAAAGGACGAGGCGCTACGCCGATGACGGTGAGCGGCGTGTTATCCACCAGGATTCGAGCGCCCACCGTGGAAGGATCGCGATGAAAACGGCGGTCCCAATAGGACCAGCTCAATACCGCAACCGCGGCCCCTTCGCTACCCGCGCGGTCTTCCGCGGGTCCGAACAGGCGCCCGGCGGCCGGCTTTAATCCAAGGACGGGGAAGAAGGACCCGCTGACGCATTCACCGTTCACCAACTCCGGCTCGAAACCGGCGCGCAGATGGAACCGGGCGCTATATATGGCGGCGAGTCCGGAGAGGACATGGTTGTGATCGCGGTAATACTCATAGGCCTCCCGCGAAAAATAACTGCCGCGAGGTTCACCCGGGTATGTGCTCAACAGCTCAACCAGTTGCTCCGGCTTCGCGACGGGAAGCATGCGCAGCATGAGCGTATTGATCAGGCTGAAGATGGCGGTGTTGGCCCCCATGCCGAGAGCCAGGGACAGAACAACAACCAACGTAAAGACCGGAGAGCGGCGCATCATTCGTAAGGCGTAGCGAAGGTCCCGCATCATATCCCGCATAAACATCCTTAGTGTACTGGTCTATTAGTACACTGGTCAAGCGATATTTTACCCTGCCGCCCCGGCGCTGCCTTTGCCGATTCTTTCGCTATGGGGCAGCCCCAACCTACGCTATATTAGGTCCCATCAGGAGCCCCTCAAATATGAACCGCTCGCTATTTCTCGCCGCCACTTTCGCCGCGGTTTCGCTTTTCGGGCAGTCCAAGCCGGATCTAAGCGGAACGTGGAAACTCAATCTGCAAAAAAGCGACTTCGGACCGTTGCCGCCACCCGAAAGCCGCACCGATGTTATCGTCCAAACCGCGTCCCGGATCGAAGATAAGGTGACGCAAAAAGCAGCCAATGGTCCGAGGGATATGACCATGGTTTACAGCACGGACGGCTCGGAGACGACCAACAAATTCCTCGGCCAGGACGTCAAGAGCACGGGTAAATGGGAGGGAGACGGGTTCACGATCCAGTCCAAACTCACTTACCAGGAGCAGGAAGTGACCATCGATGCGAAATGGACCGCCGGGGCGGACGGCAAGTCGCTCACCGAACAGGTACATTTCACCAGTCCGCAGGGGGAGGCGGATCAAACGCTGATGTTCGACCGGGACGCGGGCGGACCCGAGACGCCGGCGCCAGCGCCCGCGGCCCCGGCTACTCCGGCGGCCGGTACAGCTTCGGCTGGCACCGCGCATCCGAACTTCAGCGGAACCTGGAAGCTCAACATGAGCAAAAGCGACTTCGGCCCTATTCCTCCGCCGGACAGCCGAACCGACAAAATCGAGCACCAGGGGGACGCTCTGAAAGACAGCTTCGAATCGAAGGGCGGGCCACAGGGAGATCTGAGCGGAGAGTTGAGCTTCACCACCGACGGTAAACCGTTTGCGGGCACGATCGCCGGAAGCGACATCAAAGGAAACGCGAAATGGGACGGTGCGGTCCTGCTGGTCGACGACGTGTTGACGATTCAGGGAACGGATATCAACATCAAGAGCCGGTGGGAGATTTCCGCGGACGGTAAATTGCTAACGCAGGCCGCTCATCTGAACGGTCCCGCCGGCGATCTGGACATGAAGTACGTATTCGACAAACAAACGGAATAGAGCCGGGAAGCAGTTAACGAGGCGCGGCGATCCCATCGATGCCCATCGTCGCGTCCGATGAGGCGAGTCCTTCAAACGGCAGAACCGTTTCCGCCGGAGAGGACTGCTTTCCCGACATCTCCGCGCGAATCTCCCGCGCGGGCTCTTTGACCGATGTGAATAACAGATAAGTGCCGGTGACAATCATCTGGCCGAAGCTGGAATTGACGCCATTGAGCGCGCTATTTAAGCGCTGATAGGCTTGGCGGACATCGCCTGGCTTTTGGCCGAACACCATCTGGATCCCGGTGAAGATCAACTGCGGCGTATTCACGAGCACGGCCGCCGAAGCATCCGGCGACGAGTCGAGAAAACTCACCGGCGCGGACGGCGCCGACGTCAACCGCGCGACCGCTTCGCAAGCCGCGGCAGGTCCCACGGCTTCCCGCATCATTTGAACCACGTTCACGGCCGCCGCGGAAAAACCGTTCAAGGCCCCTCGCCAATCGCCCGCCGCATCGAGTGAGTTCACAAAGCAGGTGACGCGCAAGGCGTCGGCGGGCTGGAGTCCGGCTTTGGCGAACTCGGCGCTCAGCTTCGAGGCGGCGCCGGCAATCGATGGGCCCACTTGCGCCGAGAAAAAGCCCAGGCCGTTCGGGTTTACCACTTTCTTTCCAACCGTCGTGACTTCCAGGGCGATCTGCGCGCCTTCGAGCGGCAGCGCGCCCGCCTGGACCACGCTCAATGCCGGCACGTCGCGGTGTTTTTCCGCAAACATTTCGCCGGCGATTTCCAGCACTCGCCGCGCGTCGCCGGAGCCGGCCACAAACGCGCGCAGTTTAACAACGGTATCCCGGCCGCGAACCAGATCGTGGAGCGCCTCCCGGGTCTGCTGCGAAAGCAGTCCCTTCCGGCTCAAGGGAACCAGGGAGAATGTGAGTTTTCCCGTCTCGGCAGCCACTACGGCGCGCGGCTCTTTCGGAGGTGGCAGGACCTGCGTGTCCAGTTCCGTATCCTTCGACTGGATTACAGGCAACTCGGAATACGGCTTCACTTTTTTCTTCTGTGCGTTCGCCAGGATTCCGGAAGCCAGAAGACAAATCAGGAGAGAGGGAAAAATGCGATTGAACACGGCTGAAACTTCAAAATTCTATCAAACAAATCTAAATCCACACTCGCTCGATCGGAACACCCCGGGTACAGAGATCGCAGGAGCTCGCATCTTTGTAATAGACCGCGTCCAGTTGAATCAGATGGTAAAAGGGCAGCGGATCGAATCGCGCCGATTGTGGAGTAGGCTGGTAAATCAGAACGGCGAGCCCCACTACGTCCGCTCCCTTCGATTCCACTAAAGCCTTCAGCGAAGAGAGCTGCCTGCCGGAACGAAGAATGTCATCCACCAGGAGAATTTTTTCGTGCGGCTTGATTTCGTGATATTGGCGAAAGCGAAGAGGCTCGTTTTCGTCCTCGCGCTCGGCCCAGTAGACCTGATGCGCCCGCAGGGCTTCACAAACTCCGTAGGCGACCGGGATGCCTCCGGTGCCCGGCGCGACCACGGATAATTGCGGAATCAGGGCGTGAATCTCGGGATTGGCGCGAACCAGGCGGCTCAGCGCCACACTCAGCAGCTTGGCATGCTGGAACGAACGGATGGCGAGCGCCACCTGCAGGTATTCGTTGGCGTGGAGCCCGTTTGGATACTCGAAGTGTCCTTGACGCAGCGCTCCGGTTTCGCGCAGCAGCCCGGCGATTTCCTCTTGCGTGGGGACGAGTTCCATTCGGCTAATGTGCTCCTTTCCCCAGTATCACCTTTGGGATGGTGCGAAGGATGATCTTCCAGTCGAGGGCCAGCGACCAATTATCGATATAGGTCATATCCATCTTCATCCAGGTTTCGAAGTCCAGGGTGTCCCGTCCGGCCAGCGCCCACAGGCAGGTTAGCCCCGGTCTCATGCGCAGACGCCGCCGTTGCCAGCGTTCGTACATGTCCACTTCCTCCGGGACGGCCGGCCGGGGCCCAACCAATGACATATCACCCCGCAGAACGTTCCAAAGCTGCGGCCATTCATCGATCGAAAATTTGCGCAATATGCGTCCGATGCCGGTAAGCCGGGGATCGTTGGGAATCTTGAAAGCGGTGGTCTTCTGATTCAGGTGCTGGAGCGAGGACTTCAGATCTTCGGCGTTGGCGCACATCGAGCGGAACTTGTAGAACACGAATCGCCGCCCGTTCAAGCCGCACCGGACCTGTCGGAAGATGGCCGGGCCGGGCGAGGTCAAACGAATGAGCAGCGCAATCACCCCCATCACCGGCATCAGAACAATCAACCCGGCCGCGGCGAGCGCCATGTCGGTGGCGCGCTTCACCACCAGGCGAAGCTCATCGTGGGGCGCCGCGGCGAAGGTAAGAAGCGGGAGGTTTCCCAAACGATCGAGATAGAGATCGCTGTTCACGTGCGGGAAAAAATCGACCACCAGACGAGTGCGGACGCCCTCCTCGTCACATAACAAAAAGGCCTCCTCCAGGCCCGCGAGGTGCGAACTCTCCACCGCGAAAATGACCTCGTCGATCACCCGGCCTTGCAGCAGTTCGGGCAGGCGGTCCAGGCCATACACGGGATAGCTCCGGCCGAGCTGAATTGTCTCGGGCGCGGCTTCTGAACCATCGTGCAGGAAGCCGGTGAGGCGAATCCCGTAGCCCTCCGAGCGCTCCAGGGACTCCGCCATGCGCCGCGCGCGGCCGCCGACTCCGACGACCATGACGTAGTGAGGCGCGCCAAACTCGCGGCGTATGGCGCCGAGCAAGTACCCCGCGTTGAGCCGGAAAAGACACAGCAATCCCCAAGAGTAGAGCGCGAAAATCAGCAGGAAGGGCCGGCTGATATCGAGCCGGAGCATGTATTGCACCAGCACCAGGGAAATGGCTCCAACCAGGCACTGGCGCAGAGTACCGCGCAAAACAACCATCGGATGGGCGGAATCGAGCTTTTCGTAGATATCGAACCAGTAGCCGATGGCCAGCCAGATCAACACGGCGGCGCCGAGCAGCAGCGCCTTCACGGGACGGTCAAGATAGAATTGATGTTCAAAGTGAAACAGGCCGGGTAAATGCAGACGCGTCTGATAGGCCGCTTCGAACGCCAGCGCCGTGAGCAGGACGTCCGATGTTCCGAAAAGGAGTTTTACGCGCCTGTAATGCCTTCTGAACACTCGTCAGTAAGAATAACAAAGCGTAACATTGACAATGAGATGGCGCAATGACGTGGAGCGGCGAAACAGCGTCTACCCGCATCCGGGCCTTACAAGCTTCCGATGCCGCGATTTTGTTTCCGCTGGTGTTTCAATCCCCGGTCACCCGTAATCTGGTGTGGGACGGACCGGCATCGCTCCAGGAATATTGCGTATCGGTGGCGGACTTCGCCGAGAGGACATCGCGAGGCGAAATGCACATGTTCGCCATCGTGGACGCCACCACCGGAAGACCGGCCGGCAGCATCGGCGTCCGGCCCTACACCGACGGATTTCGCGGCGACGTCGGGCTTTGGCTTGGCGAACCTTTTCAAGGCCGGGGACACGGAACCGCCGCAATTCATCTGGCGTCCCGATACGCGTTCGAGTGCCTGGGCCTCGCAAAACTGGAGGCGGCGGTCTTCACCGGGAATTATCCCAGCCGGAGAGCTTTCGAAAAAAACAGGTTTCGATGCGAGGGCACCATCCGCCATGCCGTAAGAAAACAGGGGATTTTGGTGGATGAATGGCTGATGGGCTTACTGCGCGAAGAGATGGCGTCTTGAAAAGAAGCCAGGCAGAGTAAAATAGCGGTGGGTGCCGTATCGATGGCGAAAAAGAAACCGGAACTGATCGAACTTCGTTGTCCGTGCTGCGAAGCCACTCTCCGCATCGACACGCAGCTGGGCGCTGTGATCGCGCACGAGGAGCATCGCAAGCCGGCGCCGATTGAGGACCTGCACGCCGCCGTGCAAAAACTCAAAGGCGAAGAGGCCCGGCGCGGCGAAGTGTTTCAAAAATCGATGGAAGAGCACAAGAGCCACCAGCAGGTGCTGAACCGGAAATTCGACGAACTGCTGAAGCAGGCGAAAGAAACACCGGAGAAGCTCACTCCGAAACGGCCCTTCGACTTCGATTAAACAAGTCCGGGTCATCAGGTCAACATAATGACCCGTTGACTGGACGGCGCCGGGTTCTTATCATGAACTGTGCCGCAGCCGCTCGCGTCTCCCGCGCTGGATAAATCGTCTCCGGTCCCGCTCTACCATCAACTTCGCGTCGAATTGCAGCGTCAGATCGAAACTGGAGCGCTCCGGCCGGAGGAACGTTTGCCCGCCGAAGACGAAATTGCGGCGCGCTTCGGCATCAGCAAAATCACGGTGCGCGAAGCCTTGAAATTGCTGGCGGACGCGGGTTTCGTGCGGCGCGAGCAGGGGCGCGGCACGTTCGTCACCGTGCCGAGAGTGGAGCAAGGCCCTCTGCGGCTCACCTGTTTCACCGAGGAAATGCGGATTCGCGGCATGAAAGCCGCGTCGCGGATTCTGGACGCGGAGATTTTAGCGGCTCAGACCCAGCTTGCGGAAGACCTGCGGATCGACGAAGGCGCCAGAGTGTTCCGCCTGAAACGGCTGCGTCTCGCCGCGGGCGAGCCGATGGGAATCCAGACCACGTATCTGCCGCTCGACCGTGTGCCTGGAATCGAGCGTGAGAATTTCGAGACACACTCTCTTTACGCGACGCTCGACCGGCTCTTCGGCCTGCGCCCCTCCATGGCGCGGGAGACTCACTTCGCCGTCGCCCTGGGGCGCTCGGATGCGACTTTGCTGGGCGTAAAGGCCGGGTCGCCGGCGCTGGCGGCGGAACGGCTGGCGAAACTTCCGGACGGGCAACCGATCGAGTACACCTGCTCGCTCATGCGCGGAGACCGCTACCAGATCGTGCTGAACCTCCGGGAGCTATAGGCGACATGACCGGCGCGCGGTTGAGGTATCCATATCCGATGTGAGTCCATGCCACACGTGATTGCAGTCGACCTGGGCGGGACGAAACTGAGCGCCGCGGTAGTGGATGAGCAGGGCCGTATTCTCTTCCGCAGCAAGATTGAATCGGGCGCGGGTAATTTCGCCGCCTCCGTTGGCCGGATTACCGGCGCCATCCGGGAGGCCGAGACCGCTTCCGCCTCGCCCATCTCCGGAGTGGGGATGGTCGTGCCGGGCATTGCTTTTCCGGAGACGGGCGAAGCCTGGGCTCCGAATCTCTGGGGCCACGAGCGCATGCCGCTGCGCGCCGAATTGGAACGCTCGCTCCGGCGGCCGGTGACCGTCGATAGCGATCGCGCCGGATACGTGCTGGGCGAAGCGTGGCTGGGCGCCGCCCAGGGCTTGCGCGACGTAGTGTTCCTTTCGGTGGGAACCGGCATCGGGGCGGGAATTATCTCCGGCGGGCGCCTGCTGCGCGGTGCGAGCGGCATCGCCGGCGCAGTTGGCTGGTTCGCCTTGAATCCGGTGCGCCAACCGGCCTATGCGACGAACGGATGCTGGGAAACGGAAGCCGCGGGACCGGGCCTCGCGCGGCGTTTGGGCATGCGCACAGCGGAAGAGGCGGTGGCGGCGGCCCGCTGCGGCAGCGCAGAGGCTCTGCGGGCGGTGGAGCAAACCGCTCGTTGTCTCGGCCTGGGTATGGCCAATCTTGTGAGCGTTCTGAATCCCCAGATGATCGTGCTGGGCGGCGGCCTGATGCAGGCCGCGGAGCTTTTTCTTGAACCTGCCGTGCGAACCATGCGTGAGTGGGCGCAGCCGGTGGCCGCCGCCGAGGTGCGCGTCGAAGTAACGCGACTGGGCGAAGATGCCGGCCTGTTGGGCGCGGCGCGCATCGCCTTCGATTCCGTAAGCCAGGGTAAGGAATAAATCTTAGACTTATGTCAGCCAATCAATATTACGAGAGCATTTCCGGCATTCTCGCGAAGATCCATTCCACGCAAGCCGCCCATCTTGAAAAGGCCGCCGAGGCAATGGCCGGAGCGATCGCCGCCAGGAAGCGCGTGTATCTTTTCGGCAGCGGTCACTCGGTGATTCCGGTGATGGACGTCTTTCCGCGCTACGGCAGTTTTATCGGTTTTTTCCCTCTCTACGATCCGAGACTGATGTGGTCCAACGTCGTGGGACCGGGAGGCGCGCGCGAGCTTCTGTGGCTCGAACGCAAGGAAGGATATATCGAAGTATTCCTGCAGAGTTATCCAATGGAATCCGGCGACGTGATGGTCGTTTTTTCCCACGGAGGACTGAACGCCGCACCCATTGAGGCCGCGCAGTACGCCAGAAAACGAGGGCTGACGGTAATCACCGTGTCGTCGCTCGCGAACGCGAAGGCCGCCAAGGCGACACACTCCAGCGGCGAGAAATTGCCCGATGTGGCCGACATCGCGATTGACAATTGCGTGTCTCCGGAGGATTCGCAGGTGGACATCGGACGTCCGGAGAGGGTCGCCGCCGGTTCGACCATGGCGGCCGTTTTTGTCGCGATGTCGCTGGTGGCCGAGACCGGGGCGCGCCTGGTGGCGAAGGGGCACGTGCCGGTCACGTTCGTTTCCCCCAACGTGCCGGGGATTGAGAAGGACCACAACCAGGAAGTCTTCCGCGCCTATTCCCGGGAGCTTTTCTCACGGGGAGACGAGTGAGCCAATCCCGAAACGGGCATCCAGTGGCGGCCGGGTGGTTGAGTGGCGCCGCCTACGGCGGCATGTTCGTTTTCGGCATCGTGATGGCGGTGCTGGGGGCCATATTACCGGTAATCTCGGAGAGGCTCCATTTTGATCTTTCGCTCGCGGGCGAGCTGTTCCCGGCGATGAACGGAGCGATGCTGATCACTACGCTTGCGCTGGGACCGGCCCTTGACCGGTATGGCATGAAGCCGGCATTCGTTGCGGCGCCTCTTTTCGTCGCCGCCGCGCTGGCGTTGATGGCGGCCACAGCCGGTTACGGAGGCTTGATGCTGGCAGTGACGCTGCTGGGCGCGGGCGGCGGCGCGCTGAATCAGGCCACCAACACGCTGGTCGCGAATCTGCACGAGGACGAGCGCGAGAAGAACGCCGCGCTCAATCTGCTGGGAGTGTTCTTTGGATTCGGCGCGCTCTTTATTCCGTTCACCATCGGCTCGCTGCTTCAGTTATTTGGTCTTTCCGCCATCCTATACGTTGGCTTGTTTCTCAGCCTGATTCCCGCCGGGATCAGCGCGGTCCACCGGTTCCCGGAGCCCCGGCAGAAGCAGGGGGTCCCGCCGCGGCAGGTCATAGCATTTGCCCGTCAACCGCTGGTGATTGCGTTCTGCTGCCTGCTGTTTTTCGAATCGGGGAATGAATTCGTGCTGGGCGGCTATCTGTCGGTCTTTCTGTCGCGCAACCTGGGGGCGGACGTGCAGACGGCATCGTATCTTCTGGCCGCGTATTGGGGCGCACTCATGCTGTGGCGCGTCGTCCTGAGCCGCGCCATGCTGAAAATATCCGGCGAACGATTGATTCTGGTCAGCGCGCTGGGCGTGGCCGGAAGCGTGGTGCTGCTGGTGTTCGCAAGCTCGCTGCCGGTGGCGGGCGCGGCCATGGTGCTGCTCGGAATTTCGATCTCGGCGATCTTTCCCACCACGCTCGGCCTGGCCGGAGCGCGCTACGCAAGCCACGCCGGCACCGTCTTCGGACTACTGATTGGCATCGCTTTGCTGGGAGGAATGACGATGCCGTGGATCGCGGGCCGTCTTTCCGAGCGGGCCGGTGTGGGCGCCGGATTGTCCATCGCGGCGTTTTCCGCCATCGCGATCTTTTTTCTCCAACTGGTTATTGGAAAGCTAACAAAAAGACCCACTCCGGCAACAGAATCCTGACGCGCCGGTAAATTTGCGACTCTTGTAGTTTGCAAAAGCTGCGCCGCCTCTTTTTGTGCCTACCCACGGGCCTGTATTTCCCGGTCTGGTCCTTTTTCTTCCTGTCAGCGTGCGCTGCGCAAGCCGCCATGCGTCCGTTCTGGTACGACGAGATCTACACTTTCACGATCTCCCGGCTGAGTCTGACGGATATCTTTCGGGCACTCGCGACAGGCACCGATTTGAATCCGCCCGGCCAGTACGTGGTGCTTGCCGGTGTCTATCGCCTATTTGGAGCATCCGAATTCACCACGCGCCTCCTCGCTCTCGTTGGATTCTGGCTGGGTTGCTACTGTCTGTTCCGGTATGGAAGGCAGCGCGCCGGGGCGGCGTGGGGCATCGTTTGCGCCAGCATACCCGCTATCTCCTATGCGCGCTTCTATGCAACCGATGGGCGGCCCTACGGGATGCTCTTCGGCTGCGCGGCTTGGGCATTCCTGAGTTGGGCCGGCCGGAGACGCATTCAGGTCGCGATCGCTCTAGCGCTGGGGTTATCGTTTCACTATTACGCCGTATTGACATGGATTCCCCTCGTGCTGGGCGAGATCGGGAGGGCCCGGTTCGGCCGCAAATTCGACGCCTGGATGTGGTTGGCGTTTCTAGGCGGCGCCGCACCCCTGGCCGCGTTCCCCGCCTTCCTGGAAGCCGCACGGCGATTTACGGCATTCTTCTGGGCGCGGCCGAGATTGGGGTTGATCGGCGCCTTCTACTGGAAGTTGGTGGGTGCGCCGCTTGCCGCGGCCGTGCTGCTTACGCTGGCGGTGACGCGCGGAAAACGGGTATTACGAATCGCCGGGGAAGAGACGGTCGCGGCCGTGGGATTCGCGCTCCTCTTTGTGTTCCAGTTCGGGGTTGCGGTTTTTGTCACGCACGCTTTCTACCTGAGCTACGGTATTACGGCCATCCTGGGCCTGGCCCTGCTGGCGATCCACGTATCGGTGTGGAAGCGCGGGTGGGTGGCGATCCCTCTGTGTATCGCTCTTTTTGCGTTCGATACCGGTGCCGATGTGGTCCAGGCGTTGCAACGGCGCTATCCGGACCCTTTGCCTCGGGAAGTAACCGCCCTTTCCGAATCCCTTCCGATTGTCGTGACAACGCCGCACGAATTTCTGGAAATGGACCACTATGGGCTTCACGAACGCGTGGTTTGGCTCTCCGACGTGGCGCGATCCATGCGCCACTGGGGTAATGCGAGCGATACCCATGCCCTGCTCGCGCTCAAACAGTGGCGGCCGCTCCATATCGAGGATTACCAGACGTTCATCAACCGTGGTCAGCCCTTTTTCGTCTATGGAACGGGCTGGGTAGTAAAGGAAATCGCCTCCAACCCGAGGTTGCACCGGGAGCAGGTGTCGCCCCTCTGCTGGCGCGTGTCCGTTTCCCCGGCGTGATGGACCAGAGGCGGGCGATTCAGCGATAAGGTTGTCCGAGCAAGTAGAGCGAATATCCGATGTTGTCGAAGCGAAGGGCGGAAAGGTTCGGCGAGTCCAAGCGCGTAACGGAGACTCGTTCCGTCCACTGCGTCCGGATTCTCCGCAGTTCTCCCGCCTTGAGCGAGACAGTCAGCTCGCGCATTTCCGGCGAGCTAATCGTCAGCTCAACCTCCTTCTCCGAGGAATTGTACGCCTCAATCCAGACCAGCATCCGGGGATTTGCGAACTTGAATTCGGCGTGGTTTCCGGCCGCTTGGGCGGCGCGGATGGAGAACGTGCTCATCTTTCCCTCCGGACCTGCAACCTCCCACGCGCTTTCCCCCCAGTCGATCACGCCCGACGGATACTGCCCACGGAGCGCACTGCCCGCCGCCAGGTGCGGATTGTCGAAATCGACCTTCCCGGGGACCGGTTCATCGGAATCGCCTCGCACATCCACTTCGCGCGATTGCGTGTGCCGAATCCGGAGGATGTGCGCATTGTCCACCGTGTAGCCTTCTTCCTTCCAGTCACCCTCGTTCCAGTCGTTCCTGCGCGTGAGCTTACGCCCGCCGGCCCAAACCGACTCCGGCGCGAAGTTCAAGCGCAGAACATCGGTGGAGGCGGGATCGAAGGTGGAATAGGTCACCGAGCCTTTGCCGTATGCGATCCTCGTCACCACGGACGTGGAGCCAACCAGGTGAGATTCGTCGGACGGCGCCCATTCGGGGAATGCCGAGAGCCCATCCATCAGCCGGCGCGGGCCATCGGAGAACTGATCGGTAAACCACCACTGGTTGGCAAACGGTGCGTGCGCGCGCGGAGGCATCCCCTGGAAGTACGTGACCCAGTTATAGGAACGAAACGCGGATTCCCGCAAGGCCGCGTCGCCGGTGCGCCTTGCCAGAAGCGCCTCCACGGCCGCCAGACGGGATGTGTGGCTGTCGCAACATTGGTTGGGAATGTTGCAGCAGTAGGTTTTTCCATTGCCCTGCTCGGTGGTGACCATGGCGCCGTGAACGATGTACTTCGGCCACTTCGGAGTCTTTTTCACCCATTCGATCAGGCTCTCCGCATGCTCACGCCACTGCGGATCCTTGTCCGGATGGAGCAGAACATAACGGGCGTATTCGAGCGGGATCACCTGATTCATGTTTTCCATGCTCGGCTTCACGTCCTCGAAATATCCGACCCACACATTGTTCTTCAGGGGATATTCCTGGAGCCATTCCCAGGCTTTCTGCCGGACGCTCCGGTAGGCGGCGGTGTTGCCGTATCCGAGGCGAATCAGTTCGTCGAACAGCATCACCGGCTCGACCACATTGGCGGAATAAGGGCCCATTCCGGGGCCGTTCAGGCCGCCGTCGCGCGCATAGCATCGCACCGGCCACGGCGAGTTTTTTGCGTCCCCCGGACGGTAGTTCTTCACCAAAGCGTCGGCGCAGCGAATCGCTTCTTCCAGATATTTCGTATTGCCTGTCATTTCATAGAAACGCAGGTACGCATAGCCGTCTTCCCCGACGACATGAGGCTCAATGTAATCTTCTCCGTGTTTGCTCCAGCCGGTGTAACGGCGGTCGCCGGGGTTCGCGGACGTATACGGAACGAGCGGCCAGGCATACCCCTCGGGAGTCAATCCGTTCTCGAGCTCATAATTCATGAAGTCTTCGAGAAAGGCGATCGTGTTAGGGTCTCCGGTGTAGGGATAGAGCCGTTCGATGAAGCCCTGCATCATGGCGCGAAGATAGGCGGTCGAGTTCGCCCAGTGGTTATCCGGCTGCATTTCGAAAGTGGTGCGATCGAAATCGAAACAGCAGTAGAAGTATGGGTAGCGCTGGCGATTGTGCTGGTCCCAAAGAATGCTCCACTGCGCGAGCAGATAGGAGTTGTAGGAATAGCCGGTGTCGGTCCCAATGGGCCAGGGGAGCAGTTTGCCCGCGGCGTCGAGTTGCACTGGACGCCCGGCGATTTCGGGCTCGTCCACAGCGGAGACCACCGGGAACGATGCCTGCGCGAACACGAGCGGTACCGCCGCGGCGAGAGAAACCAGCCAGACCGCGGGGCAATTTCGCAGACGCATTAAAAAACTCCTTTCAAACCGCGTTCCTTCAGCAGGCCGTCCAACGTCGCGGGACTATGCCAGGGGGTCGCGCGGACAGAGCAGCGGAACGTTTCACCGGGCGCCAGCACCCGATGCGTATTTGCGGCGACCGCCTCGGAAAGCGTTACCGGACAACTGGTCCACGGCTCAATCACCGCGACGTAGTGGCCCCGCCACCCGCCGTAGCTGAGCCAGAGCCAGAGGTACGGACAAACCTCCAGGGGAAATTCCATCAGCAGACCGGAGCCGCGAGCGGGATACTCCAGCGCATACCAGCCGCCGGCTAGTCCGGTAACGTAGTGACCCGAGCTCCGGTCGCCGGGCGCGGGAACGGCGCTCATGTCGAGTTCCCCTCCCTGCGTCGTTAGAACGGGCCAATCGTAGTGCTGGCCCGGTTCGCCCAGGAGCGGCTGATTCGCCTGGCCTACAATGCCAACGCGCGCCGGGATGTGAATTCTGCAGCCGGGCTCGATGGAGTACGCAGGATGTGTGCCCCAGATAAAATCGATGGGGAGATGGCCCCGGTGGGTGAGGCTGAAGTCCATTTCAACGCTCGCGCCGCGCAGCCGGACCGATTTGCACGCGTTGACCGGGCTGATCGGACCGTGCGCCCTTAGCGTGACTTCGTCCGCGCCGGCATCCGCTTGCCAGTGCAGCGAGCGCAACTCTCCCAGGTTTGGATAGACTTCCCCCTTATGCGCGCATGTTTCACAAGTCGGGAATCCGTCGTCCCAGCCGCCGCACCAGTAGTTGTCGAAATTGGCTTCGATCGGATAGCTTTGCGGGAGGATGCGCGGATTGCGCCACAGAAAATTTTGGCCGGTGGACCGGTCTATCAGATCGAAGATTTTTGCTCCGACACCGGGAAGCACCGAGATCCGCAGGGACGGGTTTTCGAGATGGATCGGTATCGGCTCCATGGTTGCTTCGTTTTGTTTAAACATAATATGTTTTGCGTGGCGTCCCGTCAACCGTTGGGGAGGACGTAGCATGAGAGAAAGGCTCCAGTAATGCAGAAACGCAGTTTTCGCAATGGCCGTCTCAGCGAACAAGTCCTACATGAAATGCAGCTCCTGATCGCGGAGAGCTATGCGGCACCCGGGTCGCGCCTGCCGAAGGAGGCGGAACTGGCCGACCAGTTTCAGGTCAGCCGCATCGTCATCCGCGAGGCGATGAAGATCCTGGAGGATCGCGGCGTGGTGGAAGTGCGCGCAGGCCGGGGAAGCTTCACGGTGGCTCCTAAACCGGACCGCGTGAAGGAATCGCTTCTCTGGCTGTTCCGCGACCAGCCATTGCCCACCCTGCAGGATATGGAGGCGCTGCTGGAACTGCGGCAGGTGCTGGAGGAAACGAGCGCCAGCCTGGCCGCCGTGCGCGCCTCGGAAGAAGACCTGCGCGAAATTGAAGACGCGTTGAAGGAAATGGCAGCCGATCCGGGACGGGACAACGGGGACCTCGAAGGGGCCATAGCGGCGGACCTCCGCTTCCACCGGGCGGTAATGCGCGCGGCGCACAATACGTATCTCGAAATGGTGCTCGACCCCGTGATGTCCGTCTTTCTTCAGCAGATCAAACTCACCAACAGCCTGGAGACGGGCTTTGAACTGCACAAGCATATCTTTGAGCAAATTCGCGACCGAAATGCCGTGGGCGCCCGCCAAGCCGTCCGGCGGCTGATGCGCCGGACGCTCGAGGATTCGCGCCGCACCCTCAAGAATTTCCGCTAATTTTCTTTCTGCTTTCCTCTCATCGGCTTGCGCGGACCGGAACGCGGCGCCGCCGGTCCGCGCTCAAAAATCCCTTGACCTGGCCTCCCTGGAAACATATGATGTTTAAAAATCCTGACTGAGAGGCCACCCCATGTCTCACCGGATCTCCTTTTCTCCGTTTCGCACCATCGCCTGTGTTACAGCCGCCTTCTGCCTTCCCGGTTTTCTTTTCTGCCAGATCAATACGGGCAGGATTACCGGCACGATCACCGACTCCGGCGGCGCCGCCATCGGCGGAGCAACCCTGCGCGCGATCAACGAGCAAACGGGCGTCGTCACGGCAGCTCAAACGCAAACCAGCGGCGCCTATCTCATCAACTTTCTCATCCCCGGGCGCTATACCGTGGAGGCGCAGGCGAATGGCTTCGACCGCAGCGTCCAACGAGGGTTGGAGGTGAGCGCCGGCGGAACGGCGCGGCTCGATGTATCGCTGCAAATCGGAGAAGTACGACAGTCGATCGAGGTACAGGCCCACCCGGTGGCGGTGAATACCGAAAGCGCCGAACTGAGCCAGGTTTTTGGTTACAAGGCGCTGGACCATCTTCCCAATTTGGACCGCAATCCCCTGTTTCAAATGAACCTGCTGCCGGGCGCGAACAACGGATCCGGCAGCGGCAATTACGGATCGAATGGCGGAGAGAACGGCTCGGCGGTTGGTCTGACGCGGCCGCAGCTCAGCTCCCTGGGCGGCATCGACTCCAATGCCAACGGAGTTTACATCGAGGGCATCTACAATCGTGAGCCCCAAAACGCCTACATCGGAGTGGTTCCGCCGATCGAAGGCGTGCAGGAAGTGCAGGTGTTCGCCGGAAAGTACGACGCCGAGTACGGATTTTCCGGAAGCGCCGTAATCAATGTCGTCACCAAATCCGGAACCAACGAATTGCACGGCGCCGCATTCGAGTATCTGCGAAACAACGCCACCGACGCGAACAATTATTTTTCGAGCGACGCCACGCCCTTCCGGAGGAATCAGTTCGGCGGCGCCGTTGGAGGTCCGATCCGAAAAAACAGGCTTTTCTTTTTCGCCGACTATCAAGGCACGAAGTTCAACACCAGCGAGAACGGCTACACCAGCGCGCCCACCACCAGGATGTACAACGGCGACTTTTCCGAGCTTTACTCCCTCACGCCGCCCGCCGGGGCCAACGCCAACTACAATCAGCTCTTCGACCCGTTCTCGCGCGTGTTCGACACGAACGGAAACGTCATATCCGCAACTCCCTTCGCCGGCAACATCATCCCCTCCAGCCGCTACGACCCCGCCTCGGCGAAAATGAACGCCGACCATGTCTTCGGAGTCTCGAATCTCCCGGGTTTGACGAACAACCTCTACTATCTCTACCTGAACACTCAAGATGCCCATGCCGCCGACGGACGGATCGACTTTAACTACTCCGATAAGCACCGCCTGTTTTACCGCTACTCGATTCTGAACTCGACCAACGCGAACGACACAAATATCAACCAGTTTTTCCAAAACGGAAGCGCCAACTCGCAGAGCCTGAACCAGAATATGCAGCTCACGCTGATGAGCACCTTCAACGCGTCGCAGGCCAACGAGGCGCGCCTGGGCTACAACCGGACGCATGTGAATACCAACGCCAATTCCATGGGCCAGGATTGGAACAACATGTATGGGATTCCAAACGGGAATCTTGGGGATTCCATCACAAAAGGAATTTTTGAAGCATCGCTGCCGCCGACCTCCAATTTCGGCACGCCTGACTGGGTGGCCTTTATTGTGAGCAACGCCATGGCCGTGACGGACAACTTTACCTGGGTGAAGGGGAAACACACCTTAAAGCTGGGGATTAACCTGAATCATATCGAGGACACCTCGGCCGACACGATTGGCGGCGACGATCCCCGTGGGGCGCTCACGTTCGATCCGGCCATGACATCCTTCGACGGTGTGGCTCCGCCCTTTGCGTATCCCGCCTTTTTGCTGGGAACGATGACCAGCAGCGCCCGCGCTCGCTTCGTGAACGGGTGGCCCTATCAAACGTACTGGCAAAACGCCTTCTACGCGCAGGACGATTTCAAGATTCTGCCGTCCCTCACCCTCAACATCGGGTTCCGCTATGAAATCACCACGCGCCCCATCGAGCGGTATAACCGGCAATCCAATTGGGACACCCGGACGAACGAGATTGCGCTCGCCACAAAGGACGATCGTAGTCCGTCCCTCAACCTGGACAAGGGCGATGTTGGTCCGCGGGTCGGACTGGCGTGGTCACCCGACCACGGCAAGACAAGCATTCGAGCCGGCTTCGGTATCTCCTACTGGCAGGCTTATTGGAGCGGCCCGCTTACCATCCTCGGACTCGGCTACCCGAACTACGCCAAGCAGCAGTTGCTTTCCTCAAACAACCTGACGCCGGATCTGCTGCTGTCGCGGGACGGACTGCCGCTCGCTTCGGCGGAATATGACTCGTCCGGCAATCTGGTCATTCCGGCGAACGCCGTGATTCGAGGGACGAACTTCAATTGGAAGAGCCAGCAAGTGGCCCAGACCTCGGTGAATGTGCAGCGCGAAGTGGCGCACGGAGTGCTCGTTGACATTGGGTACCTGAGCGTGCGCGGACTTCACAACAATCACACCACCAACATCAATCAGGCGCCGCCTCAGCCGCCCGGGGCAAACTACAACCTGGCGCGGCCTCTCGCCGGGCAATATCCGCAGCTTGGCGACATTCCCGTGCAGTTCTCCAACACCGCAAGCTGGTACGACGCGCTGACGGCGCGCGTAGTCGCCCAGCCGGGCCACGGCATCACACTCAGCGCAAGCTATGCACACGCGCGTAATTTTTCCAACGGCAACAATATCGACCCTGCCAACCTGTACCAATACTATGGCCCGACCCAGCAGGACATCGCCCACACCGTCACAGCCGAATTCAGCTACGAGTTGCCGGTGGGGCATGGCAAACAGTTCCTCCCCAATGCGAACCGCGTGGTGGACGCCATTCTCGGCGGCTGGCAATACTCGGGATTTCTGACCATCCGCAGCGGCCTGCGATTCGATGTCAATTCCGGAGTCAGCCTTCTCAATAACGGACAGGGGAACCGGCCGGACCGCATTTGCGCCGGGAACTTGTCCAATCCGACCGTCAATCTGTGGTTCAATACCAGTTGTTTTGTGGACGACCTCGTTCCCCAGACCTATGGCAATGCCGGCATCAATCCGCTCTACACCGACGGGCTTCAGCAGCTTGATTCATCGCTCTTCAAGACCTTCCGAGTCACCGAGAGGGTGTCCATGCAGATCCGGGCCGATGCGTTCAACACTTTCAATCATCCGAACTTCTCGGCGCCGGACTCGACGGTGGGCGATCCGAGTGAGGGACAGATTTTTTCGACCGCGGTCGACAATCGCCGCATGCAGTTCGGCCTGCGGCTTTTCTTCTAAAGGAATGAATGCGTGCGGCTTTCTGAAAAAACGGCAGTTGTAACCGGAGGAGGAGCGGGGATCGGACGCGCGATCGCCCAGGCATTTGCATTGGAAGGGGCGCGCGTCGTCGTGGTGGATATCAACGAAGCCGCGGCGGAGGAGACAGCGCGGGAAATCCGTTCCGCCGGAGGAACCGCGGAGGCCTATGCCTCCGACGTCGCCGATCCGGAATCCGTTCGAGCGCTGGCCTCGCACACGCTGGCGCGCTACGGCAATCTTCACATCCTGATGAACAACGCGGCCATTCAGGTGAACAAGAACATTGAGGACACGACTCCCGAGGAATGGGCACGGCAAATGGCCGTCAACGTCGGCGGCGTGTTTCTCTGCTCGAAATACTACCTCACTCAATTGCGTGCGACGCGCGGCTGCATCGTGAACATGTCGTCCGTAAACGGAACGTTCGCCGAGCCGATGTGCGCGGGCTACTGCGCCACCAAGGCAGCCATTCTCGGCTTCACCAAGGCGCTTGCGATCGACCATGGCTGGGAGGGTATTCGCGTGAATGCGATTTGCCCCGGCTACATCGATGCCGGCCTGGCGGAGGGGTACTTCCTGGCGCAGCCCGATCCCGCCGTGGCCCGCGCGCAGGCGGGCAAACTGCATGCGCTCCAGCGCATTGGAAAACCCGCGGAAGTGGCGCGGGCCGCGGTCTTTCTGGCGAGCGGCGAGGCATCCTTCATGACGGGAGCGGCGGTCGCGGTCGATGGAGGATTCAGCTCCGGCTTGCCGCCTGCAAAATAATCATGCAACTTACCGAGCGGCAGATCTATCTGCTTGATCACACCTTCATCGACTACAATTCGACGGCCGACTTTTTTGAAAATCCTCTGGTCATCGAGCGCGCCGACGGCCTCTATTACTGGGATACCGCCGGGAAGCGGTATTTCGACGCCATTGGAGGAATCTTCGTCGCCACCCTTGGACATCGCCATCCCAAGGTAATGCAGGCAATGCGGGACCAGATGGAGAAGGTCACCTTCGCCCCCCCGCTGCACAGCGTCACCAATGTCCTTCTGGATTTCGTGGAGCGCGTCGGGGCAGTCGCGCCGGGAAATCTGAAGTACGTCAAACCGTACAGCGGCGGATCGGAGGCGGTGGAATCGGCGCTGAAGTTCGCGCGGCAATACTTCAAGCAAACCGGCCGGCCGGACAAATACAAGTTCATCAGCCGGTATTACGGCTACCATGGCGCAACCTTCGGCGGCATGGCCGCCAGCGGCACCGGCCCCCGGAAGTCGAAGTTCGCGCCGCAGCCCGATGGCTTCCTCAAAGTTTTTCCGCCAAGTTACTACCGCGACCGGTTTGGCACGTGGGCGGAGGCCAACCGCTTCGCGGCGCAGTGTTTTGAGGATGTCATCCTTCACGAAGACCCCGATTCGGTGGCCGGTATCATCGTCGAGCCCATCGGCAACACGGGAGGCATTATTACACCCACCGGGGAGTACTTCACCATGCTGCGGGAGATCTGCGACCGTCACGACGTGCTGTTGATCTTCGATGAAGTGATCACCGGATTCGCAAAGACCGGCGGCATGTTCGCCGCGCAAACTTACGGCGTCACGCCGGACATCATTTGCACCGGAAAAGGGCTTTCGAGCGGCGCGACGCCTCTCGGCGCCATGATCGCCCGCGAGGACATGGCTGAGGCATTTTCCGGCCAGGCCGCCGGGAACCTCCACTTCGCGCACGGCCACACGTTCGCGGGAAATCCGCTCGCCTGCGCGGTGGGTCTTGCCGTAATTCAGGAAATCGTGGAGCAAGACCTTTGCGCCAAGGCCCGGCGGCTGGGCGAATATCTGCACGAAAAACTCAATTGCTTGAAGAAATACGGCGTCGTCCGCGAGGTTCGAGGCAAAGGCATTCTGTTGGGCGTTGAATTTGTGAAAAGCACGCGCACCATGGAGCCGTTTCCGGAACTGGGCGCGGAACTGAAAAAGACCGCTCTCGAACACGGGATTATTCTGCGTATCGACCCCACCTGGTTCGCGGTGGCGCCGCCGCTGATCGCCGAGGAGTCCGACATTGACGAAATGTGTGAGTTGATTGACGCCAGCGTCCGCACGGCGCTCAACCGGGTGCGCGCCGCATGAGCCCAAAGCCGGCGAAATTGAAGGACTGGCTGCTGCTGCTCGCCTGCAATTTGATGTGGGCCAGCCAGTTCGTCATGGTGAAACTGGTGCAGGAACAAATGGGACCGCTGTTTGCCGTAACGTTCCCGATTGCGCTCTCCACCCTTTTACTGATGGTGCTGGTGCGCAAGGAAAAGGATGCGGGCATCGATCGCAGGGACATTTGGGATTTCTTTCTTCTCGGCATTGCCGGCCAGCTTGTGGCGCAACTTTTCATCACCTGGGGCGTGCGGCTTGCCCCCGCGTCGAACGCCGCGCTTCTTGCGCTGATCATGCCCATTTCCACCGCGGTAATGGCCCACTGGATTCTCGGCGAGCGCATGACGAAAATTCGATGGATCAGCTTCGGGCTCGCCATCCTGGGCGTTCTGGCGTGTTCCGGCGTCGATTGGAGCAACTTGAATTTCGGCCAGGGCTATCTCGGCGGAAATATCCTGATTCTGCTGAGCGTTCTCGGCAGCGCGTTCTATAACACCTATAGCAAGCGGGCGCTGGAACGGCATTCTCCACTACGCGTCCTGCTGTATAGCTACTACTGGCTTCTGCTGGTGTTACTACCCGTAACCGCCGCCGTGGAGCCTTCCGGCTTCCGCAACCTGGGCCACTATTCCGCCACCGTTTGGGTGGGACTGGCGATTCTCGCCGTCTTTCAGTATTTCCTGTCGATGGTGATTTTTCTAAATGTTCTGGCGCGGCTGGACGCGACGCAAGCCGCGCTGTCGAATTATCTGATCCCGTTCTTTGGCGTTCTCATCGCGGCGGCTGTTCTGCATGAGCGCATGACGAACTTCATGCTGGCCGGCGGCGCTCTGGCGCTGGCGAGTACTCTGTTGATCACGGTTTGGGACGACGCCCCGGCGCCGAGTCATGAACCGGTCTGAAGGAGGCCACACTATGTCCACACTATGCCGTCTTCTGGCGGTTCTGGCTTTTCTGCTTCCGCTCTCCGCGGCCGAGCGCATCGGCTTCCATCCGGCGCGTCTGGATTCCCAGGGCCACATCCTCCCCTGGTATTCGGCGAACCCCGGAATCGCATATGACCACGATCTGAACCTCCTGTGGTTTTACTGGAATCACGTTCCCGCTTCCTGGAAGCCCGGCAAGGTCGCTTCCGGGGACGTGAACCTGCCGAAATACATGGTGTACCGGACGCTCGAGAGCCAGGGAATCGGCGGCGACCAGTTCGCGATGATGCTTTCCTCGTGGTCGCTTTATTACCAGTACAGCGGCGATCCGGAGGTGCTGGAGAACATGATCTATCAGGCGGACGCCTACCTGGATCACAGCATGCCGCCGGCGAGCGCTGTCTGGCCCAACATTCCCTACCCGTGCAACACGGAAGCCAAGCTGCTTTATGACGGTGACCTGATGCTGGGAAAAAGCATTACGCAACCGGACAAAGCGGGCTCCTTCGGAGCCGAACTGGTCACGCTGTACAAGATCACGGGCAACCGCAAGTATCTCGATGCGGCGGTTTCGATCGCCAATACTCTCGCGTCGAAAACACAAGCCGGCGACAGCGATCACTCTCCCCTGCCCTTCAAAGTGAACGCGCTCACCGGCCAGGTCATGTCCCCGTACACCACAAACTGGACCGGCACGCTTCGCCTCTATCAGAAATTGGAACGCCTGCAACAGGGCAACCTCGCCGCGTACCGGCGATCTTTCGATCAGCTCCTCGGCTGGCTGAAGAAGTACCCCTTGCAAACGAACAAGTGGGGGCCTTTCTTTGAGGACATTCCGGGCTGGTCCGATACTCAGATCAACGCCACTACGCTCGCCTGGTACCTGATGGAAAACAAATCCTGGGATTCCAACTGGAAACAGGATGTCCGCGGCATTCAGGATTGGGTGATTTCCAAGCTGGGAAACCACAGCCTGGAAAAAAAGTTTGGCGTCCTGACCATCAACGAACAGACTGTTTACGCCGTGCCCGGCCAGAGCCATACCTCCCGGCACGCGTCCGTGGAGTTGCGCTACGCGAAAGAGACCGGCGATGAGCGAAACAAAGCCATGGCTATCCGGCAATTAAACTGGGCAACGTATTTCGTCGACGATGACGGCAAGAACCGCTATCCCGATCCGCACACCTATGAAATCTGGTGGACGGACGGCTACGGCGACTATGTGCGGCATTACCTTCGCGCCATGGCGGTCGATCCCGAACTGGCGCCGGCCGGTCAGAACCATATTCTGCATTCGACGTCGGTGGTGCAGAAGCCGGATTATCAAAGGGAACGAGTTGAATACACGACGTTCGACAAGGACTCCGTGGAGTTGCTGCGTGTAGCGGCCAAGCCGCTTTCCGTTTCCTTCGGCGGCAAAACGCTCAACGCGCCGTCTTCCCTTTCCACGGACGGCTGGACGTGGCAACCGCTCGAAAGCGGCGGCGTCCTGCAGATTCACCACACGGCGTCCGCTCATGTCAGCGTGCGCCTCCCTCACGAACCAAAATGAAAATCCCGATGTATCTCTGCGGCGTCATTGCCGCCGCGCCGCTGCTCTTCGGACAACACTTCACCGACCAGGTCAAGCTGGGGAGCCACCAGGCCAAATATGCCAGCGACGGAAGCCTGCTTCCCTGGGCCTCATGGAGCGACGCCCTGGACCGTGAAATGGCGTGGTACTTTCGCAGTCCAATGGAGCACGGCTATCCGCGGTTCATCACCCTTACGTTCATGGACGGCAATTATGATCCCATCGCCCGGCGCCACGACTTCATCCCGTCCATGCAGAACGGGTTTGGGATCATCTCTTATCTGAAGTATTATCACCTCAAAAAAGAAAAGAAACCGGAAGCGCTCCGTTTTGCCCGCTACATGGGCGACTATCTGGTGAAGGAATCGCTGACGCCGGACACGGGCAAGTACCCGCGCTTCACCCGGTCCACCGGAATTCGCGAAAAATTTCCGCAGCCGCCGGATTCCGGTACTCAGGATGACAAGCCGTATGAAATCGAGCCCGATAAAGGCGCCATTGCGGGTTACGCGCTCGCGCTCCTTTATCGGGAAACGCGCGATGCGCGCTACCTGGCCCAAGCGCTCCAAAACGCCCGCGTCCTGTCGGCCAACATGCGGACGGGCGACGAGACGCATTCGCCGTGGCCCTTTCGCGCCGATTACCGGACTGGCGAGGCGCGCGGCGACATCTCCGGGAATATGAGCTTCAGTCTGCGCCTGTTCGATGAGCTGATCGCGCTCGGACATCCCGAATTTCAAGCGCCTCGCGCCAAGGTTTGGGCTTGGATTCGCGACTATCAGATTCCCAGCGCCGCCAGGAAGGGCGCCCTCTTCATGCAGTTTTTCGAGGATCACCACTCGCCCGACAATCGCACCGCCTGGGCGCCGCTCAATCTGGCTCGTTATCTCATCGAACGCAAGGAAAGAGCCGACCCCGAATGGCGCGAGCACGCCCACTTGCTGATTGAATTTGTAGGCAAGACGTTTACGAGCATCCGCTTCGGCGTGGCGGTGTGCGGCGAACAGGACGAGGATCGCGAGCCCTGGGGCGGCATCAATTCCACCTATGGCGCTGTTCTTGCCCTGTACTCCGCCGCTACCGGTTCGCCACAATATACGCGCATCGCCCGGCAGGTGATGAATTTTGTGCTCTACGCGGTGGACGAGGACGGCTGCCCGCGCGACTCGCTGATTCAGGATCACCGCGGAGGCTGGCAGGAAGACGCTCACACCGACAAAGTTCACAACGTGATCGATGCAATGACGGCGTTTCCGGAGTGGGCAAAATAGCGCGCAAAAATCGCTACTCCCTGTCGTTTGCGCGGCCGGCTTTGGATAAAATCAAAGACCATGAGCGACCTCGTCCAGGCCAGCCGCGACGCCGAGATTGGCATTCTCACGATTCACAACCCGCCCGTCAACGCGCTTAGCCCGGGAGTTCCCGAGGGGATTGTAGCCGGCATCGAGGCGTTTGAAAAAGACCCGGATATCCGGGCGGTGGTCTTGATCGGCGGGGGCAGGACGTTCATTGCCGGCGCCGACATCCGGGAATTCGGCAAGATTACTTCCGGCGGGTCCCGCGAGCGCGGCCCGGGCCTCAACGCGATTCTCGACCGTATCGAAGCCAGCAGCAAGCCGGTAGTGGCGGCGATTCACGGCACAGCGTTCGGGGGCGGCCTCGAAACCGCAATGGCGTGCCACTATCGCGTTGCGGTGGCGGAAGCGCAGGTGGGGCAGCCCGAAGTGAAGCTCGGCCTCATCCCCGGCGCAGGCGGAACGCAGCGGTTGCCCCGCCTGGCCGGAGTCGCCAAGGCGGTGGAGATGTGCGCCGGAGGAGAGCCGGTGAAGGCCGCCGCCGCTTTCGATGCCGGCATTGTCGACCGCATCGTCGAAGGCGACCTGCTCCAAGGGGCTATCGCGTTTGCGCGCGAGCACGCGGGCCGGCTTCCGCGGCGTACGCGGGAGCTTTCCGCAAAACTAGGCAGCGCGGACACCAACGCCGGAATCTTTGCGGCGGCCCGCGAAACGGCGCGGAAACGCCAAAGAAACATGATCGCTCCGCTCGCTGCCATCGATGCCGTGGAGGCCGCGGCAAAGTTGCCCTTCGACGAAGGGATAAAGCGCGAAGCGGAGCTTTTCCAGGAGTGCCTGTTTTCCGACCAGTCCAAAGCGCTGATCCACGTTTTTTTCGGAGAGCGAGAAGTAGCCAAAATTCCAGATGTGCCGAAGGATACGCCCACGCAGGAGATCAGCCAGGTCGCCGTCGTGGGCGCCGGCACGATGGGCGGCGGCATCACGATGGTGTTTGCCAATGCCGGCATTCCGGTTCTGCTCAAGGAAATAGACCAGACGGCGCTGGCCCGGGGTTTGGCAACCATTCGCCGGAATTACGAAACCTCCGTCCAGCGGGGCCGCTTCAGCCGGGAAGTGATGGAGCGGCGGATGGCGTTGATTCAACCGGTGCTTACCTACGACCGTTTTCTCGAAGCCGGCATGGTAGTGGAAGCGGTATTCGAGGGGATGGAGTTAAAGAAGAATGTTTTCGCCGAGCTGAACACGGTCTGCCGCCCCGATACGATTTTGGCGTCGAACACATCGACCCTCGATATCGACGAGATCGCCGCGGTCACATCCCGTCCCGAGATGGTGATCGGGACGCACTTTTTCAGCCCGGCGAACGTCATGCGCTTACTGGAAATTGTGCGCGGGAAGAAAACCTCCAAGGAAGTCATCGCCACGTGCATGACTCTTTCCAAGCGTCTATCGAAGGTGGGCGTGCTGGTGGGAAATTGCCGGGGATTTGTGGGCAACCGCATGTTCGGCCCGTACCGCCGCGAGGCGCAGTTTCTGGTGGAAGAGGGCGCGCCGGTGGAGGCGGTTGACCGGGCCCTCTACGACTTCGGCATGGCGATGGGACCGCTCGCCACCGGCGATCTTGCCGGGCTCGACGTCGGCTGGCGCATCCGAAAGGAGTTCAAGGAAGACGAGGATACAACCGTCCGGCAGCCATGCACGGAGGACCGCCTCTGCGAACTCGGACGCTACGGGCAGAAGACCGGCGCGGGCTGGTATCGCTACGACGAAAATCGCAAGCCGAACCACGACCCGGAAGTCGATCGCATTATCAGTGAGTGCCAGGAAAAGGCTGGTATAACGCCGCGAGCCATCAGCCCGGAGGAGATTGTGGAGCGGACCATCTACGCTCTGGTCAATGAAGGTGCGCGCATCCTCGAAGAAGGCATCGCGCTTCGCCCGGTGGATATCGACGTCATCTATATCAGCGGCTATGGCTTCCCCGCCCATCGCGGCGGTCCTATGTTCTACGCGGACACCGTCGGGCTGCCGAAAGTGTACAACCGCATTCGGGAATTCGAAGCGCAGCATGGAAAGCTGTGGACGCCGGCGCCTCTATTAAAGTTTTTGGCCGAGAGCGGCAAGACGTTTTCGGACTGGAGGAGAGAGCATGCGTGAAGCGGTGGTGGTGGCGAGCTCACGAACCGCGCTCGCCAAGTCGTTTCGCGGCTCCTTCAACCGCACCCGCCCGGATGACATGGCGGCGCACTGCATTCGCGACGTGCTGCGAAAGACGCCGGGGCTCGATCCGGCGGAAATCGGCGATGTGATTCTGGGATGCGCGTATCCCCATGGCCCGCAGGGATCCAACGTCGCTCGAATTGCGGCGCTGCTGGCGGGACTCCCGGCGTCGGTAGCCGGAGCGACCATCAACCGGTTTTGCTCATCCGGGCTGCAGGCAATCGCCATGGCCGCGCATCAGATCGCGGAGGGAGAAGACGCCGTCATCGGAGGCGGCACGGAGAGCATCAGCCTCACCCGCCGCGATGGCGAGCCCAATCCGATACTCAGCGGGAAATGCCCTGGCATTTACATGGCGATGGGCGATACGGCCGAGGTGGTGGCCAAGCGTTACCGGATCAGCCGGGAGTCGCAGGACGAATACTCTCTGCTGAGCCAGCAGCGGACAGCGCGGGCTCAACAAGAGGGATTCTTCCGCGGGGAGATCGCGCCCTTCAAGGCCGTCAAGTCCCTGCTCGATAAAAAAACCGGCGAGGTAACGGGCACCGAGGAAGTTTGCGCGGATCGGGACGAATGCAACCGCCCGGACACCACGCTCGAAGGGCTACTCGCCTTGAAACCGCACTTCGATCCCCACAGCGGACAAGGCACGGTCACTGCGGGTAATGCGTCGCAACTGTCGGATGGGGCGTCCGCCACGCTGCTGATGTCCCGCAAGAGGGCGGATGAGCTGAATATCCCGTACAAGCTCATCTTCCGGGGAATTGCTGTGGCGGGCTGCGAACCCGATGAGATGGGAATCGGGCCGGTGTTCGCAATTCCCAAGCTTCTGAAGCGCCACGGGCTGAAAATAGATGACATCGACTTGTGGGAGCTAAACGAAGCGTTCGCGGTGCAAGTGGTTTATTGCCGCGACCGCCTGGGGATCGACCCCAATAAGCTGAACGTGAACGGAGGCTCCATTTCTATCGGCCATCCGTTTGGGATGACCGGCTCGCGAATGGTGGGCACGCTCGCCAACGAAATGGGGCGCCGGAAGGCGCGCTACGGAGTGGTCACCATGTGCATCGGCGGCGGTCAGGGCGCGGCGGGGCTGTTCGAACGGGCGTCCGGGCATGAAGAGTTTTCCCAGTTACCGCCGTCGTAACGGATATACGCGGCGACACCGCATTTTGCGGTTTGGAAACTCCAAGGGAAGGTCGTTTCCCAAAGCAGCGCCGTGCAACTCAATGTCTCGGCCGGCGGACGGCCCGTGCGCGAGCCGCTGGCTGTCTGGGCGCCATCACCCGCGATTCAACCTGCTTGCGGCCGTATTATACTAGCGGCGTACGAAAGGGGCGTCGTCCATGTGGATTCGGAAGGGCCAGCGCGATCGGAAAAAAGGCGTCGATTCCCCGATGCCAACCCAGCTTGTCTCGAATGAGGAGTACATCCCCCGCCGCCAGACGGAGCAACAAAAAGAAGTAGAACACTGGATCACCGAGATATCCACGAGCAAGGCGAAAAAACTCGGCATGGAGAGACGCAGATTCATGCAGACCTCCATGGGCATGGCCACCTGCTTTCTCGCTTCCAACAAAGTGTGGGGCAATGTTTGGGACGTCGATGAGGACGAAACCACCGAACCGCAAGCGCACGCGGAAAAATGGCCGAAAGGCGAGTATTTCGTCATGGACGTTCAGAGCCACTTTACCAATGGCATTCCGATCGGGCTGCGCGGCGAAATCGGCAAGTTGGAATTCTTTCAGAACATGGGATTCAAGCTGAAAGAAGACAAGGAGGCCTACAGCTTCCATAACTTCGTGAAGGAGATGTTGTTCGACAGCGACACGGACATGATCGTCATCTCCGGCGTGCCGGGCAAAGAGGAACTGCGCGCCAAGGACGGCCGCGTCCTCGAAGGAAAAGAGCGCACCCCGGGGCTCGCCATTTTGCCAAGCTGGCTGATGGCCCAGGCCCGCGATGAAATTAACGGGCTCGCCAGTTCGCGCCGGGCCCTCAGCCAGGGCAACCTTGCCCCGAATCACTATTGGGACAGCAAAAAAAATCAGATCGACAAAGCCGCCACTATCGAGCAGATGGAGCGGGAACTGAATGTCTATAAGATTGCGTCATGGAAATGGTATTGCCACACCGACCCGGGGCGCTCCGGCCACGGATTTCAGTGCGACGATGAGAACGCCCAGTGGTTCATTGAAGAATCGCGCAAGCGCGGCATGACGACATTCAGCGTTCATAAAGGTTATTCCTACCAGTCGCGCGTCCTCGGGCACCTCGCCAATCCGAAAGATATCGAGAAGGCCGCTCTCAACAATCCGGATATCACGTGGGTGATCTATCATTCCGGGATCCGGCACGGGCCAAATGAACCAAACTGGATGGAATTGGACCATTACGACCCCACCACGGGCGATTTCGAATGGCACAACGTTCTGATGGACATCAAGCGGCGCAACCCGAAAATTAATAATGTGTACCCCGAGCTGGGTAGCTTCTTTAACGCGCTGGTGATTTCCAATCCGACACTTGCCATGCACGGCGTCGGGAAGAACGTGAAGTATTACGGCGCGGACCATGTCATCTGGGGCACGGACTGCCTCTGGTGGGGATCGCCGCAATGGGCCATCGAAGCGTTCAAGCGCTTCCAGATCAGCGACGAGCTGTGCGAGAAATTCGGCTACAGCAAGCTAACGAAGGAAGATAAACGAAAAATCTTCGGAGAGAACGCGGCCAGGATTTATAAGGTGGACCTCGACGCCAAGCGCAATCCCCTGCCCGCCGACGCACTGTCGAAATTAAGAGCAGCCTATGTGGACCATGGGCGCCGGCCATCGAACGAAGCCTACGGATGGGTGCGCGCCGACGATTGATGCCGCGCCGCAGGTAATCATCCCGCCGAGCTTATCGAAACGATGTTTGGGCGAGGCTTGTTTTCGCGTATAAAGGTACGGTGTCCACATCGTCCCATGAAGCTCCTTCGACCGACCATCGCGCGGCTGTTCTGGCCGGCTTTCTCGGGTGGACCCTCGACGCCTTCGATTTCTTTCTGGTCGTCTTTTGCCTCACCGCCATCGGCAAGGAGTTTCATCAGTCCGACAAAGCCATTGCGTTCTCGCTGACGCTGACGCTCGCGTTCCGCCCGGTGGGAGCATTTCTGTTCGGCTTGCTCGCCGACCGCTATGGAAGACGCCTGCCTCTGATGCTCGATCTCATCTTCTACTCGGCCGTCGAGGTGGCCACCGGATTTGCGCCGAACTATGCCACGTTTCTGGTGCTGCGCGCACTCTTCGGAATCGGCATGGGCGGCGAGTGGGGCGTTGGCGCGTCGCTCGCGATGGAGAAGGTTCCACCCAAATTGCGCGGCCTGCTGTCGGGAATTCTGCAGGAAGGCTACGCGGTGGGCAATCTGCTTGCCGCACTCTGCTACTTCTTCCTCTTCGAGCGATGGGGCTGGCGGCCGCTGTTTTTCCTGGGAGGACTGCCCGCGCTGCTGGCGCTTTATGTACGCTTCCATGTGAAAGAGTCGGAAGTTTGGGAGAAGACGGAGAGGCAAAGCTGGGGGCAGCTTGGCGCTGCCATCGCGGCGAACTGGAAGCTGTTTCTCTACATCACCCTGCTGATGGCAATGATGAACTTCTCCTCCCATGGCACTCAGGACATGTATCCCACGTTCCTGCAGAGGCAATGGGGCTTCGGACCCAGAGAACGCTCCCTGATCTCGGCCCTATCGATGGTCGGGGCCATCACGGGCGGCATCCTGGTAGGCTACCTCTCGGACATCTTCGGGCGTCGCAAAGCGCTGGCCGGGTCGCTCATTCTTGCGATCCTTGTGATTCCGCTCTGGGCTTTTTCGCCGGCAACGTCTCTCCTGGTGGTGGGCGCGTTCCTGATGCAGTTCTTCGTGCAGGGCGCCTGGGGCGTCATTCCAGCCCATCTGACCGAGCTTTCTCCGAATGAGATTCGCGGGTTTCTTCCCGGATTCGGCTATCAATGCGGCGTTCTGATCGCCGGAACCATTGCCTATCTCGAGGCGGCGCTCGCCGAACATATGAGCTACTCGGCCGCGATGGCGCTCAGTGCGGGAGTTGTGTTCGCCGGGGCGGCCATCGTGGCTTCGCTGGGTAAGGAGCGCAAGGGAAGTTCTTTCGGCCCGATATAGTGGTAGCTTATGCAATCTGTCTTGCGCCGCGCTGCGCGCGCGGCCGTTTGCATTGGCTTGGCATGCATTGGTTTGGCTACATGGCGCGCGAGCGGCGCAGCGCGAACACAGCATAAGCGTCCTCCACGGCGCGCGGCCGTGCACGCTTCCGATAGCGCGGCTGCCCAGCGTGCGGCCGTCCGCCGCTGGATGCACTCCCTGTCCCTGCGCGACCGGATCGCGCAGATGGTGGTGATGCCCTGCTATGCGGAGAAGTTGAGTTTGCGGTCCAGGGCATATCGCGACTACCGGCGCCAAATCCATGTGGTCCATATCGGCGGCCTGATCATTCTCGGGCGCGTGGCCCGGGGCGCCGTTCAGCCCGCGGATCCGAAGACCGTCGCCGGCTTTCTCAATCAGATGCAGGGCATGGCCGCAATCCCGCTGCTGGTGGGCGCGGATTTCGAGCGGGGCCTCTCCAACCGCGTCAGCCATTCGGCTCCCTGGCCGCACAACATGGCTTTCGGCGCGGCCCGCGATATCGAGGACGTCCGCTACCAGGCTGCGGTGACCGCCAAAGAGGCGCGGGCCGTCGGAGTCCAGTGGATCTTCGCACCGGACGCCGACGTGAACAGCAACCCGGACAATCCGATCATCAACATCCGCTCCTACGGAGAAAATCCGGAGGAAGTCAGCCGTTTTGTGCGCGCCTATGTTGAAGGGGCCCATTCCGACTCTGCAAATCCGGTCCTGGTGACCGTGAAGCATTTTCCCGGACAGGGCAACACTTCCGTGGACAGCCACCTCGGGCTCGCCCGCAACTCCGACAGCCGTGAACAGTTGGAGCAGATCGACCTGCCGCCGTTCCGGGAAGGAATTGCGGCGGGAGTGGACGCGGTGATGGCGGCCCATATGGCGGTCCCGGCCATGGAGACCGAGGAGATTCCGGCCACCGTTTCTCGCGTCATGTTAACCGGCCTGCTCCGGGACGAAATGAAATTTCAAGGTCTCGTGGTTACAGACGCGATGGACATGCAGGGACTGACAAAGTTGTTTGACCCGTCGGAGGCGGCCGTCCGTGCCGTGGAGGCGGGCGCCGATGTTTTGCTGATGCCGCGCAACGCGGAAGAGACCGTGAATGCAGTCCTGAAGGCGGTCCAGAGCGGCCGCATCAGCCGTACCAGGATCGACGAAAGCGTCACGCGCATTCTCAGCGCAAAAGCCCGGGTCGGATTGCAGCACACCCGGCACGTCAACCTCGCGAGACTCGATCGCATCATGGATTCTACCGAGAGCGAAGCGCGCGCCCAGTCGGTGGCCGCCCGGGCGATCACACTCGTAAAGAACGAGCGGGCCCTGGTCCCGCTGGCGGCGCCCGAGTCTGCCTGTCTCACCGTGCTGGCCGAAAGCGACAGCGGCTCGGAAGGCCCGCACTTGATCGACGAATTTAAGAAAAGAGTCCCCGCGATGAAGACGCAACTGCTGGACCCCGGCATGCCCGCGCAAGCTCTTGACGACGCTCTCAACGCGCTCGCCGGATGCGCCGTGAATGTCGCGGCGGTTTACTCCACCCGATTCGACAATACCGGCGCAGCCTGGCTTCGCGGCGATTTCCCGGGCTTTCTCACGAAAATGCTCGCCGGGAAGACACCCGTGATCGTGCTGGGGATTGGCATTCCGTATTTTGCGCGGGCATTCTCCGGCATCGGGACGTACATTACGACGCTTAGCAGCGCGGAGAGTTCGGAGACCGCGGTGGTGCGCGCGCTGTTCGGGGAAATCGGAATGTCGGGCAAACTGCCGGTGACCATACCCGGTTTTGCAGCCGCGGGCACGGGCATTGAGGTGCCGGCAAAGGGAAAATAAATTACGGAGGCGGAAAATGATCGAGATCACATGGCTGGGACATGGCACGGCTCAGGTGCGGCTGGAATCGGGCGAGGTGCTGCTCTTCGACCCGTGGACCGAGGGCAATCCACGCTTCCCCCAGGACCACCGGTTCGACCGCGTCGATGCGATGCTGATTTCGCACGGGCACTTTGATCACATCCATGATGCAATTCCGATCGCCGGGAAATTCGAGCCGAAAGTATTCGCCATTTACGAGACCGGGTTGTGGCTCGAAAAGAAGGGCGTGAAGAATATCTGCGCGATGAACAAGGGGGGATCGCAGGCAGGTCCGGGCGGAATAGTCGTCACCATGACGCACGCCGTGCATAGTTGCGGCATTCTGGACGGGGATCAGATTCTCTACGGAGGCGAAGCCTCGGGCTACGTGGTGCGGCTGCCCGATTCCCGCGCGTTCTACTTCGCCGGCGACACGAACGTGTTTTCCGATATGGCGCTCATCCAGGAGTTGTACCATCCCGATCTCGCGTTTCTCCCCATTGGCGACCTTTTCACCATGGGGCCGCGAGAAGCCGCCAAAGCGGCGCGGCTACTGGGGGTCAGGAAAATTGTCCCGATGCACCACGGAACGTTCCCGGCGCTCACGGGAACGCCCGCGGCGCTGGCCGGACTGCTCGCAGGCAGCGGGATGGAAGTGCTGGAAGCGGCTCCTGGAACCGTCTACCGCTGGTGAGGGCCTGCGGTTTTAGAATGCCCAGCGCCAGAGATTGGCGCCCACGGTGTAACCCGCGCCGACGGCGGCGAAGAGCACAATATCGCCCTTCTTCAGGCGGCCTTGCTCCAGCGCGTCGCGAGTGGCTAGCGGAATGGTTGCGGCGGTTGTATTGCCGTAACGGTCGATATTAATCACGACACGGTCGCAGGGAAGCCCGAGCCTTTCGGCGGCCGCGGTAATGATGCGGCGGTTTGCCTGGTGGGGGATCATGACCGCCACGTCCGAGGGTTGCAGATTGTGCTTTTCGAGAAGATCGCGGCACACCTCGTACATCTTGCGAACAGCATACTTAAAGACCTGGGCGCCCTCCTGCTTCACGTAGTGCAGATGTTCGTCCACAGTTTCGTGGCTGGCCGGCAGGCGGCTGCCACCCGCGGGCATCTTCAGATACTGGCCCCCGGACCCATCCACCTCGTTCAGAAAGCCGATGAAACCTTCCCCCGCTTCGCCCGGTTCGATCAGAAATGCTCCGGCGCCGTCGCCAAATAGAACGCAGGTGGACCGGTCGGTGTAGTCCAGGATGCGCGACATCGTGTCGGCGCCGATCACCAGAACCTTCTTGTGAGAGCCCGACATGACGAAGTGAGCGCCGGTGGTGAGCCCATAAACGAATCCGGAACAGGCCGCGAGCAGATCGAACCCCCACGCCCCTTTCGCGCCGAGACGGTCCTGAACCAGACATGCCGTTGCGGGAAACAGCATATCCGGCGTTACCGTGCAAACGATGATGGCGTCCAGTTCTTCCGCTTCGATTCCTCGCCGCGTAAGCGCTGCGCGCGCCGCCTCCACCGCCATATCCGAGGTGGCAATGCTCTCGCCGGCGATGCGTCGTTCCACGATTCCGGTGCGCTCGACAATCCACTGATTATTGGTGTTTACTATTTTTTCAAGGTCTTCATTCGTGAGGACGCGATCCGGACTATAGCATCCGAGCGCCGTTATTTTTGCTGTCGGCAAGAAACCCCCAAAGAGTACAGGATACCTTGCTTCACCGGCGCGAGGAGCCGTTATGCTGAAAAGAGTGGGGATAGAAACCGCGATTCTCATCGAGACGCCAGAGGAGATTTTCCTGCGCGTATACCGCGACGTGCGCCCGTATGCGCGCGTCCCCGATGTGACGGTCCAGTTCCGCCGTTTTGCAAACGCGAACAGCCGGATCCGGTTGGAAGACTCCCGGCTGGTTGTTCGTATCACCGATGTCTTGGAAGGCGCGCCGGCGTTCGTTCTGGAGGCGCTGGCTCACATTCTGATTTGCAAGCTCGCGCGCAAGAAGCCCGCCGCGGTTTTTCCCGAGCGCTACCGCCGGTACTTGAACCGGAAAGAGATGCGGCGCAGCTTGCATCTTCTTCGCCAGATACGCGGGCGTAAAGTCTTTGCACCTCCGAAAGGCAAGCAGTATGACTTGGAGGCGATTTTCGAGGATCTAAACTTCCGCTTTTTCCACGGCCTGATGGCGCGTCCGTCGATCGGCTGGAGTGTCCGCGCTTCGCGGCACACTCTGGGGCATTACGATCCCTCGCACAATGCGATTGTCCTAAGCCGGATTCTGGATCGGAGCGACGTTCCGAAATTGGCGGTGGAGTATGTGATGTACCACGAGATGCTGCATCTGCGGTTTCCGGTGGAGCACCGCGGCGCACGCAGGTGCGTGCACACAGAGGAGTTCAAAAACGCAGAAAGGCAGTTCCCCGAATGGAGAACTGCCCAGGACCTGCTAAAGAAGCTTTAAGCTGCCGTAGCCGAACTGCTCTCCATCAATTCAGCGGGAACCATCGCTAAAACACTGGACCGGAGTTGCCCGAGCGAATCGACGAGATCCTTCACCCCAGGGACGGCAACGCCGAGAGGCGCGAGAGCAACACGCACTTCCAATGTCACGATAGCGCGGTAGAAAGCGACGCGCCGCTGCCACAACGCACTGGCCAACTCGCTTTGATCGCGATCGCCATACACCACCATCAGTTTCGCGAGCGTCATCAGGCGGTTAAAATCACGATTCAGTTGACGCACGTAATCGCGAAAGAGGCGTTTGCGTTCAGCGCGCAGACGCTTCGCGATCGACGGCGAGTAGCCGGGTTGTTTGGAGAGGAAAGCATAATCACCTTCATAAAGGAGGCGCTCCATGAGAGAATACTTTTCCGAGGAAAACTCCTCTAGCCACTCAAGGGAAATTGCGGACGAATCGCCGGAAGATGTCAGCCGGTAGACCATCCATCCCAAAAAGGCAATTGCACTTGCGGAACAAATCAGCACTGCGAGAGTAGAAGGCATTTATCGGTTCCTACGGTACTATGCCTCTTAGCTTAACATAACCCTTTTGAATTGCAACAGAAATCAACGCCGGGTTCAAAGATTTTTCTTGGCCCGTTCGGGCCGCCTACGGTAAACACCGTACGTCTTACTTTTTCGTCGTACGCATGAGGCTGGCGTTGATGGCCTCCAGTTTCTGGAGCACAAGCCGTTCCTGATCCCGGTTCATGCGAGGAACCGCCGAACGGATCTTCGTTTCGCCTGCGCGGGTCAGAAATACGACCCAGTAGATCATGCTCGCAAATGAAACAAACTGAAGGATTTTACTGAGCGAGTCGAGCCACGCCTGGCCGCCGGCGCTTGAGGTGATCAGTAAAAATGCGGCGGAGTGGGCGAGAAAATAAACAGCGTAGCCGATCGTGTAGACGATGACATTGCGAGCCAGCGGAACCGGGTAGTACACGAGAAAGGCGGTAATCAGAAGAATAAAGAGGACCAGGCTAGTACTAATCGCCCGGTGGAAGACAAAGTACTTCACCAGGATAGAGGAAGGAAACTGCTCCAGCGACAGTAGCAGGAGAGATCCGGTGATCGCAATCCCGAGGGCGATCCCAAAGTACCGCTTCGCGACGCGAGCCAGCCCGGGGAGGTCTTTCAGGACAAGGGAGTAGAGATCAAGAATGATGACGGCGGAAAACACGGTCCGCACCGTTTCCACGCCCATGAACCAATAGGCGTAGCGGTCCGTTCTCGCCTGCAGACCAACGCCCAGACATTCACCGACGAAAGACGTGCACAGGAAAGCAAAGAAAAGCCAATAGGTCTTGTACAGACCGCTCGTGAGTAATCTCACAACAAGAGCTAGCGTTGCGCACAAGTCCAGGCAATAGAGCAACTTCTCAATGAGCGTTAGCCCGAACATAAACAGGTTGTCAAGATTAGAGTATCACGGACCACGCTCCCGTCCATTTAAGGGGATCTTAGGAGTGAGTTAGCGGGGAGAAGCGGCGGGCGTGTGGGAAACAGTTTGGAACGAAACGGTTTTCTCGCCGCGGGGGAAACACTTCGGAGGGGGCATACCGGCCAGAGCGAGACTCGACAATCCAGCGAAGATCGGGGCCGGTTTCAAGGCGCTTTTCAGCTGATCTTCGCATCTCCTCGCAAATCCTCGACCCTAGCGGACGGGCGCGGCCGGCGTGTGCGAAACCGTGTGCGAGGAAACGGCTTTCTTACCGCAAGGGAAGCACTTCGGCAGGGGCATATCGGCCAGCGCAAGGCTCGAGAGGCCAGCGAACATCAGGGTCAGCTTTACAATATTTTTGATCATTGGCTTCGTATCTCCTTGGGAATCCTAGGTCCTAGCGGACGGGCGCGGCCGGCGTGTGCGAAACCGTGTGCGACGAAACGGCTTTCTTACCGCAAGGGAAGCACTTCGGCAAGGGCATATCGGCCAGCGCAAGGCTCGAGAGGCCAGCGAACATCAGGGTCAGCTTTACAATATTTTTGATCATGATCTATATGTATCCTTGAGAGTCCTGCCTGCTATCGAACCGGGGCGGCCGGCGTGTGGGAAACCGTGTGCGACGAGACAGCCTTCTTACCGCAGGGGAAACACTTCGGCAGGGGCATGTCGGCCAAAGCAAGGCTCGAGAGGCCAGCGAACATCAAGGTCAGCTTTACAATGTTTTTAATCATAAGTCTTAGATCTCCTAGAATTTGTGATACTCTGAGCGTGGCATCGAGAACCGTCGTGGCCTCAAGTGCTTAACTGTCTCGATCTTACCGGGACGTGGTACTCCTGTTACTAAATCCAGAGAGGCTTTCGGAATTCAGAACAAAACCGCATTTTTTCATTCCAACTTTGCGATTCGATCCGATATGATGAGGGGAGGATGAAGGTCGGAAACAGCAAGATCGGCGTCCATCATGACGCGGCCTTCGATGTCTGGCGTCATACGCTTTCGCAGATTCCCTCAGTCTTCGGACGCCTGGTTTATCTTGCTTCGCTGAGAGATCCCAACACGGGGAAATATGAGCACCATGGTCTGGCTCTCGTGTTCAGCGAAGAGGAGGCCAATAAGTCACTGCGCACCAGCCACAATACGGCGTTCAGTGAGTGGATCCGTTTCAACCTCGAGCAACAGAAGGCCGATCTGGACTTGTATCTATCTCAATTTTTTGGGAATAAGGCGTTGGTGATTGAGAACTGGCTGCGCTTGGCGCCCTACAGAAACCTGATCCCGACCTCCGTGCGCGGCGCCGAGCGCAAGCTTTATCTTGCGGACCTCGAAACGCTTCTCGAACTTCTCAAGAACGAGTACGGCGTTTGCGGCCCTGATCGAGACGCATAGCGACACCCACAATCTGTCCGATGACGTCGACATCTTCCGGATAGTTAAAAATCTGGGGGACGCAGGACGAGGAAGGGTGCGGCTGGAGAATCATTCTGGTCCCCTCCAGAACGGCCCAGCCGCAGGCGTATCCAGAACGGTGTTCTACAAAATAAATCGGGCGGTCGAACTCACTCGTCCAGCCCGATGCCACGATGCGCCGCCTTCCCTCATCGATTAGTACCAGTGCCCCCGGCTGCAACAGGGGGAACATAAACCAGTCTTCAGTACCAATGAACGCGTAGCGGTGGTTTTTCAGATCCAGGGCGTCCAGCACCATGAGAGGGATCTTGCCCCAGCGCTGGATCATGCGGCTTAGATACGTTGTCCGGCGGATATCGATCCCGGGGTCTACCGCCAGGGGTAGGAGCACTTCTCCCTCGCCTTCGTGCCGGAACCCGAGCATGTGGGAGCGCGTCACCTCGGCGGAGGTGGCGTCCGCGGGAAGAGACGCCAGGTTCACCCCATACCAGTCGAGGACATCCCGGTAGTCGAGCCGATAGATGGCGCAGAGCGAATACAGCTTGTAAAGCGTTGGAACGAGGCCGCGATTCTCGATCTCCGAGATGCGGTTGATCAGCACCGCGAATTCGTCGTTCCGGTATTTTTCGGCGATTTTGAGGCTGGCTTGTTCTACGTCTCGAACGCGCAAATTCAGGCGTTCCCGCGCCCGGCGCAGCTTCTGGCCAGCGTCCTCCATGGTATTATGCTTACCCAGGGCTTCTTGGCGGGTTCGAAAAGCCTTGGAATCGATCATGGCAAATGAATGACATCCAATGATAACGGTCACGGGAGTCACAGAGCAACCCGTTTAGCGAGGTTTTGTTCGGAAAACCGAACAAGCTTTCAGGAGTACCCCAGGTTTTGCAAATCATCCTAGGAATTTCCGGGGCCAGCGGGTCCATCTACGGATATCGCCTGCTGGAGCGCTTGCAGGAGCACCCGGAAGCAGAGGTCCATTTGATCCTATCCAAGTCCGCCGAGCGGACGGCCTTGCTCGAAACCGGAAGAAAAGCCTCCGATTTCAAGGCCTTGGCTAACCATACCTACGCCATCGAAGATGTCGGCGCCCGTATTGCCAGCGGCAGTTTTCTCACCGATGGAATGGTGATCGCCCCGTGCTCCATCCATTCGATGTCCGCCATTGCAGCCGGGATAACCGGCAATCTGCTCACCCGTGCCGCCGACGTCTGTCTGAAAGAGCGCCGTCGTCTTATACTGATGATTCGCGAAACTCCGTTTCACCTCGGGCACCTTCGTTCCATGGTTTCGCTGGCCGAGATGGGGGCAATCATCGCGCCGCCCATTCCGGCGTTCTATCACAACCCGTTGTCCGTCGAGGACATTGTGGATCAAAGTGTGGCCCGGGTTCTGGATTTACTGGGGCTTCCCTGCAAGGATGCCAGGCGGTGGGACGGCAAACGAAAGGAATCATGAAAGGGCCTATCGCGTTTCAAGGCGAGCTGGGGGCATTCAGCCAAGCGGCAGTGTATCAACTGTTCGGAGATTCTGCCCGGGTGCTTCCCTGCCCGACTTTCGAGACCGCCTTTCGCGCTCTCGTCTCCGGAAAAGCGGCCGCGGCGGTGATTCCCATGGAAAACAGCCTCGCAGGGTCGGTGCACGAAAACTACGACCATCTGTTGCGATTCGATGTCCGGATCGCCGGTGAAACCAACGTGCGCATCGTGCATAACCTCATCGCGCGCCCCGGCGTGCGGATGAAAACTATCAAGAGGGTATACTCGCACCCGGTCGCCTTGAACCAATGCCGCAAATTCTTCGAGCACAACCCTAAAATTGAGCCCACACCCTTCTATGACACCGCCGGCAGCGTGAAAATGATCGTCTCGGAAGGATTGGAAGATGCGGCGGCCATCGCCTCGGGAATCGCTGCCGCCACGTATGGCGCGAATATTCTGAAGGCGGGAATCGAAGACGACCGGCAGAACTTCACTCGCTTTTTCCATCTGCAGCGCGCCTCGGCCCGCCAACCGCGAGCCCTCGAAAAGAAGAACTGGAAGACGTCGGTGGTTTTTACGACCAGGAATTCCCCCGGCGCGCTGTTTCGCGGCCTGAGCGCATTCGCGCTGCGGGACGTGAACCTTACGAAGATCGAGTCGCGGCCCCTCCGGGGCAAGCCCTGGGAATACCTCTTCTACCTGGATTTCGACGGGAGGCAGGAGGATGTACACGTATCCAATGCCCTCCGTCACCTGGAGGAGCTAGCCGACTTTATTCGAGTGCTGGGAAGCTACCCGGCTGCGAGTTCTGACGCTCAGCGCCAGCCTCTCCGAAAACACCGGCGGCAGCTCCTGAAAAAAATACCCAAAAAGTTCTAGAGGCAAACGTTCCTCATAGTACTTTTTCCTTTTATGGACGCTGGGCATGCCCGGACACCTCGCCGCCGAGACCGTTTTCCAGTTCGCCGGTGATTGCCGGAGCCGACTCCGGGCAGCCAAGGTTAACGCCCAACCGCAACATTATAAATAGCTTATAGCTATTTGCGAGTGGTCATTTGTGCTGGAGCTCAGCGTCCCAGCGATGCTGATCCACGCGGCCGCCCGGAGTGTTCGCGTATACTTCTAGTTCTGGTACTGATGAGAAATTGGTAACGGATTGGCATAGGACCAAAGTTTTACAAGGGGTCGGACGATAAGCGGAGATTAGGATGCACCACGAATCAGATTTGGAAGTCAAGGGCGGCGTAGCCGCGGCAGCACGTGAGCGGAGGAAGCAGTTCCCATCAACTTTCTGGCAACAGCTCGCCTTGCTGGCTGTGTTTTCCGCAGTGGGGATGGGTACTGCCTTCGCGGCGACCGCCGGTTCGGCCTCTATCCTGATGTTCCCGCAATGGGCAAACGTAGGAGTATCCACGTCCCAGCAATTCCTGGCCAGCATTGGGACCTCCGGAAAAATAGCCTCCAGTTCTGAAATCGTGTGGTCGGTGAACGGCGTTCGGGGTGGAAACTCATCGCTAGGAACCATCTCCGCGTCCGGGTTGTATTCCGCGCCGGCGACCCCTCCGTCCCCCTATAGCTTGACTATTACCGCCACCAGCACTCTGAATCCTTCGATCAGCGCATCCGTTCAAGTCTGGGTGAAGAAAGGCGCCACTCTCAACGTGTATCCCAAGCAGTCCATTCTGGGCAATAGCCGGCGCACGGTACAGCTTTTCTCCGCAGTGTCAGGAACGCAAAATACGGCGGTAGTGTGGCACGTCGATGGCGGCGCGGTCAACGGCACGGTGAGCAGCACCGGTTTGTACACTGCGCCGGCCACTCCCCCCTCGGGTCCGGTGTCTGTCATCGCGCAATTGGCTTCCGATTCCAGCCAAACGGACACGGCTCAGATTGCGGTGGTTCCCGGCCCTCCGCCGCCGGACGCGGTTCTCACCCCGGCCGCCGCCACCCTGTCGGCTGGCAAAACGCTACAGCTCAGCGCGTCCATCGTTGGGACTTCCAATAATGCAGTGACTTGGGGTCTTAGCCCGTCAATTGGAACCCTATCCGCCAGCGGCCTCTACACGGCCCCTTCTTCGATATCGACACAGACCACGATTACCATTACCGCAACCAGCGTAGCCATTCCAACCGTCGTCAACGCCGCTTCTGTCACGCTCGTACCCTCCACGGGAGGCACCGGGACTACCGGCTCGACAGGCTCTGGCAGCGGCGGCTCCGGTGGCGGTAGCACGGGGGGCGGTAGCACCGGCGGCGGCACGGCTCCCGTTACCGTCGCCGTGAGCCCTTCGTCCAAGGCCCTGGACGCCGGACAGGCGCAACAGTTCACCGCGGCGGTGTCAGGCTCCAGCAACACCTCTGTCACCTGGTCGTTGAATCCGGCTGTCGGCAGTATCTCGAGCACGGGACTTTATACCGCGCCGGCCGCTGTCGCGAGCCAGCAAACCGTCTCCGTGATCGCTACGTCGAAGGCGAGCGCCAGTGCCAAGGGTACGTCCAGCGTGACGCTCTACCCGGCGGTCGCCATTGCAACGACAGCGATACCCGCGGCGACGGTGTCGTCGGCGTATAACGCGACGATCCTCGCCAGCGGTGGGCGCGCCCCCTACACATGGACAAGGACTTCGGGGAATCTGCCCGCGGGGGTGACATTCACCAGTTCGGGAGTCCTCTCCGGCACGCCCAGCACTTCCGGCACATTCGCTTTCGCCGTCACCGCGACGGACGCCAACGGAGGGAGCGCCTCGAAAACTTTGAGTCTGACGGTAGCGGCCGCGCCCACCGGAGGGCTGACCGTGCTGACTAACTCGCTGGCGACGGCGCGAATCGGGCAGCCTTATACGGGAGTTCTCAAAGCCAGCGGCGGTTCCGCGCCCTACACATGGTCTATATCGGGCGCACTTCCCACCGGCTTGACTCTCACTGGAAGCTCCGGTCAGATCTCCGGCACTCCCACCCAATCGGGACAATTCCCGGTTACCTTGTCGGTCAAAGACCCGGCGGGGCATTCGGGATCGAAGAGTTTTACTCTCACCGTTTTTGAGGTGCCCGTGGACGCCTACGGCGGCTTCACCAGCCTTCCCTGCCCGGCAGGACCGAAAGCCCATTTCTACACGCAGAAAATCGGTACGCGCTGGCACTTGTGCACGCCGGCGGGAAATGCCTTCTGGATGAACAGCGTGTACAACGTCGACGCCACCGACTCGGGAAATACGCAGCAGGGCTTTTCTGTCTCGAGCGTCGTAACGGCCAAGTATGCGACCGGCTCGACAACCGTTCCGGTTCTGAATTGGGCTTTGCAGACCGTCCGGCGGTTGAAATCCTGGGGGTTCAACAGCCTTTCCCAGTATGCCGTCGTTTGGACTTTGCCGCCGGCCATCAACGCGGATTGGAAGACCTCCGATTCGGCTATCCCGGAAAAGATGCCCTTCTTGGGCTTCTCACCGGTAACCGCATACTCGATGTCGAACTCCGGCGGCTACGCATCGCAGCCTGTCAAGGATCTCATGGCGGGAGTTAAGACTTCTGTTTTTTCGGGCTACCGTTCGCAGGCCGCAGACTACTGGGATCCCAACTTCGCCCTATATGCCAAGAACTTCCTCGCCAATGATTATTGGCTACCGAAGCTAACCCAAGGCACCTATAAAGACTACATGATCGCGTTTTCGGTGGATGATACCGATTATCTCCAGGGGTTCGGCGCGGGGCCGGACTTCCCCACCGTGGCCTATGGAGTGTCATCGCCGGGATACGATCAGGTGCATCTGGGTTGGGTTATTCTTGTGACCGCCCCCACACAAACCTCGAACGGCGGAATCACTTATCAGGACACCGTGGTTTACTCCAAGCAAAAACTGAGCACCTGGCTCTCGAGCCGATATGGAGGCAGCATCGCCCAGTTGAACGCGGCCTGGGGTTCCAAGTACACAACATTCGGCTCCGCCGGAGGCTGGGGAAAAGGCAGCGGACTCCTGGATGAAGACGGCACCTGTCCGGCAAGAGGAAGCTCTCCCTGCTGGGTGCCCACCGATGCCTACAAGCTGACGGGCGCCACCGCCAAGATGCAGAGCGATTTGAGCGCGTTTCTGCTGCTGCATGCCCAGAACTATTTCTCCACGGTGAAGGGAGTTGTGAACTCGATGATGCCGGGGGTCCTGTATTCCGGCCCAACCAGTTTGGGAACGTGGGGAACGCCCCCCCGCCGTGAAGTTTTGCAGGCGGCCTCCCAATACGTGGATCTGCTCGCTGTCGCTACGCTTCCGCCCATGTGTTCCAACTGCGCGGACACGCAGCAGAGAGTCGATTTCGTCACCACGTATGGCGGCGATAAACCGTGGATTTCCTGGGAAGGATTCCCGGCAAATGCCGACTCTTTCATGTCCCCTTACGCCAAGTCCACCGATGAATTTACTACCCAAGCCGCTCGCGGAGCGGCCTACCAGCAGCGGGTGACGGACATGATAGCCGCCGCGGATTCGATGACTGGAACTCATCATGCCGTGGGGCTGCAATGGTGGGACATGTACGACATGCGGGGCGAGCAAACCAACTGGGGGCTGCTGGATCTGCGAGACAACCCCTACGATGGAGTCTCCGCAACGAAAGCCACCGGAGCCGACTCCTGGGGCTACCCAACCGGCTGCGTCGTGATCGCCGGGTGCGAGCAGGGTAATTATGGGAACTTCATCACGCCGGTAACCAACGCAAATTTCGGCGCGCTACGGTCCATAGCCGCGGGCCGCTGAGGAGTGGGGAGGAGGCACGCAAAGCTCCCCGCTTCTGCGTGCCTCCTCCGGCAAAATCTCCCGACCACACCCCCCAAAAATCACCCCCGGACGTCTATGCGGCGCGGCTCGAATTTTGATAGCATACTGCCGTGAAACAACCATGGATTTTCGGGATTCTTTTGGCTGCCTCACTGGCTTCGGCTTCCGCGCAAACGCGTCCGCCCTTCATCGGCATGGGTGACAGTTTGGGCGAGGGCGTTCAATCGGGGAACGCCTCCTGGTACACACAACCCACTTCCTACCTGGCGCGGTTCGCACACCAGATGAATGTGCCGTTCCAACTGCCCCTTCTCCGCACCAGCCCGATTGCCTTCATCGGCGTTCCCAACGGACGCTCGCGTCTCAATGCCGCGGCGGTCCCGGACAATCTCGCCGTCTCCGGGGCGAAGCTGGATGACATCCTGCATGCAACGGCGGCTACAACGCCTACAACCGAGACAGACTTCGTCCTCGCTCCTTTCTACGGTCTCAGTCAAATTGAAATTGTCGAGCAGCGCCGGCCCGCGTTCGTCATTTGTTGGGGAGGCACGGACGACCTCATCCGCGAAGTCCTGAGCTTTGATCACCTGGACACGGCCACCGGGACTCCGCTGCCATTATTTACAACCGAATATACCGAACTGCTGTCGCGTCTCAAGGCGACTGGAGCGAATGTGGTGGTCGGCAACATTCCGGACCTGACGAAGATTGCCTTCCTGTTTGACAACGACGACCTGACCCGGTACACAGGGATCGATTATCACCTCCCCGCCGGCTCGTACACCACCCTGGCGACGATGATTCTTCTCAAGCTGGGGGTATACGACGCGAGCGTGCTGCAGAGCCCCGCCTATGTTCTTTCGCCGAGCCGGATCACCGCTCTGCAACAACAGATCCAACAGTACAACGCCGTGATTGAGAGTGTAGCCGCCTCTTATCAATTCCCCGTGGTGGACGCGTACGCGCTGTTGGACAGTTTTGCCGCCCAACCGGTGACGATTGCGGGCGTTACGCTCACCAATCATTTCAACGGCGGATACTTCAGCCTCGACGGCGTTCATCCGTCCAATTTTGCAAGCGCTATTTTAGCGAACGTCTTCATCAGTGCGGCGAATTCCGCGTACTCCATGAACATCCCCCCCATTTCCAACGTCAGCGTCCTGGCGACTCTGCTGGCCGACCCGTTCGTGGATTTGAACGGAGATGGAGTAGTCCGCGGACGCCCTTACACCGGGCTGCTGGAAACCCTGGGGCCGTCTCTCGGAATCTCCGGCAACCTGGGAAAATCGCAGGCCGCCGGCAAAGCGGAATTCATGCGCCTTTATCGTGAGGCCAAAGGACTGGACCCATCCGGCGCCTGGACCAACGCCGATGTAATCCGTGCCGTCGCCGATGCGCTGGGATCGAAGTCGCGACTCACGCCGGCCAGCGGAACCTAGCTCGTCTTGTCCTGTGTCCGAGAACGGGAAGTTGTAAAAAAAAGCGGCCGGCGGAGCGCTATCTGGCTACGAGCCCTTCGCGCACGCCCTCACAAAATGCGCGCCACGGGTCAAGGGAGGCCCGGCGCAAACTGCTGAAACTGACTACCGCCGCGTAGCCCGTCAGCAGCCAAAAAAAGCACAGCCGATCCTTAATGCCCCGGCGCCAGTGCTTGTTATAGAGAAAAACCGATGCGCGGGATTGCCGGCGAACCCAATGGTCCTGCAAGCGGCCCGACGGGCTCTGGTTATGGATGAGGCGCGCGCCCGGAGCAATCAGCAAACGGGGATTGCGCGGCTTCATTTGCATGCAGAAATCCACGTCCTCTCCGTCGCACACGCCGCGGAGATTCTCGTCGAAACGGAGGCCCCTGATCGCATCGGCGCGAAAACTCATCAAGCCTCCCCCGAATCTTTGCACCCGAATCGCCTTGCTGTTTCGCAACCGGTCGGCGTTCCAATAGATGGGCTGCCGCTCGTCGCGGAAGGACCCACGCTCAAACAAACCGCTCCAAAGCCGGAAACTCCACGCGGGCGCCGAGTAGTTGGTGATGATTCCGGAAACACCGGTCGCCTCCGGATCCGCGTCGTAAGCGCCAAGTAGCCTTTCCACGAAGTCCGGTTCCAAATATACGTCGTCGTCGAGGAAGAGCCATATTTCTCCGGTCGCAATCTGCATCGCGTAGTTCCGCGCCTCGGCGCCTCCGCTAATCGATTGGTCTTGAATATACCGAAGTTCGACGTCCGAGCTCCCACTCCGGCTCGATTCGTCGAATTGCGACTGGACGAGCATCCTTCCCTCATCGCTCTCGCTCTGATCGACAATAACCACTTCACTCACGCGCACCGTCTGCTCGAAAAGGCTCTGGACCACTAAACTCAGATCCCGCGGGCGATTCTTTGTTGGGATAATGACGCTGACCGTGCAGCCGGCGGCATAACGGGGCTCCGTGCCCGGTGCGGCCGCGTTGTTGATTTGCCGGGATGTTTCGGACTTCGAGTTACCCATCCACTTGTTCTCCGATCACATTTACTTTTTTCTTCCACCCGGGAAAAAGACAGCTCGCCAGCCCGACCAGTTCCCGCCTTTGGTAACGGGCGAGGAGGAGGAATGCTCCGATCGGAACGGTGCAACCGAGAACGCCGGTAATAAAACCCGGTGTTCCCGCGCCGATCGCGACGCAACCGGCAAGGCTACCCAACACAACAAACCAGAAATAATCCCGGCGATAAGGAAACTCCAGCGGCCCTTTAAGACGGGCCGCTGCCAACAGTGCGATCTGACATACGAGCGATGAGCCGCCGATCGCTATCACGGCTCCTAACAACCCATAGCGCGGCCACAATAACGTGAACGCACCGAGATAAACTGCCAGCTGAATCGCGCCGATCCAGACCGAAAGCTGCTGCTTGCCGACGGCCGTCAGCAACGTGCCGCCTAAACCGCCCGGACCACCGAGCGCGTACAGAATGACGAGTAGTTTGAAAAGCGCCTTTTCGTTCGAGTAGTTGCTGCCCATCAGATCGACCAGCGGTTCCATCAGGAACATCACCGCGCAGGCGACTGTAAGATGGATGGCGAACAGCATCCGCAGATTGGTGGAAAACACCTCCGACGCTGCCTTGGGATTCCCCGCCGCCATGAGATTGGTCAGCGCGGGCAGGAGAGTATCGCAGAATAGACGGTTCGCCAAAAACACGATGGAACCGACCGTCAGGATCGCCACGTATTTGCCGAGGACTTCCAAACCACCACGGTTCAGAACCAGCAGCATGTCCATGCGATAAAGGAAAAAACCGAGCGCGCTAATCTGCTGCAGGGCAAGCGTGTATTTCCAAAAGCCCTTGGGAAGGAAAAACCGGATTTCCCGCCAGGAGCAGCGCCACTCCTCACGGCGCACCAGGCGCTTCAAACCGATTACGAACGTAATGACCGCGAAGCCTAAATAGATTCCCCAAACGAGCGTGGTGTAATTTGCTTTCAGGAAGCGCGGGAACACCAGGAAGAGCAATCCATAAAGAAAGAAGGTTCCAACCGTGACCACCCGGTTCAGCGATTGAGCCCACCGCATGTCCAGAATTGCGGTCAAGCCCGAGATGATCATGGTGCGCGCGATGTAGATCGGCGCGAGATAGATCATCAAAAGCTGCAGGGCAGGCGGAACGCTCTTTCCGAAAACATAGTGGAGACCCGACGGCCAGACCGTCGCCACCACCAGCCAAGGGACAAGCGCGGCGCAAACAACCAAAAAATACGAGATGAGAAATGAGAATCGCTTCTCGATGGGGAGGGACGGGACAAACTTGATGGTGACGGAATCCCCGCCCATGTAAAGGAGGGAAGACGCCGCCGCGACATAGACCATCAGCAGGCCATAGGTGCCGATCACCTCGGGGCCCACCCGCGCCAGCATCATTGTGGTGCCGTAGCTGAAAGGAGCGGCCAGTACGGACAGCCACACCGTCCAGCGCATTCCGACCAGGATGCGATGGCGCTCGCGATGCGGCACGCCCGCCATCATCGGAGCGTCGGGAACCGCGATGGTGGAGGCTTCGCTTTTTAGAGAGTTAGCCGGCATGCAATACGCTGTCTATAGAACGGAACAGAAGGCTAAGCTAGTCCTTGGACCGTCCGGCGTTCCAGAAACTCCGCCTCTCCTTTCACCATCTGAAGATTTATTTTTTTCCTTCGCGCGAGCGAACGCGCGACCAGCACCGGCAGGCACATGCTGAGGAATATTCCGAACCAGAAGAATTTTTGCACCTGGCCCGAGACAAAACAGAGCGCCAGCGCATTGCCAAGCAAGGCCGACTGCAGGCCCGTGGCAACCTCTTTTAAGAAAAGATCTCCCGCCCGCTGCGCTCGTTTCCGGGAGCGCTCCAGGCTCAGGAAGACGGTGCCGCCAACGCCCAGGAACAGAAGCAGTCCGGGAATTCCCAGTTCCGCCGCGAGTTCAATGTATGTGTTATGCGCGATGCTGATCACAATTTCGTCGGGGTCTTCGTAAGACGCGCTGAGGTCGCGAAAATTACCCAGGCCGACCCCGATAATGGGATGCGTCTCAATCATTCGCTGGCCGGCTTTCCAGGCGACCTTGCGCGCCTGCACCGCGTCGTCGTCGCTATAGGTCGGATTCAACAGGCGGCGGACTGGCGACTGCGGAACCGCCAGCGAAATCGGCAGCATGACGGCGACAATCGCGATCAGTTTCCTCACCGGCTGCTTCGAGCGCGCGACGATGTAGAGCGCCGCCATCACGAGCCCAAGAAACCCGCCGCGCGACGCTCCCAGCATCAGCGCCACCAGCGTGAGAAACATGCAGCCGGCGACAAAGCCGCGATAGATCCAGGAGACCCGCTGCGTCAAAAGGCAGTAACTCAACGGGAGCACGGCCACCACCGAGATTCCGAAATAGTTGGAGTCTCCACAAACCGCGCCGGGACGGAAGCTCGAGTAAACGTTATGAAACTGGAGCCACTCGCGAATCAGGTAGAGTGACGCGAAGCCCAGGGCAAACACGGCAACGAGGAGAGCTTTCCGCAGCTTCGGCGTGCTATCGATAAATACCGGCACCAGCAGGAACTGGAGGATCAACGACGCATACATCGCAAACGGACTAGCCTCAAACTTGTGCGTATGCCCCAGAAATGTAAACGAAATGAGAGCCAGCACGGCGAACGCACAAAAAAACCTGGCCTGTTTCGTGGCAAAAAACGAGGGCGCGCGCCCGGACGTCGCAACGCGGTGAATCGCGTAGCCGAGACATGCCAGGCCCAACAGTTTCGTGACCGTCAGTCCACCGAAGGAACGGTCGAAAATGGGATGCGCCATGAAGGGCATCGAGACGATTAGCAGGTAGAAGAAGATCATCTTGCCCGCTGCTCCCGGCGGTGATCAGACAACGGCCACATCGTCGGCGACCTCTTTCCGTTTATCTGCCCGATTTTCCATTCCGGCGAAAACGGGCCGAAGGGAGGCGCGCAGCGCCGGCAGCCCGTACTCGCGTTCCACTTTCCGCCGCGCGGCCTGGCCCATTTCCTGGCGTGCCGCCGCATCGTTCAACAACCGGGCGGTCGCGCCGGCGAATTCCCGCGCGCTCGAGGCCAGCAGGATCTCGCTCCCGTGGCTCAGTTCCAGGCCTTCGGCGCCGAGCGGCGTTGAGACAATCGCCTTCCCCATGGCCGCCTCTTCCAGGATCTTCAAACGCGTTCCGCTCCCGATCCGCAGGGGCACCACGCAAACCGCGGAATCGGCGATAAACGGCCGGATGTCGTCCACTGTTCCGGTAAACTCGATACCCTCCACGTTATCGAATTGCGAGACAAAATCCGCGGGTCCGGTTCGGCCGGCCACCAGAAAACGCACGTTGCCCGCGCGCTCTTTGAGAAGAGGCAGGATGTCAAAAGCGAAGTGCTGAACGGCGTCCCGGTTCGGGAACCAGTCCATTCCGCCGACATAAACCACCGTTTTCCCGCCGTCTCCAGCCGCGGCAGCGTAACCGTCCATATCGATGACATTGGGAGCGACCGCAATGTGGCTACCGGGAGAAAGGCTCAGCAGATGCTGTTGGTCAAACCGGGAACAGGCGAGAATGGCGGCCGAGCGCGCGCAGATCGAGCGATCCCATCGCCGCATCTTCGACGCCTCCGCGCGCGCATACCAGCGTTTTGCCGGATTGGTTTCGCGTTCCGCATAGCGCTCCAACAACAGATGTTCGACGTTGTGGTTGTCCAGGATCACTGGAATCGGGCTGTGCTCCGGGAAGTTCACCATCGCGTGGCAGCCTTCGCAAATCGCGGCATCGAACCGGCCCGATCTGAGGAGAGCGGCGATGCGGCTGGCAATCTCCGGGGACGCAAACCGGCGGACGCTATGCGGCAGCTTATGGAAGCTCGACCGTAGCCGGCCCCAATAGTCGCTGCCGGTCGAGAGTTCGGACCAGCGAAATTGGATGGTTTCCACGTCCTGGCAAACGGCTTTCAGACCCGGATAGTCCGCCACCTCGCCCGTCCGTTCCATCACCAGCAGGCTCACCTGGTGGCCTTCTTCCGCCATAGCGCGCAGCATTGCCCAATTGCGCAGGCGCTGCCCGTTATTGGCGGGTAAAGGTGCACTGATGGTGACGACAAGAATCCGCATGCTACTTTCTGCCAACGATCACCAGTTGTCTACTGATAATCCCGTCCGTAGTGGAACGTAAGACAAAAGCCGGCCCGCCGAGTGCGATGAGGAGGTCGATAAACTCCCAGTAAAGATGGAGCAGACCGCGATACCGGCGGAGTCTCCCACGATTGGCGAAGGCCCATGTCGCTTCGTAAGTCTGCGGTACACCCTTCGGCTCGGTTCGCAGTTTGCGATAAATTGAAAGGGGCCACTCGTGAAAAATCCCGAAAATGCGCTGGGCATAGGAATTGAGCCTCACGGAGAATACACTCCACTCCCGAAGCCCCGCGTCCCGAAGGATCCGGTCCAGATCTTCCCTCTCATAGAAATACGTCACCCCGTGGCACTTTGGAGGGCCGAAGTTGGGGAATGTGAGAAACAACTGGCCGCCGGGACGCAAGGTCTTCACCAGGTTCTTTACGCATTCCGCCGGCTTGGGAATGAACTCGAAAACATCCATTCCATAGGCCACGTCGAACCGGCCGGCCAGATCATCGCCGAAGCCGGGCTGCGTGGTATCGCCGTGAATGCAGTACACATTCCCGAGCGACCCGAGCTGTTCGCGCAGGTCCTCGATCGTGTGGCTCGCAATGTCCACCAGCGTAACGTTCTGCATCCTGCATGACATGCAGAATGCCGTGAAGCCGCTGCCTGGGCCCAGTTCCAACACCGACGAGCGCGGGGCAAGCCGCAAATATTGCTTGAGTATGCGATCCCGAACCGGATAATCGTGCAGTGGGCTCTTCCACACACGCCGCCAGAATGACGGGCCACCCACTGCACCGGCCCCCTTGCCGCGCTGACCGCTCACGAACGGCTCTAGGGGTCTGTTTTCAACCTGAATATCTGTCATGACCGGGTCTCCACAAGAAAGCGGTTGTAGTTCCAAATGATCTCAGCGGCAAGTTCCTGCCAGCTCGCGTGCTCCGGCTTGCCGTTTCGCCACAACGGAAGCGTGGCAGATATGTCGCGCGCCTCAGAAAACACATCCGGGCTGCTGGAATTACCGGGCGCCACGAACGATGGCAAGCGGAAGAAGAGCCTGCTCGCCGCGGCGTAGACTCCATAGCGGGGAGAATGCCTCCATCCTCCCGACAGGAAACGTCTCAGAACGGGCGATAGACCTTCTTTTTCCTGACGCCGGAACACGTAAAGCCATCCCCGCATCCTCGCCGCAAGCGCCTGGCGGCGCATCCAGCGCGCCATGGGGTCATTCGCTGTCCCGGCGCCTCCGCCGGTCAGTTGCGCTAACTCCCATGACCATAGCTTCTCGGCGTGGCGCAGAGCCTCACTCCAAAACGCATAGCCAACATCGCCGCGGCTCCCAGGGGAGAGTTTCCAACTCGTACATCGGGCAACCAGGGCGGCGAACTCGCACAAGTCCAGCGGCCAGGTCTCATTCCCCGGCTGCCGCGATAATTGCAGGATACGCTCGGCGCGCTCGCGGTAGGACGGCGCGTATAATCCGGCGAAGAGCAGGAACGACGTCGCCATATCCAGCACAAACTTGATCGACTGATACTGCGCCTCCGGAGAGAGGGTGTCCGGACATCCGTTGAGTTCGCCGGCCAGTGAAAGCTGCTCCGTAATCCGATTCGCCAGTGTTTGCCAGCCGTCCTCCAGAGGGATTTCCGCGGCCAAAAACGGCGGAATCAGTCTCAGAATCTCCTGTTCTCCGGCGATCACCCGCCCATGACATCTCAACTCATGCGAGAAAACTCTAGGCTGAAGGCGCCGCAGAAAGTCATCATGACAAACGCCGACGGAAACCTTACAGAGTATTCCGCAGCCCGTCAGGCTGGTCTGAATTCGCCTGATAAGTTCAGTTACTTCCGCGTCCGGCGGAAGCGCGCGGTGACTATGCAGAACCAACAGGAATTCCGCATCGCTGAGCGCCACGTACTTGCCGTCTTCCTCGACGAAGGAACCCTCGCCCCGAGCCAGGCTTCCGGTGAGGATGAGCGCGCGGAAACCCGCCCCAAAATGGGCGGATGACTCCCGGGAGACCGTATCGCAGATGCCATGGACGGCGCCGTCCATGCCTGCTGTGGATGGAGTGTGCCGCTCCCGGAGGAGAGAGTGAAACGTCATACGACTCTCGAAGCCGGCTTTCCCACCCCTGCGGGTTCCGAATAAGAAGGATCTTCGGAAGCCGTCCGCCGCCCGTTTGGATTGCGCCGGCTCCGCTCCCATAGAGATTGATATAAATTTTGCGTTTCTTCGAGCTGCCGTTCCTTGCTGAAGCGTTCTCGTGCCCATAGGGCGCCGTCGCGGCCAAACTGCCGCCGGAGCTCGGGCGACGCGAGCAGGTCGCAGATTGCCGACGCCAGCGCATGCCCATCGCCGGCGGGCACGCAGAACCCTGTTTTTCCGTGCACAACCACTTCGGGTGTTCCGTCCACGGCGGTAGCCACCACCGGGCAGCCAGCGGCGAGCGATTCAATCGCAACGAGCGGAAGCCCTTCGTAGAGCGACGGGAGCACTGTGATGGCACTTCCGGCGAACCACTCCGCCACGTTCCCTTGATGCCCCACAAACCGGACGGTTTGCGCGAGGCCCAACTGTTCCACCAGCGCCCCTAACTCAGAGCGTAATTCCCCGTCGCCGGCACAAACCAGGCGAACATTGGGGAACTGCGCGCGAATTTGCGGAAGCGCCTGAATCAGGTTCGCATGGCCTTTCTGCGGAGCGAGTCTCGCCACCACCAGCAGCACCGGATCTTCGGCGGCAAACCCGAGCTCCTCGCGCCAGGTTGGCGCCGCCGCGGGCCGCGCGAAACGGTCCAGATCACAGCCATTCTGGATCACGACGATTTTCCTTGCGGGCAGGCCTTTTTCGTCCCGCAGATATTCGGCGTTTGCATGGGACACGCCGATGTAACGGTCCACGCACCAGCCGGCCACGCGGTCAACGAGAAAATGCGACTTGAAAGAGCCGGTCCGCCAGCTTTCACGGACGTGGGGCGTTTCGACGATGACGGGCACGCGGCGAAGCCGGCCCACGGGAGAGGCAAACAGGCTGCTATAGAACAGGTGGGAGTGCAGGATGTCCACACGCGCGGATTTGAGAATCCGGGCCAGGGACAACGCCCCCCGCCAATGCGCCGGTCTACGAAACTGTAGAGGGATCAGTTCGACGCCTTCCGGCACATCGGGACGAACGAGCGCCGCCGTCTCCGGCGAGCAGACCCAGCGCTGCACAAACCGGCCCGGATCGAGCCCGGAGAGCAGTTGGAGAATGTGCTCCTCCACTCCCCCGCGCGCGGTCGAGTTGGTGAAATGGAGTACCGAGATGGGATGCTCCACAGCGGTCATTGGATCGCCTTTTGCATACACTGATACACGTCCGAAATAGCATGGACGGGAACTGGCGGCTGGCGGTTGCTCAAGTAAATCGCATCCGAAAATGGGTCATCCGGATGGTATCCGTGCATGCCGAGAGGGTTCCAGCCGGCGCCATTAAAATCGCTCTTGGCGACCAGCCAGCCCGGGTTCAACAGCACGATCAGCTCACCGTAGCGGCGGTCGGAGAAAAAGATCCCGAGGTCCTGCAGCTCCCCGTCGGTCAGGATTCGTGCACAGGACAACGTGGCCATCCGCTCGCGAATTCCTTCCCGGGCGGCATCGGTGAAGAACCAGAACCGCGCCATGGTGGAGTCATAAACAGACAGGTAATCCTTACCCTGGCGGAAGCCGAGGCTCTCCACTTCCTGAACCAGGTCAAAGCGCTCTGTTACCGGCGCCATGCCGTGGTCGGAGAGGACCGTCATTGTGGCGTCCGGGTGTACCTGCTTTGCGATCGTGAACAGATGCAACAGTTCCTTCTCATACCATTGGATGCGGCTTTCCAATTCCGGACCGCCGGTGGGATGAAAATGGAGCACGGCGTCCAGTTCGCTGAGGTAAAGGAAGAAAAACCCCGCCTCCCCCACTTCGATATCGAACCGCGCGGCGCGGAGGATCTCCTGGTCGCCGGCCTCGTGGTAGGTATAGACCTTGTTGGGGATTTTTTGGGCCGCCAGATCGTCGAAAATCGACGGCGCGCCGGAGATGCCTCCGGCGGCGTAGATGTTGCGCTTTTCCACCCAATTGAAAAACGGCAGCCAGCGCGGGCTGACACAGCATTCAAACAAGGGGCCCATTCCCAGCACTCTTCGGCCTAGTTCCTTGATCAGCTTGCGGGAGACGCGGTTATCGAGGAGCGAGTCGGGCAAAAAGCGGAAAAACTTTAGCCACCAGAAGGGAGAACCCGAGGGATCGTAGTAGTAGAGATTCCAGTGCCCGGTCTCCGAAGGCGCCCGCCCGGTGAGCATGGTCGGGATGGCGCCGGAGCTGAAACCGAGAACTGTCCGCAGAGGTTTCCGATAGGTGAGGATATCGTTCAGGAATCCGCGGCCCTTCAGCACCTGCCAGCCGAGGGCATCGATAAGCACAAATATCTGCGGTGGACGTTTATCCATGATTAATTCGCGTGAGCTTTCGTGAGAATAATTCGTTTGGGAATGTGAATCAGGGCGGCTTTAGCGGCCCGTCCGGCATAAAACCAAGGGTCGCCGCCGACCATCCGCCGGATGGTCCGAACGCCGCTCCCCGCGTAGACCGCGACACGGTCGATGGTGGTTTGCCCCGGCTGAGCGCGTACACACCGGCTGGTGCACACCGCGGCGAACCCGGCACGCAACGCTTCCCGGATCACTACGCCGTTACCGTCCCCGAAAGGCAGGGAAAGAAATTCGGCTGGGACTCCCAGTTTTTCCTCTAGCATCTGCCTGGACTGTTGCATTTGAAATGCCAACGCGGACAGGGATAATTTTGTCAGATAAACGTGGTCGTGACTATGGGAATAAAAGGTCATCCCATATTTCCGCATCTCCCGAACCTGGTCCCAGCTCACATAGCCGGGCCGGCCTACGGTGCCGGTATTGAGGAAAAAGCTGGCTGTGGCGTTCGCCTCCAGAAGGCGTGGAAAGGCAATCTCGTAGTCCGAAATCGCTCCGTCATCGAATGTGATTACGGCCGCCCCGGCCGCGGGCGTCTCCGCCGGCCGGCTCCAAAACGAGTAGAGCGGAACGATGGCCGCGCCGGAATCCCGGATGGCGTTCAATTGGCGGCTGAACCGATCCGCGTTGACCCAGTATTTCCGCTCCCGAACCGGAACGTCGATATTGGTTTCTCCGTGGGTCAGACCGTGAAACATGAGCACGGCGGCGCGCTCTAGCGGACGGTCTGCCATGCAGCCTCCTTGCGGTTGGAAAAGCAGCGCGCAAACCCAACCAGAAACGCCATGTTCATCGCGAGCAGAAAGTACGCGATCAAAGCATAGGGGATCTTCCTCAGCCGGTCGTGCATCAATGCGCCGAGGAGAGCCCAAAAATAGAACACGCCCTGCATCGCGAGGGTGTAGCGGAAGAACGCGGACTCCAGAAGGAAAAGGTTGGAGCACAGGACTCCGATCAGGAGAAATGGGAGCACCCAACGCAGAAGTTTGTGCGAAAGGAAAGCGACCAGCGAGAACCCGCGCAGGCGGATTCGCAGGAATTCCGGAAGAGCCCGGAAACTGCCCATCGCCAGACGCACGCGGCGGGTGAATTCGCCGGCAACGGACGAGGCGGCGAACTCGATCGCAATGGCTTCCGGGTCGTACAACACTCGAAATCCACGCTTCCGGGCCCGCATCGGCAGAACGAAGTCGTCAATAATTGTGCGCTGCGAAAGTGGTTCGAAGCACTCCTTTCGCAGCGCGAAGAGGGCGCCGCTCGCCGTCATGGTCGCGCCGAGCCTGGCCTCCATGAGGCGAATCATACTCTCGTATTTCCAATAGACGCCCTCGGTCTGCTGCGAAACGGCGTTACCTTGAAACTGCAGCGACCCACAGACCGCTCCTACCGTGGGGTCGACGTAATGCCGCGCCAACGTGGCGATCGCATTCGAGGTCAGCAAGGTGGTGGAATCGGAGAACACCAGAATTTCATGCCGTGCCCGCTCCACGGCGTAATTCAGCGCCGACGCCTTTCCGCCACGCTGCGAAAGGATATGCACTTCGACGCGAGGGTCGTTGATTTCTCCCAGGATTTCGGCCGTCCGGTCTTCCGAGCCATCGGAAACGAAAATAAACTGTAGCTTTTCGGCCGGATAATCGATTTCGTCCAGGTTGGCGATTTTCGCTGGCAGGTCCTTTTCCTCGTTATGAGCCGGCACAATAACGCTGACGCCCGGGAGTGCGCGACGGTCGAGGTTCCGGCTGCGGCGGTTCCCCCGCTGGGCGAGAAATCTCAAGTCGCTGCGGATCTGCGCGACGCAATACGCACAGAACAGGATTCCCGGATAAAGGAGATAGGTATAGACAATCAAGAATGCGCAGAGCCAGAAGACCACCAGGGCCGTGCTTCCCATCACGCTCATCGTTCTTTCCCCAGCAGCAGAATCTTGAAGGTCTTCAGGAGAACCAGGCAGTCGAGGCCGAACGATTTGTTCTTGATGTAGTAGAGATCATGGCTCAGCTTCTCAATGTTGTCCTGGAGAGTGACGCAGTATCCGCCATGAACTTGCGCCCAGCCGGTCGCGCCGGGACGAACCGCCCATCGCTGCCGGTAGAACGCAATCTTTTCGCTTAAATCGGCTTCCATTTCGCAGGTAAACGGCCGCGGGCCGATGAAAGCCATGTCGCCCTTGGCGATGTTATAGAGCTGAGGAAGCTCATCCAAGCGGAAACGCCGCAGCCAGTAGCCGACACGCGTGATGCGCCGGTCCTGGGCTCCGGCCGGCACCGTTCCACTGCGGTCCGTTTCATCCCAATACATGGAGCGAAGTTTATACAGCACGAAGACCTTGCTATTCTTCCCTACCCTCTTTTGCCGGAAGAACACCGGACCGGGGGAGTCCAGACGAATGGCCAGCGCCATCAGGGCAATGATCGGGGAGAGCAGAACGAGCATGATGGACGCCAGCGTAAATTCATACGCGCGCCCCAGGAGGGACCCAATGAACGACCCGCGAAAGCCGCGGGAGAAAAGCAGGGTACTCGGCCTTAGGGTTTCCAGATGCAGTTTACCGGTGATCTCTTCGTATAAATTGACCCCATCGAGAATGCGAACGCCGCCCGCTTTTAGCGCAAACAGCGCGTCGATCGGCATTACGCCCCTGCGGTCGGCCATGGTCAGCACGACATGCTTGGCGCCCTCGCGTTGAACCACCTCCGCCAAATCTTCCACCTCGCCTAAATTGGGAATTCCAAAAGTCCCCCCGCTGATCCCGACAGAGCCCACCACGCGCAGGCCGAGTTCCGGCCGGATTCTGATTTGTTCGTACAACTGGTGGGCCAGCGGTCCGCTGCCGAAAAGGATCACACGCTGGCTCAACGAACCCGAATGGCTCACCACCGAAAAGACCCAGCGCACAACGCCCAGTGTCAAGCCCGCGAGAAAGACCCACATCAGAAGAAGCGTGTGAGGCATACCCAGGCGCGGAAAAACCAGATAAAGGAAGCCCAGCGCCAGGCAGGCGGTTCCAGTTACCTGCAGCAGGCGTTTCATACCCTCGGAAATGCTGCTGAGGACGCTGGTTTCGTACAGGTCGTAGTAATAAATGCACGGCATCCAGATCAGAGTGATCATCGCGATTTGCACCAGGCCTGTACCAAGCGATGGCGATACCACCCCCGCCCTCCCGCAGACGAACGCGGCGCCGAGAAGCGCACTGGTTATCGCGAAGATGTCTGACATTGCCAGAACAACGGTCCGGCCGGGCAGCGACACATTAAACACGCGAACCATCAAATCTCCGGTTGAGCGCATGGATTTCCCGGTTCACATCCCGGCGGCGCGGGAGTAGCGTTTTTGTGGAATCAGTCATACCTTAACAAGAAAGATCGATGCATTTAAAAGGCCCAAGCCAGGAAGCATCCGGACACTCGGGAAAGTCCGGCATCGTCATTCGTCCGCGGCTGGCAAAAAACGTATGAATTTCAATATTTATAAGCGGTTACGCCTCTTCGACCGGCGCAAGGCGCGTTCCGCCCAACGCACGGTTCCATCCGGGAGCACTCTTCGCTAACCTCACCGAACGGAAAAGGTTTGCGGTGCTTGGCAACACGCCGTCTCTTCTGCTTGGAACTCCCATCCGGAGGGGACCAATATTCCGGTAATTCCGTTCAAATGAGAGCCGTATTCCACGCCATTGGCAGATGTGGCGGAGAGCAATGTTCGCGGAAGCGCGTGGCACTTGCCGCAGGGAGATGTGAAAGGCGAGCCGTTTGGGGTCAGGACCTGCTCTTAGGCTGCTGTTTCGGATAGTAGGAATAGTATTGCTCACGCGACGGCTCATCGTGACCGTTGAAAACAACGCCGGCGAGCGTAACCCCTTTTAGCTGCTTAAGCGACTTCTGATACACCTCTTTGGATGTGGACCCGGCACGCAATACCATCAGTGTTGTATCGGTCATCCCGGCGAGGAAGTGGGCATCCATGAACGGGTTGATGGGAGGCGAATCCACAATAATCCAATCAAACCTTTCCTTGGTACTATCCAGCAGGCGCCGCATCGCCGGCTCTTGCAGCAGCTCGCCGGGGTCCTGGTGAGGAGTGCCGGAGGGCATTACCCAAAGATTGCCGTCCTCGAAGCGCCGCAGGATGTCCGCCAGAGGTTGGCGATCCTCCAACCAATCCGCCAGCCCGGGAAGACCACCATCGCCGAACATCCCCGGATCGCCTGGTTTCCGCATGTCCGCATTCACCATAAGGACGGTAGCCGATCCACGCGCCAGCGTTATGGCCAGATTCGATGCCACTACGGTTTTCCCTTCATTGGGCACGGAGCTGGTAATGAGGACTCGATTGGCGCCGTCGGCCTTCTTCATATTGCGCAGCCGGTGACTGAGCAGGCGGAAGCTCTCAACCGCTCCGCCGACGTCGTTTCGATCCGTAACCAGACGGCTGGTGGAGGCTGCCGGATAGGGCAGCTTGGCGACCGAGCGCAAATCGGCCGGCCAAATTACTTCAGATCCGTCGGGACCGAAGATGAATTCATCACCGATAGATACCATGGAACCGTCTAACGCCGCCTCGCGCCGAGCCTCCTGAGTCTCCGGATCAAACAGCTTCCGCATTATAGCTTGCTCCTCCCCTCAACGATGCCGGCGACAACGGTTCCGCCTTCCCTTCTGAGCCACTGCTAAATCTCATTTGAATAAAAATGCCTGCATCCCAACCGCGAGCGTGATGAGAACCAGTGAGACCGCCGCGGCGGCTTCGATCAGGTGCGTACGGCGCCGTTGGTCAACCTCGGCGGGCGTCCGGAGGACAGGAATCGATGCCAGCACCGGCAGGTCGCCATGCCGTTCCACATCTTCGGGTTTCCAGATCGACTGATTCAAAATTTCCCGCGCCGCGGCCAAGGCTAGTCCGACAAACAGACCGAACGCCCAATACCCGAGAATGATCATGGAGCGCGAGGGCGGCAAGTGATGCTTCGGCAGGCTGGCCGCCTCCACCTGTTGAAATTGGTCGCCGTCCCACTGTTTAATCAGGTCGGTAGCCAGCGAGGCCTGCTCCTTCTGCTTCAACAAGGATTGGTAATTCGCTTTTGCATTTTCGTAATCCCGCGACGCTGCGGCGAACTGCTGCTCCCGTAGAGGCATCACGTTCACCCGGGCCTGAGCCTGCTGGAGAGCCTTTTGCACAGCCGCCATCTCGCGTTTGGCGCTCGCCAGCTCGGCGTCGGCGGCGTTTAACCGTCCGCGCATTTCAATCGCGCTGGGGTCCATATCGAGCGCCGCTCCGGCGTCGCCCTTTACCCCACCCGCGGTTTCCACTTTCGCGCTCGCCATCTCCGTGGTGAGCCGTTTCACTTCGGCCTCCTGGTCCGCGATCAGCCGCTGCTGCCGGATTACCTCCGGGTATTGAGGCGTGTACGTAACGAGCAGATCACTCAACTTCTTGCGCATGTCGCGCAGCGTTGCCTGAGCGATCGCCAACGGGCTGGGAGCGCCATTTGCCGAAGGCTGCGGAATTCCGCTATTCGCCCGGGCTCTTGAAACGGCCGCAAGCTGGCTCAACACGGACTCCAGGTAGATTTTCTGCTGTTCGGCGCGGTCCACCGCGGCGCTCTTGGTCTGAAGCTGCGTCTGGAGCGAACTGATCATCTGGACATTAGCCTGTAGCTGCTCCGGCAACTCCCCAATATAGGCCGCTTTCAAATCGCGCTGGCGCTGCTCCTGCTTCTGTAGTTCCCGTTCGGCCGTTTCGAGCAGGCCCCCGAGAAAGCTGCTGGTCCCTTCCGACTGCTGGACGCCAGCCCGGCGATTTTCGTCGATTAAACTGCTGGTGAGCGTTTGAGTCACCTTTTGCGCGAGTTCCGGAGTGTTCGCCGAGAACCCGATTCGAAATGCCGTCAGGCGATTCGAAGGACCGGCTTCCCGGATCGGAGTGATCTCGATACGTTTCCGGAAGCTCAACAGGATATCGTCCATGTTGTTCTGCAACTGCGCGGGCGTATAGAGGTTCAATGTCCGGAAAAGCTGTTCCAAACGGGTCCGGCTCAAGAGAAGCCTCGACAGGTGATCCAACTTCTCCTGCGAGCTCGCGGCACTTACCGCGTATTGGTCGGGGACCTTTTGCTGTTGCACCAGGACCACGGACTCCGACAAGTACTTGTAGGGCCACACGCGAATCGCCACAAAGCCGAGGAGGCCTATGGCGAATAGAGGGATCACAATCCAGCGGCGCTGCCGTACGGCCATCGCGACGAGATCGCGGGGGTGAAAGGTAATACCGGGCCGTTCGTCGGCGTCTTCAAGCTCCAGATTTCGCATTATTGCGGAAAAACCTCCCGGTCCGATTCCTCAGACGGCGCGCCGGGAACGGGGCTCTTCGTCCGGCTGAGTCCAGCAGACCGCATTTTGTAGAAAAGGGAACGGTAACTGATGCCCAGCGTCCGCGCGGCATCCTTGCGGTTCCAATTGTTCGTTTGGAGCGCATCGAGAATAACCCGCCGCTCCATCTCGCGAATCGATTTCTTGGTCAGTTCCTTCAACGGCGTTGGAGAGGCGGCCGATGAGAGCGGCCGGCTCAGGGGCATTTCGCGAACGGGCGCGCCATGGTCGGGAGAGCGCTGGGACAGGCTGCGCCGGACGCCCCCTTCAAATCCGAGTAGCACATAGTTCTTGATTGCGTTTTCGAGCTCACGAATGTTCCCCGGCCAATCATGTTCGATCAGGGCATCCAAAATCGCGTCGCCGAACTGCGGGGCGTTGCGCCCGAACTTGCTGTTATACAGACCCAGGAAATATTCGGAGAGAAGGGGAATATCCATCCGCCGGTCGCGCAGCGGCGGCACGCGAAGAGTGACGACATTGATCCGGTAGAAGAGATCCGTTCGGAACCGCCCGGAATCCACCTCCTCTTGCATATTCCGGTTCGACGCGCACAAGATTCTCACGGTGCCCTTTTGCTCTTCCTGCCCTCCGATGCGGCAGTACATCCCGTCCTGCAGCAGATGCAGCAGCTTGGACTGGAGTGGAAGCTCCAGTTCCGTGATCTCGTCCAGAAACAGAGTGCCTTGATCGGCAAGTTCTACCCAGCCCGGTTTCGTCCGGTGAGCTCCGGTGAACGATCCTCGTTCGTAGCCGAACAATTCGCTCTCGATCAGCGTAGCGGGGATCGAGGGGCAGTTAATGCGGATAAATGGCCCGTTCGCAAATAGAGACTGCTGATGCACGTATTTCGCGATCACGTCCTTCCCGACGCCACTTTCGCCGAGAATGAGGACCTGGACATCGGTAGGCGCGAGCCTCTCGATCGTTCGCCTTAGCTGCACCATCTCGGGCGACGAGCCAAAAATGACTTCCTCCGGCGGCAGTGTGTCACTCAGAAAGGGAGTGCTTGCTCGACTCGTTTCGGATGATGTTGACATTTCCACTGTTCAATCTACTGGGAGTGCATGCGGCGTGCCATTGCCGCCGCCCATCCGGCGAACCAAGACCGGACCCCGGATGCCGGCCAAAAAATGGTCCACGTCGTTCACCGCACGGGAGTTACGCATCCTCACCGGCCGCGCCTTCGAGCCCGGGAGACGTTCCGGCGCCGGCCCCCCGCCGATCGGAAGGGTAAATCTTTGCACTTAGAAGCCCCGTCGCTCTCCACTTCCAAATCCATCCTCCACTGGGCGTCCCATCGGACAACCCATTCTCAAATTCAACCTGCCTCAATGCTCGCACGCCACCCGTAGCCGGGAAAATCCACAATTTAGATGGGAAAGGAGCGCGGGCCTGGAGGGGATAACATTTCCAGCGGCCCGCGGAAGGGCCGCTGGCTTTACTTTCCGGCGTTCCGCCTCAGCACGTGGCGGCGCGGCGGAGCATGCTTCCACTCGTGGCGGCCGGGGCCGCCTGCGGATGGTCGAGCCCGTACTGGCGCACTTTGTACAGCATCGCCTTGTAGCTGATCTTCAGCAGCTTCGCGGCTTCCTTGCGATTCCACCTGGTCTCATCGAGGGCTTGACGGATCGCGTCGATTTCCGCATCCGCCTTCAGACCGCGAACCAGCGATTTCAAATCGTCGGGCCGGTCGTTGGCGGCATCCACGAGCTGAAGTTCACGATTCCCCGCGGGCTCCAACCGCAGCTCACTCAAAACCAGGGATTCGTCGCGGAGAATCACAACGCGCTTGGCAAGGTTCTCGAGCTCGCGCACGTTCCCCGGCCAGTGGTACCGGAGGCACGCGCTGATGAAATTCTCGGAGAGCAACACCTGGGGCAATTTGTAGGTCTCCGCATACAGGTTGATGTAGTACCGGAGAATCGGCACGATATCCTCACGACGCTCCCGCAGGGGGGGCATGCGGATAATAAACGCGCTCAAGCGGTAGTACAAATCTTCCCGAAGAGTCTTCGTTCGAAGGGCCTGTTGAACGTCCACATTGGTGGCGGCGAGAATTCGCACGTCAACCTTGAGTTGGTGGCGGCCGCCCAAGCGCATGAATTCCCCATCTTGCAGCACGTGGAGAAGCTTGGCTTGCAGCGAGGTAGGCATCTCGCCGACCTCGTCGAGCATCAGCGTTCCGCCGTGGCACAATTCGAACTTGCCGGGCTTCGATCGGGTCGCGCCGGTGAAAGCGCCCGCCTCGTATCCAAAAAGTTCACTCTCCAGCAAATCCGCCGGGAGCGCGGCGCAGTTTACCTTGAGGAACATATTGTTCGCTCGCGGAGACAGGGAATGAATCAGCTTAGCGATGACCTCTTTGCCGGTTCCGCTCTCCCCTAAACACAGGACAGGGACGTCCACCTGAGCAAATTGACTTGCCTGCTCTGCAATCCGCCTTAGTGCGGAACTGGTCTGGATAAAATTGGAACCGGCGCCCATTGAGTTCTCCTCCGTTTAACGTCTAGCCAAGCGTTTTCGCAATCTCTTTCGGTGCGATAAAGCGAAAAGTGATTTCAGTTTAGTGACGCTTCCATACCTCGGTCAAGGTGGGGAACGTCCATGACTAAAGAGTGACAACGTACGTAGACCAGATCCGATACACACTTCTAACAAATTGATTTTATTGTACCATGTGGTACTGAACCAACCCTTGAAACGACCTTGAACGGGGCTCTCACGGGAGGTTTTAAGGCCTACGAGTACACTGGTACGAAAGCGCAAAAACATATCCTTCCGATGTGCAACGAAAGCGGCCCCAAAGCGCAGTGACGGTTAGGTACAACAAATGCTGCAAAGGATTGCGTGGAGGTGCCGCTTCGGTAGCATTCTCGCCGGTACGGGAGACTGCGGGCATGTCACAACGGTGTTAATTTTCAAGGCGCAGGTATCTTCACGGCTTCGGCCCTCCAAATGCAACAGAGGAGACAGTGCCGGATTTGTTGTCGAGCAGGTAAACCTTAATGATTAAGAAAAACATCGGCCTTGCTCTTGTCCTCATGATGCTCTCAGGTGTCGTGGTGGCCGCAAGTAGTGCCGCTTTTCAACCTCGAACCAACCAGACGGCGGATCTCGATGGTGCGGGCTCCCCCAACATCCTCGCTCTCCCTCTTCCAGTGTGGGACGCCGTCGAGCAGTTCTCTCCTTTTTTCGTTGGAACAAGCCTCGTTTCGATTGGAGCCGTTCTCCGAAGTCGGAGAAAGCGCGGGCCCGAAAAGACGGCGACCCGGTCCTAACCTGAATCCCGCTGAGTTCTTTTCGGAGAGTCCAAGTGCCTCCGATTAAGAAATTGCAGTACGGCCCCGCAAGCAGGACACTACTTCTCGGGGCGTTAAGGACGATTCAACAGTGGGGGCTCGCGGAGCGGCGTCGCCGCACGCGAATGGGACCTGTGGAGCAACCGGAAGCTCCCTGGAGGGATTCGACGATGGAGCGGGAGACGGGAATCGAACCCGCAACCAACAGCTTGGAAGGCTGTGACTCTACCATTGAGTTACTCCCGCGCCCTTCCGACCAACCTCATTGTACGGAAATGCGTTCGCGCCGGTCAAACGCGTTTGCTGGATCTACCGGGCTGTAAGCCGGTTTCTGTGCCTCTTGCGAGGTGACAGCCATTCCTCTAGGCCCGCCATTTCTGACGGGCTCAAGCGACCTACCCGGGAGTTGAACGGAGCGGGCCGCCCCTCCTCCCCTATTTGGTCTTGCTCCGCATGGGGCTTGCCCTGCCGGACGAATTACTCCGCCCGCGGTGCGCTCTTACCGCACCATTTCACCCTTACCAGCCTTGCGGCCGGCGGTATATTTTCTGTGGCGCTTTCCGTGAAACGCGCTTGACCACGTCCCCCCGGCCGTTAGCCGGCATGCTGCCCTCTGGAGACCGGACTTTCCTCCCTCCCCTTCCGAGCCGAAGCCGGAAGCGGACAGCGGCTGTCCACCCGGTGAGATCCAAGCTCCATTATCGCAGCTATCGCAGCTTCCCGGCCGATTTCCACGCCAGGGCCAAACAGAACCCGGTTGAGCGGCGCCTGCGGTTGGCGCGATATTGTGGACTGTTAGCCGCTCCCTATGGAATCCTATCGAACACGACCCGCCGAGTCCGGTGAGGGCCCACGGTGAATTTTGTCTGGGTCGCCCTGGGAGGCGCATTCGGCAGCGTAGGCCGCTACTGGCTTTCGCTCTCCCTTGCACGCCTGGCCGGAGGGACTTTCCCCTGGGGCACGCTGCTGGTCAATATCATCGGCTGCGCCTTCATCGGATGGTTCGCCGCCGCTTACGGACCGCAAAGCCGCGCCGCGCTAAGCCCGTCCGTCCGGCTGCTCGTGATGACCGGCATCTGCGGCGGCTTCACGACATTTTCCTCCTTCACCCTGGAGGCGCTCAACCTGGCGCGAAGCGGCGAGTGGCCGAAGGCCTGCGCCTACGTGGCGGCCTCCATGATCGCGTGCCTGCTCGGCGTTTTTCTTGGCTACCTGGCCGGAGCCGGCCGTTCCTAAACCCTCCCGGGCGGCGAAAAAAACCGGGCTGCACCTTCGAGCACCGGTATTCCGTCTAAAATGAAGATAATGCTTGCCGCTCCGGTGGCACTCTCGAAACTCTCCTCGCTGGAGCTCTCGCTAACCTCTGTCATCCGGGGGAAAGCGGAAGCGGTGCGCCTGGCCCTGGTTTGCCTGCTGGCGCGCGGCCATCTGTTGATCGAGGATGTTCCAGGCGTTGGCAAGACCACCCTGGCCCACGCCCTCGCGCGATCGGTGGACTGCGGCTTTCACCGCCTTCAATTCACCTCCGACATGCTGCCAAGCGACGTGTTGGGAGTCACCATCTACAATGCGCGGACGGAGGAGTTTGAGTTCCGGCCAGGTCCGATTTTCACCAATTTCGTCCTGGCCGATGAGATCAACCGCGCGACGCCGAAGACCCAGTCGGCGCTCCTCGAAGCGATGAACGAGGTACAGATCACCATCGAAGGGCGCGCCTGTCCACTGCCTCAGCCCTTCATGGTGATTGCAACGCAGAACCCGGTGGAGCACCACGGCACCTATCCTCTTCCCGAATCGCAACTGGACCGGTTTCTTCTACGCTTGAAAATCGGTTATCCGAGCCGCGATGCGGAAATGCAAATCGTACGGAACGGCGATGCCTCCAATGCCGGGCCCCTGGCTGCGGTGATCACATCGGAGGAACTGCTCGCGCTGCAGGAACAGGTCCACCGGGTGGCCGTGGACGATTCCCTGGTCGACTACCTGATCTCCATCGTGGAAAAAACCCGAGCTCACGAAGCTCTGTCGCTTGGGGTAAGCCCCCGCGGCGCGCGGGCCCTGTATCGCGCCGCGCAGGCGCTGGCTATGGTGGAGGGCCGCGAGTATATGCTTCCCGACGACATCAAGCGCCTCACCATACCCGTGTGCGCGCACCGCATCGCCGTAAATTCACGCGCCACCCTATCCGCGAGAAATGGCGAAACCGCCGAGCGCATTTTGAACGATATCCTGACGCAAATCGACGTTCCCCTCTGAACACGCTACCCTGAAACTTGCATGAAAACAGCAATTATCGGTCTGCCGATGGTGGGCAAGACCTCGCTTTTTACGATCCTTACCGGAGTACACGAAGCCACGCGCGTGGGCGCAATGGAAGCCCGTGTCGGTGTCGCCAAAGTTCCCGATGCGCGGCTGGAAGCGCTGGCAAAACTCTTCTCACCTCCCAAGGTCACCTACGCCACCGTTGAATACCTCGATTTCCCAGCCATTTCGAAAGAGGCGCTACGCGATCCGAGTTATCTGGCCAGCCTCCGCGTAGTCGACGCGCTGGCGCATGTGCTGCGCGTCTTTCAGAGCGACACCGTGCCCCACGAGAAAGAAACCGTGGACCCGCTGCGGGACGCCGAAGATGTCGATGTGGAGCTGATTCTCAGCGATCTGGTCGTTGTCGAGAAGCGCATGGAGCGGCTGGAGAAGGACCGCAAGAAAATCAAAAACCCCGAGCTCGACCGCGAGTTCGAACTGCTGACCCGCTGCAAGTCCACGCTCGAAGAAAATACTCCCCTTCGCTCGCTGGAATTTTCCTCCGAGGACGAAAAGCGGATTCGCGGCTTTCAGTTCCTTTCGCAAAAGCCGGTGCTGTACGTCTTGAACCTGGGCGAGGAGGATGCGCCGCGCCTTCGCGAAGTGGAGGAAAGCTACCGGACCGGCGCACTCGCCCATCGTCCGAATACGGCGGTCACGGCAATTTGCGGAAAAATAGAAGCCGAGTTAGCCGAACTGTCTCCCGAAGAGGCGCGAGAGTACCTGGCAAGCTACGGGTTGCAGGATTCCGGTCTCGAACGCATGGTTTCGGCGACCTATTCCCTGCTCGGCCTCATGTCGTTTCTCACGGCGGGAGAGACGGAGTGCCGCGCCTGGACCATACCGATCAACAGTACCGCCGTGAAAGCCGCCGGAGCGATTCATAGCGACTTCGAAAAGAAGTTTATCCGCGCCGAGACGGTAAACTGGCAGGCGCTGATCGAGCACAACGGCTACCCCGGACTGCGGGATAAGGGCTTGCTTCGGTTAGAGGGCAAGGAGTACATCGTCAAGGATGGCGACGTGCTTGTGATCCGCCACAGCTAACGGGCGACACCCACTTGCTCAGGGGATGGATGCGGCGGCGCGCTTCGGTATCGCGTTCAAGTCTTCCTTCACCGCGGATAAGAACAGCAGGGCGCTTGAGCGAAGGAAAAAGTGACCGCCGGGGAACGTTCGGAGCGAAAAGCCTTCGGTTGTCTGTTCGCGCCACCCGTCCAGGTGGCTGGCGGAGACCTGGGGATCTTCCTTCCCGCCGTACGCGAAGATCGGGAGCGCAAACGGATCGCCTTCGGCATAAACATAACCGCGATAGGCTTTCGTATCGGCCCTCAGCGCGGGCAGCAGCATCCGTGTCAATTCCGGCTGGTCCGGTAGCGGCGCTCCGGGCGCCTGGACCGAGCGCAACTGTTCCATCAATTCCAAGTCGGAGGGATCCGGAGGCGGCACGTGACCGCGCCGGCATTGCGGCGCGCGGGCGCCCGATACCAACAACGCCGCGGGAAGCGGCTGTCGATCGCGCCGCAGCCGCCGGGCCACTTCAAACGCAAGCACCGCGCCCATGCTATGGCCAAAAAACGCGAAGGGCATATCCAGATAGCTCGCAATCGCCTCTTGCACAAGATCGGCGAGCCGTTCGAAATTTTCCACGGCTTTTTCGTTTAACCGGCGCTCCCGGCCCGGCGGGACAACGGGGACTGGCGAAATTCCGGAGCCTAGGGCGACCGGCCAGCCACGGAAAAACGCCGAGCCTCCGCCGGCAAAGGGAAAGCAAAACAGGCGCACGGCCGAATCCTGTGCGTCCGGAATCGCGGGGAACCAGGGATTGCCCAAAGCGGCGGCCTTTTTCTTCAGGCGCATCGCCAGCAATTTCTGCTTCTCGGGCGAAAGCGGCGCTTTTTCGGGAGTGGACATGCGCCGCACCGGCGCGCGCAAGACCTGCTCCAGCACTTCCTCAAACGGCTCCGCCGTGAGTTCGGAGGCGTACCGCAAGCCTTCCCTCCTGCTTTGCTCCGCAATGTCCTCCCAATGCGCCCGGTCGCCGGCCAACGCATCCAGCGTTCGCGCCCAATCCGAAGTGTCCTGTGGGGGGATTTCCGCGACGGGCACCATATTTTCATCCACGCGCGAATGATACCGGGTGATCGGATTCACAGGCAGCACATAGGGCACGCCCATCATCGCTTCACGCAAACCACCGACGTCGCTCGCGATCACGGGCACGCCATGGACCAGCGACTCAATCACCATGCGCGATCTCGCCTCCGCCCAGAGCGAAGGAATCAGCATCACCCTGGTGCGGTTGAGGATGTCTTTGATATCGTCGACCGGATCGAGGATCGTGATGTTGCCCGCCTCCCGCATCGCGGCAAGGTCGGCGGCGCTCGTCCCCCAGGTCGGCACCGCCGCGAACCGCAGATGATTCAACGTCCGCGCGAGGTCGAGAAAGATGGAGATCCCCTTTGTGCCCGACGGATTCACCATGGTGATGAATTCATTTTCAAAACGGCCGCAGACCGGATAATCGCCCGGCTCCAATAGAGAGATCGGAACATGAACGGACGGAATTCCGGAATGCTGCTGAACGTAATTGCTCACGTATCGGCTTACGCCGATTAGCGCGTCCACCTGCCGGAGGGCGGCGGTCTTGGCCGGGCTGGGGAAGGCGCAGTCCGGGCCGAAGGGCAGCGGAAGGATCGCACGCGCCAGGTAGACGATCCGGGAGCCTTCCTGCCGGAGTGCTGCTTCTAAAAGCACTTGCGCGGGATCGTCGGTCGACGCAATGGTGATGTCCGGCTGGAAACTGGCCGATTGCACTGCGAAATAGGCCCGAAGGTTGGGATGATTCGCCACCGTATGGACCTCCACGCCGTTCCGGCGGATCAACACCACGCCCGCGCCGGAAGAAAGCGCCGGGACGCCGCGGGCGGCGAGGTCCCGCACGAGTGCCTCCTGCGCCTTCGGGCCATAGTCGGCGGTCCGCGCGATCACGCGGCAGTGGTGGCCCCTTGCCGCGAGGGCTTCCATCAAGAGGCGATTGGACCGGTCCCCGCCGCCATGGGCCGGGTAATAGAGCGAATTATGCGCCAGGAGAATCTTCATGTTTGGGGCGGTTTCTCCTTCTGATGCGAGCCGCGCAGTCGGCGTAGCAGGAGTTCCCGCTTTTCCGGCGAAAGGCTCGACGGCGCCCGGACCACTGGCTCGCCTCTGGTACCTGGCTGGTTAAGATTCTGCAAAAAACGCTCTATCTGATTCGGCTCCAGTCCCGACACAAAACGTTCCGCCGCAATCTTCGACGCGCGGGACTCGGTTTTGTAATTCGCTTCGCGGGCCAGTGCGGACAAAGCCCTCGCCCACGGTTCGATATCCTGGCCGGGAATCACCGGAACGGGAAGATGGCGGTCGTCGAAGGCGGCGGTGAATTCGCGGATGGGAGACACGGGCACGCGGCGCGCGACTCCGAGCGTGGATTCTCTCAGCCCTCCTTCATCCGACGCGACGACGGGAATCCCTCGCAGCATGGCCTCCACTACGATCAGCCCGAACCCCTCGAGCCACAACGATGGCATCAGTAGCAGACGCGTTTCCTCCAGCATTTGTTCAATATCCTGGCAGGGCTGGAGCCAGCGAAAATTAGGGAGACTTTCGAGCGTCCTCCGGTCATTCC